>NZ_JACJLE010000210.1 GCF_016901995.1 Bacteroides caecigallinarum | reverse complement strand
TCACCACCATGTCAATCCTTCCCTCCGAGGTATGATATTCCGCCTGCGTATAGAATCCCAGCAGTTTGAACAGAATAAACATCACGTTCTGGTAGTGCAGCTCCAGGTCGCGTGCCAGCTCGTACGGAGTGTCGGCAAAGAAAGTCGTCAGTCGTTTCATGAAAGCGTCAGTGTCTCCGCTTTCAATATCCTTCACGAAATTCATGATTCCGAACGTAGCCTCCGAATTATCCATTCCCGTAT
>NZ_JACJLE010000209.1 GCF_016901995.1 Bacteroides caecigallinarum | reverse complement strand
TAAAAATTAAAAATTAATAACCAACGGTCGGCAAAGCCAAAATCTTGTCAACTCGTCTCCTAGTCCCCAGTCCCTGGTATCTACTCCTTCACAATCCACCTCTCCACATCCCTCTTCTCATAGCTGAAATTCACACCCACCTTCACCAGCTTCCTTCCGTCACATGATAAGCTAAAAACTATTCATCAGTACCGTGAAAGCATTCTTCACATGCTCGTTAGGGAACCCCAATTTGTAGGTATTCGATTTC
>NZ_JACJLE010000208.1 GCF_016901995.1 Bacteroides caecigallinarum | reverse complement strand
CGTTGATAGGATGCAGGTGTAAAGCTGGAGACAGCAAAGCCGAGCATTACTAATTGCCCGTCAACTTTCATTGTCACGTGACACGTTAAGGATGTTATATACGTTTAGCACTGAAACATAATTAGTTTTGAGACAGATTGATTTTTCAGTTTGTGCTTCATGCAAGACCTGATATAAAAAGAAATTCAGGTGACTATAGCACGAAGGTTCCACCTCTTCCCATTCCGAACAGAGAAGTTAAGCTTCGTCA
>NZ_JACJLE010000207.1 GCF_016901995.1 Bacteroides caecigallinarum | reverse complement strand
CTTAACGTTGGAGGTACCCGTACCGCAAACGGACACACGTAGTCGGGTTGAATATACTAAGGCGCTTGGGTGAATCACGGTTAAGGAACTAGGCAAATTGACCCTGTAACTTCGGAATAAAGGGTCCCTCCTCGCAAGAGAGGGCGCAGAGAATAGGTCCAGGCAACTGTTTAACAAAAACACAGGGCTGTGCTAATATGAAAGTAGATGTATACAGCCTGACACCTGCCCGGTGCTGGAAGGTTAAGAGGA
>NZ_JACJLE010000206.1 GCF_016901995.1 Bacteroides caecigallinarum | reverse complement strand
GTGACGAAGCTTAACTTCTCTGTTCGGAATGGGAAGAGGTGGAACCTTCGTGCTATAGTCACCTGAATTTCTTTTTATATCAGGTCTTGCATGAAGCACAAACTGAAAAGTCTAATCTGTCTCAAAACTAATTCTGTTTCAGCGCTAAACGTATATAACATCCTTAACGTGTCACGTGACAATGAAAGTTGACGGGCAATTAGTAATGCTCGGCTTTGCTGTCTCCAGCTTTACACCTGCATCCTATCAACG
>NZ_JACJLE010000205.1 GCF_016901995.1 Bacteroides caecigallinarum | reverse complement strand
GCTAGGATGTTGGCTTGGAAGCAGCCATTCATTTAAAGAGTGCGTAACAGCTCACTAGTCGAGGAATTTGGCGTGGATAATAATCGGGTATCAAGTTGTCTGCCGAAGCCATGGAACCTTTAAGGTTGGTAGGGGAGCATTCCATTCAGCGTCGAAGGCGTGGCGCGAGCCACTCTGGAGCGTATGGAAAAGCAAATGTAGGTATAAGTAACGATAAAGGGGGTGGGAAACCCCCTCGCCGAAAGACTAAGGTTTCC
>NZ_JACJLE010000204.1 GCF_016901995.1 Bacteroides caecigallinarum | reverse complement strand
GAGAAGCATTGAATTGAAGCCCCAGTAAACGGCGGCCGTAACTATAACGGTCCTAAGGTAGCGAAATTCCTTGTCGGGTAAGTTCCGACCTGCACGAATGGTGTAATGATCCGGACACTGTCTCAACCGTGAGCCCAGTGAAATTGTAGTATCGGTGAAGATGCCGATTACCCGCGATGGGACGAAAAGACCCCGTGAACCTTTACTATAGCTTAGCATTGAATTTGGGCACGCGATGTGTAGGATAGGTCGGAGGC
>NZ_JACJLE010000203.1 GCF_016901995.1 Bacteroides caecigallinarum | reverse complement strand
TTAACCGTGATTCACCCAAGCGCCTTAGTATATTCAACCCGACTACGTGTGTCCGTTTGCGGTACGGGTACCTCCAACGTTAAGTTTAGCGGATTTTCTCGGCAGTCTGCTTACCCACACTATCACCGCTTCCCGAGGGAGTTGGTGTACTGTCAAGTTCGACTCTTCCCGTGGATTTGCCTGCGGGAATCAACGTCTACACTCTTTAACCGGCTATTCCGTCAGCCGGCGGTGGTGTCACTGCTGCGTCTCCACGTCACC
>NZ_JACJLE010000202.1 GCF_016901995.1 Bacteroides caecigallinarum | reverse complement strand
AGACGGGTACGCCTACTTTCCTAGTGGAGCTGATGAAGGGATGCGGATATAACCTGAAGAAGCTGATGAGGGAGTATGCTACGGCGGACTCGCTGAATGGATTGGAAACACTCAGGAAGAACCCCGTGCCGATTTTGTATCAGAGCGGGTATATGACAATCAAGGATTATGACAGCAGATTCAAGACTTATATACTGGGATTCCCGAACAAAGAGGTGGAGGACGGTTTCATGGAATTCCTGTTGCCGAGCTATACGGGAAT
>NZ_JACJLE010000201.1 GCF_016901995.1 Bacteroides caecigallinarum | reverse complement strand
GGAAACCTTAGTCTTTCGGCGAGGGGGTTTCCCACCCCCTTTATCGTTACTTATACCTACATTTGCTTTTCCATACGCTCCAGAGTGGCTCGCGCCACGCCTTCAACGCCGAATGGAATGCTCCCCTACCAATTGGAAACAATTGCCTTGCGGCCATTGTTCAATTCCATAGCTTCGGCAGACAACTTGATACCCGATTATTATCCACGCCAAATTCCTCGACTAGTGAGCTGTTACGCACTCTTTAAATGAATGGCTGCTTCC
>NZ_JACJLE010000021.1 GCF_016901995.1 Bacteroides caecigallinarum | reverse complement strand
TAAGCCAACTTTATCCGGAATATTATATCCTGAAAGTAAACGACTTCAATAAAGTGGCAAAAACTCCGCTAGAGGAATGGATTTATTATCTGAACACAGGAGAAATACCAGAAGGCGCAAATGCCCCGGGACTTGACGTGGTTAGGGAAAAACTCAAAATAGATAATATGACTAAAGTAGAGAAAGAAGCATACTACAGACATCTTGACAATATCGTAATTCTGAGAGACAATATAAACACCGAGAGGGCTGAAGGCAGGGCAGAAGGTAGAGCGGAAGGCAGAGCGGAAGGAAGGGCAGAAGGTAGAGCAGAGGGAATAGCAGAAGGTGAAAAACTAAAACAAATGGAAATAGCCCGTAATATGAAGAAAATTGGTATAGACTTAGGCACAATATCTACAGTCACCGGGCTATCAGAAGAAGATATAAGAAAGATTTAAACTCTTTTGAAAACAAAAATATGGCATGCCAGAAGGATTTATCACCCTCAAAGCATGCCATATTTGTTTTATTATTATGAAAATCACTTCAGAACTTCAACAGCCCTGCGCATACGTCTTACTGTTTCTTCTTTTCCAAGAACAGATGAAATGTCGAACATATGAGGACCCTTACCCTCGCCTACCAATGTAAGACGGAAAGCGTTCATAATATTACCGGTATGGTAACCCATATCCTCAATCCACTTCATAACGACTTCTTCCTGATGAGTCAGAGAGAAATCATCCAAAGATTCAAGCAAGTCAGCAAGTTCTGTCATGCACTTGGCAGAATCTTCTTTCCAGCGTTTCTTCACTGTCTTTTCGTCGTATTCTTCAGGAGCAACGAAGAAGAACTTACAAGTGTCCCAAAGTTCTTTTACAAAGCTTACACGACCCTTCATCAGTCCGACTACTGTAACCACTGTTTCCATCGGAACATCAATACCATGTTCCTTAATAACAGGCATAAACAGTTCGGCTAGTTCCTTGTCGTCCTTCATTATTATATACTCATGGTTGAACCAACGAGCTTTTTCGTAGTCGAATTTAGCTCCGGCTTTGCTGCAACGGTGCAAATCGAAGAGTTTTACTAGCTCATCAAGCGACATGATTTCCTGGTCGTTACCCGGATTCCAGCCCAATAGAGCTAGGAAGTTGATAACAGCTTCAGGAAGATAACCTGATTCGCGATAACCAGAAGATACTTCACCTGTCTTAGGATCATGCCATTCCAATGGGAATACAGGGAAACCAAGACGGTCGCCGTCACGTTTGCTCAACTTACCGTTTCCGTCCGGCTTAAGAAGCAAAGGCAAATGAGCGAACTCAGGCATAGTGTCTGCCCAACCGAATGCTCTGTATAGAAGTACGTGAAGAGGAGCAGAAGGCAACCATTCCTCACCACGGATTACGTGAGTAACTTCCATCAAGTGGTCGTCAACGATATTTGCAAGATGGTATGTAGGAAGCTCGTCAGCCGACTTGTACAGCACTTTATCATCAAGGATTGACGAATTGATAACCACATCACCACGGATAATGTCATTTACATGTACATCTTCGTTTGGCTCTATCTTGAAACGTACTACATACTGTTTTCCTTCAGCAATAAGTGCATCCACCTCTTCCTTGCTCATTGACAATGAGTTGCGCATTGAAAGACGTGTAGAGGCATCGTACTGGAAGTTAGGTATTTCCTTTCTCTTGGCATCAAGTTCCTCAGGAGTATCGAAAGCAATATAGGCTTTACCGCTATCAAGCAAAACCTGAACATATTTCTTATATATATCACGACGTTCCGACTGGCGGTAAGGTCCGTAGTTTCCACCAAAACTTACGCCTTCATCGAATTTGATACCCAACCATTTGAACGATTCGATGATATACTCTTCCGCACCGGGAACGAAACGGTTTGAGTCAGTATCCTCTATACGGAAAATAAGGTCTCCGCCATGCTGACGGGCAAAGAGATAATTGTACAAGGCAGTACGCACACCGCCGATATGCAACGCACCTGTAGGGCTAGGCGCGAAACGAACTCTTACTTTTCTTTCTGACATATTGATTTTCAACTAAAAATGTTTTGCAAAAGTAATCTAAATTTCCCGTTTTTTGCTTATTTTGCAGCCAAAAATATACTTTGGTTATGAAAACTTCACTGAAAGACAATACTTTCTCATACAAAGAACTATTATTCAAATGTGCAATCTTCATTGTCACTGTTTCCGTCATAGTCTATTTCATGCCTAAGGAAGGCAAATTCAACTATCAGTTCGAATTGAACAAACCGTGGAAATATGGTTTGCTACAGGCTTCATTCGATTTCCCTATATATAAAGGAGAAGAACAGGTAAAAGCAGAACAGGACAGTATTCTGAAGTTTTATACTCCTTATTATCAGCTGAATACTGAGACATCGCAGGAAATGATCTCAAAGCTGAAAAAAGACTATAACGATAAAGGGATGATAATAAAGGATTATGCCAACTATCGCAAGTACGTGGAAAACACGTTGAAAGAGATATATGAAACCGGAGTCATCTCGCCTACCGACCTTGAGGAGCTGAAAAATGAGGGAGCCTCAACAATACAGGCCATCAGTCATAACACTGCTGCACAAAGAAGTGTTGACGAACTTTATACCATAAAAGAGGCATATGAGAAGCTTATTAACTCCGATACCATACATTTCAACAGAATTCTGTTGCAGCAATGTAATCTGAACGATTATATCACTCCAAACCTTATTTATGACTCGGAGAAATCCATGACAGCCAGACAGGAACTTCTGTCGAACATTTCATGGGCTACCGGATTCGTCATGAACGGACAGAAAATAATCGACCGTGGAGAGATTATAGACCAGAAGAAGTTTGACATTCTGAAATCCATGCAGAAAGAATGGAACAGCAGAAGCGAGACTGTAACGGAAAAACGACTCACGCTATTGGGACAAATTCTGTTTGTGTCTATAATGATAGCTTTGTTTATGGTATATCTTGAGATATTCCGTTGCGATTTCTATAAAGTAAGGGGTAAACTATATCTCCTGTTCAGTATCATCACTGTATTTCCGGTCATAGCATTCGTTATGGTGGAACATGCATTCTTAAGTGTATATATAGTACCGTTCGCTATGATACCTATGCTTATCAAGATTTTCCTCGACTCGCGCACGGCATTCATGGCGCATATAGTGACAATATTGCTTACATCAATTGCACTGAGAACACCGCATGAGTTCATTCTTTTGCAGGCTGTAGCAGGCATGGCGGCGATATACAGTCTGAGGGAACTGTCGCAACGCTCACAGTTGCTTAACAGTGCACTGATAGTGACGCTGACATACTCACTGCTATATCTTGCTCTTGACCTTGTACACGTAAGCGAAATAGCACAGCTGAGCACTTATGTATATATGAACTTCATAATAAACGGTCTGCTACTGCTGTTCACATATCCGTTACTGTTCATACTGGAAAAGACCTTCGGATTTACATCGAATGTTACTCTTGTAGAACTTTCGAACATAAACACGAAGCTGATGAGGGAAATGTCAGAAACAGCCCCCGGTACATTCCAACATTCATTGCAGCTTGCCAACCTGACTGCTGCTGCCGCCAACCGAATAGGTGCTAACAGCCAATTGGTGCGTACAGGAGCAATGTACCATGACATAGGCAAGATGTTGAATCCTGCATTTTTCACAGAAAACCAGTCGGGAGTCAATCCGCACGACCAGCTAAACTACAAACAGAGTGCCCAGATTGTGATAAGCCATATAACAGACGGACTGAAACTTGCGGACAAGCATAACCTACCAAAGGTGATAAAGGAATTCATCAGCACTCACCACGGCAACGGGCTTACAAAATATTTCTATATTTCGTATCAGAACGAACATCCTGACGAGGAAGTTGACAAGACAGTTTTCCAATATCCTGGACCTAATCCTTTCACAAAGGAACAGGCTATACTTATGATGGCAGACTCGGTGGAAGCAGCTTCAAGAAGTTTGCCTGAATACACAGAAGAGAGTATTTCCGCCTTGGTAGATAAGATTATCGACTCGCAGGTACAGGAAGGCTACTTCAAGGAATGCCCTATCACATTCAAGGATATCGCTACTGTAAAGAGTGTGTTCAAAGAAAAGCTGAAAACAATGTATCACACCCGAATAAGTTATCCGGAACTAAAGAAATAGTTTGAGTCACACGTACGTGTGACGGTAGTGACACAAACGTGTGACAAGTGTGACACGAACGTGTAACGATCGTCACACGAACGTGTAACTGTATCTATTCTTGTACAATTTCTCCATTACGTATTGCCTCCATAACATTTGCAGGGGCACGCTGTGCAAGCAGTTCTTTCTTCATATAGTCCATATAAGGAGCCACATGCTTGAAGAACTGATAATATCCCTTACACAGGTAGTTCAGTCCCGGCTCTCCGGTTGCTGTCTTCGCAAAGCGGTTCTTAGGGCAGTCGCCATTGCATGCGAACAGGAACTCACACTCCTTACACTGTGTAGGCAATGATTTCTGTTTCATCAGCCCGAACTCCTGCTGTCTTTCGCTGTACATCATCTCCACCAGAGTCTTCTGATAGATATTACCCAACTTATATTCAGGGAATACATAATGGTCGCACGAATAGACATCGCCGTTGAACTCCATCACTCCGGCATGTCCGCATGTCTTCGCCATGGAACATACGCCCGGTTGCTCCCCTACCCAGTTGGCAAGTGTAGAATCAAATATCTGAATGAAATACTGTCCTACATCGTTCTTCACCCATTCATCGAAAAGTTTGCAAAGGAAGTTTCCCCACTGCTCAGGTGTAACAGAGAAATCTGCAAGTTTATCTCCTTCCTGCATAGGTGATGCCAGATGACGTCCGTCACTATGCTTGAATATTCTCTCTACGATTGGTGCGAACTGGATATAATGGCAGCCTATGGACTTGAAGAAATTATAGAACTCCACCGGATAATCGGCATTATAGTCGTTCACCACAGCCATGGCATTCCATTCCACTCCATGCTTGTTAAGCAACTCAATACCACGCATAACCTTTACGAATGAAGGTAACCCCTGCTTGTTTCTGCGATATTCATCATGAAACTCCTGAGGACCGTCTATAGACACCCCCACAAGCCAGTTGTTTTCCTTGAAGAACTGACACCACTCGTCGGTAAGCAATGTACCGTTAGTCTGAATGCAGTTGTCAATAGTTCTTCCGCCGGCATACTGTTTCTGAAGTTCAACAGCCTTCTTGTAGAAACTTAGCGGACGCATCAATGTTTCTCCGCCATGCCATGTGAAAAGCACTTGAGGCATAGTCTGCGAACCGATATATTCCTTTATGAAGCGCTCAAGTAGTTCATCACTCATCACGTGCTTCGAAGTGTCCTTATATAAATTCGATTTTTCCAGGTAATAGCAATAATCGCAAGCCAGATTACATACCGCTCCGACAGGTTTTGTCATCACGTATAGCGGTTTGGCAAAAGGTGCAAATGTTTGTTTCATGGTGTATAATATTGTTTTTATCTTACTAATGATGCAAAGGAACTGAAATATGAGAGTATGTGCAAATAATTTATAAGAAAAGAACATTATAACAGTAGTCTTGGTTTAACTGATTATGTTATGAGAGAAAAATAAACAAGATTAATTTGCAATCAAAAATAATAATGCATATTTTTGTAACATTACTTAGAACACCAGCCATGTCATATGACGCAATAAAACAAGAATTATTGACAAAACTAAAACAAGAGAATTGTTTTTGGTCATACAATACGGATTCAATCAATGATATTTCTGACGAAATTTTGATTGAAAAAACTTTATTGCATCTTGATATAGAAGATATCAACAGGCTATTTATAATATACCCTTTCAAAAAAATAAAAAAAGTATGGCTGGAATACCTCATTCCACGCGAAGAATATCTTTATACCCTCAACCGCTTTTTTGCATGGTATTATTTTAAAGCAAAAAAACCGGATACTTATATAAAATCCATGGCTACGCGTCATTTTAATAAAATGTTATCATGAAAGGGTTAGCTCCACATACTCAGCAAGTTTTCGAAGCCGTTTCCAAACTCGAATGCATAAAGCCATTTCTTTTAGTAGGCGGCACAGCCTTATCATTACAAATAGGTACAAGGCAAAGCGAGGATTTGGATTTTATGAAATGGAGGAACTCTAAAGACGAGAAAATGGAAGTTGCATGGTATCAGATAGAAAAAGAGCTTTCTAATATAGGCGACATACAACATAGAGACATATTAGATATCGATCATGTGGAATTTATACTTAATGATGTGAAGTTTTCTTTTTACGCATGTCCTAAATACTCTCCTGTAGATAAACCTGTACACTGTTTGAATAATATCAATCTTGCAGATATAAAATCTATTGGTGCCATGAAAATGGAAGTAATGCTACGTAGAAGTAATTTCCGGGATTATTATGATATATATTCTATCCTAAAAACCGGCATACCTATTTCTGAACTGATAGCATTAACACTTAATTATTCAGGTCATAGAATGAAATCGAAGAATTTACTCGCAATACTAACAAACAGTAAACGATTTACGAGAGATGCACATTTTGAGCAACTTACTCCTATATACTCTGTAACAGCACAAGAAATAGAGGTTTATATAAAACATTGCCTTCGAAAGGAATAAATGTACCCAACTGACATTTTACACAAACATCAGTTGGATGTTTAGTTTAATAAATGCTTAAATACTATTCTTAAACTGTTTGATATAAAGTCGGAACGGTTATCTTACAAATTATCAGACATACTTCTTGAGACAGTATCCTTTATTTCCTCCAACAACCCCTGACACGCATCTTCCAGTATATCCAATACATTCTCGAAGCCTTGTGCCCCGCCATAGTAAGGGTCAGGAACATAATCAACCACCTTAGTACGGCAATAGTCTGTCATACGGCCAATCTTCTTTTCCGATTCAATGTCCGGAGCCATATCACGAAGATTTGCTATATTACGGTCGTCCATACCAAGAATGAGATCGAAATTATAAAAATCGTCTGTACATACCGGACGCGACAGATGTGTAAGACGGTAACCCCTTCGTGCTGCATGCATGCGCATACGCTCATCGGGCAACTCTCCACGATGATAAGAACTTGTTCCGGCAGAATCAACTTCTACTTCCTTATCAAGTCCTTCTTTTCTCAAAAGAGTACGCATAACTTCGTCTGCTGTAGCAGAACGGCATATATTACCGAGGCATACAAATAGTATTTTCATTTTCCTATATACTGTTTAAATCGTTCTACATCAGTGTTCATTATCAGTCCTTCAGGGAATTCTGTCTCTGCCAACAGTTGCATGGCATAGCCATACTCAGCTATATCGAAAGAAATATGTGCATCGCTTCCAAGGATGACAGGAACTTCGTATTTCTTGCACAATCGCAGAATCTCAAGATTATTGCCTCTCGCTTCCGGCTTGTTACGGCACGGTTTCAATGAACTGTTGTTTATCTCCAGAAGTGTGTGATGTTCTTTCGATGCCAAAACGAGAGGTTCAAAATCAAGACTTGCAGTTCCGTCTCCCGGATGACTTATGATATTGATGTATGGATTTGAAATCACATTAACCATGCCATGAGTGTTCTGCTCCTTAGTTCCGTGGGTATAACATAGCGAGTGTATTCCCGCAATACGAATATCCAACATACGGAGATAAAACTCATCCATGTCTATATTACCGTCGAAATCGGTTATATTTATCTCCGCGCCCAAAAGAAGTTCTATGCCGTACATCTGTCTTGGCACTACATGCAGGTTTCGGAAATAAATAGGATCACATGTTCCGGGAATACCGGATGAATGTTCTGTTATTCCCAATAGTTTCAATCCCTTTGCTGCAGCCGCCTGTGCCATTTCCTGCAATGTACTGAAGGCATGTCCGCTGGCTATGGTATGGGTATGTACGTCTAATTCAATGTTCATTGTAAGTTTGTGAGTTTTTAAGTTTGTGAGTTTGTTAGTTAGTGACGAGTTGATTGATAGGTTTTGTAAGTTTGTGAGTCCTTAAGTTTTTTGTAAACACCAACCAACTTAAAAACTTAAGAACTTAAAAACTAACACTTAATACGGATCTACATCATAATACACCATCAACGACTTGAAACGCTCATCTTCCATTATAGCCCTTTGCACCTGCTGGAGGTATGTACGTATCTTCGACATTGATGCCTGCTGTTCAACTTTTATAACTATCTTCTTGATAAACAGTGTCTGTATTCTTCCCACCGGAGGACGGTCAGGACCAAGGATTCTGTCACCTAGTCCATTTCTCAGATAGGACGCCATACAGTCGGCAGCCTGTTCCAGGACATCTTCCTTACGATGCTTGAGATATACGTATATCAATCTGTAGAACGGAGGATAACGGAACATACTTCGTTCGGCACACTGTTCATCATATAGCGCATTGTAATCATTGGTAACTACCTGATGTATGAGCGGTATGTCAGGCGATTTGGTCTGAAGTACCACCAGACCGCGTTTGTTCTTACGGCCTGCCCTACCAGACACCTGAGCCATAAGCTGGAATGCTCTCTCGTACGAACGGAAGTCGGGATAGTTGAGCATGGAATCGGCATTCAGAATACCTACTACACTCACCCTGTCGAAATCCAGTCCCTTGGAAACCATCTGCGTACCGATAAGTATATCTGTCTTTCCATCCTGAAAATCGTTGATAATCCTCTCGTAAGCAGTACGTGTGCGGGTGGTATCCATATCCATACGTGCCACAGCAGCATCGGGGAATATCTGTTTTATATCGTCCTCTACCTTTTCTGTTCCGAAGCCGCGGTTCACAAGTTCCACTCCTCCACAAGCCGGACATGACTTGGGTACACTGTATGTATATCCGCAATAATGACACGTCAGCTGATTGAGTCCTTTATGATAAGTAAGACTCACGTCACAGTTCTTGCATTTCGGCACCCATCCGCAAGTACGGCACTCTATCATAGGCGCAAAACCGCGACGGTTCTGGAAAAGGATAATCTGTTCCTTATTCTCCAGTGCTTCTCTCATCTTCTGCAAAAGAAAAGGAGAAAAATGCCCCGACATACGCCTTTTACGCGCCAGTTCCTTTATATCAACGACCTCTATTTCCGGCAACTGTATCTGCTGGTATCTTTCCTTCATTTCTACCAGAGAATACTTTCCATGAGTAGCATTATAATATGACTCCATACTAGGTGTAGCAGTACCGAGAAGAGTTTTAGCACCATATAGTGATGCAAGCATTATTGCCGCACTCCGGGCATGATAGCGTGGAGCCGGATCCTGCTGTTTATACGATGTTTCGTGTTCCTCATCTACTATCACCAGTCCGAGTCTGCGGAAAGGAAGAAAGACTGACGAGCGTACACCGAGTATCACATCATAGTCATTTTCAGTAAGCTGTTTCTGCCATATCTCCACACGTTCTGCATCGGGAAATTTTGAATGATATACTCCAAGACGTGAACCGAAGATTCTCTTCAACCGTTCGGTTATCTGCGTGGTGAGAGCAATCTCAGGAAGGAGATAAAGCACCTGCTTTCCTGCCTTGATTACTTCTTCTATCAGATGTATATATACCTCTGTCTTCCCGCTGGCTGTAACTCCATGAAGAAGACAGATATTTTTCTGATGGAATGAAGACATTATTGAGCGGAAAGCATTTTGCTGGATTTCATTAAGCGGATTCAAAGGAACTGTCTCTGTCTTTCCGGCAGTAAGACGTCCTATCTCGTAGTTATAGGTTTCAAAAATATGTTTGTCGATAAGACCGTTCAGAATAGATGCCGATGCACCGGAAGCTTCCAGGAGTGTCTTCTTTGAGACTTCGGTCAGAAGTTTTCCTTCCTGCATCCAGCCAGATAACTCTATATACTTCATCAGCAGAGCAAGTTGCTTAGGAGCACGGGCCAGAAGATCAAACTGCTTCTGAAGAACAGCCTCATCGCGCATGCTGTCCTGCAAGCGTACACGGACTTCTGTCTTCGGTTTATAGTTACGTTTCAGTTCTTCCTTCACACGGATAGCATCTTTCTCCATCAGCGATTTTATTGCCGGCAGTATATTCCTGAAATTTCCGGCACGCTCTATCTGTGTTATACACTGCTCTGTGTCAACACTCAGAATATCAAGTATGCGCTGTTCCTTAGGTGAAAGAGGTTCATCCGCCACGAAATCAGGATTATATTCCACCACTGTTTCACTCTCAAGCTTCAAGCCTGAAGGAAGAGCGGCCTTATAGACATCGCCAAGCGTACACAGATAATATTCTGCCACCCATTTCCAGAAGGCCAACTGGCGCTCCAGCATTACAGGTGTCTTGTCAAGTACCTCGGAAATATCTTTTGTCTCGTAATCCTCAGGTGCAGAATAATGTATTTTCACTACGATGGCAGTATAATACTTCTTGACTCCGAAAGGAACTACTACACGACATCCTGTCTCTACCTGTTCCTCAAGCGACTCAGGTAAAGAGTATGTAAACGTATTTGCAATGGGAAGCGGCACTATGACATCGACGAACTTTTTCATACCGCAAAGGTACAAAAAAGGACATGCCGTTGTCTCTAAATATTCCCAAACTTTTATAGCTTTGCAAAAACTAAATCTATAAATAATGAAAAAATATAAGATAGGTATAATCGGTTGCGGACATATAGCCGAGAAGATGGCTGCCACCATCAATGAAATGCAGGAAACCGAAAGCTACGCCGTAGCATCAAGAAGTATTGAAAAGGCACAAGCTTTTGCCTCAAAATGGAATTTCGGCAAGGCTTACGGTAGTTATGAGGAATTGGTTGCCGACAGTGAAATCGATTTGGTTTATATAGCTACACCGCACTCACACCATTACGAACATGCACGTCTGTGTATTCTGAACGGCAAGCCTGTATTGTGTGAAAAATCATTTACAGCCAATGCACGTCAGGCAGAAGAACTTATACGTCTGGCAGAAGAAAAGAACGTATTCATAACTGAAGCCATCTGGACACGCTACATGCCATTGTCCGTGAAAATGAAGGAACTGCTGGACGAGGGAGTTATCGGAAAGCCTTATACCCTATCAGCCAATCTTGGATATGTAATTGCAGGTAAAGAAAGGATTGCCAGACCTGAACTTGCAGGGGGTGCACTGCTTGATATAGGTGTTTATACTCTGAATTTTGCCGCAATGGCTTTCGGGAGCAATATAAAGGAAGTACATTCAGCATGCCAGTTGACCGACACCGGAGTTGACGGACAGGAAAATATCACTCTGTTCTATAACGATGGCAAGATGGCATCTCTGCAATCATCCGTTTATGCCCAGACAGACAGAATGGGGGTTATCTCGGGGGACAATGGCTTCATGGTAATAGAAAATATCAACAATCCTGAATGTATAAAAATTTTCGGCAAGGACTATAAGTTGAAAGCTGAATACAAGGCACCTGAACAGATTACAGGTTTTGAATATCAGGTAAGAGCTTCCATCGAGGCTATCGAAAAAGGATGGAAAGAATCGCCTTATATGCCACACAAGGAAACTATAAGAATAATGCATCAGATGGATGCACTGCGAAAAGAATGGGGAGTGAAATACCCTTGTGATTAATATAAAAATGCCACAAACCGATTGTCAGTTTGTGGCATTTTCTGATTTTATCAGTCTGTGTATGATATTCTCAACTTATAACTGAAAGGCATAGGGGCAATCTTATAAGTATCCAAAGTAGTCGGTCCGCAACTTCCGTTTCCGAGACCTCTCACCTGTGCATCAAGATGAAGTACTATATACGGACGCTTCTGCAATTCCCACATATGTTTGGCATTCAAAAGATCGGCATCAGTATATCTTAAGGCTGAGAATGAAACTGAACCTTCAGTTTCTATGCATATTCCGCAACCGTCTTTTCCTGTCAGCTTCAATTCACGCAAAGACTCACGGTTACCCATACTCTGCGGTTTCACATATCGTTCCACCATTTCGTCAACAGTGGTAGAATAACGTCCTATCATACATCCATCCTTACGGTCAATATAATTTTCCCAAGGTCCGTAGGCATAGTAATCTACATTATCAAGGCCTGCATTTACGGCGCATACCAATCCGGCACGATAAAGTTCCTTAGTCTTAGGAGTCAGTTTGACATCCATATCAACTATACCATTAGGAAGGAATGTATATATGATTTCAGAATCACAAAGCGATCCGCCACGCATTGTAGTGACCACTACCCTTCCGTCAGACTCCTCTACCACGTTACATGTTCCTGTCGGTTCAAGACCGTTGTCTGTAACAGAAGGACCACGATCGTTTTCTATGTAACGATGATTATCATACAGGAATCCTTGTTTTCCGTATATCACATCAAGACCGTTTATACGTAACTCTGTCATACGACCTGTAGAAGTGTCAAAAGCGGCAAAGACGAAAGCATTGCCCACTGTTATTTCCTTCTCATTCTTTTCGACATTCAGTTTTCCTACTTTGCTGTTCGATCTAAGAGCAGGAAGCATGCTTCTTGAAGAGAGTTCGAACTGTTTCTGTGCCACCAAATGTCCGGCATCCGACCATTCTGTCGGTCTGGTATTGCGAACATAAAGATTCAGCATGACTTCACTTCCATTCTTTTCTGCATTACGCAAGTTTGTTCCCGAAAGTTTCAATGCGAAATCCTGCGACATATCTGGAGAAATAGCAGGCAGAAGCATACTGTCTTTTCCTACTATATTTCCATTCTCTACAGTTTCCCAAATCAGTTCATAACCGTTCAATGTAATGAAATCGTATGTATTGTTTATATTAACCGATACTGTGTTCTTCTTTACATTCTTTTCTGCAAGAGCAAACTTAACATACTGATAAATAGCCTTAACTTCCTTCAGCTTAGGCGACTCATGACGAGTGGCAGGAACTATACCGTTAGAACAGAAGTTACCCTGATGAGGGCCAGGGAAATCATATCCCGTATGGAGACGTCCTTCATAAGTGCCGTTCAATATGTCTTTAGGTTCATATATAGCCTGATCCACCCAGTCCCATATAGCTCCACCGATAGTGGAACTACTGCTTTCAATACTTTCCCAGTACTCTTTCAAGTTACCGATGGCATTACCCATGGCATGGGCATACTCGCAGATAAACATTGGTTTGTCGAACGAATTGACATACTGACCCATCCACTCCATACTAGGATACATCTTGGAATAAAGGTCGCTGAATCTGTTTCCACCGTATTCCTTACCGTCACGTGTACTTTCGTGATGTACAGGGCGTGGGTCAAGACGTTTTGCGGCATCATAACAAGCCTGGAAGTTATTACCGCCTCCACACTCATTGCCAAGACTCCAGAATATCACACTAGGATGATTACGGTCGCGCAATACCATACGGTCAATACGGTCAACGAAAGCAGGAATCCACGAAGGCATATCGCTTATCGACTGATTTGCATGGTCTTCAAGGTCAGCCTCATCCATAGTATAAAGTCCGTAATAATCGAACATGGCATACATCTTGGCAGCATTAGGATAATGCGATGTACGGATTGTGTTGATATTGTTTCTCTTCATCAGCAACACATCCTCAAGCATTGACTCAGTAGTAACTGCACGTCCGTACAACGGATGAGTGTCGTGTCTGTTCACTCCCTTGAAGAATACACGTTTTCCGTTGATATAAACCAAAGAACCACGTATTTCTATATCACGGAATCCATATTTGGTAGAGAATGCCATTTCATCTTTACCTCCGTTACGTTGTATGACAGACACTGTATAGAGATCAGGAGTCTCTGCAGTCCAAAGCAACAAATTCTTCAGATTAAAACTTACATTCAACTTATCAGTACGTTTCTTCCCTGTGAAACTTACAGAAATAGTCTCTTCTGCAACAGTTTTTCCTGAAGGATCAGAGAGTCTTACCACTATATCCTTCTCACCGGTCTTTCCGTCACGGTTGTCAAGAGTAAGCTCTACATTCATCTTTCCATCCTTATAACCTGATTCAGGAGTCAGTTCGGAAGTTATATAATGATCTCTCACACTTACCAAAGGAGTGGAATAAATGAATACATCTCTGAAAATACCGCTCATACGGAACATATCCTGACATTCCAGATAAGAACCGTCGCTCCAGCGGAACACCTGTACTGCAAGCTTATTGTCTTTCTCTCTAACAAACTTCGTGATATCAAATTCTGCAACATTATTAGATCCTTGTGTGTATCCAACGTATTTACCGTTTAAATAAACCAATGCAGCACTGTATATACCTCCAAACTGAATAAAAGTACGTTTCCCGTTCCAGTTATCAGGCAAATCAAAATATCTCACATACGATCCGACCGGATTTATACCGTAATTCTTTCCACCGTCATTGAAACCTTTACGGGCATCAATATAAGGAGGAGTGTTAGAATGAGGATACTCCACATTACAATATATAGGTCTGTCATATCCGTGCATTTCCCAGTTTGACGGAACAGGGATAGTAGCCCAGCTTCTTACATCATAATCCTCTTTATAGAAATCAACAGGACGTTCCGAAGGCTGCGATACAAAATTAAAATACCAGTCACCGTTAAGCAATTCCACAGATTTACTCTTGGCATAGACCCATGGTGTAGCATAAAACTCCCTGTCATCCACCATCTCTGCCTCGCTTTCATAAGGAGTATAAGTGGCATGACCTTTTTCCTTGTTTTCAGCAAACATGGTTTCGTCTTCCCAATATACTTTTTCACGTGCAGCAGTCTGGGCAGATGCTGGTGCTGCAACCTTTGTTTCGGTAATTATGAAAAGTGCTGCCTCATCATTTTTTGCTTTATCGGCATCCATCATAACTACACTGCCATCGTCCTTACATACAGCCATCCAATTAGCCTTGTTCGATGGTATCAAATGTACATATTTTCCTTCCGGCAGAATAAGCCAAAGCTGCATCTCGTCTGAGCCGTTTGTCTCTACAGCCTGGACAAAGCCGTTATCTCCTGCCTGTATCGCCAGATTGTCAAACGGATTGACCAATCTGTAACTGCCGGACAAGTCTGCAATAGACCAAAGTTGTGCCTTGTCTGCTTCATTGGCAGCAGAAAGCTTGATTTTAGGAGCCACTCCGGCGTAAGTCCAAACCTTACCCTTATACTTTACGGAGCTTACTGAATACAATTTTTTACTGTCGAAACGTTTCTGTGCATTAAGTCCTACAGACGTAAATGCAAAAACCAGAATAGTGAGAATAAATAATAAACGATGTTTCATGGCTTGTTAATATATTAAAGAAATGGCAAAGTTCCCACCGAACTTTGTCACTTCTTATTTTAATAATTAAATCTATTTATTTTCCTTTAATTTCTCTTCAATAGGGTCTTTATACTGAGCCTGAAGTTTTCTGAGTTCCTTCATCATGTCTTCAGTAATCTGTTCATAACCTTCCTTACCGTAAAGATTATTCATTTCCTTTGGATCTTCCTGTAAATCATAAAGTTCCCAAGAATCAATATCATTATAAAAATGAATAAGCTTGTATCTCTCCGTACGAACACCATAATGACGTTTTACCATATGTTCAGCAGGGTACTCATAAAAATGATAGTAAAGAGACTTTCGCCAGTCGGCTGGTTTATCACCTTTTAATAAAGGAAGTAGCGATACACCTTGTATATCTTCCGGTATCTCAGCACCCGCCAAATCAAGGAATGTTGCGGCATGGTCTATATTCTGTACCATCTGAGGTATTTCTCCTTTTGCTTTAGTCTTGAAATCATCCGGGATACGCATTACAAGTGGGGTACGCATAGATTCTTCGTACATAAAACGTTTATCGAACCAACCATGCTCTCCCATATAGAATCCCTGGTCTGAAGTATAAACTATAAGAGTGTTCTTCATCAATCCTTTTTGTTCCAAATAATCAAGCAACTGTCCAACATTGTCATCGAAAGATTTCAGCACCTTTGCATAATCGCGCATATATCTCTGATATTTCCATTCTGCAAGTTCTTTTCCCTTTGGATTCTTTTTATAGAACTCATCAATGATAGGCTGATAGAAATCTTCATAAACCTTGCGGTCGTCAGGATCAAGCCTGTTAATCATAGCCTCGTATGTTGACTTCAGACGGCTATCTTTATCGGCTCTATACATCTTTGTGTCATACATGATATCCATATCCTTAAGGATGCTCATTTCCTGAGTTTTTGCAGCTTCACGACCTTCATAATCGTCATAGAAATTATCAGGCATCTCAAAAGTCTTGTCTTCATATAAAGACAGATATTTCAATTCAGGCAACCAGTTGCGATGACAAGCCTTATGATGAACAAACAGACAGAAAGGTTTATTCTTATCTCTTTGATTTTCCAACCAATTAATACTCTTTTCTGTAATAATATTGGTCAGATAACCTTTCTCGACAATAGTATCGTTATTCATCTCTATAAAGCGAGGATTATAGTAGTCGCCTTGTCCGGGAAGTATTTCCCAATAGTCAAAGCCTGTTGGCAAACTTTCAAGGTGCCATTTACCTATGATTGCAGTTTGATAGCCCGCTTTTTGAAGCAATTTTGGCATCGTCTGCTGTGAACCGTCGAAAACACATGTTGTATTATCATAAAATCCGTTTGCATGACTATGCTTTCCTGTAAACATACATGCACGGCTCGGTCCACTGAGTGAATTGGCAACAAAACTATTTGTAAACTTCACGCCGTCTGCCGCAATACGGTCAAGATTGGGAGTTTCCACAAAACGATTGTCATAACAGCTCATCATCTGCGATGTATGATCGTCAGTCATTATATATACAATGTTATACTGTTGTTCCTTTTCTTTTTTTTCTTCGGAACATGAAGTTGCCGCTACTACAGCTGCTGTGCCTGCAATATAAACCGGCAATCTATTATACATGATTTTCATGATATTATTAATAATTAAAAATTAAGAATTATAAATTAGCTGTGAATTACAAAATCTCATCAGGGAATGGAATAATCTTTCCCGTAGTTTTCATTGACGGTCTCTGTGCGTCTCTCTCTCTAAGATAATCAGATAATTCTGCAGCAAGTTCTTTTACTTTATTTGGCATCTTTACAGCCAAATCATTCTGTTCACCTATATCATCTTTAATGTTAAACAGACGCAATACTCCTGTTTCCCATGTATATATAAGGTGATAATCACCTTTTAAAATAGCCGAATATGCTCCATATCCCTCTTCTTTATTTTGAGTTTCACCCCACAGGTTCGGGAAATGCCATACCACAGCCTTATCTTTATCTGTAACTTTTCCTTTCTTCAAAGACTTCACAAAACTCTTTCCGTCTATTCTCTGTATTGTTTCATACTTCCTTACTCCAGCCATTTCAAGAATAGTTGGAAAGAAGTCCTCTATGATGACTTTCTGATCACATTCCGTATCCGGTTTCGTCACTCCAGGCCAATATACCATCATTGGTTCCCTGACTCCTCCCATAAAAGCAGAGCCCTTGCCTCCACGTGCTGGATAATTTTGGTCCCGATTGGCAATTCCTTGACGTACATTATTAAGTCCCTGCCCACCATTGTCAGACATAAATAGCAGAATTGTATTTGCAGCTACTTCTGGATTTTGTTCAAGATAATCCATAATATCACCAAGACTCTTATCCATACCTTCGACCAGTGCAGCATATCTGGACTCATTTTCATTCATCGCTGATTTCAGCTGTTCATCATATTTACCTCTGTACTTCCCGGTAAAACGTTTATCTTCGTCATACGGACTATGAACTGCATAATGTGACATATAAAGATAGAAAGGTTTATTCATCTTTACAGACTCTTTCATTTCTCTGATAGCCTCAATAGTTAGAGCTTCAGTCAAAAATATATCCTGTCCATGATATTTTTCAAGTCCATGAACAGCAAAACGAGTTCCTTCGCCAAAATTCTTAGTACCAAGATAACTTCCTGGTGCCCCATTAGCTCCTCCTGCAATATTTACTTCAAATCCCATATTAGAAGGATCAGCACCAGGAGTTGTTCGTGCTCCGAAGTGTGCTTTTCCACAATGTATTGTTCTATAGCCATTGTCTTTAAGAATCTGCGGTAAAGATGTTATAGCTGTAGCATTATTTATTTTACCCTTTTCTGCTGCAGGCTGAATTCCGTTGAAGTTCCATTCCGGCAGCTCAATCACACTACTTTTCTGGTCTGTTTTCTGATTCAATTCCAATGTCCAGTTAGTTACACGATGTCGTGAAGCATTCATACCCGACATAAGGCTACATCTGGTTGGTGAGGAAATAGCACAAGCATAAGCCTGAGTGAATTTCACTCCCATCTTGGCCAACTTCTCCATGTTCGGGGTATTGAAACGCTTATTCAATGAGGTCTGCTCATTATTATGAAATGGAACAGATGTATCCTGCCATCCCATATCATCAACAAGGAACATTATAATATTAGGCTGCTTCTGACTTGCCATTAAATCAAAAGGCACAAACACTCCACATGATATTGCAGTAATAATAATCTTTTGCATTTTGTATTATATTAGATTCTACTTTTGAACATTTATACCAAATTCGTTGATATCAACCCTAGCAGGATTTCCATTTACAGAAACTGCATCCAAACTGATAAACCTAATATTTTCAGCTCCATCAATAAATACAGTCTGAGGAATAGGGTTATTCATAATATTACTGAATTCACTGTCCTTCTTAATTGTTTTCCAATTCTTTCCATCAGTACTTACTGCAAACGAATATTTAAATGCCATATCAGGTTTTGCTTCAGCCTTGGCAGGAGCATATGTAAATGCAGAAAGAGAGACTTTCTGACCGAGATCAAGTATCAATGGAGATTTTGAAATTACTTTCCATCCGTCACGTGACAGATTATTCCATTCCTGACTAGCAACGTCATCAGTAAGCGGTTCTGCATAATACGCAGACACATTACATATATTAGCCTTGTTTCTTGAAGCAGTAAGAGTGACACGTATTTTTTCAGCCTTCACTGCCGGGAATCTGAATATTCTCTTATATCCAACTGTAGTTCCTTGTGCAACAAGTTTCCACTGTCCGTCAGTAAGGGTTTCTACATCGAGTCCTTCAACTCTTTGTCCTTTAGATATATCTTCCTGAAGCATTATCACATTTATCTCAGAGTTATCTTCTATGGCATACTCTTTCTGTTCTCCCTGAGCTGCTTTCCACAACCTATTACCATCAACAACTTTATTATCAGCAAAAGCCTCATCAAGATAAGCTCTGAATTCTTTAAGTCTGTTTACGTCTGCTTCATTAATGAGCCCTCTGGTATCAGGAGGTATATTCAGAAGTAAAACTGAATTATAACCTACAGACTGAAAATAAATGTCAGTAAGATGTTTTAGAGATTTCACCTTACTATCCTGATCCTCATGATAGAACCATCCCGGACGAATTGATACATCCACCTCAGAAGGATACCAGAACAATTCTTTTGCTTTAGCAAGAACATCTCTTCCTCCAAGATCTTTTGCCTTGCCATATACACCAAGCGCCTTATTATTTTTTTCGGCACGGGCATATACTCCCGGAGTAAGTACTGTTGCACTCCATTCAGTTTCACGTCCTATACCTTTTTCATTACCAACCCAACGTACATCATCACCCATTATAGCAGTAACCGCCTTTGGTTGTAGAGTACGTATTGTTGAATAAAAAGCGTCCCAGTCATATACCTGTTTTTTACCGTTAGGACCTTCACCGTTTGCTCCATCAAACCATACTTCATGCACTTCACCATAATTAGTCAACAATTCGGTGAGTTGTTCTATAAAGAATTTATTATAAGCAGGAGAATCACCATAACAAGCAGCATTCCTATCCCATGGAGAAAGATATACACCGAACTTCATACCATATTTATCACAGGCATTACGAAGTTCCTTCACTACATCTCCCTTACCATCTTTCCAAGGCGAGGATTCTACAGAGTGCTTAGTAGTCTTCGTTGGCCATAAGCAAAAACCATCATGATGTTTTGCTGTAATTATAACCATTTTGAATCCGGCATCTTTAAGAGTACGTACCCATTGCTCTGCATCGAGTTCTGTTGGGTTAAATAAAGCGGGGTCCTCGTTTCCATCACCCCATTCACGTCCGGTGAAAGTATTTATTCCAAAATGAAGAAAAGCTGTCAGTTCCATTTTTTGCCACTCCAACTGCTGTGGTGTAGGAACCAAACGAGATGCCATATCAACTTTCTGCTCGATGGTTATACCTTCCGGAAATTCCAGATGTTTTGTGTAATATTCTTCACTTGTTGTACAAGAACAAAGAGACAAGATAGGACACAATGCCATTGTCCTAATAATTTTTTTACAGTTCATATTATATATAGTTTTGGGATTTCCAAAGGAGGCATCAGCAAATATCAGATAAAAAGATATATAATCAAATTAAAAATTTAAGGTTATTATTTGCCGTTATTTAATTCTACTCTGCAAATATATAAAACTAATCCAATAATAATGGCATTAATATAAAACAAACTGAATAAAAAAACATTAGAAAACAAAATTCTACAAAATTACACAAGTTTGAAAGAAATATTACCTTTAATTACCATCAACTTGATGCTTTTTATATTGTGTAGGAGTAAGTCCAGTATATTGTTTAAACGATGTACTAAAATATCGTGCCGAAGCAAAACCTACCTTATCAGAAATTTCATTAAAATTCAAATCGCTCTCTTTTATTAATTTCATAGCTTGCTCAATTCTTATCTTGTTAATATAATCATTGGCTCCCATATCAGTTATAGCCTTTAATTTATTATACAATGAAGCACGGCTCATCCCTATTTGTTTACATATATAAGGTATGTCAAGTTCAGTATTGTCAAGATTTTCTATTATTGTTTGATTTAGTTTCTCCATAAAGAGTGTATCCTTTCTTGTCAAATCACTATCCACCGTAACAGATAAATTATTTCCTATCTGCTGGTAATGCAATTTAGTCTGAATCCTATTATAAAGTTTATTTACAATCTTTGCCAGCAATTCTTCCATTTCAAAAGGTTTCTCTAAATAGCTGTCCGCCCCCATCATATAACCATATTTACGACTATCATCATCGTTTCTGGCAGTAAGAAGAATAAAAGGAATATGACTTACCGATACATTCTCTTTTACAGCCTTACATAATTCGTACCCATTCATTACAGGCATCATAACATCACTCACAATTATGTCAGGAAACTCCTTACATGCTATTTTATAAGCCTGTTCTCCATCATAGGCCACCAATACGCGTTTAAACTGTTCCTTCAAATCTTCAGCCAGATAGTCAACCAAAGTAGAGTTATCATCAACTATCAATATCACATAGTCCTTCAGATTTACACTGTTAATCTTATCTTTATCAGGCATTGCTATTTCAATAGACGATTGCGATGATAGCAACTCATTTAAATAATTATTATTTTGCGGTATCTCCCCAGAAATACTTTGGACTTTAGGCAATTCAAAATAAAATGTAGCTCCTTTATCAGGATTATTATATGCGCCTATTTTTCCTTTATGCAACTCTACAAGAATCTTAGAATAAGACAATCCGATTCCTGTTCCCTCATGTTCTGTATTTCCCTGATAAAAACGAACAAACAGCTTCTCTGTATCTACATTTTTGAGTCCAATACCCTGATCTGATACAGAAATTCTTATATTCTTTCCATCTTCCGTAAACTCTGTTCTTATAATTATTTTAGCATCTTCAGGGCTATGTTTAATAGCATTCATCAGAAGATTAGACAAAATAACCATACATTTTTCTTTATCAAAAGCTACTTTACCTATATTTTGATCAAGTTGAAGCTCTATTCTGCCAGTTCTACCATCACCATCTACAAAATTAGAACTAACGTCCTCAATCCAATTATTCAAATCATAGTTTTGAATATTAAGATGAGTCATAGTCATCTCCATTTTCCTGGCATCCAAAACCATACTAATAAGATCTTTCATTCTTTGTGCCTGATGGAATGCTATATTTAACTGTTTAAAATAACGGTCTGTAGGCTGTATCGAATCAATTATTTTCTTTAATGGTGCATAAATCAATGTCAACGGTGTTCTAAGTTCATGACTTATATTTATTAGAAATCTTACTTTCTCTTCATAAATCTTTTGTTCATGTTCTTTCAACATCCATTTAATACGACGGTCCTTTTTACGCAATGCTGCAACTATTACCAAGACAACAAGACACAAAAACAAAATAGACAAAATCATAATAAACCACCAAGATTTATACCAAGGTGGAAGTATTACAAGGGTCAATACATTTCTATTTTGTGCCCATCCTCCATCTTTTTTTGTGTAACTAACCATTATAGGATATTTTCCGGATGCAAGCGAAGGAATGCTCAACTCACTATTATAACTTGTAAAGGCGTTTTCTGAATGACTATCCAATATATAATGGAACTGACGTGGACGAAGTATATCATCTCCTTCAACTAAAAAACGTATCTTAATGTTACGGGAATTCCATGGCAACGTAACTTCTCCATCTTTTATACTATTCATCATATTTATCCCACCAACAGAGAATTCCAAAACAGTAACATTAGCTTCTTTCATCTCATCAGGTCTCAGATTAAAAGCCTCAGATTCAACACTTAATAAGCCATTGACTCCTCCCAAATAAATCCGTTCCGAATTAGATAAAAGTTTAGGTTTTTGCAAGTATTCGTTTTTAAGCAAGCCATCAGACTCACCATACAATATAAACTTCTGATCTGAAGGATAATAAGCGAAAAGTTCCTGTCCGGCACCAATCCAGACACGCCCTCTTTCATCACATAAAACAGACTTAGCCTCTTTAAAAAGTGAGCTTTTAATTTGTGATAATTCTCCATTTTTAAATGTATAAAGTCCTTTTCTTCCTACAATCCACAGAACTCCATTACAATCTATTGATGCAGAATTAATAAAATAAGTAGTATCAGAGTGAAATACAGAATGAATATGTTTGCCATCTTTCTGTATTCTAAAAATAGTCTGAGTATTATAAAAATAAGAATATAGACTATCTCTACCCATATAACACATCATCCTAAGCGGTATTTTAGGATTAGCGTTTATTAATTCCTCAGATTTCCCTGTTGGAATATTATATCTTACCACTGGGTTTGTCAATAAAAGGATAGAGCTTTCTGTTTCATTATAAAGATTAGTCGAAAGCCTGCTGTACTTTATATAATCACTCAATTTATCCTGAGTTAACTTAAACGAGCGCTTTACTCCTGTCTCTTTGTTAAAGAAAAACAGGCCTTTAGAGAAAATCGATACTAATAATTCAGTAGATGAATACTTACAAATAGATACAATCTTATCTCCCCAAGTAGTAGGATAATGCTTAATGGTATTATTTTTTTCGTCTAACCTGTTTATACCACCACCATCTGTACCTATCCATATATAGTCAGAATCAGCTTCTTGAAACAATGTAAGTACAGTATTCTCACTTAAACCATTGTTATTGCCTAATGCAACGCTTGAATATGTTATCATATAACTCAATCGTGCATTAACCAATCCACCTCGAGTAGTAGCAAGCCATATATTATTACCATTTCCGCTACCGTGTATATTAAGAATTGTATTAACTGGCAGTGTATGTATATTACCTGATTCATGCTTTAAGACTTGAATATTTCCGTTTTTAGGATTTATAATATTCACTCCACCACCATCAGTTCCGACCCAAATTCTATCATTAATTAAAGTCATACACAATACCAACTCGCTACTTAAAGTGGAGTTTTGAGGCGTATATTCTGAAACCAGAGTTCCATCTTTAGCAATTTTCTTTACGCCGTTATTATAATCTGTAACCCACAGAAATCCTTCATTATCAACACATAAATCAGAATAATTATTCTTTTCCAAAGATGGATTTTTTATTATTTCGTTCTTTTTTATATCATATAATATAACTTTGTTATTACGATTTGAACAAACCAATGTATTATTATCCCAAAATATCATTCTTTTTATTGAAAAATCAGCCTTATTGCTTATTTCGGAGAAAAGTTCTAAAGATTTGGTTTTATAACTATATTTATACAACTTGTTATTTACGCCAAATAATAGTCCATCCTCTGTTTTACAGACTGCTCCAGCCACCATCGATTGTTTATTCTCGAAATAATATGGCAAAAAATCATCTTTTTGCTTTGAATAAAGCAATACTCCATTAGTAGTAAGAAACCAAAGCTGCCTTTCATTATCTTCTACAATTTGGAAAATTCTTTGATTTGATACTCCTGTCTCTAAAGAAGGGACAAAATAATGCTTTAGCTCAAGACCATCGTATCTAATAATTCCATTTGAGGTATCAAGCCAAACAACACCGTTACTTTCCTCAAAAACATAATTAACATAAGATGGCATTCCTTGCCTTAAGCCTATCTGAGTAAAGCTGTAACTATTTCTTCCACTTAATTTATTACAAATAGAGATACTTACTATAATAAGCAAAAGAATATTTTGTAATGTATTTTTCATATATTATTCCTTTATAAGACAAAGGTAAAAAAATATTGGAAGATTTTCAATAATAAAATTTTTAATTAAGCCCTGTTGATATAAAGATTTACAATAATAGATAAGGATATTCTAAAAATAGCTATATAATCAAATTTGGAAATAAAATAGTTATTTGTGAACATAAAGAAAAGACATAAAATCTAGATTTGCAGCGTGATTTAATGATTGAGCCTAATAATATCAATTGCAAAAAACACTATTTTCAATTTAATGTTTAACTAAAATTTAGTATTAATGAAAGGACAATTAAAGTATTTCTGCCTGTTTATGGTTTCAATGCTTATATTCTCTTTTGAAGCATTGGCCCAAGAACAAATCGTTACGGGTAAAGTATTGGACACTCAATTAAAAGAAGGAATGCCCGGAGTTAACGTTCAAGTCAAGGGTAGTACGGTGGGAACTATTACTGATTTCGACGGAAACTACTCAATCAAGGTAAATAGCCCGAAGTCTGTATTGGTATTTACTTTTATCGGTTTCTCTACTCAAGAAGTTACTGTTGGAAACAAGACTGTGATAAATGTAGAAATGAAAGAAGATGCACAGGCTCTTGAAGAAGTTGTTGTTGTAGGTTATGGTACAGCACGTAAAGGAGACCTTACTGGTGCTCTTACTACTATGCGTCCTGATGCAAACGATGCTTCCAAAGCGACATCACTGGATAACCTGTTGTCTGGTAAGGTTGCAGGACTTGTGGTTAGCTCGGCATCATCAGCAGTAGGTGCTGCTTCATCAATCACAATCCGTGGTGCAAGCTCATTGCGTGGTGACAACCAGCCTCTCTATGTCATCGACAACGTACCTCAGGCTTCAGCTGGTGAATTTGCATCATCAGGTATCAGTGGAGACTTCCAGATCAATCAGGACCCTCTGGCAGCACTTAACCCTGCCGACATTGAAGATATCACTATCTTGAAAGATGCTTCTTCAACTGCTATTTACGGTTCTCGTGGTGCAAACGGTGTAATCCTTATTACTACAAAGAAAGGTAAACAAGGAAAAGCAAAAGTCAACGTAAGTGCAAACTTTACTATAGCAGACCCTACACGCCTTATGGAGATGACAAATCTGCAGGAACACGCAGCTTATATTAACTCACGCGTTTCTAACGGACAATATCCTTTCTATGTAGTAGGCGACGAAGTCAGATATGTATTCAATGACGCTCTAGCTAATTATGATCCTAACAATCCTGAAACATATAACCTTATTCAGTATCGCAACTGGCAGAAAGAAATCTACCGTTCAGCATTTTCTCAAACTTATTCAGTATCAGTAAATGGTGGTAGTGATAAGATGACTTATTATATTTCTGCCAATTTCAAGGATATCAATGGTACAGTAAAACAGACAGGTCTCAAACAAGGTGACTTACGTGCCAATCTTGGCATGGACCTTTCAAAAACAGTTCATCTTAACATGACTATGAGCGGTTCGCTCAGACAGAATAACATGATGGCAGGAGGTAGCACCTTGGGTGGATCAACTACAGCAATCTCTCGTACAGCTCTAGACTATGCTCCATTTGAAATGCCGGAAGGTGACCCTTCATTCCAAGCTGAGAACAAAACAACAATTTTCAGTTGGCTTAACGACTACGAAGATGTAGCAAACGATAAGACATTCAATATGAGTATGGATCTTTCATGGAAGATCGTGAAAGGATTACAATATAACCTCCGTGTAGGTGGTAACATGAATATCAACGATCGTAGCCGCTGGTATGGTCTGCAATTATATCAGGGTATGAACAATAACGGATATCTGGCTATATCTAATCTTAATAAGAGCAACTATTCTGTAGAAAATGTATTAAACTATAATACTAAATTCGGTGACATAGCAACATTGGATGCTACTGCCGGTGTTACATACGATGCATACAAATTCCTAAACCAGAATACTATCGGTTCACAATTCACTATGTTCGATCTGCGTGAAAACGGTATTCACATGGCAGGCAACGTACAACACCAGGAACCTATACAGCGCGACTATCAGTTGCTGTCATACCTTGGACGTATCAATCTGTCATTCCTTGACAAATATCTTATCACAGCATCAATACGTGCCGATGGATCAAGTAAGTTTGCAAAGGGTAACCGTTGGGGTTATTTCCCGTCAGCTTCATTAGCTTGGCGTATGGAACAGGAAGAATTCCTGAAAGATGTGGAATGGATGAATCAGTTAAAGTTAAGAGTAAGCTACGGTGTAACAGGTAACCAGAGTATCAATCCTTACTCTACATTCTCTATGTACGGTGGTGGTACAAATCACTATGCAGACGGTTCTGGAAACCAGTTGGCTACACTGACTATTACTAACCTTCCTAACAATGGTTTGACGTGGGAAAAGACTTCTTCATGGAATGCCGGATTTGACTTCGGATTGTTCCGTTCAAGACTTAGCGGTACTTTGGATTTCTATGTAAAGAGAACAAACGACTTGCTTATATCTAGAAATCTTCCAGGATCAGCAGGTTTCTCTTCTACATACTATAATCAAGGATCATTGGATAACAAAGGTGTGGAACTTACATTGACAGCTCAAATTATTGACACTAAAGACTGGAAATGGAGTTTAACAGGTAACTTCGGAAAGAATAAGAGCAAAATCGTAAATCTGGGACTTATTCCTACAGAATTCGGATGCTTGGGCGAAAGAATAGGATATTATGGTAATTCACTTGGCGACCACTTCGGAGTTGGACATATATTCCTTCAGGGAGAAGAACCAGGATTGTTCTTAGGTTATGCAACTCAAGGTATAGTACAGGCTGAAGACATAACAGACCAAGGAGTAAGATATACAAAACCTGACGGTACTACAGGATATTATAATGACGTTTTAGGACAGAAACCTGTGGCTGGTGACGTGAAATTTGTAGATTTCGACGGCAACGGAAGCATTGATACTTCAGACCGTAATATCATTGGTAATCCTAATCCTGACTTCACATACGGATTCCAGACTTCACTTTCATGGAAAGGTTTAAGCCTGTCTGCTGCATTCAACGGTGTACACGGTCGTGACATCATAAATGTAAACAACCGTTATATCAACACTCCTGGATCAAAAGCTGGTACAGTATCAAAGAAAGCATTCGAAGGCATGTGGACTCCAGAAAACAAGTCTAACCTATATCCTTCATCTAACTTCATAGTACAAAACATGGTTATGGATCGCTATGTGGAAGACGGAAGCTATTTGCGCTGCTCAGACATCACTCTGAACTATGTTCTTCCTAAATCTTGGATGAACAAGATTGGATTCCAGAATACTTCAATATTCGCATCTGTAAAGAACGCATTCATCATTACAGACTATAGCGGATACGATCCTGAAGTAAACAGCTTCGCATTCGACGGCTTACGTCCTGGAGTCGATATGAACTCTTATCCTACTCCACGCCAGTTCATATTCGGACTGAACGTGACATTCTAAATCAATAATATAACAATAACCTACAAAGAACATAAGTCATGAAAAATATTAAATATCTGATATTATCACTTTCTGCGGCATGCTGCATGTCGTCATGTCTGGACGAAAATCCGCTATATACGCAGAACAATAAAATAGTGTTCTCTAATGGCAGTAACGCTGAATTAGCATTGCTAGGATGCTATTCTTACATGAGTACAACTGCGGCATACGGCCAACACTGGCAGGAAATTCCAATAAGCGGTTCCGGCTTTGGATGGTCACAAAGAAGTGGTAGCGATGGAATAGTAAGCCTGCAGTCCCTATCAAGTGACGGTCTTATATCAACTACATGGAATGCCATGTACAAGGTTATTTCAGAGGTTAACGCTTATTTGGAAAATCTGAATAATAGCGGTCTTTCTGATGACATAAAGAAACAGTACAGCGGAGAAGCTAAATTCTTACGTGCTATGGCATACTATAATCTGGTATCTTTATTTGGTGACGTTCCTTTCAAGACTTCTGCATCAACTTCAGAAGGTATCACAATAGGACGTACACCTGCTGCTGAAGTTCTTGGACATGTAATAGACGATCTTAAAGATGCAGAAAGCATTGATCCAAAATCAAGCGTAGGTCGTGCAAATTCATGGGCAGTAAAAGCATTCATGGGTAAAGTATATTACCGTATGGCTGCTACAGGCATCAATCCTCAGGAAAACTGGACTAACGCTAAAACTAAGTTTGATGAAGTATATGACAACAATATCTATGACCTTGAAAATAATTTTGCAGATTTGTTCGGCGATTGGGTTTCAAGTTCCAAAGAATCTATTTTCCAGATAAACTTCAGTGTTACTTCAACAAACTGTTTCAACCGTGCAAGTAACCGTTTCTCACCTACATCTTCTACTACAGGTGTAAACTGGAGTACTTACCGTGCTACAAAATCAGCATACGATATGCACCAAAGCATGTATCCGGGTGATCCACGTATCGACGCAACATTCCTTACTGTACACAGAAAAAGAACCGGAAACAACCAGGCTAATCCAAAACCTCAGGTAGGCGACAAACCATCTGCAAACGACAGCGTTTACTACTATCCTTATTTCACATATAAGATTCAGATTGGAGAAGATAATGATAAGAAGCCTATTTATGAAAAGATTCAGAAAGATGGAAAAGACGTGGAAGATAAAATCTATGTAGGAGTACTACCATATGACAAGTTTGAAAATCCTGCAAACCCAAGCTTGGAATATATGGAAGGACTACAAATTCCAGAAAATGCATCTCCTAGAGAAAAGGCTGAAATTCAAGCTTTGAAAGGTATTAGAAAAACTTTTGCAGAAAACGGAAATCAGAACGCATGGCCGGCACATGCAAAACTATACGACCAAAACCAGCAGGGTACAGCTTCACATAAGAATCTGATGGTGTACAGATATGCAGAAATGCTGTTATTAATGGCTGATGTATATAACGAACTCGATCAGAAAGACAAAGCTATTGAACTGGCAAATAAAGTATTAGCCCGTGCACGACGCTCAGCACAGACAGCAGCTCCTGCTACTGAACCTGCTGACTGGTCAAAAGATCTGACCAAAGATCAAGTACGTGAAAAACTTTATTTCGAACGTATAATCGAGCTGTTTGGCGAACCTGATATGTACGAAATGATGAGAATACGCGGTACAGAATTCCTTAAGAAGGCACTAGAATACCACAACAATCATGAAATAACAAAAGTTTCAGATGCTTACTATAAATCGTCATCACAAAAATGGACTGACCGTATTTACAACGAAGGTAACCTTACAGAAGAATTCTTGAAAAAGAATCTGTTACTTCCTATTCCTGATACAGAAAGAGACAACAATCCTGGTATTACCGAAAATAACTTCGGTTATTAATGCCTAAGTACACAAAATGTGTAATTGATTGTCATATATAGAAAATGAGTCGGCGGACTTGGCTGCAGGTTCACCGGCTCATTTTCATTTAATACAAAGAAAATTTATTTATGATAATGAAAAAGAATTTATTTTCCGGTGCACTAATAGCCATGGCAATATGTTTAGCCGCAACAGGATGCAGGCAAGCCGAAGAACGGGTAATCATCCCCTCACCGGTAGAATCGGCTGTGACGGAAGGCAAAGGTTACTGCATTACTTCCCGAACTTCAATATATGCAACCGGAAATGATCAGAAAACTGTAGCTGAATATCTTTCTTCGCTTTTCGAATCCGCTGCAGGCTTCAAAATAAAAGTAACAGAAGATAAAAACGCAGCAATCCGCTTCATAGCAGACAGCACTGTAGAGAAAGAGTCGTACAGGATGAAAGTGGACGACAAGGGCATAATTATTTCGGCTTCAGACCGAAGCGGTTTCTTTTATGCTGTACAAACTCTTAGAATGGTACTTCCACCACAAATTGAAGCCTCTGAAGCAAGCTCAAGCCAGGAATGGTATGTACAGGCAATGGATATAAACGACGGACCCAGATTCGGTTACAGAGGGCTGATGATAGACGTTGCCCGCTATTTTTTACCAAAAGATGATTTGATAAAAACGATAGACTGTATGGCTATGCTGAAGCTAAACAAGCTTCATCTGCACCTTACAGACGATACAGGCTGGAGACTTGAAATAAAGAAATATCCACGTCTGACAGAAGTTGGAGCATGGCGTCCTGACAGAGGTGATACTCCTTTCTACGGAAGAAGAAACAGACAAGAGGGCGAGAGTTGTACTGTAGGTGGCTTCTACACTCAGGAAGATTTGAAGGAAATTATCAGATATGCATCAGAAAGACAGATAGAAATCATTCCTGAGATTGACGTCCCGGCTCACTCATGTGCAGCATTGGCATCATATCCGAAATTGGCATGTCCTAATGTAAAAAAGGAAATAAATGTTCTTCCTGGCCTTGGTGGACGCGACACTGAAATAATTTACTGTGCCGGCAATGAAAAAACTTTCGATTTTTTGAGCGATGTGATTAAAGAGGTAGCCGAACTGTTCCCTTCGGAATATATCCACATGGGTGGAGATGAAGCCAACAAGTTCTATTGGCAAACATGCCCACTATGTAAAAAAAGAATGAAACAGGAAGGAATTACCCACGTAGAAGACCTGCAGGGATATTTCATGCAGAGAATGAGCGATTACGTAAAAGCTAACGGAAAGAAAATGATGGGATGGGACGAGCTGACAAACAGCAGAGTACCAGACGGAACCGTGATATTCGGATGGCAGGGATACGGAAATGCCGCACTGAAAGCTGCCGCTGAGGGACACAAATTCATACTCACTCCAGCCAGATTACTTTATCTCATCAGATATCAGGGACCTCAATGGTTCGAGCCGGTAACTTATTTCGGGAACAACCTTATGAAAGATATCTATGCATACGAACCTGTACAGGATAACTGGGAAAAAGGCTATGAAGATCTGTTGATGGGAGTACAAGCTTCAATGTGGACAGAGTTCTGTAACAGTGCAGAAGATGTAACTTACATGATTTTCCCTCGTCTTGCAGCCCTGGCTGACATGGCATGGAGAAAGAAAGGTACATCCGACTGGGAAAACTTTCAAAAAGGATTGGATAACTTCCTGACTCATCTTGATGTAAAAGGTGTACGATATGCAAAGTCTATGTATAATATCCAGCATAAATGCACACCTGCCGATGGTTGTGTCAACGTCAATCTGCAATGCGAACGTACTGACGTAGAAAAAAGATATACCACAGACGGCAGTGAACCTAATGCAAAATCAAATTTAGTGTCATCAGATTTTCCTGTAAAAGAAAGTACTGTTATCAATGTAGCTTCTTTCAAGAACGGCAAACAGATGGGTGAGACTCTTTCTTTAAAGATTGATTTCAACAAGGCAACCGGAAAAACTGTAGAAAATGGAAATAAAGATATATTTTTGCTAACTAACGGTGTCAGAGGAAGTAAAAGACAATCGGACTTTGAATGGTGCACATGGGCAAACTCTGACGCAGTGTTTACCATATACCTTAAAGGTACAGAAGAAATAGAAAGTATCGGAATAGGATGCCTCACAAACTACGGCATGGGAGTGCATAAGCCTAAAAGTATCAAAGTAGAGATCTCTGATGATAACAAATCATTCAAACTGTACGGAGAAAGAGAATTTTCTGAACAAGAAATATTCCATGAAGGGAACTTCGTAGAAGATATAGTTTTCGAAGGAGAAAAAACCAGTGCTACATACGTCAAGATTACTGCCAAACATGCCGGACTGATACCTGAAGATCATTTCATGCGACCAGGTCAGATTTCAAAATTCTGTTTTGATGAGATAATTATAAAGTAAACAATAAATTTCACTAATACCATGATAAAGAAAACATTGATAATAGTTATAACGTGTCTTTTCGGCATCTCTTGCTTTGCTGGAAACGACATTCCAAAAGTAATTCCAGCTCTGCAAAGTTGGAAAAAACAAAACGGGAAATTTATTCCAAAACAAACCGGAACAATAGTCGTAAGTAAAAAAGACTCTGGAATGCTGATGCAGACGGCTCTTATACTAAAAGATGACTTGAAAGAGATGATGGGATACGAATATAGCGTTACTACTGGACTTAAAGCCGGTAAAGGTGACATTTCTTTATCAATAGGAAAAGAGAAAGACCGTTTGGGCTGCGAAGGTTATGAATGTTCAATAGGTGATAAGATAGAAATCGAAGCCAATACGGCAAAGGGCGTATTTTGGGGAACCAGAACGCTACTGCAGATGATATATAACCAGCCCGACGGTCTTCAAAAGGGAAAAGCAATAGACTTCCCGAAATACAGCAATCGCGGATTTATGATAGACGTAGCAAGAAAGTTCTTCTCTATGGATTTTCTTAAAAACTACGTGAAGATTCTTTCTTTCTACAAAATGAACGAATTACAGATTCACCTGAACGACAACGGATTCGTTGAATTTTCAGGCAACGACTGGAACAAGACATATTCGGCTTTCCGTCTGGAAAGTGACAGATATCCAGGACTTACGGCAAAAGACGGATCATACACAAAGGAAGAGTTCCGCGAACTTCAGAAAATGGCAGCAAAATATGGTATAACCATTATCCCTGAAATCGATGTCCCTGCGCATTCTTTGGCTTTCACTCACTACGATCCACGACTTGCAGCCGACAATAAGGAATATGGAGCCGACCATCTTGATCTTTATAAAAAAGAAGTTTATGACTTTGTCGATTCACTTTTCGACGAATATCTTAGTGGAGAAAATCCTGTATTCATTGGTCCTGAAGTACATATCGGTACCGACGAATACAATTTAAAAGAAGCAGAACAGTTCAGGCATTTTACAAATCATTATGTAAAGCTGATAAAAAAATACGGTAAGACTCCGAGAGTTTGGGGCAGTTTGAAAATAATGAAAGGTGAAACAAAAGTAAACCTTGAAGACTGTGTAATCAGTGCATGGAACGCCAACTGGATGGATGTAAAGACTTCACTTGCTACAGGAGCAAAAGTAGTCAACCTTTGCGACTGGTTCTTGTATTTAGTTCCTGCAGTAAACTATTACCATGACTTTTTGGAATATGAATGGCTATACAATAACTGGCGTCCTGAAATGATGAGAAAAGACGAAACTATAGAAGAAGGTAACCCTAACTTCCTCGGAGCGATGCTGGCAGTATGGAACGACAGGGTTGGCAACGGTGTAAGCCAACAGGATGTACATTTCAGATGCTTCCCTGCAATACAGCTTGTTTCTGATAAGTTATGGAAAGGCGAGAATAGCAAAAATGTTTCTTACAAGGAATTTGAGAAATTGTGCCAAACTACTCCGGAAGCCCCGGGAGTAAATTTGATGGCAAAAGTAGAGAAAGGCGGTAACCTTATAGAAAATAATAAAATTCTGTCAATAGACGGAAAGACTAAAGTTGCCACAAAAATAAATGAAATAGGTTATCCATATGCTGTAGAATTTGATATACGCACTGACAGTGTGCCTGCCATAGATGGAATACTTTTCAAGGGGCCTCACTCTGAATTTGTAACAAACTGGCAGAACACAGGCAAATTTGCTTTCAGACGCGATGGTTATGAGTTCGTATTCCACGATTATCGTCTGCCTGCCAGTGAATGGACGAAAATACGCATTGAAGGCGATGTGAAAGGTACTACACTCTTTGTTAATGGGAAAAAGATTGAAAGACTGGAAGGACGTACACGCGAGGTATATAACTTCAAGCATAACAGAAAAGACAAATTCTGGTATGTAGAGACACTGATATTCCCACTCAAAACCATTGGTGACGAATACATGGGTTTCAAAGGTGATATCAAGAATATTTCGTACAGACATACTGAAAATAAATAATACAGCCGAACAGAAAGATACATCTAAAAGAAAGCAAGAACTAACATGAATATAATAAAAGGGTTATTGATTATATTTCTTTATCTTCTTTCTCTCCCCGTGACTTATGCCCGGGGAGGAAAGAATGATTATGAACTGATCTGGGAAGAAGATTTCAAAGGAAAATCTATCAATACCGGAAAATGGAGTAAGATCACAAGAGGTAAATCAGACTGGAGAAAATACATGTCGGACAATGAAACTTTGTATGAAGTAAAAAAAGGTAAACTCATACTTCACGGAGTTGAAAACAAAGGAATCGCACCAAACGACACTGCTCGATTTCTAACGGGTGGAATATCCACAAAAGGAAAATTCTCTATATGTTACGGAAAAGTTGAGGTTAAGGCAAAACTTGAAGCCGCACAGGGAGCATGGCCGGCTATATGGATGTTGCCCGAGAAAGGAGAATGGCCTAAAGGTGGAGAAATAGACATAATGGAAAGGCTTAATCACGATGATTTTGTCCATCAGACAATACATACGCACTATACTTATACATTGAATGAAAAACAAAACCCTCCACATACTGCTAAAGCCGCTATTGACAGCGATGGGTACAATGTATATGGCGTAGAGATACTACCAGACAAAATAGTTTTCTCCGTAAACGGAAAAACGACACATACCTATCCCAAAATTGAAACTGACAAGGAAGGACAATTCCCGTTTGGTACTCCTTACTATATACTAATAGACATGCAGATAGAAGGAGCATGGGTAGGCAAGGCAAATCCTGAAGAACTGCCCGTACGGATGATAACGGACTGGGTAAAGGTCTATAAACTGATACAATGAAAGAAAATACTATTTAAGAAAATAGGATAGTGTATAAGATATAAGAAAGATAGCCGTCCAGTTTTTAGGGCGGCTATCTTTGTGTCTGCTTCCATATTTCGAAAAGTGAATAACGATATTTTTCTATAGGGGGTATTAGGAGAACATGCGGCACAATAATCTATAATGTCGCATAAATGTTCAACTTCATTATCCGAAAGTTCTGATAATCTAAATTACTGGAACATCCACTATCTCACCATCTTCCCATCCCTGTATCTCCATCTCCACAGTAAAGCCTGTTGTCGTTTTCTTCAGGTTAAAGATACAATAGCTACCTGCCTGGAACTTTTTCAATGTCTCACTTGCTGCAATAGGAAGCTCTGTGATGAATTCACCTTTATCCGTAATAGCTCTTACCCTTAACTGTGATTTGGTGAAATCCCCTGAAGGAAGTACCGGCAGATATGCTTTCTTCATTTCCTGAGAAGCGACCTGCATACCATTATTATCAAAAGCCAAAGCTACCGATACATTAGGACTTCCTTTCACCACCGCTTCTGTCTGATTCTGCGGATTGAAGGTTGCAGACGAATAAAACACTGCATTTCCATCCGCTGTTGACATTTCTATTGAGTTAAGATTGAATGCCTCATCTGTACTGTTTGTCACCTTAAAGATGACAAGTGATGTGAGATGTCTGAATACCACACCTGTCAGCACATTGCCACCTTCCTCATTGCGTACTGGTGGTGAATACATTGGTCTGAACTGTCCCAAATGTCGTGAATCATCTGCCGCAGCCTGACTTATAGTTCCGTCTATCGGCACATTCAATTGTACTTCACCATTTGTGCCTATTTCCATAGGTGGATATATACCGTAATAATAATTTGTCTCCACCCTGCTGCCAACATACTCAAAATTACCGGAACCTATCGAAGGGCCACCAACAAGGGTGAAATCACATGCTGTTACATCATCTGCAGCACTTCCTACCATCATGCGAACCTTATCCCCACTATCCCATCTTACCTGAAGCTGGGCACCGTTTGCCGGTAAATTTTCATCAATAGAAGCCCTGCTATATTTAGACGACTCCGTAACATTCATTGATATTTTAAAATTCGCAATATCTTCATCTTCTGTATTTCCTGCTCCAATATCGCCTCCCGTCGGATTATCCACTACTCCATTATCCGAAACATCAGTCTTTCCGCAAGAAAAAAAGCTAAACAGCAATGCTGTTAAAAGGAAAAATCTGCTTACTTTATTCATAATATCATCAAAGATTACCATTCACCAACAAATCTATCTCCCTCTGCTCCGAAAACTCCTGTAGATGAAATGTTACCATCCGTACTTGCACAAAGAATTCCTTCTGACAACATCTCAATACATTCGCAAACAGGTGCAACATACAATTCTTTTACCTCAACTTTTTTCAATTCTTGTTTCATAAACTATACCTATCAAATTATTATTTATCTAATGTTTCACAGATTACAAGACAATATTAAACATACATTTGTTCATCATATTGTTCAAACATATGCTTTTATTGATTTAAGTCAATAACAAAACGATACAAAAAAGTTCAAGACCTTAACTATAATCGTTATTTTAGTTACACATTAAAACAAAAAAAATCCCACAAACTTCTTGATATTGAAGCCTGTGGGACAAAGTCTATATCTTATTATCTATATCAGAACATATATGCCAGAGAAACCTGCCATGAATTTTTTCTAATGCTTGAACGCAAATTACCGTCAGCAGATTCAACAATCATGTCTCCAAGTTTACTTGCTCCGATATTATAGTTAACTCCAACCTGAAGATGACGAAGCAATTTTAAACCGGCTCCTACATTGACACTGACAAAACTTTTGTTTGATTCTTCCATTAACTGCTTCCATCCGTCATTTATGCTGAAACCGAATTGTGGACCGGCTGCAACATATACTCCAAGTGTGCTTCCAAGTCCTAATGTCCATTTAAGGTTTACCGGAATTTCTACAGATTTCAGCTTCTCGGAATTCTTATTATTAACATCCAAACCTGATTGTGAATAAAGAGCTGCCACATCTATTCCTAAACCGATAATAGGCAGAGTAACATCAACCATAGGACCTACAAAGAAACCGGTTGTATTATCTCCTACTTTATTATCTAACTTAGAAACATCCAAACCACCCTTCAGACCGAATTTTACTTGAGCCTGTGCAGGAACAGCCAGCAACAGACACACCATAATGACTAAAGTTGAAAAAATCTTCTTCATAATTGTTCTATTTTTAAAATTTACAATGGCAAAAATAATAGTTTAATATTAAAAAACAAGCTTTTTCTTAAGATTTTATATTTGCAAATAAAACAAATACACTTCAATCCCGAATTATCAAATATAAAACAAACGTCTGCCCAATAATGTTTAAACACCATTTAAATAGTATTTAAACTATATTCAGCAGACGTTCGAATAAATATACTATTTTAAATTACTTATTCAGCTTCCACGTAAATCCATCCTTGGTATCTTTTACTTCAAATCCCAAGGCTGCAAGATTGTCACGAATCTTATCGCTTGTAGCCCAATCCTTGTTGGCCTTAGCCACCATACGCTGTTCCAAAAGCATATCAACGACCTTACCGTATGCTTCCTCACGTGCAGCATTATTTTCAGCGTCTGCTTTAAGACCAAGAATGTCGAATACAAACAGATTGAATACCTGCTTCAACTCTTCAAGATCAGCCTCGCTGATAGTAGCCTTCTTGTCGATTACAGTATTTATCATACGTGTAGCATCGAAAAGGTGTGATATAACGATAGGTGTATTAAGGTCATCGTTCATAGCATCGTAACATTTCTCACGGAGTCCTGCCGGTTCAATACCGCTGGTAGTCTTAGAAGGAGTGATACGTTCGAGGTTCTTCACACCTTCCATCAGACGTTCAAGCCCCTTTTCTGCAGCCTGAAGAGCTTCGTTACTGAAGTCAACAGTACTACGGTAATGTGCCTGAAGGATGAAGAAACGTATTGTCATTGGCGAATATGCCTGTGCCAGCAACTTATTACTGCCTGTGAAGAACTCTTCAAGAGTAATGAAATTACCCAAAGACTTACCCATCTTCTGGCCGTTGATGGTAATCATATTATTGTGCATCCAATAACGTACCATGTCATGTCCCTGCGAAGCCACACTCTGTGCTATCTCACATTCATGGTGAGGGAACACAAGATCCATACCTCCACCGTGAATATCGAATGTCTCACCAAGATATTTCTTACCCATGGCGGTACATTCGCAGTGCCATCCAGGGAAACCGTCACTCCATGGTGAAGGCCAACGCATGATATGTTCAGGCTGTGCACACTTCCAGAGAGCAAAATCGGCAGGATTATGCTTTTCCTGCTGACCGTCAAGTTCACGTGTAGTGTTGATTACATCATCAAGATTTCTTCCTGACAATTTTCCATAATGATGGTCTTTGTTATATTTGGCTACATCGAAATATACTGATCCCTGGCTCTCGTATGCATATCCGTTCTTTAGGATTTCTTCTACCAGCTGTATCTGCTCGATGATATGTCCCGAAGCATGAGGCTCTATGCTTGGTGGAAGAACGTTAAGTGCTTCCATTGCCTTGTGGTAACGGTTCAGATAATACTGCACTACCTCCATCGGTTCAAGCTGTTCAAGACGTGCTTTCTTTGCAATCTTGTCCTCACCGTCATCGGCATCATGTTCAAGATGACCAACATCAGTGATATTGCGTACATAGCGTACCTTATATCCCAGATGAGTGAGATAACGGAAAAGAATATCGAAAGTGATTGCCGGACGTGCATGTCCCAGATGAGCATCGCCATACACGGTAGGTCCGCACACATACATACCCACATGAGGTGCGTGAGCCGGTTTGAAAAGCTCTTTCGTACGGCTCAGTGTATTGTAGATTAAGAGTTTATTTTCCATAATGCATAAAAATATGTTAGGCTGCAAAGTTATAAATAAATTCCATGACAGACATAAACTACCGGTAATTTTCTTTCAATACATCAATATAATACACTGTATTACTTCACAATAACCACTCCGCCTTCAGGCTGCAACACTACTGAAACCGACGATGATTTCTTTATCTTTAGTGTTTCTTTCTGAGGTTCACGTTTTTTGTTGTCATAATAATATGTACATTCGTCACCATCAGACAGCATAGGAAGGTTCAGCTCAAGTTTTAAAGGTTCTTTCAGCGCACTTACTCCGGCAATATACCAGTGTCCGTTATGTCGGCGCGCCAAGACGCAATACTTTCCGGGATAGCCGTCAATAAACCTTGTCTCGTCCCATGTAGTAGGAACTTCTTTCATAAACTCTATCATTGACGACGGAGCATCGTAAAGATTATTCGGAGTTATGGCAAAATTCTGTATCGGATTCTGGAAGAGTACTGCTGTGGCAATCTGGAACACATCAGTAGTACGTCGTATCATTCCTCCATCATTTGTCCTGTTAAGTCTCTTATTCAGAATTGTACCTCCAAACTCCATGCTTCCCACGGTGTTACGGATGAACGGATGAAGAGTTGCATTAAATGCCTCCATATCATCGGCATGCTGACTGAAAATCAGGTTCTCTGAAGCAAGTACGGCCTCACTTCCCACATAATTAGGATACATACGTTCCCATCCGCGAGGAATTGTACATCCATGGAATATTATCATAAGACCATGATCGTTGGCATCACTCAGAATATCCTCGTAAAGTCCCATCATCTGTTGCTTATCACTACCGAAGAAATCCACCTTCAAACCTTTCACTCCACATTCCTGAAGCCATTTCATCTCACGCTTACGGTCAATCGAATTACTCATGCACTGTTTTGCACACTGAGGAGCATCATTCCAATATCCGTTGGAGTTATACCATACGAACACTCCCACTCCCTTACTCTTGGCATATCTGAAAAGCTCTTCCATTCGTTCACGGCCTATGTTTGTCTCCCATCCGCCATCTATCAATGTAAATTCATATCCCATTTCTGCAGCCAGGTCAATGTATTTTATCTGATCCTCATAATTGATACTTGGATCCTGCCATACTATCCAACTCCATGTGGAACGACCGAATTTATATTCCTGCGAAGGCTCATACAACGGTTCTACAACGTCAAAAGGTACAGTAGTCTCTACTATTGGTTTCAGATTATCCCCCACTGTTATAGTACGCCACGGTGTTTCTCCAGGAAGTGCAAGTCCCGGAGTTGATGCACCCAGTCCGTTCAACTCACCCTCATTAGGAAAAGCGATGGTATAAAGACCTCCCTCGGTAGCATTACTCAGATGAGAAGCACAATACTTACTTCTTACGCCTGTTTCGGACACCAATGCCCAATTTTCACCCACACGGAAAAGACAAGGGAAAGTATATCCCTCACCATACTTCGATGTAGTTGATATGGCCGCATCTGCTACATATTCCTCCTCATAACTTGGTTTGGTCCTCTTCCACCCTATCATAGGATCACTCTGAGGACAAATAAATGTAGTGGTATTTTCAGGGAAATCAAAGCCTGTAGCTTCCGACTTCATCACTATAGAAGCCGTCTCACCATACTGAGGTAATTCATAACGGAAAGCTATATCGTTATTGCTCACCCTGAATACGACATCAAAAGGATTCTTATCGGCATTAGAGAATGTAACTCTCAGTTCGTTGGCATTATAATTTACAGAAGATTGCTTAATCCTGTCCTGTACATAAGTTTTCTTTACAGACGATGATTTCTGTTCCACATAAGATACATTCTGGCTGAAATCGCCAATACTGGTAACAAAGCCTAAAGGAGAATCTTCCAGAATAATCTTATCTTTATAAGTAACGGTATAAAGCGGTTTTCCTCCTTTTACAGAGATATCAACTTTAAGATTTGAGTCCGGACCTTTAACAGTAGCCTGTTGGGCAAAAGCCGAAGAAATGGACAGTGCAAACGCACAAAATAAAAGATGTTTGTTCATAAGTATTAAGTATTAAATTGTAGTTTATAATACAAAAATAAGCATTCTCTTTTATTGTATGTCTTACACTTAAACCATTAATACTAATTAACAAAGAAGCCCATATATACAGTACACTTCAAACCTCGAATAAGGCAATAAAAAAACTCTTTGCCATCTTTACTTTAAATGACAAAGAGTCTTAATTAAAACGACAGAGCGTTTTTCCGCTGATTAAAAATTAAATTTCCCAAGTATCGTTTGTATCAAGGAGTTCCGCAAAATTGTGGTATTTCTTCTTTTCTGAAACTTCTTTTATCTGGTCCTCTACAGCTTGTTCATATGTAGGAGCCTCAACATCGCGAATTACACCTAAAGCTATAGGGAAGTCAGGACCTTCCATCAGGGCCAGTTTCAACTGCAATGTATTGTCCATACAGTGTGCGTCATGCACAAGGATGTCCTTTTCTGTTATTCCGTTCTCTCCCAGCTTCACCACTTTGAGTCCGAAACCTTCCTGCATCAATCCGAATTCCTTGTTTGGGCCGAACAACATAGGTTTTCCATGCTCCAGATAGATGGCATTACGTTCGCGATCCTCTTTCTTGGCAATTGAATTATGAGTTCCATCATTAAAGATTACACAGTTCTGAAGGACTTCAACTACAGAAGTTCCTTTATGCTTTTCTGCAGCTTTAAGCACTTCTACAGAAGGATTTCCGTCAACGGCCGCACAACGTGCGAAGAAACGTCCGCGTGCTCCGAAACAAAGTTCTGCCGGATGGAACGGATCTTCCACTGTTCCGTAAGGAGATGACTTGCTAACAAAACCTCTCTCTGAAGTAGGAGAATACTGTCCCTTTGTAAGTCCATAGATACGGTTGTTCAGAAGGATAATATTTATATCCACATTACGGCGGATAGCGTGTATGAAATGATTACCACCGATTGCAAGACCGTCACCGTCACCTGAAATCTGCCATACAGTAAGATGCGGGTTGGCAACTTTCACTCCTGTAGCAATTGCCGCTGCACGTCCGTGAATAGTGTGCATTCCGTATGTATTCATATAGTAAGGCAGACGTGAAGAACAGCCGATACCAGATATAACGGCTATATCCTTAGGTGCTGTACCTATTTCTGCCAATGCTTTGTGGAATGAATTCAAAAAAGCATGGTCACCACATCCCGGACACCAGCGAGGCTGTCCTGCTTTATAATCGGCTGCTGTATATTTTGATTCGCTCATAGATTATTCCTCCATTATTTTTGTGAAAGCATCAACCAATTCCTGTACTACAAACGGCTGACCTTTAACCTGATTAAACTGATGTAAATGCAATCCTTCTATCTTCATACGCAGATAGCCTGCAAACTGTCCCATGTTCTGTTCTGCAACGACAATCTTCTTATATTTGCGAAGAACTTCTTCAGTATTCTTAGGAAGCGGATTGATAAAACGGAAATGTGCCAAAGCTGCTTTCTTGCCATTAGCATTAAGAACATCCATTGCTGAATGCAAATGTCCGTATGTTCCACCAAAACCTACTATCAACAAATCGGCATTTTCATCCCCTTCAACTTCCAACAATGGAAGTGAGTCGGCAATTTTAGCTACTTTTTCTGCACGCAACTTAGTCATCAGGTGATGGTTTTCTGGTTCAGTAGAAATTGCTCCTGTCTCGCTGCTCTTTTCAAGACCACCTATACGGTGCATAAATCCTTCAGTACCCGGTTTTGCCCAATAACGGACGCCTGTCTCATAGTTACGGAGGAACGGAGTCCAGTATGAAGCCATTTCCGGAGTAACGTACGGAGGATTGATTGACGGATATTCATTCAGATCAGGAAGTTTCCATGCAGCAGAACCATTTGCTATATAAGCGTCAGTAAGAAGCACTACCGGAGTCATATGTTCCAAAGCAATCTTACATGCTGTAAATGCGGCATCAAAACAGTCGGTCGGTGAAGATGCGGCGATAACAGGCATAGGACTCTCACCATTACGTCCATAAAGTGCCTGAAGCAGGTCTGTCTGTTCAGATTTTGTCGGCAAACCTGTAGAAGGGCCACCACGCTGTACATCGACAATAACCAGAGGTAACTCTGTTATCACAGCCAGATTCATAGCTTCGCTTTTAAGACAGATACCAGGTCCTGAAGTAGTTGTAACAGCCAAAGCTCCGGCAAATGCAGCACCTACGGCAGAAGCACATCCGGCAATTTCATCTTCACACTGCACAGTCTTAACACCCAATGATTTGTGTTTTGCCAGTTCGTGAAGAATATCAGTGGCAGGAGTGATAGGATATGAACCCAGATAGAGCTGTAGTCCGGCCTTCTCGGCAGCAGCAATAAGACCATATGAAGTAGCCTTGTTACCGTTGATATCCATATAGCGTCCGTGAGCTTTCTGATTCTTCGAAGGAACTCTGTAGCTCATGGAAACAGAAGCATGGGTATTCGCACCGAACTGATAACCGGCATACAACACCTGTACGTTTGCTTCAGCTATTTCCGGCTTCTTGGCAAATTTCTCACGCAAGATCTTTTCGCCAACTTTCACATCGCGCTGGAACAGCCAACAAACAAGTCCGAGAGCGAACATATTCTTAGTACGCAGAATAGATTTATTGTCCAGGCCACTGTCTTTCAGACACTCTTTACACATTGTGGTAATAGATGCCTCTACCACTTCATTCTTTATACCAAGTTCAGAGAAAGGATTTTCCAACTGGAACTGTGCCTTCTCAAGATCACGTTTGGTAAACGAGTCTGTATCAATAATTATTACAGACTGTGGCTTACAGAATTTATATTGTGTTTTCAAAGCTGCAGGATTCATCGCAACAAGCACATCACACTTGTCGCCCGGAGTATAGACCTTTCCTGAGCCGATATGTACCTGAAATCCTGACACACCGGTAAGCGAACCTTGCGGGGCACGTATATCTGCAGGATAATCAGGGAATGTACTGATGTCATTTCCCTCTGTTGCTGATATATTGGAAAACATATTTCCGGCCAATTGCATACCATCGCCAGAGTCACCTGAGAAGCGTACTACCACTTCATCAATCTCCTTGACTGTTATTTCTTCTGCCATAATGTTGTTATTTTAAATTTTCAAAAATATTAATGTCTGCAAAAATGAAAAACTTCTTTCAAAAAAACAATAAAACAGGGCTATTTTTTACAAAAAGGATATAAAGGAGTTTTTTTTGATATAAATTATTGCAAAATCAGTAAAAAGATGTATTTTTGCAAAGCATTAAAAAATGCATGAGTTCAAACTGCCCTTGTAGTTCAACGGATAGAATAGAAGTTTCCTAAACTTTAGATAGGGGTTCGATTCCCCTCGAGGGTACAAAGAAAGTCCAATAAATGAATGCATTATATGCATAAAAAAAGAAGCACATCTAATACATTGAGAAATGCATTATGTTGTGCTTCTTTTTTTATGTCACCTATTTGATGACTCCCAATTCCTTTCCTACTTTTATAAATGCAGAGATAGCCTTGTCAAGATGAGCACGCTCATGACCTGCCGACAATTGTACACGTATGCGTGCCTGTCCTTTAGGAACTACCGGATAGTAGAATCCTGTAACATATATACCTTCTTCCTGCATGCGTGCAGCAAAATCCTGAGACAATTTGGCATCGTAAAGCATAACAGCGCAAATGGCACTCTGTGTAGGCTTGATATCAAATCCCGCAGCAAGCATATTATCACGGAAGTAATTTACATTTTCCATCAATTTATCATGCAAGGCATCGCTTTCCTTCAGCATCTTGAACATTTCAAGGCTTGCTCCGATAATAGCAGGAGCCACTGAATTAGAGAACAGATAAGGACGTGAGCGCTGACGAAGCATATCAATAATTTCTTTGCGACCAGTAGTGAAGCCACCCATCGCACCTCCGAATGCCTTGCCAAGTGTGCCTGTAAATATATCTACACGACCGTAAACGCCGAACTGTTCAGCCACACCATGTCCTGTAGGGCCTACAACACCAGCCGAATGAGACTCATCCACCATTACCAATGCATCGTATTTCTCTGCCAAATCACAGATCTTATCCATAGGTGCCACATTTCCGTCCATTGAGAACACACCATCAGTAGCTATAATACGGAATCTTTGTGCCTGTGCTTCCTGCAGACAGCGTTCCAGGTCTGCCATATCCGCATTGGCATATCTATATCGTTTAGCCTTACACAAACGTACTCCGTCAATAATTGACGCATGATTCAAGGCATCTGATATAATGGCATCTTCTTCAGTCAGAAGAGGTTCGAACAATCCGCCATTGGCATCGAAACATGCCGCATATAGAATAGTGTCTTCAGTCTTGAAATAATCTGAGATGGCAGCTTCCAACTGCTTATGCAAATCCTGAGTTCCACAAATGAAACGTACGGAAGACATTCCGTATCCATGTGTATCCATAGCAGACTTGGCAGCCTCAATCAAACGTTTGTTGTCGGACAATCCCAAATAATTGTTTGCGCAGAAATTAAGTACATCCTCTCCTGCATTTACCTTTATGTCAGCACGTTGGGGTGTTGTGATAATTCTTTCTTTTTTGTATAGACCGGCAGCCTCTATATTCGAAAGTTCTTCTGCCAAGAAATCTTTAAATTTTCCGTACATAATATCTATTTATAAGGTTAATAATAACTTTATTCAGCATACTCCGATAAAACCACCATTAGAGTATGAGTCCAAAGTTGCGATTTTTTTTTCAATTATCGTATTTATTTCGAATATTTTTTCATTAAATACTTAGACAAATCCCTATCTTTGTAGGGAATAAATGATTAACCAAATATATATTTATGAAAAATATTCTCATTATCGGTTCTACGGGTCAAATCGGCTCAGAACTTACCATGAAACTTAGAGGGATGTATAACGGTAATATCGTTGCAGGCTACATTCCAGGTGCAGAACCAAACGAAACACTCAGAGAATCAGGCCCGTGTGCAATTGTTGACATAACGAACGAACAACAAATAGCAGAAACTGTATCAAAATATAAGATTGATACCATTTACAATCTGGCAGCCTTACTGTCTGCAGTAGCAGAAGCCAAGCCACAGCTTGCATGGAAAATAGGAATGGGCGGACTTTTCAATGTTCTGGAAGTGGCACGAACAATGAATTGTGCAGTATTTACTCCAAGTTCAATCGGTGTATTCGGCAATAATACTCCTAAAGACAACACTCCGCAAGACACTATACGAAATCCGAGAACAATGTACGGTGTAACAAAAGTTTCCGGCGAACTCCTAAGTGATTATTATTACATAAGATTCGGTGTTGACACCCGTTCTGTCAGATTTCCGGGACTTATTTCATATGTCACTCCTCCGGGAGGTGGTACAACAGACTACGCTGTTGACATCTATTATTCGGCTGCAAAAGGTGAGACATTCGAATGCCCTATAGCCAAAGGAACATTTATGGATATGATGTATATGCCGGATGCCCTACGTGCTGCAATAGAAATTATGGAAGCAGACCCAAGCAAATTCATACACCGCAATTCATTCAATATAGCATCTATGAGTTTCGATCCTGAAATCATATACAACAAAATAAAAGAATACGAGCCTGATTTCAAGATGGTTTACAAAGTTGACCCGTTAAGACAAGCCATTGCTGATTCATGGCCTAATTCTCTAGATGATACTTGTGCACGCGAGGAATGGGGATGGAAACCTGAATATAACCTTGATGCGATGACACGCGATATGCTTGCCAAGTTGAAAGAGAAGTTTGGGAAGTAGTTGTGTTAGTTTTTAGTTGTTAGTAGATAAATTATACCAGAAATAAAAAATCCCGGCCGTTATTAAGCGGTCGGGATTTTTACTTTTATATCAATCTATGATTAGTCTTTCTTTTCACCTTCAGGCATCTTGTTACCCATAGTAAGATAAGCAACAGGAGAAGCCACAAACAATGAAGAAAGTGTACCGATTACAACACCGAGGATCATTGCAAACGCGAAGCTGCGGATGCTGTCACCACCAAGAATCAGGATACTCAACAATACGATAAGTGTACTGAGTGAAGTATTGATTGTACGGGTAAGTGTTGTATTCAGAGAATCATTGAACAACTGCATACGGTTGCGCTGTGGATACAATCCGAAGAACTCACGCACACGGTCGAAGATAACCACCTTATCGTTGATAGAGTAACCGATAGCTGTCAGGATTGCTCCGATGAATGTCTGGTCAATTTCAAGTGAGAATGGCAGGATTCCATGGAACAATGAGTAAGCACCGATAATGAGCAATGTATCTATTGTCAATGCCACAGTAGCACCGATACTGAATGCGATATTGTTGAATCGGATAAGGATGTAAAGACCGATTGCTATAAGAGCCAATACTACTGACCAGATAGCTGAAGTCTTGATATCGTCAGCCACACTAGGACCTACCTTCTGAGAACTGATGATAGAACCACCTGTACGATTATCGCGGTCGATGAATATTTCAAGAGTTGTACCTTCGCCAAGCAAATTGCCTTCTTTCAAAGATTCGTAAAGGAATGCTTCGATTTCAGCATCGATAGTTGGAGAATCTTCTTCAATACGGTAGTTGGTAGTTACACGGATAGTCTTACCGTCTGTACCAAGAGCGATAGCCTGTACGTTTGCATCACCAACCTTAGACTGGAGCAAGCTGCGTACTGTTTCAGGCTGAACCACCTGTTCAAACTGAACTACGAAGTTACGTCCACCAGTAAAGTCAATACTCTGTGCAAGACCGCGAACAAAGAATGAAACTACACAAACAGCTATTACAATACCCCAGATAGTAAATGATCTCTTGGTGATACCCATAAAGTTATAGTGTACATTCTGCATCAGGTTCTTAGATATACCCGTAGTAAATGTAAGGTTCAACCACTTATCCTTATTCATATAGTGTTCGTAAACAATACGAGTCAGGAACACTGCAGTGAAGAATGAGCAGAGGATACCGATAATCAATGTAGTGGCAAAACCACGGATAGGACCTGTACCGAAATTGAACAGGATGATACCAGTGATGATTGAAGTCAAGTTAGAGTCGAAGATAGCCGAGAACGCATTTGAGTAACCTTCAGACAATGCCTGACGAGTACCCTTACCAGCGCGAAGCTCTTCTTTAGTACGTTCATAGATAAGCACGTTAGCATCCACAGCCATACCAAGTGACAATACCATACCGGCGATACCAGACATAGTAAGTGCAGCGTGGAATGAAGTAAGGATACCAAGTGTGAAGAAGAAGTTTACGAACAATGCAAGGTTGGCAATCATACCTGGGATGAAACCGTACATTGCACACATGTAAACCATAAGAACAATCAAGGCAACGATGAATGACATGATACCCTGGTTGATAGATTCCTGTCCAAGAGACGGACCTACGATATCTTCCTGTACGATACGTGCAGGAGCAGGCATCTTACCTGACTTCAATACGTTAGCCAAGTCTTTTGTTACTTCAGGAGTGAAGTTACCTGTAATCTGTGAGTTACCGCCAGTGATTTCACCGTTTACGCGTGGAGCACTGTAAACATATCCGTCAAGTACGATAGCGATTTCACGACCTACGTTCTGCTTAGTAAGAACCGCCCAACGGCGAGAACCTTCAGTGTTCATAGACATGCTTACACATGGCTTGTTGAACTGGTCGAACTCATCGCGTGCATTTACGATAACGTCACCTTCAAGTGGAGCACGTCCGTTACGCTGTGTAGATTTGATTGCATAAAGTTCGAAAATACGGCCTGTCTTGTCCATATCCGAAGCTTTTACACCCCACATAAGTTTCAGGTCGCGAGGAAGGATATTCTTAACTTCCTTCATATTCAAGACCTTATTAATCTGTATTGTGTCGTTATAGTCTGCATAACCTACGATACAACCTACACCGCTCTGGTTCAACTGAAGAACAGACAACAAAGGATGTTCCTTCTTCAACTGTTCCATATCAACTTTTGCATCAGCAGTCTCACCTTTCAATGCAGCTGTAAGACTGTCTTTTGCAGATACGGCAGCTGTTGCTTCTTCCTTAACCTCTACTGAGTCTGCAGATTCTGAAACAGAAAGGATATCGCGTGCACGGCTATCGGCAGAAGCCAATACAGGAACGATGTCCTTAGCTTCGTATGTTTCCCAGAACTCAAGATTTGCAGAACCCTGAAGAAGTTTTCTCACACGTTCAGGTTCCTTGATACCAGGAAGTTCGACCATGATACGTCCCATCTTTCCTTCAAGAGTCTGGATGTTTGGCTGAACTACACCGAAACGGTCGATACGTGTACGCAACACGTTATATGAATTTTCTACTGCAGCCTTAACCTCTTCGCGAAGAACAGCTTCTACTTCGGCGTCAGTACTGCGAGTGTTTACTTTATCTTTCAATTGCTGAGTTGCGAAGATTTCAGCAAGCTTACCTTCAGGAGCCTGTTTTTTGTACTCTCTTACGAACAATGTGATAAAGTCCTCCTGGCTTGTAATCTGCTGTTTTGCAGCTTCTGCCACAGCAGCATTGAAAGCTTCGTCCGGCTTGTTATCAGCAAGTGTTTTTACTACGTCAGGAACAGACACTTCAAGAATGACGTTCATACCACCCTTCAGGTCAAGACCCAAACCAATCTCCATCTCACGGCAGTCTTTCAGCGAATAAACTCCCATCCATACCTTTTCATTCTGCATAGAATCAAGGTAATGTGCCACACCCTTCGGGTCCTGTTCCGCAAGTTTCATGTGATGACGAGTCACGAACGAGAACGAAAGATAAAAGGCACATGCAAGGGTCAATAATACCGCAAAGACTTTTACAAATCCTTTGTTTTGCATGTTAGTTTAATTTATTTTATTTTACTTTTTGATTAGATACGTTTTTTCAAGGTTGCAAATATAGCTTTTTTTTCTGTTTATAGCTGAAAGAACGGTGATATTTTGATAAATATGAACAAAAAAGGTCACAAAATTATTATTTTGCGACCTTTTTCATCATTTATTATTGAAACAATATTACTTTAACCCTCTGTTTTTCAGCATAGGTTCAATGCTTGGTTCCTGTCCGCGGAATGTAACATAAAGTTTCATAGGATCGTCCGATCCGCCCTTTTCAAGGATATTCTTGCGGAATGCAGTAGCAGTAGCCTGGTCGAACAGACCTTTTTCCTCGAATGCACTGAAAGCATCAGCATCAAGTCTTTCTGCCCACAGATAAGCATAATATCCAGCAGCATAACCGCCGATGATATGATTGAAGTAAGTTGCACGATAACGTGGAGCAATCTGAGGTATCAGTCCAAGCTTGTCCATTACCTGCTTTTCGTATGCCATCACATCAAGTTCTTCTGTTGAAGTAAGAAGATGAAGTTCCATATCAAGTATAGCTGCTGCAAGAAGTTCGGTAGTCATAAATCCGCTGTTGAACAATGCCTGATTTTCAATCTTGGCGATAAGCTCGTCAGAGATAGCCTCCCTTGTCTGATAGTGCTTTGCATAAACCTTCATTACCTCAGGTGCAACAGTCCAGTGTTCCATAATCTGAGATGGAAGTTCCACGAAATCGCGTGCTACAGATGTTCCTGAAACTCCATAGTACTTACACTGTGAAAGCATTCCGTGAAGAGCATGTCCGAATTCATGGAACATTGTACGTGCCTCATCTATCGACAGCAGCGAAGGAACATCACCTACAGGTTTTGTAAAGCTTCCCACATTATAGATTATAGGACGTACACCTTCTTTCTGTTCGCGGAAATTGCTCATCCATGCACCGCTTCTCTTGCTTGCACGTGGCATGAAGTCTGAATAGAATACTCCCAGGTATGAACCGTCGGCATCGTTCACGATGAAAGTTTCTACATCCTTGTTATATACAGAGATAGAATCAACCTTTGTAAGAGTAATTCCGTACAGTTTGTTCACTACATAGAACAATCCGCTTCTTACGTCTTCAAGACTGAAATATGGCTTGATTTCGTCCTCATTCAGATTATATTTCTCCTGACGAAGCTTTTCTGCATAATACCACCAGTCCCATGCTTCAAGCTTCTCTCCTTTTCCTTCCTTATCCATAATCTTTTGCAGTTCGGCAGCCTCAACCTTGGCATTCTTGATAGAATATTTCCAAAGTTCATTCAGGAAGCTCATCACGTTTTCAGGAGTCTTTGCCATATTGTCCTGGAGTACATACTGTGCATAGTTGTCGAATCCCATCAGTTTAGCCTTTTCCAGACGGAGTGTAAGGATTTGCTTCAATACCTCCTTATTATCGTTGGCATCACCGTTGTTACCCATGTTTGTATATGCCAGATACATTTTCTTTCTCAGTTCACGGTTCTGTGCATACTGCAGGAACGGAGTTCTGCTTGAAGCCTGAAGAGTGAAAAGCCACTTCCCTTCCATTCCGTTAGCCTTAGCCTCTGTAGCAGCACCTGCTATTACCGATTCAGGAAGACCTGCAAGGTCAGCTTCATTATCTATAACCAACTTGAAAGCATTGTTTTCTGCCAATACGTGATTGCCGAACTCTATTGACAGAGTTGACAACTTGCTGTTTATCTCACGCAGTTTCTCCTGACTTTCCGCATCAAGAGATGCACCTGACGATACAAATCTCTTATAGTATTTGTCAAGCAGATAGTGCTGTTCGGTAGTAAGCTGAATTTCACCGTTGGCTTCCTGATCATGAACAGCAGCCACACGCTGATAAAGATCCATGTTAAGATAGATATTGTCATTATGAGTTGACAATACAGGAGCCATTTTCTCTTCAAGAGCCATTAGCCCGTCGTTTGTATCAGCCTCAGTAAGAGCATAAAACACTCCAGCCACTCTCGACAGGATTTCGCCACTGTTATCCAGTGCCACTATAGTATTTTCGAATGTAGGTTTAGCAGGATTTTCCACAATAGCCTTTATTTCCTCATTCTGCTGTTCAATTCCTTTCAGGAAAGCCGGTTCATAATGTTCCAACTTAATGTTATTGAAGTCCGGAGTTCCGTACGGAGTCTGGAACTCTGTCATAAACGGATTTACATTATCCGCCTGTTTCTGGTCGCATGCACACACCATGCCGCCCAAAGCCAAAGCCATCATTACTTGTTTCATGTTTATTTAGTTTTAAGTTATTTTTTCAATTCCAAACGACATCTCAGCGGATAATGATCCGACGCATCTATCGAATCATCCACCCGGCATTCCAGAACCTTATACGCATCACCCACCATTATATGGTCTATTCTGAAATAAAGGAAACTGCTGTTGTATGTTATTCCCGGTCCGTTACCGGCTTCTATATAAGCATCCTGAAGTTTTTCGGATATTTTATCGTGCACATACGATACTGGAGTATCGTTGAAATCGCCACAAACAATCATATACGGAGAATACTCCTTTTCTATATATCCTGAAATGACATCAGCCTGCGGTCCGCGTATAGCCATGGCATCAGCCAGTTTCTTCAGAAGATATTTACTTCCACTCTTCACCTTTTTCTCGTCAGGCGATTTGAGCATATCAGTGTAAACCTCCTTGTCGTGCGCATCAAGCTTGTTCGACTCAAGATGATTGACAATCACCGGTATATTATTATCCTTATACTTTACCGAAAACACAGCGCTTCCGTTAAAGTTACTCTTAATCTTCAGCTCCTCTATAAATCTGACAGGATATTTTGAGAAACACGCCACGGCATTACTGCTGTTAAATCTGCATGCCCTCATATAAGGATATACCTTTGTCAACGAATTCTTTAGTTCGGAATTATTGTAAGGATACTCCTGCAGGCAAACTATATCTGCCCCACTCTCCTTTATATAATCCACAATTGATTTATCCGACTTCCTGTCCTCGGCTTTAATATTCAGCATCTGCATAATATTATATGTCAGCACTTCCAGAGTCTCTCCGCCTGTACTTTCTGCCGAAGAATTAATCGGGCTGTATGACATCAGTGAGTTCCATCCCAAAAGGAAAAAAGATACCGGAACTATCATTACTCGCCATTTCACGAAAGCCCAGAACACAATAAAACAGATGTTGAGAACAATAAAAATGGGGATGAAAAGCCCTGCACAAGCCAACACCGGATGCTGTACAGGCGAAAGCATAGGACTATAGGCACATATCAGAAAGCCAATACCTACTACAAGATTAGCAACCAAGAAAACAAACTTAAATGTATTCCTAATGAATTTCATCTTCTGCTTGCATCAAAAAGTTTCTTTTTTTCATCTTCCGAAAGGCTTCCGTAACCAGACTTTCTCAACTTTTCCAGAATACGGTTTATCTCGTCTTCATCAGCTTTCTTGCGTGCGTTATAATCATACTGTTGCTGACGGTTACCATAATGTACCTTCATCTTCGGTTTTCGTTTCGGCATCTTGAAGCCTCTTGAGAAGAAATCCAGAACGGCGTTTATCCACTTTGTAGGATCAGTACCCTTCGCCAGTCCCATTGCAAACCAGAAACCTGCTGCAGCACCACCAAGATGTGCTATATGTCCGCCAGCATTGCTTGATGTCATAAACAACAAATCGAAAAGCACCATAAACAATGCCACATATTTCAGTCTTACAGTCCCGATAAACAAGAACTGCACAGGAAATTCCGGTTCTCTCACTGCAGTAGCCACCACTATGGCAAGAACAGAAGCCGAGGCACCGACAAGAGTTGCTATTTCAACGCTTCCTTCAAAATAGGGAAAGACATTATACGAGATCATATAAAGCAACCCGCCGCACAGTCCGCCAAGAACATAAAGTCCGCGAAGATGCTTTGACGAATAAAAATTCAGGAACAGACGCCCGAACCAATAAAGCCACAGCATATTGAACAGCAAATGCAATATACCTGCATGCATGAACATATACGTGAACAGTGACCAAGGCTGATACATTAAAGCCACAAACGAAGCCGGCAAGCTAAGATACGACGCAATAGGATTATAAGGAACATTGAAAAGCATAAGGAAAATCCTTACCAGTTCCACAAATACGAAGACGACACAGTTTATCAGTATCAGTCGTCCAACGATATCGCGTCCGAAGAAATTATATTTCAAATCAGTAGTAAATCTGTCCATTGCCATTTTTCTTCCTCCAGTATAAAATAAGAATCAAACCGAACAACATACCTCCAAGATGCGCGAAGTGTGCCACATTATCATTTGCAGACATTCCCATAAACAACTCTATAGCAGCATAGAATATCACAAAGAACTTGGCTTTTATAGGGAAAGGCAGTGGGAAAACAAACATCTGGCTGTTTGGGAACAACATTCCGAATGCAAGCAAAATACCATATATGGCTCCGGAAGCACCCACCGTGCGCATCATATTAAGATATTCTTCCATAGGAATTATGCCAAAGGCAGTCTGAACATTATCATAATTAGAAAGAACAGTCTCATATTCAATAAATTGTACAAGTTCCTGAATAAGTCCTGCGCCTATTCCGCAAACCATATAATAGATTAGAAATCTCTTTGGCCCCCAAACCTGCTCCAGCACACGTCCGAACATCCAAAGAGCAAACATATTGAAGAAAATATGGGTGAAACCACCATGCATGAACATATATGTCACCAGCTGCCCCATATTAAAATCTGATGCCATAAAGAAGTGCAGACTTAAAACCTTGTCAGCATCTATACCATATCTTTCTGCTACTATTGCACCGAAAAAGCACAATACGTTAATAATAAGAAGATTTTTCGTTATCGGTGGAATGTTGTTATTCATACTCTAAACAATTAATTTACAAATACACAGAAATTTATCATCTGTCTGAAAACTAATTGCAAAAGTAACATTATATTCCTTTATAATGAAAAGTGTTATAGTTTTTTACATATTTGGGTAGAAACTTTACCGCATGAAATCTCATTCTACTCCATCCCTCAACACCAGCAGACTCTCCGGCCCCATATTGAAGAGCAAATCCACAACGCTTAAATCCGGCTGGAAACCGTGACGGGAGTCAAATACCTGATAGTACGGTACCGGACGACAGAATGAAACCGCATCGCCTGCAGATTTCTTTGGATGTATAGCCTCACGCAAGTCAAGGATACCCTCTCCGGCATCCATATACTCACTGGTTGGAACAAGTTCCGGCTGAATGTCTATCTGTTCGCAAAGCCACTGTGTGAGTTCCATATTGAAATCGTAAAGAAACTCATATTTCCTGTCAAAAAAGGCATTGAACTCATCGGCGTAATAATCGAAGAAAGGGCTTTGCTTGTATGCCGCCACAAACGCATTGCGGTGCACATGACGCCAGTTGCCATGTTCCGACACCCTTATATCCTTCATGGCACACTTGCCTTCGGACGATTTCTCCACAGGTATGGTCAGCGACAAAGGGCCATCGGCCGAAGCTATAACACATCTGTTGCGGTATGTCTGCTTCATGTAGTGGTCGTATCTCTCAATATAAGCTTTCCTGCATGAATACAATGCTGCGAAATATGAAACCGGAGCCAGATATGCCGACCCGAGGATAATATCTTTACTTTCCATCTTCTGTGTCTATTGAATTTTTTTCATGAACCGTCCCTTCTTCGAAGGATACCATATTCTTAATGCCTTGCCTATGATGTGACTTTCCGGCACAAAGCCAAACAGGCGCGAATCGTTAATATTTACAGGATCGTTGGACACCATCCAATAATAATCCTGCGAGAATGTATATTCTTTCACCGGCTTTCCGTTCACAAACACCGTGTCGCCTTTCATGGATGCATTACGTTTCTCATGCAGAGTTATCATATTACCTATCAAAGCTGCATTCCACGGATATATCTTTACGGGAATACCCTTCTGCGGAACGACGAAAGGATATGCCTTACGGCTGTTCTCCGGATAAAGTGGCACAAGCTTAACCTTTCTGTCAAGTCTTTGTGTGATGAGATAATGTTCGTAATAACTGAAACTCCTGATATAATTACCTTCCGGAGTATATCCTGCAAGCTGGTTGTCCGTTATTCCAAGAGAATGAAGCACACTGTCCATAACCTCTTCACTGTCTGCAGGATAGGAATAAAGCGCCTTTGTATCAGGACTGAACACATCTGTTCCCTCAGCAATAAGCTGATTGTTCAGCATCAGCGTATCCCCCGGAGTTCCTATGCATCTGCTGATATAGAGTTCTCTCCTGTCTATTGACAATGACGTATCCGCAGGCATAGGATTATTGAATACCACTATATCACCCTGTCTGACTTCCGAAGGAAGCAGCCTTTTATAGCCGAACACCGACTGCAGAGGCACACGCCAGCCGTAACTCCATTTGCCCACCAGGACTCCCTCTCCTCGGTAAAGTGTGTTCTCCATGCCTGAAGAAGGTATAAAACATGATGTGACAAACAGGGTTCTGACTATAATCACCGCCAGTACGGCTATGACTATGACTCTGATATATGTCAGCCAGGGTTTCATTATTAATTAGTTAACAAGATGACAAGTTAACAAGTTGACAAGGTTTAGCTTCGCTGACCTATGGTCGTCATTCGGGGGTAAAGCCTTGTCAACTTGTAACTGAAACCTTGTTCCTATTATTTTATATTATCCACAAATTTAAACAATCTGTTCCAGCGTACTTTTCCGTCAAACCATCCTCTGTCCTTGTCGAGCGACAGCCAGATGAAGATAGGCTTACCCACGATATGATCCTCAGGAACAAATCCCCAGAAACGTGAGTCGGCTGAATTATGACGGTTGTCACCCATCATCCAGTAATAGTCCATACGGAAGGTATATTTGTTTGTTTCCTCGCCGTTGATATAGATTTTGCCGTCCTTCACTTCCAGCTTATTGCCTTCGTACACATGTATAGGGCGCTCGTATATAGGAAGATTGTCTATTGTCAGTTCTATTGTCTCACCCTTCTTAGGAATCCATACAGGTCCGTAATTATCGGTTGTCCATCCAGTGAGCTTATTTACAGGATACAAGCCTCCCGCATCATCACCCGGAACATCTGTTATTGATTTCACAAGATCCTTGCGTGCAAGCAAAGCAGCCTTGGCTTTCTCTGTAAGCGGAATGTTATAAACCGATTCTTGCGGATAGTAAGCCATAAGGTCTTCCTGACTTAGGCCAAGTTCTTTGCACAGTTCATCAGGAAGCTGACGTGTGGTCTGTACGAAATATCTGTACTGTACATTGTCCGGCTCCTTGTTTGCCTTACCGTCAAGATAAACTATCTTGTTTTTTATTTCAAGAGTCTGTCCAGGAAGTCCTACGCAGCGTTTCACATAGTTCTCGCGTCTGTCAACAGGACGGCTCACCACTTCACCGAACATAGACTTGTTTTCATCAATATATCTGCGGCCCACAGCATAATAATAGTCATATACATCACGCTGCTGCAGCGGAGTGAGCGTTGACATATCGATAGGTTTGGAAAGTTCCTTACCAGCCTGATAGCTTATGCGGTAGATATCCTCTGCCGGCATGGCTGTAGCCACAGTATCACCTGCAGGGAAGTTGAACACCACGATATCGTTAAGCTGCACATGACCGAGAGCTTCCACACGCTTATAGTCCCATTTAGGCCATTCCAGATACGACTTGCAGTTGAACACCGGAAGAGTGTGCTGAGTAAGCGGCATGTGAAGCGGAGTCTGCGGAATTCTAGCTCCATAGCTCATCTTGCTTACAAACAGATAGTCACCCACAAGCAACGACTTCTCCAGCGAAGACGAAGGAATGACGTAGTTCTGGAAGAAATACAGATTGACGAAATATACTGCAACCAAAGCGAATACGATGGCATCCACCCAGCTCATCACGGTTACGACAAGCGGATTGGTAGATTTCTTCCACCATGTCCAAGGTATTTTCTTGGTTATATAAACATCGAAGATAAACGGTATGGCAACTATACCAAGCCAGCTCTTCAGCCAGATGATGAATGCCAGATAAAGAACCATTGCTATGGCGAACTTTATCCATTGTTTGCGTGATGCCTGTATCATTTTGAGTTTTTGAGTTTATGAGTTAGTTACTAGTTGACAAGTTGACGAGTTGACAAGGTCTCTAGTATATGGTTTCCAGAACCTTGTTGACTTGTAACTAAAGCCTTGTCAACTTAAAAGTTAAACAAATCATTCATACCCAAGAATCCTGTATGTTCAGCAGTATATTCAGCTGCAAGCACAGCACCAAGGGCAAATCCCTTACGGTTCTTTGCATCGTGAGTGATTATGATAGAATCAGCTTCAGATTCGTATGTTATTGTATGAATACCAGGCACCTCGTCGCGACGTATAGCGCTCACCGGCATTTCGTTTGGAGCACACTCAGTGGTACCTGTCACAGTTCCGTCCGGTGCGGTAAGTGTTCCCATCACCCATTTGTCCTTGCGGTCAAGGTTCTCCAGAATACCTTCAGCCAAAGTAATGGCAGTACCGCTTGGAGCGTCAAGCTTGTGAATGTGATGAGTTTCCACCATTGACACATCATATCCCGGGAAATTATTCATTATGCGAGCTAGATATTTGTTTACGGCTGAGAATATAGCCACGCCAAGACTGAAGTTTGACGACCAGAACAGAGTGGCACCTTCTTCGGCACACATGCGGCGCATCTCATCACCATGTTCGCCCATCCATCCTGTACTGCCTGAAACTACCTTTACACCATTCTTGAAAGCTGACAAGCAGTTGTTGTAAGCCACAGAAGGAGCTGTAAACTCTATTGCCACATCAGCCGAACGAAACGCTTCCGACTCGAAATCCTGTGTATTGTTTATATCTATGATGCTAACAATCTCATGTCCGCGTGAAAGGGCAATCTTTTCTATCTCTTTGCCCATTTTTCCATATCCAATTAATGCTATCTTCATATTTTTCGATTTATTTTAGCCACAAAGATAATGCTTTTCATTATAAATCATTACATTTAGGCAATATTTACACTCGTTAGCATGGAACAACTTTTACATTACGTATGGAAACACAAACTTTTCCCGCTTAAGCCGTTACGTACTACAGACGGCATGGAAGTGGAAGTCATCGACCCGGGATTATGGAACACAAACGCCGGTCCCGACTTCTTCAATGCCAAAATAAAGATAGGCGGTGTGTTATGGGTGGGAAACATAGAGATACACCTCAAAGCTTCCGACTGGAAACTACATCATCATGACACCAATTCCGATTACGACAATGTAATTCTCCACATAGCGTCCGACATCGACTATGAACCATGCCGACCGAACGGCGAGAAGATTCCACAGATGGAGCTGCACTACCCCACTTACCTTGTAGATAGCTACAACGAGCTGATACGCACGGCACACTATCCTGCCTGCTACAGGCTCATCCCGTCGCTGTCCAAACTACTGATGCACAGTTGGCTGAACACACTCCAGATAGAGCGTTTCGAAGAAAAGACGGAACGCATAATGAGACTGATGGGAAAATATAACAATAACTGGGAAGACGTGTTCTTCATCACCCTGGCGCGCAATTTCGGCTTCGGAACCAACAGCGAAGCATTCGAACTGTGGGCACAGACCATTCCGCTAAGGGCAGTAGATAAACACCGCGACAGTCTGTTCCAGATAGAGGCCATCTTCTTCGGACAGGCAGGACTGCTTGATGCCACATACGATGAATATACCGACAAATTACTGAAAGAATATACATACCTGAAACACAAGTTCGGTTTCACAACCTCGGACAACTGCCGCTGGAAACTGCTGCGCATGCGCCCCGGAAATTTTCCTCACGTAAGGATTGCACAGCTGGCAAAACTGTATCACACATCTCAGGGACTGCTGTCTAGAATTCTCGAAGCAGAAACGATAGAACAACTGAGGCCTATGCTTGAAACAGACACCTCGGAATACTGGATTACGCACTATACCTTTGGCGAAGTATCCACTCCCGTAAAGAAAAGCCTCAGCACATCATCAATTAACCTGCTTATTATAAACACTGTAATACCGTTTCTCTATGCCTACGGCAAGCACAGAGGAATAAACCGCCTTACAGCCCGCGCATCAGAGATGCTTGAAACTCTGAAACCGGAAAACAATTTCATCACACGAATGTGGAAAGAATGCGGAGTGGAAGCCGCACATGCAGGCGACAGCCAGGCTCTGATACAGCTGAAAAAGAGTTACTGCGACCCGAAGAAATGCCTGTACTGCCGCATCGGGTTTGAGTATTTGAAAAAGAGTTGACAAGGCTTCAGTTGACAAGTTGACAAGGATCCCAACCGGATGGAGGGCCTAGTCAATTTGTTTACTTGTTACCTAACTCCCTCTACTTCGTTCAGATAGACTGACAGCTTATTTGCCTTGTGAATGGCTTTCCTTTTCTTTTTATCAAGTTCGGGAAGCCAGTACTCCCACATCGACTTCATTTTAAGAAGAAGCTGTGCATCGCCGCCCTCGATAGTTTCCGAATATCTTTGATACATCAGAGAGTGCATACGGCGCACCTTGGCATACAGCTCGTCCTGTTTAAGTTCCGAACCTGATTTATATCCGGCAGCCAAAGCACCGTCGGCAAGCAGTCCGCGACCTATCATCACTCCATACAAGTCAGGAAACTGCTCGACAATCCTGTTTATATATGCCACTCTGCACAAATCGCCATTATACACCAACCGCTTGCGGCATTCATTATAGAACTCCGCAAAAGTCTCCATATCCACCTCACCCTTATACTGCTGCTTTCCTATACGAGGATGAAGAGTAACCATCTTCACCTCGGATGCATTTATTGCAGGAAGTATCTCTTTCCATTCATCTGCAGAAACCTGCCCCAGCCTCATCTTCACACTGAAGCTTATACCGTCTGCCGCATAAGCATTAATGCACTCCATAAGCGCAGCCACCTTTTCAGGATATTGCAATATGCCGCTACCCTTCCCCCTGTTCGCTATCAGCGGAAAAGGGCAACCCATATTGAGGTCAATCTCTTTATATCCTAAAGAAACAATGAAATCTGCCAAAGCCTCCATTTCTTCCGGCTCGGAAGCCATAATCTGAGGAATCAGCCTTATGCCACGATTATTCTCAGGCAATACCTCGCGCCTGTCCTTATTGCGCAGTCCGCCTTTCTCATATCTGATGAAGGGAGTGAAATAAGCATCCACCCCGCCAAACACTTCATTATGCGCCACACGCCATGCAGCCTCCGTAAAACCCTGCAACGGAGCCGCAAAAATCTTAAGTTCCTTATCCATAGATGCAAAAATATGAAGAATATTCCTTGCAACGATAGATATAAGAGGATTTTTCCGTATGTTTGTGATAATAAAAGGCGACAAGGCTTCAGTTACAAGTTGACAAGGTTCTCCATCCGGATGGTAACCTCGTCAACTTGTCAACTAGTCAACTAGTAACTAATTTTAAAACTCAAATGAAATACATCTTCGAACTGCAAATGAAAGTGCGCGACTACGAATGCGACCTTCAGGGCATAGTGAACAATGCCAATTATCAGCACTACATCGAACACACCCGCCACGAGTTCCTCTCATCCTTGGGAGTAAGTTTCGCACGCCTTCACGACGAAGGCATAGACCCTGTAGTGGCAAGACTGAACATGGCTTTCAAGACACCGCTGAAGAGTGGCGACGAATTCATCTCCAAACTCTACATCAAAAAGGAAGGAATAAAATACGTGTTCTATCAGGACATCTTCCGTCTGCCCGACATGAAGCCTGTAATAAAAGCTACAGTGGAAACCGTATGCGTGATAAACGGCCGCTTGGGCGACAGCGAGGTATTCGACACTATCTTCTCACCATATTTCAGCGAATAACACCACCATGAACGAAGAACTGCTTTACACAATGGCACTCACCCGTCTGCCCGGACTCGGCATGATAGGCGCACACCGTCTGATGGAGGCGGCAGGCTCAGCCACAACAATATTCAGCAATGCCAAGAATCTTAAAGACATTGTGCCCGACGTATCACAGAAAGTGATTGACGCGATAGTCAACTGCGATGTGCTGCGCCTGTGTGAAGCAGAAATACGTTTTGCCGAGAAGAACAGTATCAGATGTCTTACACTTAACGACGAGGACTATCCGTCGCGCCTACGTGAATGTGACGACGCCCCTTTGCTGTTATTCTATAAAGGTACAGCCAACCTGAACAGCCTGCATATAATCAACCTGGTAGGCACACGCCATGCCACCGAATACGGCAGAGACATCTGCCAACGCTTCATCAGCGAACTGCATGAAATAATGCCCGACGTGCTTATTGTAAGCGGCCTGGCATACGGCATCGACATAAACGCCCATAGAGCAGCACTCCAATACGGTATGGACACAGTGGGCGTACTTGCACACGGCCTCGACAGAATCTATCCGGCAGTCCACCGACGTACGGCAGCCGAAATGCTCAATCATGGCGGACTGCTGACCGAATACCCAAGCGGAACAAATCCCGACAGACAGAATTTCATAAAGCGCAACAGGATAGTTGCAGGAATGAGCGATGCCACCATAGTAGTGGAATCGGCAGCCAAAGGAGGCGCACTGATCACTGCCGACATAGCCGAAAGCTATAACCGCGACTGTTTCGCTTTCCCCGGTCGCATAGGCGACGAATTTTCAATAGGTTGCAATGCCCTTATCCGCAACAACAGGGCTACACTACTGCAAAGCGCAGAAGAACTGGTAAAAGCAATGAACTGGGATTATACCCCTACATCCAGTCCGCGCGAAGGCATACAGCGCCAGCTGTTCCCCGACCTCACTTCGGAGGAAGAACTAGTAACTTCACAATTGGAAAAGAATCCTGACGGACTGCAGATAAACACTATTGTCGTCAATACCAATATCCCTATAAACAGAATGACCGGCATACTGTTCGAAATGGAGATGAAAGGTGTGGTGCGTGCTTTGGCGGGTGGGGTTTATAAACTGGTATAATGGCTACACTCAGAATATCATCAGTCATAGTGCAGCTATTTCATCCTCACTCAGACCAGTACTCTTTATTATCACATCCACAGGAATACCCGATGATTTCAAGTTCCGGGCTATCTCAAGACGCTCCTCCGCACGACCTTTCTCCAAACCTTCCTCAAGACCTTCTGCACGACCTTCTGCACGACCTTCTGCAAGTCCCATTTCATGCCCTCTGGCATGTCCTTCACGCAAGGCATCAGTCATAAGGGTCCTTTCCACTCTCACAGCATCCCAGAAGTCATCATAACCCTGTAGCTGCGCCTCATTGAAAGCCCCCTGTTCCAACTGTCCGACAGCCTTCTTTATCTCCGGAACGGACATCAGGTCCTGAGGAACATTATAAGTCGTTTCACCTATTTCGGTCAGATAGCGGAGCCAGAGAACATGCATCTTCTTCTCACTGAAAGTCTGAGACTTGAACTTCGGAAGCTCAACAAACACAAAGCGCAATCCCTCTATCACCTTCTCGCTATGCTCCATGTGCACTATCCTGTAATCATGATAATACCCCTCAACTTCCGGC
>NZ_JACJLE010000003.1 GCF_016901995.1 Bacteroides caecigallinarum | reverse complement strand
CATGGAGATAGGGATAATACGGAAATATAGAAATCATACTCTATGAAAAATGAGAAACCGATGATTATATAACGAAAAGAGGATGCATCATTTTGACACACCCTCTTTTTTTATGCCTATAAAATTATACCAGATAAACATTCTTATGAATTTCAGATGTTATAGTTTCAAACATCTCATCTATTGAATCAGTTCCTGAATACATGATATACATTGGAATCGGACTCCCGGACTTTCTGTATGGCGGTTGCACGTATGGACGTTCAGAGAGTGTAAAACCGTTTCTTTCATAAAAGCCGATACGGCGTTTGCTCAATTCATCTTCAGGAAGTTCCACTTCAAGAACTATTATGGAATCCGGGAAATTACTTAATAAAGCCTGCATAATCATTTTTCCATAACCTTTGTTTCTTACACTTGGTGAGGTGGCAAGATGTTCTACATAAAGAAATCCTGTCAGTTTCCATAAAGTTATCAGACCAACATTTTCAGCATCATCAGTAATCAGATATGCGGTAAACAAAGGATTACTATCAGTATTATATCTCTGCATCTCGTCGTCCCTTCTTTCCTCTACGGGAAATGATTCATGCAAAAGATTTTCTACAAAAGGATACGAAGGATCTGTAGTCTTAATAGGATTAAATTTAATCATGGCTTATATATATATTGGTTATTAGTCAGTATAAAAATCTATCAATCTCTGAAGCGATCTCTGGCACACCGGGCAAAAAGCTTTTGCTTCATTAGTACGCATTCTGCAATCCGGAACCGGTCTGTAAATTCCTTTCATACTATATCCGGCCCCCTGATAAACTCCTAGCGCTTCAGTCGAACTATAATTATCAGATGTTATTTTAGTTGGAACAGCTATATCCTTCGGCAGCATATCGCTCCATTTACTTTCAAAATCTACCAAAGTAGTTATATTCTGTTCCCACGGCTCAACATCATACGGATAAAGCGGACTTGGTGCATCAGTATAGGCATATTCATCAGCCAATCCTCCAAAGCTGTGACCGAATTCATGCACAACCACAGGTTCAAACTTTGAATGATGAGCGGTAGTCAGAGTAAACGAATTATATATTCCTCCACCACCGTAAGTATCGGTATTAGCCAAAATTATTATATGCTCGTATGGGATACCGGCAAGCAAATCATGAATATCATTAACACTGCTCGAAGTAAGATACCTGTCAGAATAAAACGTATCGAAATGCGAGCTTACAGCTGTCGATTTCCAGACATTTTCCCTAGGAATACTAACTCCACTGTCTGCTGATTCGCTGGCAACTGCTACGACATTAAAATGATTCATATTCTCTTTAAAAGGAGAATGGCTGAAAATTGCGTCACAAGCCTTTTGTGCATCACTGTAGAATGTTTGCATCTCTCCTTTAGTATATCCCTCAGCCATTATCACGACATCAATACACTTTTCAGAAGAGCCGTTTTTCAGCAAATATTTATGATCAGCCACGTTATTTGTACCAGTCTTCTTAATCAAAATATCATCAGGGCGTACAGTATGTGTAAACGAAGCAGAAACCTCATGTCGTGCATTAAAAAGCTCAACTGTCACCAAAGTCTCTTTCTTTGGGAATGGCATCAGGAATGTATTTTCATATCCCTTACTTAAAGTCTCAGCTTCATTTTCGCCCAGCCATTCCTGAAACAGACTGGAAAAAGAAGTTCTGTAAATAACTACACCTGTAGCTTTGTCAACCATAGTCAACTGTCCGTTGCCTGATAATGGCAGTTTGTCCAAATTACTTCTTCTGCCTGCCCACCCATCCATAGACTTAAGTTCGTCAAGGACAACTGACTGATTTTTTTTATTTCCTGTGAACAAATAGTCCGCTCTAAGTGTTTTATCTGCAAAGAACTCTTCAAAACTTTGGCAATATCCGGAAGAACACACAGCTAATCCTAAAAAAAGTGATAAAAAAGTTTTTGTCATAATAATTAAGAACTGTTTTTATGTATAATATATAAAAAAAATAAAGTATCTAACACAAAGATAATTAAATATAAATCAAATATAAGAACTTTATTATATATAGTTTGAATAAAAATACTACCTTTGTATAAATTAAAATTATTAAAAATGGGACATCATCAGTTGGATAGTTTGGATGAACAAATTCTGCGTATGATTGCAGAAAATGCTCGTATTCCTTTTTTGGAAGTAGCTCGTGTGTGCAATGTGTCTGGTGCCGCAATTCATCAGAGAATTCAGAAACTAACAAATCTCGGTATTTTAAAAGGATCAGAGTTTATAATAGACCCTGAGAAAATAGGATATGAGACATGTGCTTATATAGGATTATATTTAAAGGATCCTGAACAGTTTGATTCTGTGACAGAAGAACTAAAGAAAATTCCTGAAGTAGTAGAATGTCATTTCACTACAGGTCAGTATGATATGTTCATAAAGATTTATGCAAAGAATAACCATCACTTGTTGAGCATCATACACGACAAACTGCAACCATTGGGATTGTCTCGTTCTGAAACGATAATATCATTCCATGAGGCAATCAAACGCCAGATGCCTATACTTGATCTGGCGAATGATGATGATGAATAAATTATTTGATACGATCGTAATCACAAAAGCTATATGAGTAGAGATGCTTTTCATCTGTTGAATGGCATTCTCTACTTTTTTCTTGCCATATTTCAGGTGATATTTCAGGGAAGAAAGCATCAGCCTCTTTTTCACAATCGTCCACTTCTGTTATATACAGACGGTCTGCTATTGGCATTGCTTCCTTATACAGGCTTGCGCCACCGATAATAAACACCTCTATTTCATCTTTGCATGCCTCAAGAGCATCTTTCAGGCTGTGAAAACACTCTGCCCCAGGAAAAGTAATATCCTGGCTGCTCAAAACAATATTTCTTCTGTTAGGCAAAGCACCTTTTGGAAGAGACTCAAAAGTCTTGCGTCCCATGATTATGGTATGACCTGTAGTCAGAGTCTTGAATCTCTTCAGGTCATTAGGAAGCCAGTACAGGAGTTCGTTTTTATATCCTATACCGTTATTCTTGTTTATAGCTACAATAATCGAAATCATAAATATCATCAGTTAATAATTATACAGAAACCTTACCGGCAATATGAGGCCAAGGGTCATAGTTTTCAAGCTGGAAGTCTTCATACTTGAAACTGAAAATATCCTTTACATCAGGATTGATTTTCATCACAGGAAGAGGACGCGGAGTTCTTGTCAGCTGCAAGTCCACCTGTTCCAGATGATTAAGATATATATGGGCATCACCCAAAGTATGTATGAAATCACCCGCTTTCAGTCCTGTCACCTGAGCCATCATCTGAAGCAGAAGAGCATACGAAGCGATATTGAACGGCACACCGAGAAATGTATCCGCACTTCTCTGATACATCTGCAGGCTCAAACGTCCGTTAGCCACATAGAACTGGAAGAACATATGACACGGAGGCAAGTTCATATTGTCAAGGTCTGCCACATTCCATGCATTCACAATGATACGTCTTGAGTCAGGGTTGTTCTTTATCATATTCACAGCTTCCGAAATCTGGTCGATAAACTTACCGTCGTAAGTAGGCCACGAACGCCACTGATAGCCGTATATATGTCCAAGATTACCATCCTCGTCTGCCCACTCATTCCAGATTCTTACACCATTCTCCTGAAGATACTTCACGTTTGTATCACCTTTAAGGAACCAAAGAAGTTCGTGAATAATAGATTTAAGATGAAGTTTCTTGGTAGTTACGAGTGGGAAACCATCTTCAAGGTTGAAACGCATCTGATGTCCGAACACGCTGACAGTACCCGTTCCGGTACGGTCGTCTTTCCTTACGCCCTCGGTCTTTATGCGTTGAAGTAAGTCTAAATATTGCTTCATAAAGATTATGTTGTACTTAATTATTTATTATTGAGGGCAAAGTTAATCAAAAACATTATGAAAAACATTAACTTTGCAGACATTAATATATACAGAAGAATATGAATTTCCCCGTTTCATTTATATCACGAACAGCAGCCCTGATGGGCGAGGAAAACTGTAAAGCCCTCTGCGAAGCGATGCAGAACGATACTCCCGTAAGCATACGAATCAACGGAGCAAAGACCGGACTTGTGCCAGAGAATGCGAAGCTCATCCCGTGGACAACAGACGGATATTATCTGTCTGCACGCCCCACATTCACGTTCGACCCGCTGTTCCATGCCGGCAGCTATTATGTTCAGGAAGCATCGTCCATGTTTCTCGAGAGTGCTTTGCATCAGTATGTAGAATCACCGGTTATCGCCCTCGACCTGTGTGCAGCTCCCGGCGGCAAATCTACCCTACTTCGTTCCTCGCTCCCCGAAGGAAGTCTGCTCATAGCCAACGAAGTGATGCGCAACCGCTCGCAGATACTTGCCGAAAACATTGTAAAATGGGGAAATCCAGAAGTGATAGTAACCAATAACGATCCTTCTGACTTCACCCCTCTGGAATCACTTTTCGACGTAATACTGACCGACGTTCCATGTTCCGGTGAAGGTATGTTCCGAAAAGACGAAGTGGCTGTAGAAGAATGGAGTCCTGCCAACGTGGGCCTATGCTGGGAACGACAGCGCAGAATACTCCGCGATATATGGCCTTGTCTGAAACCAGGAGGACTGCTTATTTACAGCACATGCACATTCAACCGTGAAGAAAACGAAGACAATGTAGCTTGGATAGCAAGCGAACTTGGAGCAGAAGTACTTCCTATAGAGACCAAAGAAGAATGGAACATAACAGGAAACCTTGCAGGATATGACTTTCCGGTATATCGCTTCCTGCCCCACAGAACCATTGGTGAAGGACTCTTCATGGCTGTACTACGCAAGAACGGTACATCAGATGAAGACTACGACATCTTGTCCGACTACAGCTCAAGAAAGAACAGCAAGAAAAACAACAAGAAGCAGGACAAGAAACAAAACTCCCTGACCGTAACCAGCGAAATAAAATCATGGATATGCGAAAGCGAAGATTTTGAGTTCTCTATCGACGGAACAACAGCAGTGGCAAAATCACAAAGGCTGAACAGCCTGGAAAACCTTCTGAAAGACAAGGGAAACAGCATCCGCATACTTCATCGCGGAATCACCCTTGCCGAGAACAAAGGCAAAGACTGGCAGCCTCATCACTCGCTCGCCATGAGCACAAGCCTCAACAGAGAGACTTTCCCAAAGGCAGAACTCACTTACGAACAGGCAATAGCATATCTCAGGAAGGAGGCTGTCACACTCGATGCTTCAGTTCCCAAAGGCTATGTACTCGTGACATACCGCGACACTCCTCTAGGCTTTGTGAAGAACATAGGAAACCGTGCGAACAATCTCTATCCCCAGGAATGGAGAATCCGCAGCGGATATATGCCTGACGAGGTCAGAACGGTTTTCTGAAACCGCAACCGTTCTTCCACTCCGAACAACCGTATGCAGTTTTACCCTTTATGATGGTACCCTTGCCGCATAAAGGGCAAACCTTGCCGACAATATCACCACCCACGATTTCCGGTTCAACGGCTTTTTTCTCAACTTTCGGAGCAGCTTTCTTGCGCGGAGTCTTTGCTGCAGCCGGTTTCGCAGCCGTATCTTTTCCTGTAGAACCTTTCTTAGCAGCAGTCTTCACATCCTCTTCCGATGTAACAGTCACACGGCGGTTGCTAGTATCTCTTATCACGCTATTCACTATTTCAGTAACCATCTGTTTCAGTTCACTGATAAATGTAGCCGCATCATAGCTTTTCTTCTCTATCTCACGAAGCTTCTTTTCCCAAATACCAGTCAGTTCGGCAGACTTCAGCAATTCCTCATGAATAAGCTGTATCAGCTCCACTCCTGTAGGTGTAGCTATAAGATTCTTCTTCTCCTTTCGGATATATCTTCTTTTAAACAAAGTCTCAATTATGGCAGCTCGCGTAGAAGGACGGCCTATACCGTTTTCCTTCATCGCATCACGCAGTTCATCGTTTTCCACCAACTTGCCGGCAGTTTCCATAGCCCGGAGCAGAGTAGCCTCCGTGTAAGGACGTGGCGGCTGAGTCCACTTTTCGAAAAGTGAAGGATAGTGCGGTCCGCTCTCCCCTTTCGCGAACGCAGGCAGAGTCTTTTCCTCGTCATTCTCCTTCGTATCATCCTGCTGTTCCTTTGCGAACACCACTCTCCATCCCTGTTCCAGGATTTGCTTTCCCGTCACCTTGAACTCTATAGAATCCGCCTCGCCTATCACCGTAGTGGTAGAGAACTTACAGTCCGGATAGAACACAGCTATGAAACGCCTTGCAATAAGGTCGTAAACCGTTTTCTCCATATTCGTAAGCTCACGCGGCTGCACGCCCGTAGGAATAATGGCATGGTGGTCCGTAACCTTCGAATTATCGAATACCTTTTTCGATTTTATAAGCGGTTTTCCCGTCAGAGGAGCCGTATATACGGCATAATCCTTCAGTCCCTCAAGAATCTTCGGACACTTTGGATATATATCGTCACTCAGAAAAGTAGTATCCACACGCGGATAAGTAGCCACCTTCTTTTCGTAAAGCGACTGGATGAGCTGCAAAGTCATATCGGCGGAATAACCGAATTTCTTGTTACATTCCACCTGGAGCGAAGTAAGGTCGAAAAGCCTTGGCGGTGCCTCAGTACCTTTTTTCGATGAAATATCGGTGATAGTAAACGGAGCGTTCTTTATGCGTTCCAGCAATTGTTCGCCTGTAGCCTGGTCTGTAATAGACGGAATACCTCTGTTGGCATCTTCCTTTGCAGGAGTTTTCTTTTTAAGCTGTGGGTTTTCCTTTTCAGCAGCAGCTTCTTCTGCCAGTTCCTCGTCACTCTTGCGTACTATGGCAGAGAAAATGGTATCTCTGTATGAAGTCTTCAGTTCCCAATACTGTTTCGGTACGAAATTCTCTATTTCCTGCTGTCTTTTCACGATAAGAGCCAGTGTAGGAGTCTGCACACGTCCAATGGACAACACCTGTTTGTTCTGTCCGTATTTAAGAGTATAAAGTCGTGTGGCATTCATCCCAAGCGTCCAGTCACCTATCGCCCTGCTTAGTCCAGCCTCATACAAGGGTTGGAATTCCGACTGGTCCTTCAAGTTTGCAAATCCCTCTCTGATAGCCTCTTCCGTAAGAGACGAAATCCACAAACGCTTCACCGGACATTTCGCCCCAGCTTTCTGCATCACCCATCGCTGTATCAGTTCACCCTCCTGTCCGGCATCACCGCAGTTTATAATCATATCCGCCTTCTGCATCAACGATTCTATTATCTTGAACTGCTTCTCTATACCAGAGTCGTTTATCAGCTTAATCCCGAAGCGCGGCGGTATCATCGGCAGACTTGCCAGCGACCACGATTTCCACTGCGGAGTATATTCGTGCGGCTCCTTCAGCGTACACAGGTGTCCGAATGTCCATGTCACCTGATATCCGTTTCCTTCTATGAAACCATCCTTCTTGTTGTGTGCGCCAAGCACTTCCGCTATATCTCTTGCCACACTGGGCTTTTCGGCTATGCAAACTATCATTCTCTGTCAGTATAAGCTTATAAAATCGTTAAATGTCATGCAATTTTCGTGATTTTTTCCGATATAACCAAATAAATGCCGGAATTATGGAATTCGGTGATTGGGTAAAACTTAGATTTTACAAGAAAATAATCAGGTTTAAAATTGAAATTCAAAAGAAATAACAGTTGTATTTTAACCAGTCAACTTGGTCAGGAATTACAAAACAAACTGACAACCAAATTCAGTACACTTCAGCAGGCTGCAATGTGATTATTTCAACATAACAAAGTCAAACCATCTGAAACTGATTGCAGAGATGGAAAAATATTCGGATGTAATTATAGTGTTTCCACTGTATGCCGATTCTCTCCCTGTAGGTCTGCTGAACTTCCTGAAAAATCTGGAAAACAATCTTCCTATGCAAAGACCGGTTATCTCGATACTGATTAACTGCGGATTTCTGGAGCATAAGCAGAACTGTGTAGCTGTAAGCATGATAAGATATTTCTGCAAACACAACAATTTTCCTATAGGCTCGACACTCATGCTAGGCAGCGGAGAGGCTATTCTCGAAACTCCGTTCATATACATTGCCGTAAGGGCTATAAAAAGATTGGCAGCTTCTGTAAATAAAGGAAACTATAAAGACATAACAGCTACAATGCCACTTCCAAAATGGCTGTTCAAGATGGCAGCCCGCTCATATTGGATCCGTTACGGCAAGAAATTTGGAGTAAGCAAAAAGGAAATGCAACGGCCCGAAATAGAGAGCCGATAGAACAAAAACACTTTTCGAAAGGTGCTTTTTACGTAAATATTCGCTTTTCCAAAAGTGTTTTCTTATATTTGTACTCAGAACAAATATAGTATTTTGAAATGGATTATTCTGATATTCAACCTCTGCTGAATGTTTATCACAGGAAACTGGCAACTACCGGTTTGCGGTTTAAAAGATATTTATACCATCATATCAATTGGGATGTCCGCATGGTAGGAATAAAGGGTGCACGCGGTGTAGGAAAGACAACTATGATATTGCAGCACATAAAAGAAACTTTCAAGAACATTGATGAAGTTCTTTATGTGTCGCTCGATAACCTATGGTTCGAAAATCACAGCCTGGAGGAACTGGTGGAGTTTTTATATACACACGGAGTAACAAACATATATTTTGACGAGGTGCACAGATACAGGAACTGGGCGACAATACTCAAAAACTTTTATGACAACTATCCTGACTTGAAAATAGTCTATACCGGCTCTGCAATGCTTGCCATAGAGAACTCAGTAGCAGATTTGTCGCGCAGACAATCACTTTATACCCTGAACGGAATGTCTTTCAGAGAGTATCTTGAATATGAGGGTATAGCCACAATTCCGCCTATCAGTCTGGAGGAACTGCTTGCAGGACATACAGGATATGCCATCAACGTGACTTCGGAAATAAAAGTCCTGAAACATTTTGAAGACTATCTTAAGAAAGGGTATTATCCTTATTATAAAGAATCGGGTGAGGATTATCTGATGAGAGTTGCAGAAGTTATCAGACTGGTGATTGAAAGCGATATTCCGGCTGTGGAGGACATAACGTTCATAACAGTACAGAAAATCAAAAAGCTGATGATGGTTATAGCAGAGAATGTACCCCTCGAGGCTAACATCAACAAGCTGGCTTCACAACTGGAATCAACACGCGACCAGACATTGAAAATGCTGTATCTTTTAGACAGGGCTGGTCTGTTATGGCTATTGACAGAGAAAACAAAAGATTACAAACATCTGACCGGACCTAAAAAGATATATCTGAATAACGCAAATCTAATGTTCGCACTTACAGGAAAAGTGTCGGAGGGAACAATGCGTGAAACATTCTTTGCAAATCAGATGGGAACTGTATCCACACTCACAATGCCCAAACAGGGAGATTTTATGGCAGATGGCAAATACCTTTTCGAGGTAGGTGGAAGCCGAAAGACCTTCGACCAGATAGCAGATTTACCTAACGGATATCTTGCCATAGACGATATAGAAACTGGAAACGGAAACAGGATTCCTCTGTGGATTTTCGGATGTATGTATTAGAATGCGGAAAACTTTGGCAAGGTTTTTGTACGTCAATTCATTGATTAATAATTATAAAACAGAAAATATATGGCATTAATTTGGATTATTTTTATCGGAATCGCTATAGTGAGCTTTATAGTGCAATCCAGTTTGAAAAGTAAGTTTGAAAAGTATTCTAAAGTCGGGCTATCCAATGGAATGACCGGTCGTGAGGTTGCAGAGAAAATGCTGCGCGATAACGGTATATATGATGTAAGAGTCATAAGTACTCCAGGAATGCTTACTGACCATTTTAACCCTACCAACAAAACTGTGAACCTGAGTGAAGGTGTTTATTCATCATGCAGTGTAGCAGCAGCCGCCGTGGCTGCCCACGAATGCGGTCACGCCGTACAGCATGCACGTGCATACGCTCCTCTGCAGATGCGTTCGGCTTTGGTACCGGTAGTACAGTTTTCATCGTCTATAATGTCGTGGATACTGCTTGCAGGTATATTGCTCATAAATTCGTTTCCTCAGCTATTACTGATAGGTATCTGTCTTTTCGCAATGACAACACTTTTCAGTTTCATAACTCTTCCTGTTGAGATTGATGCCAGCCGTCGTGCCCTGGTATGGCTGAACAGTGCGGGTATTACAAATAATTATAACCACAATATGGCTAAAGATGCACTCAAATCGGCAGCCTATACATACGTGGTTGCAGCACTCAGCTCGCTTGCTACTCTGGTATATTATATAATGATTTTCATGGGACGCCGCGAAGAGTAATTTCTACAATTATTTCCTTCTTATAAAATAATTATCTACTTTTGTAAGCAAAATAATTAAAACAGAAACAATATGGCTACAAAACCGGGAATACCGAAAGGAACAAGAGATTTTTCGCCTGTTGAGATGGCGAAAAGAAACTATATATTCGATACTATACGCGAAGTTTTCCACCTCTACGGATACAGTCAGATAGAAACTCCTTCGATGGAGAACCTTTCTACTCTGATGGGTAAATACGGTGAGGAAGGCGACAAACTTCTTTTCAAGATTCAGAACTCAGGCGACTACTTCTCAGGCATCACTGACGAGGAACTGTTGAGCCGCAATGCAGCTAAACTGGCCAGCAAATTCTGCGAAAAGGGACTTCGCTATGACCTTACAGTACCTTTCGCCCGCTATGTGGTTATGCACCGCGACGAGATTACTTTCCCATTCAAGCGTTTCCAGATTCAGCCTGTATGGCGTGCAGACCGTCCTCAGAAAGGACGCTACCGCGAGTTCTATCAGTGTGATGCTGACGTTGTGGGAAGTAACTCACTGATTAACGAAGTGGAACTGGTGCAGATGATTGATTCTGTGTTCAACAAGTTCGGAATTCGTGTTTCAATCAAGATAAACAACCGTAAGATTCTTACCGGTATAGCAGAAATCATCGGCGAGGCTGACAAGATAGTAGATATCACTGTAGCTATCGACAAGCTGGACAAGATTGGCCTCGACAATGTGAATGCCGAACTTGCATCGAAGGGTATTCCTCAGGAAGCTATCGACAAGTTGCAGCCTATCATCCTGTTGAGCGGTTCGAACGAAGAAAAGCTTGAAACTCTGAAAACTGTTCTGGCTGCAAGCGAAACTGGTCTCAAAGGTGTGGAAGAAAGCGAATTCATCCTTAAGCATGTGGCTCAGCTTGGTGTCAAGTCTGAAGTGGAACTTGACCTTACTCTGGCTCGCGGACTGAACTACTATACAGGTGCTATCTTCGAAGTAAAGGCTCTTGACGTTCAGATAGGAAGTATCAGTGGCGGTGGCCGTTATGACAATTTGACAGGAGTATTTGGAATGGATGGCATGTCAGGCGTAGGTATCTCTTTCGGTGCCGACCGTATCTATGATGTTCTGAACCAATTGGATCTATATCCGAAGGAGGCAGTAAACGGGACTCAGCTGTTGTTTGTAAACTTCGGCGAAAAGGAGACAGAATATTCTCTTCCTATATTGTTCAAGGCTCGTGAGGCAGGCATTCGTGCTGAAATATATCCTGACAGCACAAAGATGAAAAAGCAGATGAGCTATGCCAACGCAAAACAGATTCCTTTCGTGGCTATAGTTGGTGAAAACGAGATGAACGAAGGAAAAGTCACTCTGAAAAATATGACAACAGGCGAACAGTCACTTCTTACTCCGGAAGAACTGGTAGCAGCCATAAAATAAAAAAAGAAATTAATCATACAGATAGAAGCGTCACTGTGGTTTTATTTCCATAGTGACGCTATTTTTTTTCGAAATTCCCAAATCTTTTCAGTTTTCAATATTATGTTTGCAATATGATAATTTTAAAACCAATTGTTATGAAGCAAATAAAGTTTATTACAACCGCCCTGATATGCGGAACTATCGCTCTTTCATCGTGTGACAAGCAAAACGGCGACGGCTATATAGACAATGCTGTTTACGAAGCATTCGACCGTGAATTCCCCGGAGCAAAAGATGTATCATGGAGAACAAACGGAAATTACGCAATTGCTTCTTTCGAGTGGAATGGCAGCCGTGCAGGAAACGACACGGACTTCACAGCGTGGTTCGAAAAATCAACAGCTGCATTCAAGATGCATGAATATGACATTCCTTTCTCTTCGCTTCCACAAGCTGTAACAACAGCTTTCAATGAAAGTGACTATTCAAAACTTCCATGGAGGCATGATGATGAAGTGGATGTGATAAAGAAAAACGGTGAAAATCTGGTGCTGTATGTAATTGAGGTTGAAAAGGAAGAAAATAACAAGGAAACTGAAGCTGACTTGTATTACTCGGAAGACGGTGTTCTGGTGAAAGAAATTCTTGACGCTAACCAGAATCCGGATTATACGGATTTGTTGCCTACACAACCTGCCAACGATGTATATTCTTGGGTTGAAAGTAAATATCCTGGTGCAAGAATCGTTGACGTGGAATTTGAGGACGGCGGTGTTGAAGTGGAATTCATATTCGAAAACATCAAGCATGACGCTTTGCTGACTGCCGGATATGAGTGGATTTACACAAAGAAGGACTACAACAAAAATTCGTCTGTTTTGCCTGAAGCAGCCAAAAGTCATATCACGACAACATATCCTAATTACTACATTGACGACATAGAGTACTACGAAACGAATTCGAAAGGTAATTTCTACAGTGTTGAAATAGAAGGCAGAAATGACAATGACATTGAACTATATTTTGACGAAAACGGAAATGTGATGAATTCGAAACCTAACTTCGGAGATGACATCAACGGAGGTATCTCGGCTGGAACTGCAATTCAGGCTGTTCTTGACGAGAAATATCCTGGAGCCGTAATAAAGGAAAAAGGTCATGACGACGGACTGACAGAAATAGAAATTATACATGACGGCATAGAAAAGGATGTGTATTTCAACGGTAAAGACGAATGGGTAAGGACAGAATATGAAACTACATACAACAATCTGCCTGAAGCCGTGAGAAACTATATATCGGCCAACTACTCTAGCTATGAAAATGAAGCAGATGCCGTAGAAACTCCGGCTGGAGACTGGTTTGAAATAGAGGCACGCAAAGGCGGTGCTGAATATGATGTTCTGATAAACAAAGACGGAACACTGAAAGCTGAATATAAAGACTAAAAGGCTTACATATATTGAACTATCCTGTTTCGCACAGCATAATAACCGTGGCGAAGCAGGATAGTTTCATTTTAGAATATCAATTTATACATCAACTATTGCAAAAGAGCAAAAAAACACATACTTTTGTTCACTTAAAATATTATCACATAACAGCATAACCTAAAAATTAAAAAATAATGGCAGATTCAAAAACTATAATCAGCGAAGCTGAAGAGAAAATGGACATGGCAGTCATGTACCTTGACGAAGCATTGGCACATATCCGCGCAGGAAAAGCAGATGTACGTTTGTTGGACGGCATCAAAGTTGACTCATACGGAAGCATGGTTCCAATCAACAATGTGGCAGCAGTAACTACTCCTGATGCCAGAAGCATAGCTATCAAGCCTTGGGACAAGAGCATGTTCCGCGTGATTGAGAAAGCCATCATAGACTCAGAACTTGGAATTATGCCTGAAAACAATGGCGAAATCATACGTATCGGTATCCCTCCATTGACAGAGGAACGCCGTAAACAATTGTCAAAACAGTGTAAAGGCGAAGTTGAAACTGCAAAAGTAAGTATCCGTAACGCTCGCCGCGATGCAATCGACGCATTGAAGAAAGCTGTAAAAGACGGTATGCCTGAAGACGAGCAGAAAAACAGCGAAGCAAAACTGCAGAAGATACACGACAAGTTTATCAAGCAGATTGACGACATGTTTGCTGCCAAGGATAAGGAAATCATGACAGTATAATGTTTTTTATTGGTTCATACACCAATACATTTATACACTATAAAAGAAAGAAGAATCTGCACTACCATTTTTTCCCAAAAACACAGTAATGCAGTTTCTTCTTTTCTTTATTAAATAATATCACTAATTCACAATTACAAAAAATCAACTCTTTTGGATAAAGGTTTAGTAATTAAAAATACAGGTAGCTGGTATCTCGTTAAAACAGACGAAGGCAGCACGGTGGAATGCAAGATTAAAGGTAATTTCCGACTGAAAGGTATCAGAAGTACAAACCCGGTAGCTGTTGGCGACCGTGTGAAAATCATACGCAATCAGGAAGGCACTGCATTCATAACAGAAATTGAAGACCGAAAGAACTATATAATACGACGTTCATCCAACCTTTCAAAGCAATCGCACATCATAGCATCAAACCTTGACCAGTGCATGCTTATCGTAACAGTAAACTATCCTGAGACATCGACCACATTCATCGACCGCTTTCTGGCATCGGCCGAAGCATATCGTGTACCGGTATGTCTGGTTTTCAACAAGACAGACCGATATTCGGAAGACGAGAACAGATATCTGGACGGACTTATAAACCTATACACCACTATCGGGTATCAGTGTTATAAGGTCTCGGCTCTGAACAACATAGGAATTGAAGAAATCAAAAAGGCCCTTGAAGGTAAGATAACACTTTTCTCCGGAAACTCCGGAGTAGGAAAATCCACACTTATCAATGCCATTCTGCCGGAACAAAATCTGAAAACAGGTGATATTTCGAATGTCCACAACAAAGGTATGCACACCACGACATTCTCCGAAATGTTCCCCGTAAACGGAGGAGGATACATAATCGACACTCCGGGAATAAAAGGTTTCGGTACATTCGACATGGAAGATGAAGAGGTGGGACACTATTTCAAGGAAATATTCAAATTCTCGGCCGATTGCAAATATGGCAACTGTACACACCGTCATGAACCGGGATGTGCAGTGAGGGAGGCCGTAGAAAAACATTACATAAGCGAATCAAGATATACTTCTTATCTGAGCATACTTGACGATAAAGAGGACGGCAAATACCGTTCGGCATATTAAAGACATAAATACATCTACAACTAAAAACAGAATGGGACTATTTATAAGAAAAAGCATTGAAACTCTGCAGGCAGAAGCGCAGGCTTCCGGCAGTAAGACTCTGAAAAGAGTGCTTGGTCCTATAAGCCTTGTAGCTCTTGGAGTTGGAGTAATAATAGGTGCAGGACTTTTCTCCATTACAGGAACTGTAGCATCCGAATTTACAGGACCTGCCATAACTCTGTCGTTCATAATTGCAGCCATAGGATGCTGCTTTGCAGGTCTGTGCTACGCTGAATTTGCTTCGATGATTCCTGTGTCGGGCAGTGCTTATACATACTCGTATGCCACTATGGGCGAACTCATAGCATGGATTATAGGCTGGGATCTTGTTTTGGAATACACCGTTGCCGCAACTACCGTAAGCATAAGCTGGAGCAGATACATGGTGGTCTTTCTGGAAAGTATAGGTATATCCCTACCCCATCATCTTACGGCCTGCCCATGGGACGGGGGTATAATAAACATACCTGCAATACTCATTGTAATAATGATGAGCATCATACTGATGCGAGGTACGGCAGGAAGTTCCATATTCAACGGTTTTATAGTATTTCTGAAGATAGCCGTAATCCTGGTTTTCGTAGTACTGGGGTGGAAATTCATTCAGGCAGACAATTATACTCCATACATCCCTGAAAATACCGGAAAGCTGGGTGAGTTCGGTATATCCGGAATATTCCGCGGTGCGGCAATAGTATTCTTTGCCTTTCTCGGTTTCGATGCTGTAAGTACAGCAGCACAGGAGACAAAGAACCCTAAACGCGACATGCCTATAGGAATTCTGGTTTCACTTCTGGTTTGTACTGTTTTATACATTCTGTTTGCACACGTGATGACAGGTGTGGCGAACTATACCGAGTTCAAAGGTCATGTGGGAATAGCACCTGTAGCCGTTGCCATAGAAAATATGGGAACTGCTGATGCTTCAGGAACAATCATTCCTGCATATCCTTGGCTCAACAAGGCCATAATTCTGGCGATACTGTTCGGTTACTGTTCTGTCATAATGGTGACTCTTATGGGACAGAGCCGTGTTTTCCTGAGTATGAGCCACGACGGTCTGCTTCCGAAGTTTTTTTCAAAAATAAACGAAAAGACAAGAACACCAGTACACAGTAATTTGTTATTTATGGTGGTTGTAAGTCTGCTGGCAGGATTTGTACCTGCACAGGTGGCGGGCGAGATGACAAGCATAGGAACACTTCTTGCATTCACACTGGTATGCGCCGGAATTCTTGTTGTGAGAAAGACAATGCCGGATGCACCAAGAGCATTCAAAACTCCGTTTGTACCGGCAGTACCGATACTGGGAATACTGACATGCCTGTGTATGATGTGTTTCCTGCCTGCCGATACATGGATAAGACTCGTACTCTGGATGCTGATAGGACTAGACGTATATGCATCATACGGTATCAGACACAGTAAACTGGAAAAAGGAATAAAAATAAGGAAGGGAGATATGGTGCTGAATATCATGGGGATATCATTGTCCGTACTGAGCATAATAACAGGACTATGGCATCAACAGACAGTAGGCTGGGAAGCAGATAAGACATTGCTGACCATATCATTTGTCTTTGCAGTGACACATTGTGCATACTACATGTACAGAATGTGGAAACACTCCAAACCTGCGCTATCGTAATGTCTTATATCTTAAAATAAGTTATAAAACGTAACTTTGTCCAAGAATTCAGAGTTTTCAACTACAGGCTTTTAGAAAAAAAGTACTTATTTTACAGCGATTTATAGATTATGGATAAAAATATATTGATGGTCGCAGTCCGTGCTGCAATAGAAGCAGGTGCGAAAATAATGAGCGTCTATACTGATCCGAATGCGGATTTTGAAATTGAAAAGAAAGCAGACAATTCACCTCTGACAATAGCCGACAGGAAAGCGCATGAAGTTATCAGCGGAATACTTTCATCGACAAATATTCCTGTACTGAGTGAGGAAGGCAAGAAGCTTCCATTCGAAAACAGAAAGGAATGGAACGAGTTGTGGATAGTCGATCCGCTGGACGGAACAAAGGAATTCATAAAAAAGAATGGCGAATTCACCGTTAATATAGCATACGTAAAAAACGGTACGCCTCAAGCCGGAGTAATATATATTCCGGTAAAGGAAGAATTATATCTGGGCGACTGTGAACACGGTGCATTCAAAGTGGAAAATATAAATTCAGTTTCTGAAGAAGAAACATTCTCTTCGCTGACATCAAGAGCCATACATCTTCCTATAAGAGAAGAAAGAAATAAATTCGTAGTAGTGGCTTCTCGTTCGCATCTTTCTCCTGAGACAGAAGAATTTATCGAAAAGGTTAAAGAATTACACCCTGATGTAGAGACTGTATCAAAAGGCAGCTCTCTAAAACTATGTCTCATAGCCGAAGGCAAGGCAGATATTTATCCGCGTTTCGCTCCGACAATGGAATGGGATACAGCTGCCGGACACGCCATTATCCGTGCTGCCGGAAGAGAGGTATATCACACAGACGAGAAAACGCCACTCTCATATAATAAAGAAGATTTATTGAACCCGTGGTTCATAGCCAAGTAAGATAAGAATAAAAAAGATGTCGCACGAAATAATCATAGTACTTGTCTCACTTGTAGGGATGCTCGCAGCACTAATTGCTGATAAAATGAGACCGGGAATGATTTTGTTCTCCGTTCTCGTGGTTTTCCTATGCACCGGAATATTGACTCCGAAAGAAATGCTTGAGGGATTCAGCAACAAAGGTATGATAACTGTGGCTATGCTGTTCCTTGTAAGTGAAGGAATACGCCAAAGCGGCGCTCTGACAAAACTTATAAAGAATCTGCTTCCCGTAGAAAATATAAATGTTTTCAAGGCTCAACTAAGGATGTTGCCAAGTATTGCCTTCATATCGGCATTCCTCAACAACACTCCGGTTGTGGTAATTTTTGCGCCAATAATAAAGAGGTGGGCAAACTACGTAAAGCTTCCTGCCACTTATTTCCTCATTCCTCTGTCGTATGTAACGATTTTAGGAGGTATGTGTACACTTATAGGAACTTCTACAAATCTAGTGGTACACAGCATGATACAGGATGCAGGAATGAAAGGATTCAGTATGTTTGAGCTTGGCAAGGTAGGTATCTTCATAGCACTTGCCGGTATCATATATCTGTTCGTTTTCTCAAAGAGACTGCTCCCTGCGCAACGTCCTGATCAGGTTATTTCAGGCGAAGATGATCCGTCGCTTCATCCTATAGAGGCTGTAATAGGAGCACGTTTTCCTGGTATCAACCGCCGCATTTCCGACTTCGACTTCAAACGCCACTATGGTGCAGAGATAAAGGAATTGAGAAGAAACGGTAATACATATACCAATCTTTCGAAGATGCACTTCCGCGAGAACGATACTCTGGTAATAATGGCAGACGACAGTTTCATCAAGACATGGGGTGAATCGTCTGTCTTCATCATGCTGGCAAACGGCAAGGACGTAGAACCTGTAGGAAAGAAAAAGCGCTGGCTTGCCCTTACATTATTATTGATTATGATTATAGGTGCTACAGTAGGCGAACTTCCTGCCGTACAGAAGATGTTGCCCGAAGGAATCAAGCTGGATATGTTCTTCTTCGTGTCGGTAACTACAGTTATTATGGCATGGACAAAGATATTTCCTCCACGCAAATACACCAAATACATATCATGGGACGTGCTGATAACCATTGCATGTGCATTCGGTATCAGCAAGGCTATGGTGAATTCAGGGGTTTCCGACCTGATAGCGAGCCAGATTATAGGACTTAGCCATAGTTATGGTCCGTATGTATTGCTGGCGGCAATGTTTATAATAACGAACATCTTTACCGAACTGATAACAAACAATGCAGCTGCGGCGTTGTCGTTTCCGCTTGCCTTGTCACTGTCGCAACAGCTTGGAGTAAGCCCTATGCCATTCTTTGTCATCGTATGTGTGGCAGCCTCGGCCAGTTTCTCCACTCCTATCGGTTATCAGACAAACCTTATAGTACAAGGTATCGGTAATTATAAGTTTACAGACTTTGTACGCATAGGTCTGCCGCTTAATATCATTACTTTCATAATTTCGGTACTCCTTATACCGCAAATTTGGCCATTTTAAGAAATAAATAAAAACTAGACATATATGGAAAATAAAAACAACATTTATCCTATATTCGATAAGATGCTCACCAGAGCCGACAAGGAAGAACTGCTTCATCAGCATAGCGTGATGATTTGGTTCACCGGACTGAGCGGCTCAGGTAAAAGCACGATTGCAATAGCTCTTGAAAGGGAATTGCAAAAGCGTGGTCTGCTATGCAGAATTCTTGACGGAGACAATATCCGCAGCGGAATAAACAACAACTTGGGATTCTCTGAAGAAGACAGAGTAGAAAATATCCGACGCATAGCCGAAATAGGAAAACTGTTTGTAGATACCGGTATAATCACTATTGCAGCCTTTATAAGTCCTAACAATGACATTCGTGAAATGGCTGCCAATATTATAGGAAAAGAAAATTTCCTTGAAATATTTGTAAGCACACCTATAGAGGAATGCGAGAGAAGAGATGTGAAAGGCCTTTATGCAAAAGCCAGACGTGGAGAAATAAAGAACTTCACAGGTATATCAGCACCTTTCGAAGCTCCGGCTAACCCGGCTTTGTCTATAGATACGTCAAAACTGAGTGTTGAGGAGTCTGTAAACAAACTTCTGGAACTTATACTTCCTAAAATATCATTCAAAAAAGACTAAAAACAAAATAAAAATATGATCGAAGAATATAAACTTAGCCACTTGAAGGAACTGGAAGCTGAGTCTATCCACATTATACGTGAAGTGGCTGCCGAATTCGAAAATCCTGTCATGCTTTACAGTATAGGCAAGGATTCATCTGTAATGGTACGTCTGGCAGAAAAAGCTTTTGCACCGGGCAAGGTACCATTCCCTCTTATGCATATCGACTCAAAATGGAAATTCAAGGAAATGATTCAGTTCCGCGATGAATATGCAAAAAAATATGGCTGGAATCTCATTGTAGAAAGCAATATGGAGGCATTCAAAGCCGGTGTAGGTCCTTTCACTCACGGTAGTAAAGTCCATACAGACCTAATGAAGACACAGGCTTTGCTTAATGCACTCGACAAATACAAATTCGATGCAGCATTCGGTGGTGCACGCCGCGACGAGGAAAAGTCACGTGCAAAAGAACGTATATTCTCTTTCAGAAATGAGTTCCACCAGTGGGATCCTAAAAACCAGCGTCCTGAACTTTGGGACATTTATAATGCCCGCATCAGAAAAGGAGAAAGCATCCGTGTGTTCCCTCTGAGCAACTGGACAGAACTTGATATATGGCAGTACATACGTCTTGAAAATATTCCTATCGTTCCTTTGTACTTCGCAAAGGAAAGACCGGTCATAAACATCGACGGACAGCTCATTATGCCTGACGACGACCGTCTGCCTGAACAGTACAAAGATAAAATAGAAATGAAGAAGATACGTTTCCGTACTCTTGGCTGCTGGCCACTTACCGGAGCAATAGAAAGCGAAGCCGATACTATCGAAAAGATTGTGGAGGAAATGATGACCACTACAAAGAGCGAACGTACTACACGTGTGATTGACTTCGACCAGGAAGCCAGCATGGAGCAGAAAAAACGTGAAGGATATTTTTAGATAATTAAAAATTAAAGAATTAATAATTAAAAACGCCTCTGTTATAATTATTAATTGTTCATTATTCACTTTTAATTATTAATTATTAATCGAGTAAAATGGAAACTTTAGATAAAAACAAATCAGGAAACCCTATGGAAGGCGAAGCACGCGGAAATATGTCCATAGAGGAATTCCTAAAGAAAGACGAACAGAAGGACTTGCTCCGTTTCCTTACAGCAGGTTCTGTTGACGACGGTAAATCAACTCTTATAGGCCGTCTGCTGTTCGACAGCAAGAAACTTTACGAAGACCAGCTTGACGCACTCGAACGCGACAGCAAGCGTGTAGGTAACGCAGGCGAACACATCGACTATGCTCTGTTGCTCGACGGTCTGAAAGCTGAACGCGAACAGGGTATCACAATCGACGTGGCATACAGATATTTCTCTACAAACAACCGTAAGTTCATCATCGCCGACACTCCGGGACACGAACAATATACCCGCAACATGATTACAGGTGGTTCTACAGCCAATCTTGCAATCATCCTTGTTGATGCCCGTACAGGAGTTATCACCCAGACAAAACGCCATTCATATCTGGTTTCGCTGCTTGGTATCAAGCACGTGGTTCTGGCTGTAAACAAGATGGACCTTGTAGATTTCTCAAAGGAAGTGTTCGACAAGATTGTCAACGACTATAAGTCTTTCGTTGAGCCTCTGAATATTCCGGACATTCAGTGCATACCGCTTTCGGCTCTTGAAGGTGACAACGTGGTAGAAAAATCAGACCGCACACCATGGTACGAAGGCACATCGTTGCTTGAATATCTTGAAACAGTACATATCGGAAATGACCACAATCTGAAAGATTTCCGTTATCTGGTTCAGTACGTTTTGCGTCCTAACCTTGATTTCCGCGGATTCTGTGGAAAGGTATCTTCAGGTGTTATACACAAAGGCGACGAAGTGATGGCTCTCCCGTCAGGAAAGAAATCACACGTAAAGAGTATCGTTACATACGAAGGTGAGATAGACTATGCTTTCCCTCCTATGTCTGTAACCATAACACTGGAAGATGAAATAGACGTGTCAAGAGGTGAAATGCTTGTACATCCGGACAATGTTCCTATGATAGGACGTAACTTCGAAGCCATGCTGGTATGGATGGACGAAGAGAAGATGGACATGGAGAAATCATTCTTCCTAAAACATACAACTAATACAAGCCGTACACGCATCGACAGCATAGAATATAAGGTAGATATCAACACAATGGAACACCTGAGTGTTGAAAACGGCCGCCTTGCAAAAGAAGATGTTCCAATGCAGTTGAACCAGATAGCAAAGGTTGTCCTTACTTCGTCAAAGGAACTGTTCTTCGACTCATATTCTGACAACAAGGCTACAGGTGCATTCATACTTATAGACCCTATAACAAACAATACAAGTGCCGTAGGTATGATCATCAATCAGGTGGCAGACAAGGATATGCACAATCAGATGGAATTGCCTGTTCTGGATTTGCCTAAACTTGGTATCGCTCCTGAACACTATGAAGCTATAGAAAAAGCTATGAAAGAGCTGTCACGTCAAGGAATAGATATTGAAATAAGAAAATAAATACGAATAATGGGATTACTAGAATTCAGCAAGTTGCCTGTAAACCCGATGGTTGGGGCTGACTGGAAAACTTTCAATCAAATAACAGAAGGAAGAGTCATAGACGACAAATTCAAGAACAAATACAGACTTACAAAATCTGTATGCCGCTTATTGTCTTCACTCAAGCCATTACAGGACAAAAGATATGAAAAACTGCTTGCCGACAAGCCTCTTGAACACGACCCGGTATTCATATTAGGACACTGGCGCAGCGGAACAACATTCATGCATAATGTGTTCTCATGCGACAAGCATTTCGGATATAATACTACCTACCAGACAGTATTCCCTCACCTGATGATGTGGGGACAGCCTTTCTTCAAGAAGAACATGAGCTGGCTTATGCCTGACAAGCGCCCGACAGACAATATGGAGCTGGCTGTTGACCTGCCACAGGAAGAAGAATTCGCTTTGGCAAATATGATGCCTTGCACATATTATAATTTCTGGTTCCTTCCTAAGCATATGATGGAATATGCAGACAAATATCTGCTTTTCAATGATATTACTGATGATGAGCTGAAGACATTTGAAGACGTTTTCACCAAACTAATCAAGATATCATTATGGAACACTAAAGGTACACAGTTCCTGAGCAAGAACCCTCCTCACACAGGGCGTGTAAAAGAGCTTGTAAAGATGTTCCCTAATGCCAAGTTCATTTATCTGATGCGTAATCCATACACTGTGTTTGAGTCAACAAGAAGTTTCTTCACCAATACAATACAGCCTCTGATGCTACAGAATATCAGCAATGAGGAACTTCAGGCAAATATACTGGAGGTATATTCAAAACTATACCACAAGTATGAAGAAGACAAGAAATTCATCCCTGAAGGTAATCTGGTGGAAGTAAAATTTGAGGACTATGAGCTGAATGCTTTCGATATGACCGAAGACATTTACAAAAAACTCTCATTGCCGGGATTCGATGAAGCACGTTCTGCAATTGAAGCATATGTAAATAAGAAAAAGGGTTACAAGAAAAATAAATATCAATACAAACCGGAAACAATAGAGCTGGTTGAGAAGCATTGGTCATTTGCCCTTGAACAATGGGACTATAAACTTTAACACATATAAAGACAATAAGTCCATATAACAGAAATATCGTTTGTAAAGACTTTTCTATACAAACGATATTTTTTTATTTATATTCCATTATAGATACATTATCCGTGTGCGATAACGAAAAATATGTTATTTATTTGAGTAATAGTCCAAAATAGTCGAAAATAGATTGGAAATTACAATAAAAGACATTATTTTTGGCAAATAAAATAAATAACTAAATCTTAATTAGAGTAAAATCTGTAGAAAAACAAAGCATGGAACAAGTTTTCAGTTACATCATCGGGCTAGGTGCAGCGGTGATGATGCCTATCATTTTTACAATCTTAGGCTTGTGTATCGGTATCAAATTTGGTAAAGCTCTCAAGAGCGGTTTGTTAGTAGGTGTCGGATTCGTTGGTTTGTCTGTAGTCACTGCATTGTTGACAAGCAGCCTTGGTGATCCTTTGAAAAAGGTGACCGAAATTTATGGTTTAAGTCTTGGTATTTTTGATATGGGTTGGCCTGCTGCAGCTTCTGTAGCATATAACACTTCTGTAGGAGCATTTATCATTCCTGTATGTTTGGCTGTAAACATTGTAATGCTTCTCACTAAAACAACAAAAACTGTAAATATCGACCTTTGGAACTACTGGCATTTTGCTTTCATCGGAGCCGTAGTATATTTCGCAACTGAAAACATCTGGTGGGGATTCTTTGCTGCTATCATCTGCTACATCATAACACTCGTTATGGCAGACCTTACTTGCAAACAGTTCCAGGGATACTATGACAAGATGGACGGTATTTCTATCCCACAGCCATTCTGTCAGGGATTCGTACCTTTCGCACTTGTTATAAACAAAGCATTGGATATGATTCCTGGATTTGACAAGCTTTATATCGACGCTGAAGGTATGAAGAAAAAATTCGGTATCATGGGTGAACCGCTTTTCCTTGGTATCGTTGTAGGTTGCGGTATCGGTATGCTTGCATGCAAAAACGGTCAGGAAATGGTTGACAATATACCTGCTATCCTAGGATTAGGTATCAAGATGGGTGCCGTAATGGAACTTATCCCACGTATCACTTCTTTGTTTATCGAAGGTCTTCGCCCTATTTCAGACGCTACACGCGAACTTATCGCACGCAAATTCAAGAACAGTGCAAACCTTAACATCGGTATGAGCCCTGCATTGGTTATCGGTCATCCAACAACTTTGGTTGTATCTCTTCTTCTTATTCCTGTAGCATTGTTCCTTTCAGTAATACTTCCGGGTAACCAGTTCCTTCCATTGGCATCACTTGCCGGAATGTTCTACCTCTTCCCTGCAGTACTTCCTATAACTAAGGGTAACGTATTGAAGACATTCCTCATCGGATTGGTCGGACTCATCGTTGGTTTGTACTTCGTAACAGACTTGGCTCCATTCTTTACTCAGGCTGCTCACGACGTATTTGTAAAGACAGGTGATGCTGCCGTTAAGATTCCTGAAGGATTCCAGGGAGGTGCACTTGACTTTGCTTCAAGTATTTTCTCATGGTGTATTTTCCATTTGATATATAACTTCAAATATGTAGGTTCTGCCGCATTGGTAGCCATAGCTCTTATCATGGCCATCTATAACAGAACACGCATCATAAAAGAAGCAAAAGCTCACAGCAACAATTAATTAAGAAAACCTAAACTCAATAAAACAATAAGAACATGAAAAAATTAGCATTAGCAATGATGATGGGCTTAGCAGCCATCTCAGCAAACGCACAGATGAACTACTCAGTGCAAACAGCTTGCCATCCACAGGATGTTAAGCATTATGACACAGAACGTCTCCGTAACGCTTTCGTTATGGAAAAAGTAATGGCTGCCGACGAAATCAATTTAACTTATACTCTTTATGACCGTCTGATTTACGGTGGTGTAATGCCTGTAAACAAGGTGTTGAAACTTGAAACTTTCCGCGAACTTGGTCCTGAAATCACTTATTTCCTAGAACGTCGCGAACTTGGCGTTATCAATATCGGTGGTGACGGTGTAGTAACTGTTGACGGTAAAGAATACCCAATGAAATACAAAGAAGCTTTGTACGTAGGTTGCGGTAACAAAGAAGTTACTTTCAAGAGTAACGACGCAAGCAAACCTGCTAAATTCTATATCAACTCTGCTCCTGCTTACAAGCAGTACGTTACACAGTTGATTACAACTGACGTTAAGGCACAGAAAGCTGAACCTAAGAAATATGCTTTGGCTATTTCTGACCACTATGGTAAGATGGAAGACAGCAACGACCGTGTTGTAAACCAGCTCATCGTAAAAGACGTTCTTGAAAGAGTAAAGAACGGTGGTACTAACCAGTTGCAGATGGGTCTTACTGAATTGGCTCCGGGTTCTGTATGGAACACAATGCCTGCTCACACTCACACTCGCCGTATGGAAGCATACTTCTACTTCAATGTTGAAGAAGGTAACGCAATCTGCCACCTTATGGGTGAACCTAAAGAAGAACGCCTTGTATGGCTTCAGAACGAACAGGCTATCACTTCTCCAGAATGGAGCATCCATGCTGCAGCAGGTACTCGCAACTATACTTTCATCTGGGGTATGGCTGGTGAAAACTTGAAATATAGCGATAAAGACGAAATCAAATATACTGAAATGAGATAATAAAAGTATATAAGTCATATTTAGAGTCTGTCTATTCCGGTTTCCGGATAGGCAGACTTTTTTTTGTGCATAAAAAATATGCCTGTTCTTTTGCTTTTATATAAATAATCCATACATTTGTACTGTACTACTTTTATGGTACAGTATAACAATATTTAAATATCTAGAGTTATGGTAGAACTAAATAATGTATCATTCGGCTATAATCCGAATAAAAACGTAATCGAAGATCTGAGCCTCAATCTTGAAGAAGGCAGATTTTACGGACTTTTAGGGAAAAACGGAACAGGAAAAACCACTCTGATGAAAATAATATCCGGAATTCTTTTTGCAAAAGAAGGATATGTAAATATAGAGGTTAACAATCCAGGAAACAGAAAACTTGAAACATTACAGGAAATATTCATGATGCCTGCCGATTTTACATTTCCAAAAATGAGTCTTGAAAAATATGTCTCTCTATATTCATCATTTTATCCTAAATTCAATAAAGACATCCTTGACGACTGTCTCGATAACTTTGAAATAAACAAAAACATAAAAAGTATCGACAAACTTTCTTTAGGAGAGAAACACAAGATAGCGGTAAGCCTGGCTATTTCATTCGGTACAAAACTAATACTATTCGACGAAGCAGCCAACGGGATGGATATACCTACCAGAAAAATGTTCCGCAAAATGCTTATGAAACACATCAGTGAAGACCAGACTGTAGTTCTATCAACCCATGTGGTCCAAGATATAGAAAACCTGTTGACAGACATAATAGTCTTAAGAAAAGGCCAAAAGACATTTATATCATCACTTGACGACATACGCAGTAAGTACTCTTTCGGAATACAGAGCAATGAAGAAGGCGCGATATATTCCGAACCTTGCGCCGAAGGTTATCGGGTGATATGCAACAACACCAATAATGATGACACAGAGGTTTCCCTGGAACTATTATTTAACGCATTGACAAAAGAAGGAGGTATATTATGAAAAGTTTCAGTTTGAAAAGAATGATGCAGTTCAGTAAACTGCAACTAAATGAATTGTTTTTAAACAAGACAGCAGCTGAAGCAATAAAACTTCTATTACTGCATTCGTTCTCAATAACATTTATCAGCCTTGCAATGAAAAGGAATGGTGGTATAAAGGAGTGTATATCATTGATTGAGTTATTATTACTTCTTTACTCATATTATTTTTCATTCTTGAATCTGTTTGGTGATTTAGTGGCTAAAAAAGGAGTTGTAAACAAGATATCCGTTCCGACTACTCTTTCCGAAAAGCAAGCCAGTCTGTATTACAGCACTTTACTTATGGGGACTATGATATTAATACCAAGTATTATAATATCAAACATAATAATGCAAGCTGCCATACCTTTTGTATTTGGAGATGAAGTAAACGGTTTACACCTCATATTCGGTGGTGGTGGAAAGGGTATAAAGATGAATCTGATTGCTGCGATATTAATACTTTATTTTATAATCCTCACTCCTCTTGCATTACTATACCGTAAATACAAAAAAGTATATTTCTGGAGTATGTTCATAGTCTTTATCATGTCGTATATGTTACCGATAATATTTATGTACGGAGTAATAACTAAAATTACTCTGGTGCTGGTAACTGTATTTTGGAGTATTTTTGCTATAATTACGGCAAACAAAGGATTAAGAAAAGTAGAACTGGAATAAGCCTATGACAGACTTCAAACAAGACAGAGCCATTTATCTGCAGATGGCAGAAAGGATATGCGACGAGATACTTGCAGGCAAGTATAATGCAGACGACCGCATTCCAAGTGTTCGCGAACTGGCCGTATTGCTCGAAGTAAATACAAATACCGTTGTAAAGACTTACGACCTTCTGCTACAATGGGAAATAATATATACCAGACGCGGCCTGGGATATTTCGTTACGGAAAATGCTCTTCAGAAAATAAGACAGACTAAGGGAGAAAAATTCATGAATGAGAACCTGCCGGAACTGTTCCGTCAGATGGAATTGCTTGAAATACCTATAGAAACTATAGTCAAAAAATGGAAGGAATTTAAAGAGAAATAATAGCCGGGAGACATTATAAAAAAATGAACTGTCGTTTCACTTAAAACGCCTTGTCGTTTTAGGTAAAATGACAGTTCATTTTTTTTCATATTATTATCAGTCCTGATAATACACTCTTTTCACACGCATAGAAACGCTGGTCAATATCTCATAAGGTATAGTATCAAGCCACTCTGCCAAGGTTGTGACGGGCAGGTTTTCGCCAAACACTTCCACCTTGTCACCTTCCTTACAGTCTATATCAGTGACATCTATCATACAAACATCCATACAAATATTTCCAACGTACGGAGCTTTCTTTCCATTTACAAGGCAATACCCTTTTCCATTTCCCAGCCTACGGTTCAATCCGTCGGCATAACCAATAGGTATAGCTGCGATACGTGAATCTCTTTCCAGTATTCCCTTTCGGCTATAGCCTACAGTATCCTCTGCTTTCACATCATGTATCTGCAATATGGTAGTCTTAAGCGTGCTTACGTTGTTTATCATTTTTCCGGTATAAGGATCTATTCCATATAATCCTATACCAAGCCTTACCATATCGAACTGTGCTCCCGGATATCTTTCTATACCGGCTGTGTTACAGATATGGCGCAATATCTTATATGAAAATCCTTCCTGAAGTTTTGCTGCCGCCGCTTCAAATGTTTCAATCTGTCTGCGGGTAAATGCATCGAAACGATTAGAATCACTTCCTACCAGATGAGAGAACACCGAACGTGGTATTACCGCCGACTGACGTTTCAACCGTTCAACCAACTGTGGCAACTGTTCAGGCTCAAAACCTAAACGGTTCATTCCGGTATTGATTTTCACATGAATAGGGAAATTGCTGACACCTTCCCTCTCGGCTGCCTTAATAAGTTCTTCCAATATATTGAAACTATACACCTCCGGTTCAAGGTGATAGTCGAACATTGTCTTGAACGCCGTAAGTTCAGGATTCATTATTATAATAGGACAGTTAATTCCTGCCTTGCGCAAATCCGCACCTTCATCGGCCACTGCAACAGCCAGATAATCCACTCTATGCTCTTCCAGTGTTTTCGCAATCTCAAAAGGTCCAGCCCCATAGGCCGAAGCCTTAACCATGCAGACCATCTTAGTTTCAGGTTTAAGTTTATTGCGGAAATGGTTAAGATTGTCTGTCAAAGCCCTAAGGTTGATTTCAAGTATCGTTTCGTGCACCTTTAGCTCTATGTAATCAGTAATATCGTCAAAATGGAACGCGCGTGCTCCCTTAATCAATACCACTTCATTTCTCAGCGAATCCAGTATTCCGGACTCCATGAGCTCAGAAGTCTTGTTGAAGAAATATTTTTCAATCTGGAAACGTGATGCCGATGCCGATATTTCAGGTCCTACACCAATAATCTTATCTACCCCACGGCTATGTACAAGCTCTGCCACCTGTCTGTACAGCAGTTTGCTGGTCTGTCCACTCTCAAGAATATCCGACAAAATCAATGTACGTTTCTTGCCTTTATCTTCTGTTCTGCGTGACATGAAGTCGAGAGCAATATCCAATGATGCGAAATCAGAGTTATAACTGTCGTTTATCAGGATACAGCCATTCTTTCCTTCTTTTACCTCCATTCGCATTGCCACAGGTTCCAGTGTAAGCATTCTTTCGGCTATCTCTTCCGGAGAAATCATCAGATACAGAGCTACGGCCAGACAGTTTATGGAATTTTCAATTGAAGCATCGTCAATAAACGGAATACGATATTCCTTCATAAATCCCAAATAGCGGTATTTGATATCAGTATAGCTGCTGCACTTGTCTATACTTTCGATATACAGCGGACGCTCCATGTCTTTTGTGGACCACGCAATTTCCTTTGCTCCGAACAGCGATTTTGTCACACAACTGCTTATCAGTTCATTATCACCGTTATATATTACAACATCACAATCCTTGAACAGCTGAAGTTTCTCCATGCACTTGTCCTGTACGGATGTGAAGTTCTCTTGATGTGCACCGCCGATATTTGTAAGAACACCTATAGTAGGACGGATTATTGGCTTCAGTTCTTCCATCTCCCCCATTTCCGATATACCGGCTTCGAATATACCAATTTCTGTGTTCTCGTTCATCAGCCATACAGACAGAGGTACTCCTATCTGTGAGTTATAGCTTCTTGGGGAACGGGTCACTACCCTGCTTGGACTGATAATATGATAAAGCCACTCCTTGACCACTGTCTTACCGTTACTTCCGGTAATTCCAATCACAGGCACATCGAAGAGTTCTCTGTGACTTGCGGCAAGGCGCTGAAGCGATTTTAAGGTATTTGAAACCTTCAGGAAGTTGCAGTTCTGAAATCCTGACATATCTTCAGGCAAATCAGTAACCACAAAGTTTCTCACACCGCGGTTATACAATTCAGCTATATATTTGTGACCATCATTCCTTTTTGTCTTTAAAGCAAAAAAAAGAGTTTCTTCCGGAAAGCACAATGACCGGCTATCGGTAAGTATCCAGTCTATTTTAGCAGGAACATCGCCTATACGCTCTGCATTCAAAACGGATGTTATTTCTTCAATTGTATGCGACATAATTCTATTTCCTTTTCGACATCTAAGTACGTGAATTTTTCCTTTAGTGCCTCTATTTTTAACAGTATTTGACTTAAAAAGTCACGATAGGCTTCACTTTGTGGATTGAAAGGCTTATGCCCTAAGGCACGCCTGATTTCATTCCATGAGTTTATTATTTTTACAGTTTCTTTATTGAAATAAGATTCTGAAAATCTTTCCCAGATATAATCAACTGCCATTGATGAAGGATGTAGCATATCATCCGAATAGAAACGGTAATCACGCAATTCATCCATCACTATTTCGTATGAAGGGAAATAGTAACAGTTGTCATTTTCCGAACATATCCTGTCTATTGCAAGCAGCAATACAGACTTGCTTATCTGATTTCCATGCATTCCATCCTTGGCATGCCTTATTGGACTGACGGTAAACATAATTTTTATCTCCGGATTAACAATTCTAAGTCGTGATATCAATTCTTTATATGAATTTGCTATTTCTTCCACATCAAGCAGACTTCGTGAAAACAGTTTCTCGTTCAATTTATGGCAATTGCCTACTATACAGCCGTTTTCCTTCCATTTATACACTCGTGCCGTACCGAAGGTGAGAAGAAGCCAATCGGATTTCAGAAGAAAATCAGAACTATAATCAATGCGTCTGTTTATCTGCTCCAGGCAGACATTCTTTTCGGACGACGAGAACGAGCTGTGATGCATCAGACTGAACCATACACCGCGCGATTGCATCAAATCGTCGCCGGTATATATTTTTTTATCAAGCAATTGATTTAGAGCCGCATATATTGACATCGGATTATACAGGACTCCGAAAGGATTTATATCGCTTCTGAATTTATTGTCTGAAAGTTTGTTACCTATGTTTTCTGTAAAACATGACCCAATCAGCATCAATCTGTCAGAATGCTTTATTTCACACTGCCCTACAGGCAATTCTGCCTTGGTTATCAGTTCCATATTCTTCTGTTTTTGTTATTTTTTAGTGCAAATGTAACCACATTATGTATATTTATAGTACTTTTGTGGAAGAAATGTTTAATTAATGTATAGATGGAACATAACACATCATATAAATTCCTTAACGAAATTGACAGTCCTGAAGACCTCCGCAAACTTCCGGTTGAAGATTTGCCAGAAGTATGTAGAGAATTGCGTGAGATGATAATTGACGAACTCTCACGAAATCCGGGACATTTTGGTTCCAGTCTGGGAGTAATAGAACTTACAGTTGCATTACATTACACATTTTCCACACCATACGACCGTATAGTATGGGATGTGGGACATCAGGCATACGCTCACAAAATACTGACTGGAAGACGTGACAGATTTAGTACAAACCGAAAGCTAAACGGTCTTGCACCTTTCCCGACACCTTCCGAAAGCGAATACGACACTTTTACATGCGGACACGCATCCAATTCAATATCTGCAGCTTTAGGTATGGCTGTAGCCGCAAAGCTGAAAAACGAGACTAACAGACACATTGTTGCCGTCATAGGAGACGGTTCAATGAGTGGGGGACTTGCTTTCGAGGGATTGAACAATGCTTCGGCCACTCCAAACAATCTGCTCATTATCCTCAACGACAACAATATGGCTATAGACCGTAGCGTTGGCGGAATGAAACAATATCTGCTCAATCTGCACACATCCGAAGGATATAACCGTTTCCGCAACGTGATGTCCAGACAGATGTCGAAATGGGGATTTCTTACTGACGAAAGAAGAAAAGCAATTATACGTTTCAATAATAGCGTGAAGTCGCTACTCATGCAGCAACAGAATATTTTCGAAGGCATGAACATAAGATACTTCGGTCCTATAGACGGACACGATACAGTATCTATGATAAAGGTACTGAACGAAATAAAAGACATGAGCGGACCGAGACTACTGCACATTCATACCGTAAAAGGCAAAGGATATAAGCCTGCAGAAGAGTGTGCTACGGAATGGCATGCACCCGGAAAATTCGACAAAACCACAGGAGAAAGAATAAAGCCTTGTGCCGAAGGAATGCCTCCGCTGTTTCAGGAAGTATTCGGCAACACATTGCTTGAACTTGCACAGTCTAATAAAAAAATAGTAGGTGTAACTCCCGCCATGCCTTCAGGATGTTCCATGAACATAATGATGAAGGAAATGCCTAACAGAGTATTCGACGTAGGAATAGCGGAAGGACATGCGGTGACATTCTCGGCTGGAATGGCGAAAGACGGACTAATACCTTTCTGCAACATATATTCTACATTCATGCAAAGAGCATACGACAATGTGATACATGATGTAGCAATTCAAAAACTCAATGTCGTAATGTGTCTTGACAGAGCCGGACTTGTGGGAGAAGACGGTGCTACGCACCATGGTATATTCGATATAGCATACATGAGGATTATACCTAATCTTACAATTGCCGCCCCTATGGATGAGCACGAACTGAGAAAGCTGATGTACACAGCACAGCAGCCTGACATGGGACCTTTTGTTATAAGATATCCTCGTGGACGTGGAATGCTGACCGACTGGAAATGCGAATTTGAGGCTATACCTGTGGGAAAAGGACGACTACTGAAAGAAGGTAAGGATATGGCTGTCATCACATTGGGCCCTATAGGATACAAGGCACAAAAAGCTATAGAAAGGATGGAAAGCGAAACAAATCTAAGCATAGCACACTATGACCTCAGATTCGTTAAACCGCTTGACAAGGAAATGCTGGACAGCATAGGTAAAAACTTCAGGAAGATTATAACAATAGAAGACGGAGTGCTTTCAGGTGGTGCCGGCAGTGCTGTCATGGAATTTATGTCGGACAACGGATATAATGTTGATATAAAAAGACTTGGTATAAAAAACTGCTTCGTACAACATGGCGCTGTAAACGAACTGTACAAGATATGCGGGCTTGACGAAGAAAGCATATATCAATTTATTAAAGATTTTAGATAACAATAATTTTAATATATAAGTCGTGAAAATAATAATAGCAGGTGCAGGTGCTGTAGGTACACATCTGGCAAAACTTCTTGCCGGAGAAGATCAGGACATTATCCTGATTGATGAAGATCAGGAAAAATTGGGGAAAATGAGCAGTAATCTTGATATGATGACTGTGAACTACTCTCCTACCTCTATTAATGGATTAAAGGAAGCAGGGGTGGCAGGAGCCGACCTGTTTATTGCGGTTACTCCTGACGAAAGCCGCAATATGACCGCATGCATGCTGGCCAATAATCTTGGAGCAAAAAAGACGGTAGCCAGAATAAACAACTACGAATATCTTCTTCCCAAGCATAAAGAATTCTTTAGCGGATTGGGAGTAAATTCACTCATTTACCCGGAAATGTTGGCTGCCAAGGAAATTGTTGACGCCGTAAAGATGAGCTGGATAAAGCAATGGTGGGAATTTGCCGGAGGTTCGCTCATCATGATAGGTGTGAAAATGAGAGAACAGGCAGAAATTCTGAATGTTCCTTTCCACGAATTAGGAGGACAAGGTATTCCGTTCCACATAGTAGCAATAAAAAGGGGAAACGAAACAATTATACCTAGAGGTGACGACTACGTAAAACTAAACGATATTGTTTATTTCACCACTACAAAGAAATATATACCATACATCAGAAAAATATCAGGATGCGAAAATGAAGCGGACGTAAGAAGTGTCATGATCATGGGTGGAGGCAGAATAGCTGTACGTACAGCACAATATCTGCCTGAATACATGAAAATCAAGATCATAGAGATGGACGAAAACAGATGCAACAGGCTTACTGAAATCGTGGATGATGATGTTATGGTTATCAACGGCGACGGACGCGACATGGAACTTCTTATTGAAGAAGGTATCAAAAACACGGAAGCCTTTGTTGCACTGACAGGCAATTCGGAGACAAACATTCTTGCGTGCCTTGCAGCCAAACGTATGGGGGTGAGCAAAACAGTGGCAGAAGTGGAAAACGTTGATTATATAAGTATGGCGGAAAGCCTTGATATCGGTACCGTTATCAATAAAAAATATATTGCGGCAAGCCATATTTATCAGATGATGCTCAAGGCTGATGTGTCAAACGTAAAATGTCTGACTTTCGCAAATGCCGACGTAGCGGAATTCATTGTAAAAGAAGGTTCCAGAATAACAAAAGCACAGGTAAAGGATATCGGATTGCCTAAAGGAGCTACAATAGGAGGACTCATCAGAAATGGAGAAGGTGTACTCGTAACAGGTAACACTACTATCCAAAAAGATGACCACGTGGTAGTATTCTGCCTTGGGGCAATGATTAAAAAATTAGAGAAATATTTCGGATAATATGTTTTTTAACATAGGAATAATCAATTTTACGCAAAATATATTCTAACTTTGCGCGAAAGATTGAAAAGGTAATAGTTTTTTTATATGATTTATTGGTTAAGGATAATATTTTTGAGCATACTGTCTCTTCTTGTTTTTCAGAGCATGGAAGAAAATGTCATTTCTGCTTACATGACAGATACATGCGCTGAGAACATATTATCTGATACTGATAAAAATATATCATTCGAGGAATCATCCTCAGACGATTACCTGCTACGGACAATAAATCACATTCTGAAATCAAGATATGCCGAACTGTCTGTATCTGTCTGTATATCCACTTCAGGTTGTAAAGATAATAATGACAGTAAATTCACGCAGATTCTAAGCGGAAAAGAGACTTGCAATAATACCGTTTATAAACATTATTGTACAGATCGAGAAAAGCATTTCAACAGGCATAATCTGATAAATTCTCCAAAAGAATATTACATCTATACATTGGAAAAAATTATCATTTAGATATTTTTCTGATGTCTTCCTTCATATTTTCATATGGAGAAAAGACTTCGTGTACGAACACAGTCTATATAAAGCATAAAAACAATAATCTAAAATAATAAATCATGTATTTTATTTTTTTAATCGTAGTAATTCTCACAGCAATTGCTTTGGTAGTGGCAGCCATGACCATAGCCAAACTAATCGCCCCCCGCTCATTCAATCCACAGAAAGGAGAGCCTTATGAATGTGGTATCCCCACAAGGGGTGAGTCGTGGGTGAAATTCAAAGCAGGCTACTACCTGTTTGCCATTCTGTTTCTGATGTTCGACATCGAGACAGTGTTCCTCTTTCCATGGGCAGTGGTAGTTGCGCGGACAGGGGTCTATGCCTTGGCAGGCGCGGCCTTCTTCCTGGGAATACTCATTTTAGGCCTTGCATACGCATGGCGGAAAGGAGCGCTGGAATGGAAATAAAGAAACGCACGGGCATACGCAGTATGCAGTATGAAGAGTTTACGAACAACGACTATCTGGAGCGCATGGTACGCCGGCTGAATGCCGACGGCGCGGGAGTGATAGTAGGTATGGCTGACGAGCTGATAAACTGGGGACGGAGCAATTCGCTATGGTCGCTCACGTTCGGAACAAGCTGTTGCGCCATAGAGTTCATGGCGCTGGGAGCGGCACGCTATGACATGGCGCGTTTCGGTTTCGAGGTGACCCGCAACTCGCCGCGACAGGCGGACATGATAATGGTGCTGGGAACCATCACCCACCGTATGGCTCCGGTGCTGAAGCGTCTGTACGACCAGATGGCCGAACCGAAATATGTGGTGGCTGTGGGCGGATGCACCATAAGCGGCGGGCCGTTCAGGCGGTCGTATCATGTGGTGAACGGTATAGACAAGATTATACCTGTGGATGTGTTCATCCCGGGATGTCCTCCGCGTCCGGAGGCGTTCTACTACGGAATGATGCAGCTGCAGAGGAAAATAAAGGTGGAACGTTTCCTGGGAGGAGTGAACCGGAAAGCTAATGAATAATGAATAATTAATAATTAAAAATGAACCAACGGTCAGCGAAGCTGATAATTAAGGTGATGACATCAACCCATTATTAATTCTTAATTTTTAATTATTAATTGAATAACGTTATTAACTGTTAATTGAACAAAATGATTTCTGACAATATAACAACTGTAAGACCTGAAGAGCTGGCGGCCATGGCGGAACGGCTGAGGTACGACGCGGCGGAACCTATGGACTATCTGCGCGACATCGTGGGTATGGACTGGGGCGAAGAGGGTCTGGGCGCGCTGTACTACATGGAATGTACCTCTACGGGCAGCCGCCGTGTGCTGAAAACTGCCACTAAGGACAGGGAAAACGCGTTTCTGCCGTCGGTCTGCCATCTGTGGAAAACGGCAAAGATCAAGGAACGCGAGGTGTTCGATTTCTTCGGCATCCGCTTCACGGGAAATCCGGACATGCGCCGCATCTTCCTGCGCGAGGACTGGAAGGGATTCCCTCTGCGCAAGGATTACGATATGGACTCCAATCCGCTGAACATGGAGAATGAGGTGAACGCCGACGTGACGGAGGAATACACCCTGCGTCCGGACGGAACCATAGAGGGACGGGAGAACACGGTGTTCGGCAAGGAGGATTTCGTGGTGAACATCGGTCCGCAGCATCCTTCCACTCACGGCGTGCTGCGTATGCGTACTTCTATCGACGGCGAGAACATACGCCACATCGATCCTGTGCTGGGATATATCCACCGCGGGATAGAGAAGATGAACGAGAGCCTTACTTATCAGCAGACTCTGGCGCTGACGGACAGGCTGGACTATCTGAGCGCGCATCAGAACCGTCATGCGCTGTGCATGTGCATCGAGCAGGCGGCGGGAATAGAGATTTCGGAACGCGCGCAGTATATCCGCACGATAATGGACGAGCTGCAGCGTATCGACTCGCATCTGCTGTTCTACTCGTGTCTGGTGATGGATATGGGCGGACTGACTCCTTTCTTCTACGGATTCAGGGAGAGGGAGATGATTCTGGACATTATGGAGGAGACTACGGGCGGACGCCTGATTCAGAACTATAACGTGATAGGCGGCGTGCAGGCGGATCTTCATCCGGACTTCCGGCGCAAGGTGAAGGAGTTTATCAGGCATCTGCGCAGCGTGATAAAGGATTATCACGACATCTTTACGGGGAACGTGATAGCACGACAGCGTCTGATAGGCGTGGGTGTTCTCTCGCGCGAGGATGCCATTTCGCTTGGCACCACCGGCGGTACGGGACGTGCTTCGGGATGGAGCAACGACGTGAGGAAGCATCATCCGTATGCGATGTACGACAAGGTGGATTTCCGCGAGATCACGCGTACGGAGGGCGACTCGTTTGCGCGCTACATGGTGCGTATGGACGAGATTATGGAGTCGTGCCACATCATAGAGCAGCTTATCGACAATATCCCGGAAGGGGAATACCGCGTGAAGACGAAACCTGTGATAAAGCTGCCTGAAGGTAACTTCTCGACATCGGTGGAGAGCAGCCGCGGCGAGTTCGGGGTGATGCTGGAGAGTCATGGCGACAAGTATCCTTACCGTCTGCATTACCGCTCTACGGGTCTGCCGCTGGTGGATGCCATGGACACGGTGTGCCGCGGACAGAAGATTGCGGACCTGATTGCGATAGGCGGTACGCTGGATTTCGTGATTCCGGATATAGACCGATGACTAATTAAAAATTAAAAATTAAAAATTAATAATGGGTGGATGACATCAACTCATTTTTAATTATTAATTATTAATTCTTAATTGAACAACGTTCTTAATTATTAATTATTAATTGAATAAAATGTTTGACTATTATAATCTTGAACCGCTCCTGATGTGGATTCACAGCACAATGTGCAGCCTGATGCCCGAATGGATGGCCTTCACGATAGAGGGTATTGCCGTGGGGGTGTTCATCATGGTGATGTATGCGGTGCTTGCCATTATCCTTATATATATGGAGCGAAAGGTGTGTGCGGCTTTCCAGTGCCGTATCGGACCGGATCGTGTGGGCGGACGCGGAGGACTTCTGCAGGTGCCTGCCGACGTAATTAAAATTCTTACAAAGGAGATTATATCTCTGAAAAACTCGGACAAGTTCCTGTACGGGCTGGCTCCGTTTCTGGTGATCATGGCGTCAATCCTGACATTCTCGTGTCTGCCATGGAACAAGGGGGGCGAAATCCTGCATATGAACATCGGTATATTCTTCGTGCTGGCGGCTTCGTCCATCGGTGTGCTGGGTATCCTGCTGGCGGGATGGAGCAGCAACAGCAAATATACGCTTATCGGAGCCGTGCGAAGCGGAGCGATGATTATCAGCTACGAGCTGTCAATAGGTATAAGCGTGCTCACCATGGTTATCCTGTGCGGAACTATGGATATTCAGGAGATTGTGGCTTATCAGGAAAACGGATGGAACATCTTCAAGGGGCATATCCCGGCGGTGATGGCGTTCGTCATCTATCTGATAGCGGGTAATGCGGAGGCCAACCGTGCGCCGTTCGACCTGGCGGAAGCTGAACAGGAGCTTACTGCCGGGTATCACACTGAATATTCGGGTATGCACTTCGGATTTTTCTATCTGGCGGAATATCTTAACCTGTTCATCACTTCCGGAATAGCTGTCACTCTGTTCCTGGGCGGATGGATGCCGCTGCACATTGTGGGGCTGGACGGGTTCAACGCCGTGATGGACTACATCCCCGGGATGATATGGTTCGTGGGAAAGACTTTCTTCGTGGTGTTCCTGCTGATGTGGATAAGATGGACTTTCCCCCGATTGAGAATAGACCAGGTGCTTATACTGGAATGGAAATACCTGATGCCGCTGTCGCTGCTGGTATTAATGATTATGACCGTAATGAAGGTGTTCGGTCTGGTGTTTTAATATTAAGTTGTTAGATTCTAGTTGTTAGAACTAAAGACTAAGAACCAACAACTAAAAACTGAAAAACTATGGGATCTTTTAAAGAATATATCAACGGATATGCCTTCGGAGTGAAGAGCCTGCTTGTGGGTATGCGCACATCGATGAAGGTGTTCATGCAGAAAAAGGTGACGGAACGCTATCCGGAAAACAGACATACCACACTGCACATTCCGGAACGCCACCGCGCCATGCTGGTGATGCCGAAGGATGAAAACGGAAACAACAAGTGCATTGCCTGCGGGCTGTGCCAGATGGCGTGTCCTAACGGAACCATTCACATCACAAGCGAGACACGCGAGACGGAAGACGGAAAGAAAAAGAAATTCCTGGTGAAATATGAATACGACCTTGGCTCGTGCATGTTCTGCCAGCTGTGTGTGAACGCCTGTCCGCACGACGCGATACGCTTCAGCAACCATTTTGAGAACGCGGTGTTCGAAAGGGAGAAGCTGATACTTACATTAAATGAATAATTAATAATGAAAAATTAATAATGGGTGGATGACATCGACCAATTATTAATTATTAACTTTTAATTTTTAATTAACAAACATGTTTTCACTTTTTGAAATAGCATTTTATGTTGTGGCCCTTTGTATCATAGTATTTTCCGTACTGGCGGTCACTACAAGCAGCATACTGCGCTCGGCTACATATCTGCTGTTCGTGCTTCTCAGCACGGGAGGTATATATGCCATACTGGGATACACTTTCCTGAGCGCTGTCCAGCTGATGGTCTATGCGGGAGGTATCATAGTGCTCTACGTGTTCTCCATATTGCTGACACGTTCCTCCGGAACAATGAAATATAAGATACGCCGCGGCAAGATGGCCAGTGTGTTGCTGACCAGCCTTGTGGGTATGGCGCTGGTGATGTTCCTAATCGCTACAAACGGCTTTGCGCTGAACATGATTCCACAGGGTGTGGAGCTTCCGGTGAAGAATATCGGCGAGGCCCTCATCGGAACAGAAAAGTATCAGTTCGTATTGCCTTTCGAGGTCATGAGCGTGCTGTTGCTGGCCTGCATGATAGGAGCTATTATGATTGCAAGAAAAAGAAACTAAAAACAAAGGATTATGGAAATAGAAGTACACGTTATACACTATCTGGTGATAAGTACAGTGATGCTGTTCTGCGGAATATACGGTTTCTTCACACGCAAGAACCTGCTGGCACTGCTCATCTCGGCCGAACTGATGCTTAACGCCACGAACATCAACTTCGCGGTGTTCAACAGATATCTCTTTCCGGGACATCTGGAAGGACATTTCTTCAGCCTGTTCGGTATAGCCATAGCTGCGGCGGAAACTGCAGTGGCAATAGCCATTATCATCAATGTTTACAGAAATATAAACAAGATCCTTACCGATGACATTTCGGAGATGAAGGGATAAAAAACTTAATGTACATGGAATATACTATATTTATACTGGCCCTGCCGGTGCTTAGCTTTCTGGTTCTGGCTCTGGCGGGAATGAAAATGCCTCACAAGGTGGCAGGAGCGATAGGAACTCTGTCGCTGGCGGCTGTCACTGTGCTGAGCTATATCACAGCCGTGGGATATTTCACTGCGCAGCGCACCGCAGAAGGACTTTTGCCTGTCTCTACGCCGTGGAACTTCAGTTGGCTGCCGTTCACGGAGTCGCTGCACATCGACATGGGTATCATGCTGGATCCTATCTCGGTGATGATGCTGGTGGTTATCTCTACCGTGTCGCTCATGGTGCACATCTATTCGTTCGGATATATGAAAGGGGAACGCGGGTTCCAGCGTTATTACGCTTTCCTCTCGCTGTTCACCTTCTCAATGCTGGGACTGGTGGTGGCTACCAACATCTTCCAGATGTACGTGTTCTGGGAGCTTGTGGGCGTTTCGTCATATCTGCTCATCGGTTTCTATTATACCAAGCCTGAGGCTATAGCGGCTTCTAAGAAGGCTTTCATCGTGACACGTTTCGCCGATCTGGGATTTCTTATCGGTATCCTGCTCTACGGCTACTATATGCAGACTTTCACCTTCTCTCCTTCCGAAGAACAGCTGATGAAGGCGGGCATGGTGTTGCCTTGGGCCCTCGGCCTGATGTTCGTGGGTGGTGCCGGAAAGAGTGCCATGTTCCCTCTGCACATCTGGCTGCCTGACGCCATGGAAGGCCCTACTCCGGTATCGGCCCTGATTCATGCGGCTACTATGGTTGTGGCTGGCGTGTATCTCGTGGCAAGGATGTTCCCTCTGTTCATCGGCTTCGCTCCGCAGACTCTTCACTGGGTGGCATACATCGGAATGTTCACCGCTTTCTATGCCGCTACGGTGGCTTGCGTGCAAAGCGACATCAAGCGTGTGCTTGCGTTCTCTACCATCTCGCAGATTGGTTTCATGATGGTGGCTCTGGGCGTATGTACAAGCCTTGACCCTCACGAAGGCGGACTGGGATATATGGCCTCAATGTTCCATCTGTTCACTCACGCCATGTTCAAGGCGCTGCTCTTCCTCGGCGCGGGATGTGTGATACATGCTGTCCACAGCAACGAGATGTCGTTCATGGGCGGACTGAGGAAATATATGCCTGTCACTCACATCACTTTCCTTATAGCTTGCCTTGCCATCGCGGGTATTCCTCCGTTCTCAGGCTTCTTCTCAAAGGATGAAATTCTTACGGCTTGCTTCCGCTTCAGCCCTGTTGCGGGATGGATAATGACTGTCATTGCCGGAATGACGGCTTTCTATATGTTCCGTCTTTACTATTGCATCTTCTGGGGTAAGACGAACGAAAATTATGCGCATCACACTCCGCACGAAAGCCCTGTGGTGATGACATTGCCGCTCATCATCCTTGCGGCCATCACGGTTGTGGCAGGATGGGCAATGCCTTTCGGACATTTCGTTTCAAGCAACGGACATGCGTACGACATTCATCTTGACACTACAGTAGCTGCCACAAGCATCGTCGTAGCGGTAATAGCGATACTTATCGCCACATGGATGTATGCAGGAAAGACTCAGCCTGTGGCAGACATGCTTCAGAAGAAGTTCAGCGGTCTGCATCACGCTGCCTACCGCCGTTTCTTCATGGACGAGGTCTGGATGTTTGTCACAAAGAAGATTATCTTCCGTTGCATCTCTACTCCTCTTGCATGGTTCGACCGTCACGTAATCGACCAGTTCATGAACTTCATGGCCTGGGGCACGAACGCTGCCGGCGAAACAGTACAGCCTATGCAGAGTGGAAAGATTCAGACTTACACCATGTGGTTCCTGGGAGGTATTATCGTCCTGACTGCGGCACTTATCCTACTGTGATAAAACCACATTTACTCAACAAGCTTTCAGCTTTTAATTATTAATTTTTAATTATTAATTGAAACAATGAATATATTAAGTTTATTTGTAATAGTCCCTTTGGTAATGCTGCTCGGTCTGTGGCTGGCAAAAGGCATAAACCAGGTGAGAGCGGTAATGGTTGCCGGTTCTACCATCCTGCTGGGACTTTCCGTATGGCTCACCATAGCCTACATCGGGCTTAGAAACGGAGGAGCTACAGAAGAAATGCTCTTCACCGCAAGCACTCCATGGTATGAGCCGCTGAATATATGCTACTCTGTCGGAGTAGATGGTATATCTGTAGTGATGCTGCTGCTCAGCTCTATAATAGTATTCACAGGTACATTCGCTTCATGGCGTCTGCAGCCTATGACGAAAGAATATTTCCTCTGGTTCACTCTTCTGAGTACCGGAGTTTTCGGTTTCTTCATCTCTACCGACCTCTTCACCATGTTCATGTTCTACGAGGTTGCGCTCATCCCTATGTATCTGCTCATCGGCGTATGGGGAAGCGGAAAGAAGGAATATGCCGCCATGAAGCTTACCCTCATGCTTATGGGTGGTTCGGCATTCCTGCTCATCGGTATCCTTGGCATATATTATGGTGCCGGAGCCGAGACTATGAACATCCTTGAGATTGTGAACCACAAGATACCTACAGAGTATCAGCGTCTGTTCTTCCCGTTGGTTTTTGTCGGCTTCGGAGTATTTGGAGCCTTGTTCCCGTTCCACACATGGAGCCCTGACGGTCACGCTTCGGCGCCTACTGCAGTATCAATGCTCCACGCCGGAGTACTGATGAAACTTGGAGGCTACGGCTGCTTCCGCATCGCTATGTATCTTATGCCTACCGGTGCAGCCATCTGGGGTGATTTCTTCCTCGTTCTGACAACAATCTCTGTAGTATATGGCGCATTCAGCGCAGTGGTACAGACCGATTTGAAATACATCAACGCATACTCTTCAGTGAGTCACTGCGGTCTGGTTCTTTTCGCCCTTCTGATGATGACTAAGGTCAGCGCCACAGGTGCCATCCTGCAGATGCTGAGCCACGGACTTATGACAGCATTGTTCTTTGCCCTGATAGGTATGATTTACGGAAGGACTCACACCCGCGACATCCGCCAGCTCAGAGGCCTGATGAAGATTATGCCGTTCCTGGCTGTGGGATACGTCATTGCCGGTCTTGCTAACCTCGGTCTTCCGGGATTGAGCGGTTTCATTGCCGAAATGACTGTTTTTGTAGGTTCGTTCCAGAACCCTGACAACTTCCACCGCGTCTGCACAGTGATTGCCACAATGAGTATCGTGATAACCGCTGTATATATCCTCCGTGTGGTAGGAAAGATTCTTTACGGCACTTGCGAAAATCCCGAGCATCTGAAACTCACCGACGCTACTTGGGACGAAAGATTTACCGTAATCTGTCTTATCGCTGCCGTAGCCGGACTCGGACTTGCGCCATTCTGGGTGAGCGATGTAATCAGCTACAGCGTAGAACCTATTATTTCGGCAATAGTGAGATAAATAATAATTAATAATGAATAATTAATAATTAAAAATGGGTGGATGCTATCACTTTTAATTATTAACTCTTAATTATTAATTGAGCGACGTTTTTAATTATTAATTTTTAATTCTTAACTAAAAAAACATGTTTCAATTTATACCAATGCAGGCAGAAATCAGTCTCGCGGCCATAATGGTGATAATCCTCCTGGCTGACCTGATTCTGAAAGAACCTCACCACAAGACTTTGCAGACTATGGCATGCACTCTGATGGTGATACAGATTGTCCTGAACATACAACCGGCAGCCGGAGAGTATTTCGGCGGAATGTACCACTGTACACCGGTAGCATCTGTGGTGAAAACAATACTAACCGCAGGAACACTCCTCGTGTTTATGCAATCCGGCGAATGGATTTCGGCTCCTGACACACGCCATAAGGCAGGAGAGTTTTACGTAATAACCATAAGCACACTCCTGGGAATGTATTTCATGGTGAGCGCAGGCAGTTTCATACTGTTCTACGTAGGCCTTGAACTAGCCAGTATCCCGATGGCGTGTCTCATCGCATTCGACAAGTGGAAGCACCACAGCGCCGAGGCAGGGGCAAAGTTCATACTGAACTCTATGTTCTCATCCGGTCTGATGCTGTACGGTCTTTCTCTGATTTACGGTACATGCGGCACAACCTACTTTGCCGACATGACAGCAAGCATCACAGGCACACCTCTGCAGATACTTGCCATGGTGTTCTTCTTTGCCGGTCTGGGCTTCAAGCTGAGCCTTGTGCCGTTCCATAACTGGACTCCGGACACATACCAGGGCGCGCCTACAGCAGTGGCAGGCTATCTGTCAGTCATCTCGAAAGGTGCCGCAGCATTCACACTGATGAGCATCCTGACAAAAGTGTTCGCTCCGATGTCCGACCGCTGGGAACTGATGCTGAGCATCGTCATCGTACTGACTATCACACTGGCAAATATATTCGCTATACTGCAGGACAACATGAAAAGATTCATGGCATACAGTAGTATATCACAGGCAGGATATATCATGCTTGCAGTAATTGCAGGCAACACTCAGGGTACCGCATCACTGATATACTACGTGACAGTATATATCGTGGCGAACCTTGCAGTATTCGGTGTTATAGGGGCAATAGAAAGACATACACTGGGCGAAACATATGCCAATGCAGACAAGGCTGAAGGTGAACTTCCGGAAAACGCCCTCTCACGTTCTGATGAGACAGTGAAATCAGAATATGCCGTAAGCCGCAGCGCATATGCAGGACTTTACCGTACCAATCCGCGCCTTACATTCGTTATGACACTCGCCATGTTCTCACTTGCCGGAATTCCTCCGTTTGCAGGATTCTTCAGCAAGTTCTTCGTGTTTGCTTCGGCTTTCAACGCAGGTCACTGGCTGGTAGTGTTCCTGGCACTTGTAAACACCGTAATCTCGCTTTACTACTATCTGCTTGTGGTAAAAGCCATGTATATCACTCCTAACGACAACCCGCTACCACACTTCCGCAGTCCGTGGCTGACACGTGTCTCACTTGCGGTATGTCTGGCAGGAATAATCCTGCTTGGTATAATAAGCAGTGTATATGGAGGAATAGAGTCGGTAGCAGGACTATAATACATATAAATATCATAAAGAGACGCCGGCAGGAATGTTATTTCTGTCGGCGTTTGCCGTTTTTCGCCCCTCCGCTGTAACCGATATGTAACCGATACGTAAACGTATTATAAACATATGGAAACATCCAAGTAACACCACAGAAGTAATTTTGCCCCTGAAAACAAAAGGATAGAAAGAATGAACGACATTAAGAAACTGATGCTTGTATCTCCAATGCTGATGGCGGCGGTAAGCATGCAGGCTATTGACGTTAAAGGGGTGATAATTGACAAGGCTACCGGCGAACCGCTAATAGGCGCAACCGTACAGATAGAGGGAACAACAACCGGAGCCGTTACGGACATCGACGGAAGATTCGAACTTGGTAATGTCAAAGACAGGGACATACTGATAATCCAATACGTAGCCTACCAGTCACAACGTATTACAGTCGATAAGAATCTGAAAGGGGAAATCACAATAGCCATGAGCACTGACAACCAGCAGCTGGACGAGGTGACAGTGGTGGCAAAGAAAAACCTTGAGGGAGAACGCGCACTGATGATGGAGAGACAGAAATCGAGCGTGGCGATAGAGAACCTCGGTGCAAAGGAGATGAGCACAAAAGGTATTTCGAACGTGGCCGAAGGCGTGAAAAAGATATCAGGAATATCAATCGCATCGGCAGGACAGATAATAGTGCGCGGTCTGGGCGACAGATACAGCACCACCACACTGAACGGACTTCCGATAGCATCGCCTAATCCGGACAACAAGCTTATCCAGCTCGACATATTCCCTACATCCACAGTGAAGAACATCACAGTGAGCAAGGTATATGAGGCAAACACTTTCGCCGACTATTCCGGAGCGCACATCGATATAGGCACGAAAGAACAGACAGGCGAAGATTTCTTCAACATTTCATTCAATACAGGCGGCAAATTCAATACTCTGGGCCAGGACATGTACCGCATGGATCACGAAGGAACTCTCTTCAGAACTCCAAAGCTGAACAGCACATATACAGAAATGGATCTGACGGATTTCGAAAACTATGCCCGCCACAACAAGCTTTTCAACACCACATTCGACGTATCAAAAAGAAAAGCCCTGCCTGAGTTCGGAGGAAACATAGGCTTCGGAAAGAACTTCGACCTGGCAGGAAACAACCTGAGCGTGCTGGCATCCATAGGCGTGAGCAACGGACAGCAGCTGATGAAGGACGCATACGTACGCACGCTTGAAGCCACAGGAAACACACTGAACAACTTCTCGTACGACAGCTATACCAACGAATTGAAGCTTGCCTCACTTGCCAGCGTAGGCTACTCGTTCAGGAAGCAGGATCTGCTGAGCTATACTTTCTTCTACGCCCGCAACGCATCGGACACATACATGCGCCGCGAAGGTGTGGATTACGAAGACCACAATCTGATAGGCAGCAACAGCGTGTCGCACATCTACAGCCTGCAGAACCACCAGCTCAGCGGCAAGCACTACATAAAGGACGCATGGAGCATCAACTGGAGCGGCTCGTACAGCAAGACATCGAGCGCCGAACCGGACAGACGCCAGGTGATGTTCGAAGTGCAGGACGACAACTCGCTGGAGCTCTTCAAGCTGAACCGCCAGGAGACGATGAGATACTTCGGATCGCTGGACGAAAACGAATGGGTGGCAAACCTCATGAGCGACTATAAATTCGGCGACAGCAACAAGATACAGGCCGGAGTGACCTACAAGGACAAACAGCGCGACTACAAGGCCACACGCTTCTACTACAACCTGAACAAGCTGAACCCCACAATCACAGACATTTACACCCCGAGCGAATATATCAATCAGGAGAACATCGAGAACGAACTGCTCACCATCAATCTGGTGAACCAGCCGAAAGACCAGTACCGTGCAGGCAACAGCATCATTGCCGGATATATCCTTGCCGACTACTATCCGATAGAGTCTCTTCTTCTGAACCTCGGAGTGAGATACGAATACTCACGCCAGTGGGTTGACTACCACACCGACGGCGGACGCCCCGAGAGAAGCGAGCTGAACACAGGCGACCTCTTCCCTGCAGCCAACTTCCGCTATCAGATGAACAGCGACAACAGCCTGCGCTTCTCATTCTCGCGCACAGTGACCCGCCCGTCGTTCATCGAGATGGCCCCGTTCCTCTATCAGGAATCATACGGCGCGTCGCAGATACGTGGTAACGCCGACCTGCAGAACGGCTACAACTACAACTTCGACCTCCGCTACGAACTCTTCCGTCAGAACGGCGACATGATTTCCGCCACCGCCTACTACAAGCACCTCGAGAGTCCGATAGAACGAATCCAGGAACTCTCCGGAGGAGCCACAGTACAGTCGTTCCGAAATGCCGACAACGGTATGGCAGCCGGAGTGGAAGTGGAGTTCCGCAAGGAAATCGTCAAAGACCTGCGTCTGGGAGCAAACGCCTCGTTCATGTACACCAACGTGAAGCTTCCCGAAGGAGGAGTATATACCAACGACCAGCGAGCACTGCAGGGAGCGTCACCTTATCTGGTCAATGCCGACCTGACCTACAGCCCGCGCATAGACGATGACAGGCAGATATCAGCCGCCCTGCTCTACAACCTTCAGGGACCGCGCATCCACACAGTAGGTATCTCAGGACTTGGCGACGTAAAGCAGCAGGCAGTCCACACACTGAACTTTGCCGGAAGCATGAAGCTGAACAGCCGCGTATCGGTAAAACTCCAGGTCAACGACCTCCTCAACCAACCTGTAATCTTCCGCCAGGAAGTTCCAAAGACAGGCGAGACACTTGAAGTGGAAAGATTCAAACGCGGAAGCAGCTTCGAGATAGGAGTTTCATATACGCTTTAATTAAGAATGAATAATTAAAAATTAATAATTAAAAATTGGGAACTGCAAGTCAGCGAAGCTAATTAAGAACTGCAAGTCAGCGAAGCTAATTAAATAGAGACTGAAAACATAACAAATAAAACATTTCAAAAAAACTTTTTATGAAAAAGAATTGGAAACTTGCCACTCTCGCACTGGCAACAACAGGACTGCTGTTCACTACAGCATGTACAGAAGACACTATCGGCGACGGCGGTAACGGCAACATCGCCGACAATCTCCTCAACGCCGATATCACAGAAGACGTCACTCTGAAAGCAGGCGAAACCTACACTCTCGACGGAGGTATCCACGTAAAGAACGGAGCCACTCTGAAAATCGAGCCGGGAGTAAAGATTGAAGCCATCCACGACAACAAAGTCGATTACATCCTCATAGAACAGGGAGCCAAAATCGACGCCCAGGGTACAGCCACCCAGCCCATCGTCATGACTTCACAGAAGAAGGAAGCCGGAGCATGGGGCGGACTCCACATCTGCGGATACGCGCCTACAAACGTAGGCACAGGCACATCAGAGATAGGTGACGCCACATACGGAGGCGACAAAGCTGACGACAATTCCGGCGTTCTGAAATACGTCCGTATGGAATACACAGGTTATGCCTTCAGCGAAGACAAGGAATCAAACGGTATCACATTCTACGGCGTCGGTAGCGGAACTACAGTGGATTACGTTCAGGCCTTCATGGGCTCCGACGACGGTTTCGAGTTCTTCGGCGGCTCGGTAAATATCCGCCATGCGGTAGTGACCGACTGCAGCGACGACTCGTTCGACTGGACAGAAGGATGGAACGGAAAAGGCCAGTACCTCGTGGCATACCAGGGAAGCAAGGACGAGATAGGCTACGACTGCGACTGCCTGATGGAATGCGACAACCACAGCACAAACTTCGCAGCCACTCCGGTATCGTTCCCTACACTGGCCAACGTAACCCTTGTGGGCAACGGTGGAACAGCACAGGGTGTACGCCTTCGCGCCGGAACAAAGGTAGGCCTCTATAACACCATCATCACAGGCAAGGGAAAATGCCTCACAGTAGAAACCGCACCTACAGAAAGCGCCCTGAAGAACGGCGAGTCAAAGCTTAACTACGTCACTATAGGTTCAGGTTTCACAAGCAAGGAAAACATCTATACACAGAGCGACTTCCTCGCCGCGGAAAACAACAACGAAGTGAAAGACCTCACACCGATACTCAGATCATTCTACGTCGGTACAGCCGAAGGAGGCCGGAATATGAGCACTGTAGATTCATTCTTCGACGCCGCAGAATATCGCGGAGCCGTTCCTGCCGACAACGACTGGACAGCAGGATGGACACTTTCAAGCGGATCGGAAGCTCAGGAGATAGAAGAGCTGAAAGGCACAGTGACATCCGATGTCACCCTGGCTGCAGGAAAGACATACTATCTGACAGGCGACTACACAGTGAAAAGTCCTGCCACACTCACCATAGAAGAAGGAGTGACAATCATAGCCAAACACGACAACACCGTTGACTACATCCTGGTGGAACAGGGAGCCAAAATCAATGCTGTAGGTACAGCCGAAAACCCTATCGTCATGACATCCGAAAAGAAAGAAGCCGGAGCATGGGGCGGACTCCACATCTGCGGAAAAGCGCCTATCAACGTACAGGGCGGCAAGGGAACATCCGAAATAGGTGACGCCGCATACGGCGGCGACGACGCGGCCGACAACTCCGGAAAATTGAGCTACATCCGTCTGGAATACACCGGCTATGCATTCAGCGAAGACAAGGAAGCCAACGGAGTGACATTCTACGGCGTGGGCAACGGAACTTCAGTAGATCATCTGCAGGCATACCGCGGTTCCGACGACGGTTTCGAATTCTTCGGAGGAACAGTCTGCGTGAAATACATGGTAGCCACAAGCTGCAGCGACGACTCATTCGACTGGACAGAAGGATGGTGCGGAAAAGGCCAGTTCATGGTGGCATACCAGGAAAACGAAGAAACACTGGGCTATGACTGCGACTGCCTGATGGAATGCGACAGCAACGACAAGGACAACTCGCTCACACCAGTCTCACATCCGGTACTGTCGAACCTGACACTTGTGGGCAACGGCAACGACGGTCGCGGAGTACGCCTGCGTGCCGGCACCGAAGTGGAACTCTACAATGCCATAATCACAGGCAAGGAGCAGCCTCTCACCGTGGAAACCGCGAACACGGAAAACGCGCTGAAAAACGGAATATCCCGATTGAACTACGTAGAGATATCAGGCGTATTGTCATCAAAACAGAACATCTATACCAACGACCTCTTCCAGGCAGCCGAAGGCAACAGGACAAACGCCACTTTCGCTCTTGAAGACAAATTCATCGGTACAGCAGACGGAGGAAAAGACATGTCGTCCGACTCATTCTTCACCGCAACCGACTACAAAGGAGCCGTCACCGCCGACGACAACTGGACAGCCGGATGGACTCTCTGATCCTCCGGAAACACGGAAATACACATACCCCCACGGGAAAACACACACCGGGACCGCCGCCACACCAGAAGCGACGGCCCCGGTTCTTTTATCAGAAAATCCTCCCGACAGCAACCGCCGTAAAGAATTTTGACGTATCTTTACGTCCGTAATCATAACCTGTAAAAACCATAAAAATTATGTATCCGTTGAAATTCCGTCCCATCCTGAAAACCACAATCTGGGGTGGCGACAAAATCATTCCGTTCAAACACCTTGACAGCACACAGCAGAACGTAGGCGAAAGCTGGGAAATATCCGATGTCCCCGGCGACGAATCGGTAGTGGCAAACGGAGCCGATGCCGGAAAGAACCTCACACAGATGGTTCAGGAATATAAAGGAGCCCTGGTGGGCGAAGCCAACTACACACGCTTCGGAGGCAAGTTCCCGCTGCTGATAAAATTCATCGACGCCCGTGACGATCTTTCAATCCAGGTTCACCCTGACGACGAGCTCGCCATGCGGCGCCACAACTCCATGGGCAAAACCGAAATGTGGTACGTGATAGACAATGCCGGAGGCCGCGCACACCTGCGCTCGGGCCTGAGCCGCAGCATCACGCCCGAACAGTACGAACAGATGATAGCCGACAACACCATCTGCGACGCCCTGGCAGACTATGCCGTCCGTCCCGGCGACGTATTCTTCCTCCCTGCAGGACGAATACACAGCATCGGAGCCGGATGTTTCATAGCCGAAATACAGCAGACATCAAACATCACATACCGGATATACGACTTCAACCGCAAGGACAAGAACGGCCATAGACGCGAGCTGCACACCGAACTGTCAAAAGAGGCAATAGACTACAGCGTACAGCCGGACTACCGCACCGCCTACACTCCGTGCAAGGACCGTCCTGTAGAACTGGTGACGTGCCCATATTTCACCACATCCGTATATCATCTTTCGCGGCCGATGACCGTGGATTATTCGGAACTCGACTCGTTCGTAATCTACATCTGCATGGAAGGATCGTGCACGATAAAGGACGACCGTGGAAACAGCATCAGCATGCAGGCAGGCGAATCAGTTCTTTTCCCGGCCACTACCGGAAATCTTGAAGTGACACCCGACGGTGAAGTAAAGTTCCTTGAGACCTACGTATAACACACAGCATAAAGAAAGCAATCCCCCACCCCGGAAGATTGCTTTCTTTCTATTTTATCCATCTCACGCAGACCGGAGCTTTGGCCGGTATCCTCCTGCCAGTATCAACCGGCATCCCCGTCGCGACACGCCACAAGGATATACCTCCCGTTCGGGGTTATGGCGAAATAGCGCGGACGCTTTCCCGTAGGGCGACAAATGGATATCGGCACTACCTTCACCTCCCACGGTGTCAGCCTTCGCCGTCCGGATTATCTCCGCCGTACGGCCGCACCGGACACCGTCAGGCTTCCGCCGGAATAATTCGCCGTGAAAGCCACGCCCCTCTTCCCGTCCGCCATAACGAAACACGGAGCAGAGCCAAGGGTCCTGTCATGCCCTGCCATGGCCGGCGTCATCTTGAGCGAATGTGAACACCTTGACGCCTTCCTCATTCCGCGCCGGATAACTTCCGGCCACGAACACCGGCTAATCCGGCTCCGCACCGCCTGCTTCCTTTCCTTTGCCGTTTACCGCCGAGCATCCCATAAACAGCAACGAAGCCGATAAGAAAAAAATTTGGTTGGTTTTATTCATGATGTTAAGGTTTAAGAATGTGTTGAGGGGGCAAAAATATATATTTTATCCATAGGAATTGGTACTTAGAGAGTTTTTTATTATTTTTGCAGACAATTTAATACTAACGTCTGGGCTTGTTTGGTTTTGACAGCGAGAGATGTGGTATGTAAGCATGCAGTGCGTCAGTGATTTGCACTATAATCTCAGTTACTGAACAATTATCTGGCAACGAAAACTATGCTCTCGCTGCTTAATCGAAGTACAGTAGATTAGCTTTATTTCTGTCACAGTGATAGAAACGAGACATCGCTCAAAAGCTCTTGTTCCGAAGCGTTTGATATAGCGGTGCAGCAAAATCGGGAATAGCTTGAGTCTAGTCCTGCGGCTCCGGTGAAATTTAAGGACTAAGGTATAAGTGGGTGGCTCTGGTCTTGCTTATGCACGAAAACCGAAGGCAGAGATAAGCATGTAGAAAGCATATGGCTTCCTTGTTTGGACGAGGGTTCGACTCCCTCCAGGTCCACAGAAGTAATTATCAAGTAATCACCCTGCATCTACTTTTTTTAAAAGTAAATGTAGGGTAATTTTTTATCATCAAATATCTCAAAAAAAGGCTTTAAAAAAACGTGCGCACATTTAAGGCAAAACGTGCGCACGTTTTAGTTAGAATGTGCGCACGCTTCAAGTCGAATGTGCGCACGTTTTATTTTACATTTTTTAAGTCATAAAAAATGCCAGCCAATTCATCATTTACTGACAATGAATTGGCTGGCTGTTTTTATTTGAAAACCTTGCTTACTTTACAGGAGTATTTTCCAAAGTAGCAGTAAGGAAATCATAGAATTTCTTTACTGAAGGTATGTGGCAACGTTCTTCCGGAGTGTGAGGACACTGCAATGTAGGTCCAAATGAAATCATATCCAAACCTGGCATTACGGCACCAATAATACCACATTCCAGTCCGGCATGTATAACCTTTACTTCAGGCTCTTCTCCAAACTGCGCCTTATATGAAGCCTTCATAGCATGAAGTATAGGCGAATTTACGTTAGGTTCCCAACCTGAATAACCTCCCGAACGGACTACATGCATACCAGCCATTGAGAAGCAGCTTTCAATAGCAGTATTACGGTAATCCTTCATTGATTCACGCGAACTGCGGGTAAGAACTTTTATAGCAGCTTTACCTCCACCAATCTCCACTATAGCAAGATTTGACGAAGTTTCTACTGTATCAGGTATAGTAGGAATAAAGCGTTCCACTCCATTAGGGCAGGCAAATATTGCATCGACCAGATTATCTCTTATCTCGTCAGGAACCATCATCTTAGGCAGTTCCACACGTTCAGCAGTGAAAGTTATGCCATCTTCAATAGTGGCAAACTCATCACGCCATACCTGTTCGCATTCGCCTACAAAAGCCAATACGTCTTCTACCTCTGTTTCAGGAACTGTTATAACCACTTCACATTCGCGAGGAATTGCATTTCGCATGTTTCCGCCTTCCCATGATACGAGGCATGCCTCATCGTATGTGATAACCTGATTGAGGAAACGTGCCATGAGTTTATTGGCATTGGCATGTCCCCACCCTATCTGAATACCGGAATGACCTCCGCGTAGGCCTTTCAAAGTGACTTTTAATGCCACATCTTCAGGGTCGGTTTCTTCTTCTTTATATTCCAATGTTGCCGTAAGATCTTCGCCACCTGCACAACCGATATAAAGTTCTCCTTCATCTTCTGAGTCGAGATTGAGCAATATATCTCCTTCTATTGTACCAGGCTTCAGACCGAAGGCTCCATACATACCTGTTTCTTCGTCGGCTGTGATAAGAGCTACCAACGGACCGTGTTTCAACGATTTATCTTCCATTACAGCCATAATAGCTGCAACACCCATGCCATTATCCGAGCCTAATGTAGTACCTTTAGCTTTTACCCATCCGCCATCAATAAAAGTCTGGATTGGATCTTTTTCAAAATCATGAACTGTTTCCTTATTCTTCTGAGGAACCATATCCATGTGTGCCTGAAGAATTACAGTCTTACGGTTCTCCATTCCCGGAGTAGCCGGTTTGCGATAAATGATATTTCCTGCCTCATCCTGGAATGTTTCAACATCAGCCTTCTTTCCAAAATCAAGTAAGAAAGCCTGAATCTTTTCCAGATGTCCTGACGGACGAGGAATTTGTGTAATTGAATGAAAATGTTTCCACACATTCTGTGGAGCTAAAGAAAGAATTTCGCTCATAGAGTTTGTTTTTTGATTATGAGTTTATGGGTTTATTTTGTTTATTCGTAAGCGGCAATGCCACTAATCCATATATACCTAACAAAATTAGTAAAAAAGTTTGAATTCCATGCACTAAAAGTGCAAATATTCCAGCATCATCTTTGCTTACGCCGTACATCATCATCATTGTTATTACTGCAAAGTGCCAAGGTCCTGCCCCGTTGGGAGTAGGAACAACCACGGCTATACTGCCCACAACAAACATTACCAGCCCGGGCATCAGTCCAAGATCAGACGAAAAGTCAAAACTGAAAAATGCCACATAAAACTGAAGGAAATAGCATATCCATATACCTAACGTATATGCTACAAACAAAGCAATGTTATCAACATGACGCAAAGACTGGCAGCCAAGCCATATGTCATTCAAGATTCCTTTTACTTTTGCAAAAACAGAAATTCGCTTGAACAGAAAATACAATAATATCAGAAATGCAAATATACAGGCAAGAGTTATATAAAAATTGGTCGATGTAAAAAGATGAAATATAAACGAGGTGTCAGTACCTGTTTCCTTCATAAACCGGGCAAATATTCCGGACTGCAACAACAGGGTTACAAATGTTATTATCAATACGCACAAAGAATCTATAATACGTTCGGTAACCACAGTTCCTAAGGATTTAGAGAACGAAACGCCTTCATACTTAGCCAGAATTCCACATCTGGACACTTCACCTATTCTTGGTATTACAAGGTTTGCCGCATATGAGACAAATATAGCATATACGCTGTTGGCCGGTTTTGGATACTCACCCAACGGAGCCAATGACAGGTTCCATCTCCAGCCACGAAACAAATGCCCAAAAACTCCAAACACAAGCGAGAAGAGCATCCACCAGTAATTAACCTCAGAATTAAGCACGGACCACACCCTCTTAAAATCAAAGCCTTTATATGTCCATACCAGAATAGCTGCTCCAAGAATTACAGGCAAAAAAACTTGCCACAACTTATTTAATAGTTTTTTTGAATCACTTCGTTCCAAAATCTGAAATTATTTAGATATTATTATGTAACTTTGCACAATGCAAATATACACAGCTTAACTGAATAAATATCACATTATCACAAAGAAATATTTGAATACGGATGAAATTAGTCAAACCAAAGAAATTTTTAGGACAGCACTTTCTCAAGGACTTGCAAGTGGCCAAAGACATAGCAGACACAATTGATGCCTGTCCGGATATCCCCGTACTAGAAGTCGGACCGGGAATGGGAGTCCTGACACAATATTTGATACCTAAAAACAGACCTTTAAAAGTTGTTGAGCTGGATTTTGAATCAGTAGCTTATCTTAAAGAGAACTTTGGTGAATTGGGTGAGAATATTATAGAAAAGGATTTCCTGAAAATGGATCTCACAAGCCTGTTCGACGGCAAGCCTTTTGTCCTTACAGGCAATTACCCGTATAACATTTCAAGCCAGATATTCTTCAAGATGCTTGACAACAAGGAACTTATCCCATGCTGTACCGGAATGATTCAAAAGGAAGTGGCAGAACGAATTGCCGCCAAGCCCGGCAACAAGACATACGGCATCCTTAGTGTAATGATTCAGGCATGGTATGATGTGGAATATCTATTCACCGTACATGAACACGTTTTCAATCCACCACCAAAAGTCAAGAGCGCAGTAATCAGAATGAAAAGGAATGATACGAAAGATTTGGGGTGCAACGAAAAACTGTTCAAGCAAATTGTAAAGACCACATTCAATCAGAGAAGAAAGACATTACGCAATTCCATTTCGCCGATATTGGCAAAAGATAATCCTTTAAGTGCCGAGCCTATATTCAACAAGAGACCGGAACAGTTGTCTGTCAATGAATTTATCGAACTGACCAATAAGGTGGAAAAGGCTTTGGACAGCAATACAGCATCTGTCAATCTAGAGTTATAAGAGTTTTTATACACGTAACCACTAAAAGCTAACCAGGATGAACAGCGAAGAAATCAAAAAAATAACGGAATTAATAGAGAATAAGGAGCATGACAAAGTAAAGGAGCTTCTTAATGATTTACATCCTGCCGACATAGCAGAACTATGCAATGAACTTAATGCTGAAAATGCAAGGTTTATATACTTGCTGCTAGATAATGAAACAGCCGCGGACGTACTCGTCGAAATGGACGAAGATGCCCGTAAAGAGTTTCTTGACATACTGCCATCGGAAACTATCGCTAAACGTTTTGTTGACTATATGGATTCGGACGATGCCGTTGACATCATCCGAGAGATGGACGAGGACAAACAGGAAGAGGTCCTTTCACATATAGAAGACATTGAACAGGCCGGAGACATCGTTGACCTTCTGAAATACGACGAAGATACCGCCGGAGGTTTGATGGGTACGGAAATGGTTACCGTAAAAGAAAACTGGAGTATGCCCGAATGTCTGAGGGAAATGCGAATTCAGGCTGAGGACATGGACGAAATCTATTATGTATATGTAGTAGATGACGACGAACGTCTGAGAGGTGTATTCCCACTAAAGAAAATGATAACAAGTCCATCTGTATCAAAAGTCAAACATGTAATGAAAAAAGACCCAGTTTCAGTACATGTGGATACTCCTATAGAAGAAGTGGTACAGATAATTGAGAAATATGACCTTGTGGCAGTACCGGTAGTTGACAGTATCGGACGCCTTGTAGGACGTATCACCGTAGATGATGTGATGGATGAGGTACGTGAACAGGCTGAACGTGATTACCAGTTGGCATCAGGTCTTTCTCAGGATGTAGAATCAGACGACAACGTTTTCAGACAGACCACGGCACGTCTGCCATGGCTTCTTATCGGTATGCTGGGAGGTATCGGCAACTCAATGATATTAGGTAACTTCGACTCTACATTTGCCGCCCATCCTGAAATGGCGCTATACATCCCATTGATAGGTGGAACAGGAGGAAACGTCGGAACACAGTCATCGGCGCTTGTTGTACAGGGGTTGGCAAACAGTTCACTGGATTCTGCAAATACCTTCAAACAAGTAGCAAAAGAAGCGGTAGTCGCCCTTATTAATGCCTCAATCATATCATTACTGGTTTATATATATAATTTCATTCGTTTTGGAGCAACAGCCACAGTAAGCTATTCTGTATCAATCAGTTTATTTGCCGTTGTAATGTTCGCTTCCATTTTCGGCACATTAGTGCCTATGACACTAGAAAAACTAAAGATAGACCCTGCAATCGCAACCGGTCCCTTCATCTCCATCACAAACGACATCATCGGTATGATGCTATATATGGGAATAACAGTGTTGCTGTCATAATTTGCAGAACTTGATTAAACGAAAAAACAAAAAAAATTAAAGATTATAATACATTTTTACCCTATTTGGTAAAATAACCAAGACAATATTATGTTTTTTAAATATTATTTCTTTAATTTGTAATTATAACGTTTTTAAAAGAAACATTCTTAAATATCTATATACGCATGGAAGTTAATGAAACAAACCGCCCACTAACCGAAATTCAGGAAAATGAGACTGAAAATTTGGTTCCTACTGTTGATCAAACAACAGATAACGTTAAGTATGAACCTAAACAGACTAAAGAAGAGGTTATACAACGTTTAAAAGAGATAAACAACAATGCTTGTGAAGCTGAAAAACAGGAAATAGACTTCCTTAAACAGACATTTTACAAACTGCACAAAGCTGAACAGGAAGCTAACCGCAAAACATTTATCGAATCGGGCGGCGATGCAAACTCTTTTGTTCCTACCACAGATCCTCTGGAAGCAGAACTTAAATCCGTATTGGCAGAAATAAAAGAGAAAAGAAATTCCATGATAGCTGCAATAGAAAAAGAAAAAGAGGAGAACCTGCAAAAGAAAATGGAAATTCTGGAAAAGATGAAAAATCTTACAGAACTGTCAGAAGATGCAGGGAAGAACTACAATGAATTCAAAAATCTGCAGCAGGAATGGAATGAAATAAAGCTCATTCCGGCAAATAAAATCAACGAAATCTGGAGAACTTACCAGTTATATACAGAAAAATTCTACGACATGCTCAAACTGAACAATGAATTCAGAGAGTATGACTTCAAGAAAAATCTGGAACAAAAGACACGTATCTGCGAAGCTGCCGAAAAGCTTGCCGACGAACCTGACGTAATTTCAGCATTCCATCAGTTGCAAAAGCTTCATCAGGAATTCAGGGAAATCGGTCCTGTGGCAAAAGAAATGCGTGAAAGCATCTGGGCAAGATTTAAAGCCGCTTCTACAAACGTAAACAAGAGACACCAGAAACATTTTGAGGATTTAAAAGAGCAGGAGCAGAACAACCTTGACCAGAAAACTGTGATTTGCGAAATAGCAGAAGCCATGGAATATGACAAATTCACAACTTTCACAGACTGGGAAGACAAGACACAGGAAATCCTGGCACTGCAGGCCAAGTGGAAAACAATAGGATATGCTCCACAAAAAATGAATCTGAAAATCTTCGAAAGATTCCGTGCCGCATGCGACGAATTTTTCAGACGTAAGGCAGAATTCTTTAAAACAGCCAAAGAAAACATGTCTGTAAACCTGGAAAAGAAAAAAGAGCTATGCGAAAAAGCAGAAGCATTGAAAGACAGTACAGCATGGAAAGAGACTGCCGAGATTTTGACCAAACTGCAAAAAGAATGGAAGACAATAGGTCCTGTACCTAAAAAGTATTCAGATTCTATATGGAAAAGATTTATCGGCGCTTGCGATTATTTCTTCGAACAGAAATCAAAAGCAACTTCATCACAACGTTCAGAAGAGCTGGAAAATCTGAACAAGAAAGAGGAATTGCTTAAAAAGATTGAAGAACTGGAAAAGACTGAGACATACGATGAAACCATAGCAGATAAGATCAAAGCACTGATTTCTGAATGGAACAGCATAGGTTTCGTACCTTTTAAGGACAAGGACAGATTATACAAAGAGTTCCATAACCTTGTAAACAAGATATTTGACAAGGCAAATCTTTCTGCTACAGAGAAAAAGCTGAACAGTTATAAATCAGGATTAAGCAAAGAGAACAATCTTTATAAGGAAAGAGAAAAGCTCGTTAGAATATACGAAAGAATAAAGAACGAAATCAAAACATACGAAAACAATTTAGGTTTCTTAAATTCGTCATCTAAAAAAGGCAATTCATTGGTAAACGACATTGCCAGAAAAATAGAGAAGCTGAAAAATGATTTACTGTTGACTCAGAAAAAGATTGAAGCTATCGACGAAGCTATAAACAAATAAATTATAATAGCGAGCTAAGCTCGCTATTATATTAATGTACGAAAACAAAAAAGAGCAGTAAAAACTGCTCTTTTTTTGTTGGGTTACTAGGATTCGAACCTAGAAAAACAGGACCAGAATCTGTTGTGTTACCATTACACCATAACCCAATTTCTGATAATTTAAATTGTCTTACAAAGTTGGGCTACTAGGATTCGAACCTAGAAAAACAGGACCAGAATCTGTTGTGTTACCATTACACCATAGCCCAAAATTATTGTCAGCAAGTCATTTCTTGTTTGACGCTGCAAAGGTACAACTTTTTCATTAGTTTCAAACATTTTTGTCCTTTTTTTTTCAAAAAAATATGAATATGGGCGTTTTTTCGCCTTGTCATGACGGACAAACTCAAAATTCACTCTAAAAAATACAAAATCTAAAAGAAAAATTCATCTATATTTCGTGGAATACAGAAAAGCAAGTATATTTGCCATATATTATGTATATTAACTTAAAAGTTTGTATTTTAGAATAATGAACGAAGAAAAAAAATTACTAGAAAAAATCATAGAAGGTATTCAGGAAAAAAAAGGTAAAAACATCGTAATAGCAGATCTTTCTGACATAGAAGATACTATATGCAATTATTTCGTAATATGTAATGGAAATTCACCAAGTCAAGTACTGGCTATTACAGAATCAATAAAAGATTACGTCAGAAACGAAATAAGCATCAAACCATTTGCAATCGACGGAACTAAAAATGCACAATGGGTAGCAATGGACTACAACGACGTAATAGCACACATATTCTTACCGGAACAAAGAGATTTCTATAATCTGGAACATTTATGGGCTGATGCAAAATTAACCCGCATACCGGATATAGACTAATATCACATAATCAATTCACTTAAAAGGAAACATGAACAATAATTCAAATAAGCAAAAAATAAATATGCCCAGACCCAATTTAAGTTGGTTATATATAATCATAGCTATGACCATAGCTTTCTTATATATCACCAGCGATGAAGGAAGTATGAGTAAGGAAATTACTTATACAGAATTCAAGGAAATGGTCAAGAAGGGATATGCGGACAAGATTATTGCATACGACAATAATTCCGTAGAGATGTACATCAAACCTGAAAATATAGTAGATGTATTCAAAAAAGACGCTCCTAAAGTTGGTAAAAATCCATCTGTTAAGATACAGGTAGGTTCAATGGAATCATTGGACAAATTCCTCGATGAAGAACAGAAAAACGGGAACTTTACAGGTTCAATAAGATACGAAAAAGAGAATGACTACTTTGGTGTTATTTTCTGGAATCTTTTGCCTATAATTTTCTTTATCGGATTATGGATATTCATAATGCGTAGAATGGGTGGTGCAGGCAATGCTGGTGGTGCAGGAAATGTATTCAATGTAGGCAAAAGCAAGGCACAACTGTTCGAGAAAGGAGCCAACAGAGTGACATTCAAGGATGTTGCAGGTCAGACAGCCGCAAAACAGGAAGTACAGGAAATTGTAGAATTCCTGAAACAGCCTCAGAAATATACAGAGCTAGGTGGTAAGATTCCAAAGGGAGCACTTCTTGTAGGCCCTCCGGGAACAGGTAAAACACTTTTGGCAAAAGCCGTAGCAGGCGAAGCTGACGTACCATTCTTCTCTATGTCCGGTTCCGATTTCGTGGAAATGTTTGTCGGTGTCGGTGCATCAAGAGTACGTGATTTGTTCCGTCAGGCCAAGGAAAAAGCTCCATGTATAATATTCATTGACGAAATAGACGCCGTAGGTCGTGCCAGAGGAAAAAATCCGAACATGGGAGGTAACGATGAAAGAGAGAATACTCTTAACCAGCTTCTTACCGAAATGGACGGTTTCGGAACAAACAGTGGCGTAATCATTCTTGCAGCTACAAACCGCGCCGATATATTGGACAAAGCTTTGTTGAGAGCCGGACGTTTCGACAGACAGATACATGTAGATTTACCTGACCTGAACGAAAGAAAAGAGGTATTTGGCGTACACATCCGCCCTCTTAAACTTGATGATACTGTAGATATAGATTTGCTGGCAAGACAGACACCGGGATTTAGTGGAGCCGACATTGCCAACGTATGTAATGAAGCCGCACTTATCGCTGCAAGACATAACAAGACTTCAGTAAGTAAAGATGATTTCATGGCTGCAATTGACAGAATAGTCGGAGGATTGGAAAAGAAGACAAAAGTCATGACAGCTGCCGAGAAAAGATCTATAGCCTTGCACGAAGCAGGACACGCCACTATATCATGGTTCCTTGAATATGCCAATCCATTGATTAAAGTAACCATAGTACCTAGAGGAAGGGCTTTAGGTGCAGCATGGTACCTGCCTGAAGAAAGACAGATTACTACAAAGGAACAGATGTTGGACGAGATGTGTGCTACTTTGGGCGGACGCGCAGCTGAAGAATTGTTTATCAAACAAATCTCTACAGGTGCAATGAACGATTTGGAAAGAGTGACCAAACAGGCATATGGCATGATTGCATACGCCGGTATGAGTGACAAGCTTCCAAACCTGTGCTATTACAACAATGATGAATACAGTTTCAATAAGCCATACAGCGAACATACAGCCGAGCTCATAGACAGTGAAGTGAAGCAGATGATTGCCGAGCAATACGACCGTGCCAAAAGAATTCTTACGGAACATAAAGAAGGTCATAACCGTCTAGCCGAATTGCTTATAGAAAAAGAAGTGATTTTTGCTGAAGACGTTGAAGCTATATTCGGCAAACGCCCGTGGGCATCACGTTCAGAAGAGATAATGGCCGAAAGTGAAAACAATGAAACCAAGAGTATTGAAAGCAAGAATGAAGAAACAAAAGAATTGCCTTCAAGCACTGAAAGTGATACTCAAAACGGTGAATAACTATTTATAAGTATAAATTCAATAGAAAAGTATTTAAGGAAATAATAATATTCCCAAAGCCATGAAAGGTAATTTTATAACAAGAGCATTAACAGGCGCTATCTTTGTAGCCGTATTAGTGGGATGCATATTAGGCGGTCCTATCACTTTTTCTGTGTTATTTGCTTTAATATGTGCTTTTACTGTAAATGAATTTGGGAATATTATAAAGCAGAGCGGGTTTGCAGAAATAAACAAACCTATATCCATACTGGCATCTGTTTTTCTATTCTTCGGATTTGCGTACCTTGGCACATCGCCGGGAAGCAATGAGATTCTTATCCCATACATGTTCCTGATTATGTATATATTAATCAGCGAATTGTACTATAAGAAAGAAAATCCGGTGAACAATATGGCATATGCACTGATGTCGCAAATGTATATCGCCCTGCCATTTGCCTTACTGAATGTATTGGCTTTCCAGTCTCAAAACGAAACGGCAAGTTCTGTTTACAATCCTATATTCCCTCTCTCAATATTCATCTTCACATGGGTAAACGATACGGGTGCATATTGCGCAGGAGTACTGTTCGGAAAACACAGGCTTTTCGAACGCATATCGCCTAAGAAATCATGGGAAGGTTCATTCGGAGGATGTGTATTCAGCATTATAGCGGCTATTGTAATTTCCAGATACTTCCCTCTACTCTCGCTATCCCAATGGATCGGACTGGCATTGACAGTTGTAGTATTCGGAACATGGGGTGATCTGGTTGAGTCTCTGATAAAACGCAAAATTGGCATCAAGGATTCCGGAAATATACTCCCCGGACACGGAGGTCTGTTAGACAGATTTGACAGTACACTGATGGCAGTTCCTGCCGCTGTCTTATATCTATATATCATATCCCTTTTATAATATGATACTCATAATCAACAATCATTAATTGACTTCACGGAGTTGATTGATGATTTTTTTATAACATATTAATCTTTTCAATATGAATATACTTGGTAAATTATTATCCGGTTCACTGATATTAATCTATGCCGCTTCCGTAACAGCGTGTGGCAGTAGCAAGAAAAGCGACACATCTGTCAGCAAGGAAGAAACAACCGGCAATGTACAGGCTCCTGCATTTAATGCAGACAGCGCCTATAGCTACGTAAAGGTCCAGGTAGATTTCGGTCCACGTGTTCCCAACACAAAATCACATAAGGAATGCGGAGACTATCTGGCTTCAAAACTTGAAAGTTTCGGAGCAAAGGTATATAACCAGTATGCAGACCTGGTTGCTTATGACGGCACACTGCTCAAGGCACGCAATATCATAGGTGAATATAATCCTGAAGCCAAGAAAAGAGTAATCCTGTTTGCACACTGGGATTGCCGCCCGTATGCCGACTACGATGAAGAGAAATACCATCATACTGCCATAGACGGAGCCAACGACGGTGCCAGCGGTGTAGGTGTATTGCTTGAAATAGCCAGACAGATTCAAAAGCAGTCTCCCGCAATAGGTATTGACATTGCATTTTTCGATGCCGAAGATTATGGTATTCCGGAGTTCTATCAGGGAAACTATAAGGCAGACACATGGTGTCTGGGCTCACAATACTGGGGAAGGATTCCTCATGTATCCAACTACAAGGCCCGCTACGGAATACTTCTTGACATGGTAGGAGGTAAAAATGCAACTTTCTATTATGAGGGATATTCACAGCGCACAGCCAACAATGTAATGAAGAAAATCTGGAATGCGGCACACGAACTTGGCTACGGCAACACATTCATAAAAGAAAAAGGCGGAGAAATAACAGACGACCATATCTATGTGAACCGTTTCAGACAAATCCCGTGTGTAGATATCATTCATTACGATACCAACAGCGATACAGGATTTAACCCTACATGGCATACCATAGATGATACGATGGAGAACATAGACCGTGCCACACTACAGGCAGTAGGACAGACGGTTCTCCAAGTGATTTACAATGAGAAATAACATAAAAGCAAAATAACGATGAAAACAATAAACGAACTTCAGGACGAAGTAATAGAAGAATTCAGCGATTTCGATGATTGGATGGACAAGTACCAGCTTTTGATAGATCTTGGAAACGAACAGGAACCACTTAATCCGGAATACAAGACAGACCAGAACCTTATTGACGGTTGCCAAAGCCGTGTATGGCTTCAGGCTGATATGGAAGACGGAAAGATAATATTCCAGGCAGAAAGTGACGCACTGATTGTAAAAGGTATCATTGCCCTCCTCATAAAAGTAGTGTCAGGACATACTCCTGACGAGATACTTGAATCCGATTTGTACTTCATTGAGAAGATCGGACTGAAAGAACATCTTTCTCCTACAAGAAGCAACGGACTTCTTGCAATGGTGAAACAGATGCGTATGTACGCACTGGCTTTCAAGGCCAAGAACGCTTGAGAACAACCACAACACAAAATAACAGCCGCCGCATTATCCAGGATTTCCGGTAATACGGCGGCTGTATTTTTTTCAATTATCTCTTAAAGATTAAGATAACTCTTGGCATTGCAATAGCAGATATCTTCTATCATACCTTTTATTCTTCCCATTTCCGATTCCGGAAGTATTCCGTTCACCACGTCATTACCAATCATATTACACAAGATTCTGCGGAAATATTCATGACGAGGATATGAAAGGAACGAACGGGAGTCAGTAAGCATACCTACAAAACGGCTCAACAAGCCCTGTTCAGACAAGGCATTCATCTGGCGGAGCATTCCTCCCATCTGGTCGTTGAACCACCAGCCTGAACCGAACTGCATCTTGCCCGGCACACTTCCGTCCTGATAGTTGGCTATCATTGCAGCCACCATATCATTTTCCGACGGATTGATATTATAGAGTATTGTCTTTGCCAGCTTACCTTCTGAGTTCAGACGGTCAAAAATCTTAACCATAGCCTCAGCACATCTGAAATCGCCGATAGTATCAAAGCCTGTATCAGGACCAAGCTTGGCCATCATTCTTGAATTTGTGTTACGCAACGGTCCGTAATGATACTGCTGTGTCCATCCAGCCTCTGCATTCATCTCGGAAAGGATAATCAACAGGGCTGTCTGATATTTTGTTTTTTCGTCCTTAGTCAGTTCATTACCGCCATATACCTTGTCGAATATCGCTGATATTTCAGCCATAGTATAATCAGCAGCAGGTATATCAGCAAGACCGTGGTCGGCAAGCTTACATCCGTGGTCGGCAAAATACTGATGACGCACTTTCAAAGCCTCAACCAAATCATCAAACTTGGAGATTGTCACGCCACTAGCCTGTGAAAGTTTTTCAAGATAAGCCCTATATTCGGCTGCTGTAGTGACATTCATTGCCTTGTCAGGTCGCCAAGTAGGAAGAACCTTAACCTCGAAACCGGAATCTGCAATAGCCTTATGATACTCCAGCGTATCAATCGGATCGTCAGTTGTACAAACAGACTCTACGTTATATCTCTTCATCAGTCCGCGGGCCGAGTATTCAGGAGTGGCAAGCAGTTCATTACACTTGTCGTATATCCTTTTTGCCGATGCAGGATTCAGGGTTTCACCTATACCGAAAGCAGTCTTCAATTCAAGATGAGTCCAGTGATAAAGCGGATTGCGCAATGTATATGGAACTGTTTCTGCCCATTTCTCAAATTTCTCCCAATCGGAAGTTTCCTTACCTGTGATATACTTTTCATCTACCCCATTGGCACGCATCGCACGCCATTTGTAATGGTCGCCGCCAAGCCATATCTCGGTGATGGAACTGAATTTATAATCATCTGCAATCATCTTCGGATTAAGATGACAGTGATAATCTATGATAGGCATCTTTTCCGCATGTTCATGATACAGCATCTTTGCCACGTCACTCTGCAGAAGAAAATCTTCGTTTATAAAATCTTTCATATTAATCAATTATCAAATTTCAATTATCTTATATTTCGGAACAAGTATCTTTATCATTATCCAGCTGAACAGATAAGCTACTGAAGCTATAAGGAACACTATCATATAGCCCGCATGAATACCTTCAAATCCCATGAAAGCCATATTTGTTTCCTTTGAGTAAGTAAACAGGATACCTGAGCCCTGATTGAACAGCAAGCTGCCGATACCACCAGCCATACCACCGATACCTGTAACTGTTGCCACAGCCGATTTAGGGAACATATCGCTCACTACCGTATAAGTATTGGCACTCCAGCTCTGATGTGCTGCACCTATTATACCGATTATGATGATAGGGAACCAGCAGGATATATTTCCGAGCGGCTGTGCAAAAAGTCCGAGCAATGGGAACAAAGAGAAGATAAGCATAGCGCGCATACGTCCTGCGAACGGATTCATACCAAGGCGTGTGATAAACACGGTAGGCAGATAACCGCCAATGATGGAAAGCATTGATATCAGATAAAGAGTAAAGATAAGCAGCATACCCATAGTAGAGTCTGAACTGTATCCGTAAACGTCTTTCACATAAGCAGGTGCCCAGAAAAGGAAGAACCACCACACACCGTCAGGAAGACAACGTCCGAATATAACTGCCCAAGTCTGACGGAAAGTGAAACATTTCCACAAGCTGATACCCTTCTCCTTTTTCTCTTCTGTTGCAGGCTTTGCAGTCTCTGAAGCTTCTGTCAGACGATCCTGCTCGATATATTCCAGCTCAGCCTTGTTTACCTTCTTCTGCTTTGACGGAGTTTCATACATTCTCACCCAAAATCCCATCCAGAAGAAACCTAAAGCACCGATTATAAGGAATGACATTTCCCAACCCATATAACGTGCTATGACAGGAATGGTGAAAGGTGCGAGCAAGGCACCAAGCTGTGCTCCGGCATTGAACACACTGGTTGCGAAAGCACGGTCTTTCTTAGGGAAATATTCGGCAGTCACCTTTATGGCGCAAGGGAAGTTACCAGACTCTCCTACTGCCAGTATGGAACGCGCAGCAAGGAAAAGCCATATACTTACGGTCGATACACTCCATATCACTGTACCTGCAGTTTCGGCAGCCTCAATGGCCTCACGCGCACCTTCGAAAGTGAAAGCCCATGTTCCTGTAGATATTCCGGCAGTAACTATTCCGCAGAAAGTGTGAAGACAGGCACCTACAGACCATATACCTATAGCCCATAAATAACCTTTCTTTGTTCCAATCTTATCTACAAATTTTCCTACGAAAAGCATACTGATAGAATACAGTATAGAGAAGAAACCGGCAATAGTTCCGTAATTCGCATCAGTCCAGTTAAATTCCGGAGCAATAAAGTCCTTCCATGTAAGAGAAAGAACCTGTCGGTCCATATAGTTTATCGTTGTGGCGATAAACAGCATAAGGCATATCGTCCAGCGATAATTTGTCATTTTCATTCTATTATCTTGTGAATTCATGGTATTATTCAATTAAGAATTAAAAATTAAGAATTAATAATGGGTGGATACGGCATTATTAATTCTTAATTTTTAATTATTCATTATCTTTTATACTATTCCGTTTTTCAGTTCGTCATCTACCACAGCCATCATACCTTCCACCTGTCCGAGGGCAAGCATACGTCCGTGGAATGAATATCCTGCGTTGTAACCCTTGTCTTCGTCGCCTAGCATCATACGTCCGTGGTCAACACGCATCGGCAATCCCGGGTTTTCCTTTTCGAATATTCTGATAAGGTCAATCAGATGTCCGCGACCAGACAGATGAGTACTTTCGATAAAGTTACCGCCAGGCATAGCCGCTGTACTGCGCAAATGTACGAAGTGTGTACGTTTAGCAAACTTCTTTGCAAGTTCGCGTGTATCGTTATGCTCGCCTGCACTCAAAGAACCGGCACAGAAAGTCAGTCCGTTGTGAGGATTGTCAACAGCATTGAGGAACCATGCTATATCCTCTTCGTTTGTAACGATACGAGGCAATCCGAGAATCTGGAAAGGAGGATCGTCCGGATGAACACACATGTTGACACCGTATTCCTCGCACACTGGCATTATAGCAGCAAGGAAGTAACGCATGTTTTCACGCAATGCATCTCTGTCAATACCTTTATATAAAGAAAGCAGACGCTTGAATATAGCTACAGGGTTCTTGTCGCCTTCACGGATATTTCCGTTTACGAATCCCTGAGTCTTAACGATGATAGCGTCGATAAGCTCATCCTTTTCTGCTTCTGTGATAACCTTGTCAAGTTCTTCCACCTTGCGGAGTTCTTCTTCAGAATAGTCTTTCTCCGCTCCTTCGCGCTGAAGAATCTTTACGTCGAAATATGCGAAACGTACCCTGTCGTAATACAACGAGCTTGTACCGTCTGCCCAAGGATGCTGCAAGTCAGTTCTCACCCAGTCGATTACCGGCATAAAATTATAGCATACTGTCTTTACACCGCATTTACCTAGATTGGCAAGGCTGACTTTATAGTTTTCAATCAGCTGGTCGCGTTCAGGACCTGCATATTTGATAGCTTCGCATACAGGAAGACTTTCCACTACCGACCATCTCAATCCGTATGACTCGATATAAGATTTCAAGTCGTTGATAGCCTCAACTGTCCAAATCTCACCGTTTGGAACATCATGCAAAGCTGTTACTATTCCTTCTACTCCTATCTGACGCAGCATGGAAAGAGTAATCTTATCCTTCTTCCCAAACCATCTCCAAGTTTTCTCCATCATAATGTTTTCTTTTTTTTAGTTACAAGTTGACAAGTTAACGAGTTGACAAGGTTCTTAGTCCGGATAAAGCCAAAGGTCGGCGAAGCCAGAACCTTGTTAACTTGTAACTGAAGCCTTGTCAACCAAATATAATTACACTCCACTGAATGCACTGAAACCACCGTCGATAGCCAATGTAGCACCAGTGATAAAGCTAGCTGCATCGCTGCAAAGGAACTGAACGGCACCATTCAATTCTGAAATATCTCCAAATCTTCTCATAGGAGTCTTGGCAATAACCTTCTTGCTGCGTTCTGTCAGTGAGCCGTCAGGATTAATTAGGATAGCACGGTTCTGGTTGCCGATAAAGAATCCAGGAGCAATAGCGTTTACGCGGATCTTTTCGCTGAACTTGATAGCCATTTCCTGAGCCATCCAGCGAGTAAAGTTTTCAACAGCGCTCTTAGCCATAGAATATCCAGGCACACGTGTGATTGACTCATAAGCAGCCATAGAAGAAACATTCACGATAACACCGCTCTGCTGTTTTGCCATAATCTCACCGAAAACAAGGCATGGATAAACAGTACCGTTAAGGTTCAGATCGACCACTTTGTTAAGGTCTTCCACCTTCATGTCGAATATATTCTGATCAACAGTCAGCGTACCACCAGGAATGTTACCACCGGCAGCATTGATAAGGAAGTCCACACGACCCCATTTTGAAAGTACAGTATCTTTTACAGAACGAAGGCTCTCGATGTCAAGCACATTACATACAGTACCTGCTACATCATGGCTCACAGCTTTCAGACGTTCCAATGCCGCATCTACCCTATCCTGATGAGCACCAATGATTATGACTTTAGCTCCGGCCTTCAGAAGACCTTCAGCTATATTACTACCCAAAACGCCGGAACCGCCGGTTACAACGGCTACTTTACCGGTAATGTCAAACATGTTATTCATATATGTATAAGTTTTAAATTCTTCTTAATGCAAAATTACTACAGAAAGAAATAAGTATATATACCTATTTTTGCAAGATATTTACTTATATTTGCATTAAGTACAATTCGACATGAAGCCATGAAAAGAATAGTAAACGAACAACTGCACATCTCCGATTCAAACCCAATCAAAGCAAGGGCATACGACTATAAGTCATTCACATACCCATGGCATTTCCATGGCGAATATGAAATGCTTTATGTGGAAAAAGGTTACGGGCAATGCATTATCGGCGATAGCATCATAGACTACTCTGACGATACTTTGCTGCTTTTCGGTTCGGCACTCCCACACTGCATGCAGAATCCTCCGGAATATGAACAGGATGACAGTCTAAGGGTAAACGGTACGATTATTCAGTTCGAAAAGGACTTCATGCAATATTCCTTCACTCATTACGTGCAATTCATAAACATCAACACCCTGTTGAACGAATCGAACAGAGGCGTCAAGATATCAGTAAAGAACAAGCCGGAGATAACCTCATTACTGAAACAGATACCCGAATCCGAGGGAATGGAACAGCTTATACTTTTTCTGCGCCTTCTGCAATCGCTGTCTATGATAAAAAAAAGGGAATTTGCCGCATCGCCAAACTACAACCCGGTACCCGCCGAGTTCAAGAACAAGAAAATTGAAAAGGTTGTAGCCTACATTAACAAGAAATACACCGACAATATCACACTCGATGAAATAGCGTCATATACGGCGATGAATCCGTCGGCATTCTGCAGATATTTCAAAGACCACACCGGAAAGACACTGAAACAATACATCACCGACATGCGGATAGGTTATGCCTGCAAACTGTTGGCCGACGACCGTCTGAACATATCGGAAATAAGCATGGAATGCGGATTCGAATCGGCTGTACATTTCAACCGGTGTTTCAAAGGAGTAACGGGAGTTACTCCGACTGAGTACAGAAAGAAAATTCTGGAATTATAATATACACTATCAGGAAGTCAAAACATTATTATCTCCACACGGCCGTGTGGAGAACTCGACACGAACGTGTGGAGTACTTGACACGAGCGTGTGGAGAACTCGACACGGGCGTGTGGAGTTTATGATATAAAGAATTAAAAAATCATTTCATAAGTTTTTCGGCCAAAGCAGCCAGCTTCATGCTGTTAGAGCCTTTAATCAGTATCATATAACCTTTAGGCATGGCGGAAGAAAGCACCTGATACACATCATCGGCATTACTGTAGTGCTCAAAAGCATTTGCAGTTTTTCCGAATTCCGGACCAACGAGTATTACCCTGTCGAAACCGTAACGGGAAAGCATGTCAACCACCTTTTGGTGTTCCTCAAGACTTGCTTCGCCAAGCTCTTTCATATCTCCGAGAATCACCATCTTATGTCCGGCATCAATCATACGGAAATTCTCCAATGCGGCAGCCATGGATGTAGGATTTGCATTGTAGGCATCTATCACATAACTGTTTCCTCCTGCCTCTACCAGCTGCGAACGGTTGTTGCGCGGCTCGTATGATGAAAGTGCATGACAGATGGCATCGTCGGCAACTCCGAAATATCGTCCTATAGCGACTGCCGCCAGAGCATTGTCAACATTATACGAACCTATCAGATGAGTCTGCACTTCGTGGACCTTATCTTCCGACTTCCAGCTGAAAGACAGGAACGGAGAACATGACAGAACTTTGCCCGACACATAAAGCCCTTCTTCCGCACCGTAACGGATACATTCCAGTCCGCCTGCTATGGAGTTAAGATAAGGATTTTCGTTCTGTATGAAGATTTTTCCGCCATTGTCGCGGAGATAGTCGTACAACTCGCCTTTAGTACGGATTACTCCATCGAATGAACCGAATCCTTCAAGATGTGCCTTGCCTACATTGGTTATTATACCATAGTCCGGACATGCTATGTTTACCAGAGTCTTTATCTCGCCAGGATGGTTCGCTCCCATCTCCACTACTGCCATTTCGTGCTCGGGAGTAAGTTTAAGCAGTGTCAGAGGTACTCCGATGTGATTGTTCAGATTACCCTGGGTGTAAAGTACATTGTATTTCTCTTTCAGAACGGCGGCTATCAGCTCCTTGGTCGTGGTCTTGCCGTTGGTACCCGTGATACCTATCATCCTTGTGCCCAACGCGCGGCGATGCCATGCCGCCAAATCCTGCAATGCCTTGAGACAATCGTCAACCAGAAGAATACGTCCTTCGGCATCATTGGCGTATTCAGCCTCATCAACCACGGCATAGCGGCAACCGCCAGCTATGGCTTGAGAAGCGAAAGTATTTCCGTTGAAACTGGCTCCTTTCAGTGCTATGAACATAGATCCTTCGGGGCAATCGCGAGTGTCGGTAGTGACCTTTCCGCACTCAAGAAAATATTTATACAATTGTGAAGTTTCCATTTTAAATTACAATTTGATACGTGACGCAAAGATAAACGAAAAATCAATGGCAAATCAATAAAAAATAAATTATTGTATGTACATTTGCACCATCATTACGCAAGCATCGAAATGGAAAACAGAATAGCAAAATACATCAATGTGAACGGTAGTCTGATGGATCTGGAACATCCCAGAGTTATGGGAATACTTAACGTTACCCCCGACTCTTTTTATGCCGGAAGCAGAAAGCAATCAGAAGAAGACATCTTGCAGAGAGCCAGACAGATAATTGACGAAGGTGGAGAAATTATAGACATCGGCGCATATTCGTCAAGGCCTGACGCACAGAATATCTCTACAGAGGAGGAGGCCGCAAGACTAAAAAAGGCTCTCACATTACTAAACAGGGAGATGCCGGAAGCTGTGATTTCTGTAGATACATTCCGCGCGGACATAGCAAAGATGTGTGTGGAGGAACATGGAGTAGCAATCATAAATGATATATCAGCAGGAAACATGGACGACAGGATGATGCCTGTTGTGGCAAAACTGGGAGTGCCGTACGTAATGATGCACATGAAAGGAACACCACAGGACATGCAGAAAAATCCTGAATACGACAATGTGGTGAAAGAGGTGATGTATTATTTCTCCGAAAAGGTACAGAAAATGCGCGACCTTGGCGCAAAGGATATCATCATCGATCCGGGGTTCGGTTTCGGAAAGACTGTGGAACACAACTATATCCTTATGGACAAGCTGGAAGAGTTCCAGATATTCGATCTTCCTATACTTGTGGGAATATCAAGGAAATCAATGATATACAGACTTCTGGGCAATACTCCTGAAGACGCGCTGAACGGAACAACCGTACTAAATACCATTTCGCTGATGAAAGGCGCGAACATACTGAGGGTGCACGACGTGAAGGAAGCCTGCGAGGCGGTGAAGATATATTGTAAGTTAATTTTTAATTCTTAATTATTAATTATCAAAATGCCATTCGATTTAAGTATAATAAGCCTGAAAGACATACTGGACATACTGCTGGTAGCCTTTATACTGTATAAGACATACAAGGTTATGAAATCGTCGGGTACGATAAACATATTTATCGGAATACTGGTGTTCATCATAATCTGGATTATAGTATCGCAGGTATTGCAGATGCGACTGCTGGGTTCTATATTCGACAAGCTGGTAAGCGTGGGAGTGATAGCACTGATTGTGCTTTTTCAGGACGAGATAAGGCAATTCCTTCTTACTCTAGGTTCAAGATACCGCTCGAACAGTCTGTTCAGGTTTCTGAAAGGAAAGAAATACAACGACAGCGACAAGAACGACATTATGCCTATCGTCATGGCATGCCTGAGCATGGGCAAGGGAAAAGTAGGGGCACTAATAGTGCTGGAGAAAGATGTTCCGCTGGACAACATAGTGATGACTGGCGATGTGATAGACGCCAATATCAACCAGCGTCTGATAGAAAACATTTTCTTCAAGAACAGTCCGCTGCACGACGGGGCAATGATAATAAGCGGCAAGAGGATTAAGGCCGCCGGATGTATCCTGCCTGTATCGCACAACCTTAACATACCCAAGGAGCTGGGATTGCGTCACCGTGCGGCTCTGGGAGTATCGCAGGAGACAGACGCGCTTGCCATAATCGTATCGGAAGAGACAGGAGGAATATCAATAGCCTATAAGGGTGAGTTCTACCTCAAACTGAACGCCGAGGAACTGGAAAGGATGCTGACTAACGAATACATCAATCAAGCATAAGGCTCATATAGGCTTCCATATCACGGAACAGCAAGGAAGGCATGTTGTTGATATGCAGTCTTAAACGTTCCGTATCACAAGAAATATCCTTGTCGCTTATTTTACGGCATACACCGCCGTCGGATATAAGATATAAACCGTTGTTTTCGGGAATGACGCTGTCACCGTAAATCTCGACATATCCGCCTGACAGCCTGCCTGCCATAAGTCCAAGCATTCCGTAGGCATTTATCACACGCACCATGCCGCAAGGTGACGGTTTTACTATCTTCACACCGGGATAATGGCGGGATATAAAACCTAGCATGGCCGTTTCCGACTGATTATCAACAGACAGAAGTTCCTTTATGACTATACAGTTTTCGTCTGCTATCAGCAGCACTACAGAACGGATATTACCGTTTTTATCATTGGCATACCATACCTTGCCTCCGGAAAGAGTCAGATCGGCAAGGACTATATTCATATCCTGAAAAGGATGAAGTATGCTTGCCTGATATGTTGATAACTGTCGGTTTATAAAGTCGCACACTTCGGAACATTCGTTTTTCAACATGTCTAACTCATTAAATATCAGTTCTGTTTTAAAGTTATCAACAGTTTTGCACATACCTGTTAATAACTTTTCATCCTGTTGAAAACATATTTCGTAACCGGACTTGGAATAATAGCTCACCAAGCCTTCATTGGCAGGTATAAGGACAGAAAGGTACTTGCCGTCTGCATACATTTTCCTGTGCGCCTCATCAAGAAGACGCGACATCAGACCTCTGGAACGGAAATCGGGATGAGTACATGCTCCGGATATATATGCCACCGGTATCACGGCACCGTTAAACCGCATGGGATACGGTATCCGCTGGAGTGCGGACACTACCCTACCGTTTTCCGTAATGGCACTGTTTATTTCGTCTGTATATCTTGAAGAGAAATACAGTGCGACGAAATCGTCCGAATCGTCCGGGAAGCAAAGTTTCCACAGAGACTTTACCTGCTCTTTCATTTCAGTTCCAGTTTATATTTCTCAAGAAGCAAATGCGGCTGATAAGAGAGTTTTGCCTTACGCAATCCCTCCAGGCCGAGATCTTCTTCCCTGTTTATATATATGTATTGTTCGGGAATAATCTTTGCGAACTCATGATTTATCATGGCGTATGCGCCTTCGTAGTCGGTGTCGGCTTTTTCCACACATGTATCGAAAGTCTCATTATTGACAGGCGCTCCATAGGTAAAGGCCACAATCTTGCCGTCAACCGTCAGCACTCCGCCCATGATATCAAGTTCTTCAAAACTGCGTAATGCGGCATTCATGGATTTTCGCTCGTTCTGCAGGGCCTCATCCTCACTGCAGTTGTTGGCACGACACCATAACGACTCAAGCTTTATACATTCCGGTATCAGCTCGCGGGTAAGAGGCTTGAACTCATATCCGGGATAATTGTTGCGGAACTTGTTTATATGGTTGCGCTTGGGCTGGAACTTCTTGCCTGACAGCGTAGATAAATCGGAACGCAGATATAGGTAATCGGAATAGTCACGGTCTGAAGTAAAGACAAACTTGCCCGGGAAAAGACTTTCCAGCTCTTCGCAATTTTCCTTGCAGACACCATACATCACAAAAGGAATACCTTTCATCCGGGCATCCGACATAAGTTCTTCCATAACCGGTTTTATGTCGCCCTCACCTACAGGCAACATATACGAGAGTTCCCCGTCAACATAAAATCTGAACAACAGGAAACCACCGTACTCGGCAATCTCGGTAAGATAAAGAAAACGCCAACTGTAGAGATTGGCAAATGTCAAATCGCAGTTACGACGCTTACTACGGAGAGTATATTTCTGTACTGTCCGTTTATCTTCTATATCAAGACGTCTGAATGAAAGCATAACGTGTATATTAATAAAGACCTATCAAATGTAATATATAAGGTGAGAGCAATGCTGTAAGAATACCGTTGAGAGTAAGTCCGAGGCTGGCATATGCCCCATACTTACCGCTTACCTCCATTGCGCGTGATGTTCCTACGGCATGAGTGGCTGTTCCCATGGAAAGTCCCTGAGCTATAGGGCTGTGCACATGTCCCACCTGAAGCACCTTAAAGCCGAAAATGGCTCCGAACAGTCCGACGACTATCACTACAGCGGCAGTCAACGAAGGTATTCCTCCCACAGCCGACGAAACTTCCATCGCTATAGGAGTTGTCACTGACTTAGGCGCAAGCGACATTATGACTTCGGGAGTGGCACCAAGCAACTTTGCTACAACTGTGACCGAAATCAGTCCTACTACACAGCCTGCCAACTGTGACAATATGATAGGGAGCAGCTGCTTCTTTATCATACGCAACTGCAGATAAAGAGGAACTCCCAATGCAACTACAGCCGGACGCAACCAGAACTCTACCAGAGAGCCGGCATCCTGATATTTTTCATACGAAACACCGCTTACATTGAGAAAGCAAATCAGCATTGCCACTGCCAAAAGGATAGGATTAAGCAACACCCATCCTGTCTTCTTCTGCAACAGTTTGGAAACGAAAAAGAAACCGAAAGTTATAGCCAGAAGAAAAAACTTATTTTCTAAAAAATCCATATTTGCGAACTATTTGATGAACCCAACCTGTTACTACCAACACTAAAACCGTACTTACCAATGTGGCTATCACTATAGGCCAGAACTGTGCCTGAATGATATCGAAATACAACATCAGGGCCACGCCTGAAGGCACAAAGAAAAAGCCGAGGTTTGCCACAAGAAAATCGGACAAGCCTTGAACCCATTCAAGCTTTACCCATCCTAATGACAAAAACAACGTGAGAAGCAACATGCCTATAATACTGGAAGGCAATTTTACACCGGTCAGGTAAACTACCAGTTCACCTAGAGCCATACATCCGAAAAGGATTGAACATTGACGAATCATACCTTAATTATACTATTGAAAACTGATGCAAATTTATGCAATAGCACAGAAAACATGCACTCGCATCTTCAAAAAAGCCTTTTATGTCCTTAAACATACATAAAATGACCTCTTTTGAGAAAAAAAATTTGTATTTTGCAAACTAGATATTACAAAAATACGTATTTTTGCAGTGTGAAATAAAAAGACCGTTAACGCAAACGGCGATAAAGAGAATTACATTATATATTAAAATATAAATCAACATGGATTTAATTAGTCAAATCGTTGAACGCGCTAAAGCTAACAAACAGCGCATTGTTCTTCCTGAAGGAACTGAAGAACGTACTTTGAAAGCTGCCAATCAGATATTGACAGACGGTGTTGCTGACCTTATTCTTCTTGGTAACCCTGAAGAAATCATGAAATTGGCTCAGGAATGGGGCTTGGGAAACATCAATAAAGCTACTATCATCGACCCTGAGAACCACGAAAAGAAAGAAGCTTATGCCGAACTGCTTTTCGAACTCCGCAAGAAAAAAGGTATGACAATGGAACAGGCTCAGGAACTTGTAAAGAACCCTCTTTACCTGGGATGCCTTATCATCAAAGCCGGTGATGCTGACGGCCAGTTGGCTGGTGCACGCAATACTACAGGCGATGTTCTTCGTCCTGCACTTCAGATTATCAAAACTGCTCCGGGCATTACTTGTGTATCAGGAGCCATGTTGATGTTGACTCATGCACCTGAATGTGGTGACAACGGTGTATTGGTAATGGGTGACGTTGCCGTAACTCCTGTACCTGACGCTAATCAGTTGGCACAGATTGCAGTATGTACAGCACAGACTGCACAGGCTGTAGCAGGTATCGACCCACGTGTTGCTATGTTAAGCTTCTCTACTAAGGGTTCTGCTAAACACGAAGTTGTTGACAAAGTAACTGAAGCTCTCAAGATAGCTAAGGAAATGGCTCCTGAACTGAAGATTGACGGTGAACTTCAGGCAGACGCAGCTTTGGTTCCACGCATCGGTGCAAGCAAAGCTCCGGGTTCAGAAATCGCAGGTAAGGCAAACGTACTTGTAGTTCCTTGCCTTGAAGTAGGTAACATCTCTTACAAGCTTGTTGAACGTCTTGGTCACGCTACAGCTGTAGGTCCTATCCTTCAGGGTATAGCACGTCCTGTAAACGACTTGTCACGCGGATGCAGCATCGACGACGTTTACAAGATGATTGCAATCACAGCCAACCAGGCTATTGCTGCAAAAGCACAGAATTAATAACAAACTTATCAAACATTATCTACAAGCACAAAGGTCTGTGCGCTGACCTTTGTGCTTTAATTACTTTTTTACTTATAGTATTATGAAAATATTAGTACTCAACTGCGGTAGCTCTTCAATCAAGTATAAACTGTTTGAAATGACTACAAAAGAAATCCTTGCACAAGGAGGTATTGAAAAAATAGGTCTTCCAGGTTCATTCCTTAAACTTACTCTTCCTAGCGGAGAAAAGAAAATCATCGAAAAGGATGTTCCTGAACACACTACTGGAGTTCAGTTTATATTTGATACATTGACAAATGCAGAATACGGTGCTGTAAAGAACCTTCACGAAATCAACGCTGTAGGCCACCGCGTACTGCACGGAGGAACAAAATTCAGCGGTTCTGTGCTTATTAACGATGCTGTAATAGCAGCTGTAGAAGAATGCTGCGACCTCGGTCCGTTGCATAACCCAGCAAACCTGAAAGGTATCTACGCCGTACAGCAGCTTCTTCCTGAAGTTCCACAGGTAGCTGTATTCGATACTGCGTTCCACCAGACTATGCCTGACTATGCTTATCTGTATCCGATACCTTACAAATATTTCGAAAAATATGGTATCCGCCGTTACGGTTTCCACGGAACATCACACCGTTATGTATCAAAACGTGTATGCGAATTCCTCGGTATTCCTCAGGAAGGTAGCCGCATTATCACTTGCCACATCGGTAACGGTGGTTCTATCGCTGCTGTAAAAGACGGTAAATGTATCGACACAACAATGGGTCTTACTCCACTTGAAGGACTTATGATGGGTACACGTTGCGGTGACATCGACGGAGGCGCAATCCTTTATATGATGAAGAAAGAAGGTATGACTCCTGACGAAATGTCAAACCTGCTGAACAAGAAGAGCGGTGTTCTTGGCGTATTCGAAAAGTCAAGCGATATGCGTGAACTGGAAGACGCTGTAGCAAGAGGCGAAGAACGCGCTATCCTTACAGAAAACATGTACTTCTACCGCATTACAAAATATATCGGTGCATACGCAGCAGCAATGGGTGGTGTTGACGTAATCCTGTTCACAGGCGGTGTAGGCGAAAACCAGGCTACAGCACGTGCCGGTGTCTGCAAGACATTAGGATTTATGGGTGTTGAACTTGATCCTGAAAAGAACAAGGTACGCGGACAGGAAGCTATCATCTCTACAGAAAATTCCAAAGTGAAAGTAGTAGTAATACCTACAGACGAAGAATTGATGATTGCTACTGACACAATGAACATCCTAAATAATAAATAATAAGATATAGGAATATCCTAAAAGAGTTAAAAAAGAGGATACCTCATGGAAGGAATTCATTATCTTTGTCTCGGAAATGAGACAAGACGGATTCCGACAAGAGGTATCCTTTTTATTTTTTGTTGCCTGATTTCCACCTAAATCGAAAAACATCACATTATGAGCAAAAAAATTGTAACATTCGGAGAAATAATGCTCCGTCTCACTACACCGGACAATCTGCGCATCCAACAGAGCCGTGACTTTCTGGTCAATTATGGAGGTAGTGAAGCCAATGTAGCTATATCAATTGCCAATTTCGGAGGAGAGGTAGAATACATAACACGTCTTCCGGACAATGCCTTGGGCGAAACATGTATAGCAGAGTTGCGTTCACACAATATCGGTACAAAACATATCCTGTTCGGAGGACACCGCCTTGGTACTTACTACATGGAAAAGGCAGCAGCCATGCGTAACTCGAAAGTTATTTACGACAGGGAGAACTCGGCATTTTCAGAGCTTAAACCGGGAATGATAAACTGGCGTGAAGTGTTCGAAGGAGCATCAATATTCCACTGGTCGGGTATAGACGCCGCACTTACTCCGGGACTTGCCGAAGTATGCAAGGAAGCGATAGGAGTGGCAAAGGAAATGGGACTGATCATTTCATACGATATCAACTATAGAAAAAATCTCTGGAACTACGGAAAAAGCGCACAGGAGGTTCTTCAGCCTCTCATGAAAGACAGTGACATAATGTTCGGAAGCGAAGGAGAATATGCACTGGTTACAGGAATTCCTGCTCCAGGCTTCAAGGCAACCAGAAGCGGTGAAAAATACGATACGGAAGCATATGAGAAATTCTGCAAGGAAATAAGCCGCCAGATTCCAAACTGCAAGTATATCTATATAGCTCTTCGCAATGTAATGAGTTCGGAACATCACACTTTTGCAGGTGTTCTTTATGCGAATGGAGAAATGAAATACAGCAGGGTGTTCGACATTGACAACGTGATAGACTGTGTAGGTGTGGGAGATGCATTCTGTGGCGCAATGCTATACGCACAGAGCGCTTTCGAAGACAATCAGAAGAGAGTTGACTTCTCTACGGCTGCTTCTGTATTGAAAAATACTATAGCTGGCGACTACAATATGGTGAAGGTAGCAGAAGTGGAAAGCCTCATCGCACGTCATGAAAGTGGTGAAGTGGCACGCTAAAATAACAATCCCTATAAAAATAAAGAGGCTGTTTTCAGCCTCTTTGTTTTTATAGGAATTTTAAATTTTCTCACCATAAGCAAGATCTCCGGCATCACCTAATCCGGGAACTATATACGAATGTTCATCAATGGCAGGATCTATTACGCCACACCACAACGAGACATCCTTTCCTTCGAAAAACTTCCTGATACGTTCCACTCCGGGACGGCTTGCTATTATACATGCAATGACAAGCTTCGCAGGAATACCTTTTGTGGTAAAGGCTCTCCATGCCAATTCAAGGCTTTCGCCTGTAGCAAGCATAGGATCTACCAATATGACTGTCTTATTTGTCAAATCAGGTGTTGCGATATATTCTATCCTCACGTCAAGATCTCTATGATCCTTATCCTTATAATACCTGTAAGCCGAAACAAACGCATTTCCAGCCTTATCGAATATATTCAGGAAACCGGCATGCAAAGGAAGACCGGCTCTGAAAACTGTTGCTATCACTATATTGTCATCCGGCGTGCTGGCTTCGGCAACACCTAACGGGGTCTGGATTTTTTTCGTTGAATAATCAAGTGTTTTACTGATTTCGTAAGCCATCAACTCTCCTATCCGTTCAATATTCCTACGAAAACGCATTCTGTCATTCTGTACATTGACATCTCTCATCTCTGCGACGAACTGATTTAGTATAGAATTGGTTTCTGCAAGGTTTATAACTTTCATAAAAATAAGATTATATTATTATTGATATAACATTCTTATGTCTGAGTTGTTCACAGACAGCCGTTAAAGTTGGGTTTCTCCTTCAATATACTGCTCCAGGAACATATTTTCTCCGTCAAAAACGGCATAAGAGAATTCCGTAATCCAATCACCAAGTATCATCATCCTTGATGTCCTTGAGAGCATCATATCGAACAATATATGTCTGTGACCGTAAATAAAGAAATTGATGTCCGGATGAGTCTTGAGGTATTTTTTTGTGAACAGAACCAACGGCTCCTTGTCTTCACCCATATATTCAGGCTCTTTTCCATCCTTGCGCTTCATGCGGCTATGCTTTGCCCATTCCAGACCAAAATCGACACTCCATCGCGGATGAAGCATTGAGAACAGCCGCTGCAATGTCTTGCTGTGGAACATCATGCGCAGGAATTTAAATTTCCTGTCATCATCGCCAAGCCCGTCGCCATGAGCCATGAAAAACTCCTTTCCATAAATCTCGCATGTCAACGGAGCACGATGTATAATCATTCCACATTCCTTTTCAAGATAGTCTCCACACCATATATCATGGTTGCCGATGAAAAAATGTACTTCCACTCCCCTGTCTGTAAGTTCAGAGACTTTTCCCAAGAAACGTGTATATCCTTTCGGCACTACTGTTTTGAATTCGTACCAGAAATCAAACATATCGCCCAACATATACACAGCGGCAGCCTTATCCTTGATACTGTCAAGAAAATTGACAAGCCTCCTTTCCTGAGTACGGGCGTGAGGTATAGCCCGCGAGCCCAGATGGGCGTCGGAAATGAAATATATATTTTTCATCTCATCCATAGTTATACCCTTTTATAGTTTATATAATTACATGAAGCCCAATTCCAATTTGGCTTCTTCAGTCATCATGTCCTTGTCCCATTCAGGCTCGAACACCAGATTTACCTGGGCTGATGTTACTCCGTCAACCGACTCTATCTTCTGCCTTACGTCCTCCATTATGAAATCAGCTGCAGGACAGTTTGGTGCGGTAAGAGTCATATCAATGGTCAGCTCGCCGTTTTCCTGAAGGTCTATCTTGTATATAAGCCCCAAATCGTAAACATTTACCGGGATTTCAGGGTCATATACAGTTTTCAACATATCAATTATCCTCTCTTCTATTTTGAGTTTTTCTTCGCTATTCATATATTTAAATCAAATAATATTTACAGTGCAAATATACGCAAAGAGATGCGCAGAAACAAATAAATCTTTATTTCCATCATAATCTGCCTTCATCCGCATAGCTGTAGTAGGCTCCGTCGGCCACTATCACATGATCGAGCATACGGATGTTCATCACCTTGGATGCCTGAAACAATGCCTGTGTTAGCCTGTCGTCATCCGTACTAGGACGGACATTACCCGACGGATGATTGTGGGTGAGTATCATGGAAGTTGCGCGTTTCAGAAGTGCCTCACGCAAAATAACACGCACATCGACCTGGGTAGAGGCCAAACCTCCCTGACTTATACGGGTGATATCTATCACTTTAGATGCCTGGTTAAGGAACATCACCCAACATTCCTCTATCGGCAAGTCGCACATTATAGGATGGAAATAGGAGTATATATCTTCCGACGAGCGTATAGGCTTTCTTTCTTCCTGCTTCTCGTCCTTACGCCGCTTGCCAAGCTCGGATGCGGCAAGGATTGTTATGGCTTTGGCAGGCCCTATCCCCTTGAACTTACACAAATCCGATACAGAACATTTGCCCAGTGCGCTAAGACTGTTATTATATTTGTCCAGGACCTTTCGCATGAGCTCCACTGCCGATTCGTCTGTATTGCCGGAACCTATGAGAATGGCAAGCAACTCGGCATTCGAGAGTGAAGAGGCACCGTGCATCATCATTTTTTCGCGCGGACGGTCTTCTTCTGCCCATTGGTTTATAGATAGTCTGTCTGTCATTTATAGAAAGTCTTTTCGAATGCAGAGAACGAATCCTTTCCTTTCACACAGCGTTTCCACCATGCAATCAGAAATCCGCTTCCATATCCGGTTAGTTGGATAAACGATGAGAGTATGGAAATTGTACCGATTTTCAAACTTCTGTTCTGCACAGACGAATCGATAAATATAAGTAACGAAAAAAGCAATAACGGCGACACTCCGGCCACTACAAGCCATTTACCCCATGAATGCAATAAATCATGACTGCCGGGATCGGGGGTATAGGATGCCAACGACAACAAATAAATACCTCCCAATATTACAAGAACCAGAAAAACGACCCCTACTGTAAAGACTGCAGGCAACATGTGCACCAGCTTTAGTGATTCCGGGTATTTCTTATAAAGGTTTATACGGGCTATTCCGGAATTGTGAACCTGCTTGAAAAATTTTCTCATATCCGTTCTGCGCTTGTGCCAAACCCATGCTCCGGGGAACAGACGACAGGTATATCCTCCCTTGAAAATACGTATGCTGAAATCTATATCTTCACCAAAACGCATGTCGGAAAATCCTCCCAAAGCCTTATATACGTCAGCACGGATTCCCATATTGAAGCTACGCGGATAAAACTTGTCCATCTTCTTTTTTCCGCCGCGAATTCCACCGGTAGTGAAGAATGATGTCATTGAATAGTTTATTGCCTTCTGGGTGTCTGTAAACGATTCGTGCGCACGGTCAGGACCTCCAAAAGCATCGGCGGGCTCGTTTCTCAGCTCTTCTTCCACCGCTTTAAAATAATCAGGAGGAAGGATACAGTCAGAATCAAGGATTATAAGATACTCGCCGTGACTTCTTTCCGCGCCGTAGTTTCTGGACTTTCCGGGACCGGAATTCGGCTTCAGGTAATATCTGATATCCATAGATGCGGCATATTTGTCAACCACATCCTTACAAGGGACAGCAGATCCGTCTTCCACTATAATTACTTCAAAGTCGGTATAAGTCTGCTGCATAAGACTCTGAAGCAGTTCATCCACCTCGTCTGGACGATTATATACCGGTACTATAACTGAATATCGCATAATCTAAAAAATGAGTTATTTGCAAACTTACGTAAAAGTTTCGCAAAAATCAATTAGTCATTTCATTTTTATAACAACTGGACATCATGTTACAAGCATAAATTCACAAAAAGCCCGGGTATAAGAATAAATCTTCAAATACCCGGGCAATTGTGATTATTGTCAAAATACTAAAATTACTTCTGTCTGATAAAAATGTTTATCGGCGTTCCGCATAAGTTCCAACGCTCCCTCATCTTGTTCTCAAGGAAACGCTTGTATGGTTCCTTGACATACTGAGGCAGATTTGCAAAGAACACAAACGACGGAACCTGAGTGTTAGGCAACTGAGTGATATATTTTATCTTTATATACTTGCCTTTGTTTGATGGTGGCGGATAAGCCTCTATCAGCGGCAACAGTTCCTCGTTGAGTCGTGCTGTTGGTATTCTTGTAGTTCTTGACATATAGACTTCCTTGGCAGCCTCCAACACTTTCAGAATACGTTGTTTTGTCAATGCCGAAGCAAATATTATCGGGAAATCAGTGAAAGGAGCAAATCTGTTACGGATTGCATCCTCATAGTTTTTCATAACCTTTACGGTCTTTTCCTCTACAAGGTCCCATTTATTGACAACCACAACAAGTCCTTTCTGGTTTCGCTGTATCAGGCTGAATATATTCAGATCCTGACCTTCAATTCCTCTTGTTGCGTCAAGCATAAGGATACACACATCCGAACTTTCGATAGAACGTATAGAACGTACTACAGAATAATATTCAAGATCTTCACTGATCTTATTTTTCTTTCTTATACCTGCTGTGTCAACAAGATAAAAATCGAAACCGAACTTGTCATATCTTGTGTATATCGAGTCACGTGTAGTACCAGCTATTTCGGTCACAATATTTCTATCCTCTCCGATAAAAGCGTTTACTATTGAAGACTTTCCGGCATTCGGTCTGCCCACAATGGCAAATCTTGGAATATCCTCATCATAAGTCTCGTCCGCTTCCTTCTTGAATTTCGATACGATAAGGTCGAGCAAATCTCCCGTTCCGCTTCCACTGATTGCAGAAATACAGTAAGGATCACCCAATCCTAATGAATAGAATTCAGCTGCATTATATTGCAAGTCGTTATTGTCAGTTTTATTGGCAACGACAATTATCGGTTTCTTAGAGCGTCGCAGAATATCGGATACCTCCATATCCAAATCCGTAACACCATTCATTATATCAACCACAAACAAAATCACATCCGCCTCATCCACAGCCAGAAGAACCTGCTTGCGAATTTCTTCCTCAAAAATATCATCCGAGTTTACAACCCATCCACCGGTATCTACAATAGAAAATTCCTTTCCTAACCATTCAGATTTTCCATACTGACGGTCACGAGTAGTTCCGGCCTGTTCATTCACAATTGCCTGACGAGTCTTTGTCAGACGATTAAATAACGTTGACTTTCCTACATTTGGACGTCCAACAATAGCTACTAAATTACCCATACTTATAATTATTTACGGCTATCTCAGCCGGTGATTAATCTAATTGATAACCAAAATTCTTCAATTCCTTGTCGGAACTTCTCCAGTCCTTATCTACCTTTACGAAAGTTTCAAGATAGATTGATTTTCTGAAGAACTGCTCCAAAGCCTTTCTGGCTTCCGAAGCCACTTTCTTGAGAGCCCTTCCCTGACGACCGATAATAATACCTTTCTGAGACTCGCGTTCCACGTATATCACAGCGTTGATATGTATGCTTTTGGCATCCTCCTTGAAGGTTTCCACCACCACCTCTACAGAATACGGGATTTCCTTGTCATAATACAAAAGGATTTTCTCTCTTATTATCTCCGTCACGAAGAAACGTGCCGGCTTGTCGGTCAGCTGATCCTTGCCGAAATAAGGAGGAGAATCCGGAAGAAGATCCTTAATTCGTTTCATCACTACATCGACATTAAACTTTGCCATGGCTGAAATAGGGATTATTTCGGCATTTGGCAACATCTCATGCCATTCCTCGACAAGTTTGACCAGAATATCTTGGTTTATGAGGTCTATCTTGTTTATAAGCAACAAAACCGGAACATTCATGTTTCGCACCTTCTCCATAAATTCAGTGTTCTTGTCCGGTTTTTCCACTGTATCTGTAACATATAGCAAAACATCGGCATCAACCAGTGCCGACTGCGAGAAGTTAAGCATTGATTCCTGAAGCTTGTAGTTAGGTTTCAATACCCCAGGAGTATCCGAAAATACAATCTGCATATCATCAGTATTAAGTATTCCCATAATACGATGACGAGTGGTCTGTGCCTTGAATGTTGCGATGGATATTCTTTCGCCCACCAGCAAATTCATCAATGTAGATTTTCCTACATTCGGGTTTCCTACAATGTTTACAAATCCGGCTTTATGCATAAAAAATTACCTCATGAATACAAAAAAACGCATCTGACAGGGATGCGTCTTTTTGTATATTTGTTAATGAATATATTTCAAATATTACTTGTTTCCGTCATAACCCCACTTAACATAAGCAGCACCCCAAGTAAATCCGGCACCAAATGCAGTGAAGATCAGGTTATCGCCTTTCTTGAGTTTCTTTTCATAATCCCATAAGCACAAAGGCAATGTTCCGGCACTTGTATTACCGAAATGCTGAATGTTCAGCATCACTTTCTCGATAGGTACACTTAGTCTTGAAGCAACAGCGTCAATGATTCTGAGATTAGCCTGATGAGGAACAATCCAGTCGATATTATCCTTGTTCAAGCCATTACGCATTGCAATCTGTTCTGTAACGTCAGACATATTTGATACTGCATATTTGAATACAGTTCTACCTTCCTGATACAAATAATGCATCTTGTTGTCTATTGTAAAATAAGAAGGAGGACATACAGAACCACCGGCCTTCATGTGAAGGAATGGAAGTCCCTTACCGTCTGTACGTAATATAGAATCCATAATACCATAATCCTCAGTTGTAGCTTCAACCATGCAAGCTGCAGCTCCGTCACCGAAAATAGGACATGTGGCACGGTCTGAATAATTAACCATAGATGACATCTTGTCTGCACCTACAATAATTATCTTTTTATGTCTTCCCGACTGTATCATACTTGCTGCTGTTTCCATAGCATAAAGGAAACCGCTACATGCTGCCTGCAAATCGAATGCGTATGCATTTTTAAGTCCCAGCTTATCGCACAATATAGATGCTGTAGAAGGGAAATGATAGTCAGGAGTAGTTGTTGCAACTATAACACAATCTATAGAGTCAGGGTCCGAATTTGTTTTCTGCATAAGCTGTTTTGCAGCTTTACGCGCCATATATGATGTACCCAAACCTTCTTCGTTAAGAATACGTCTTTCCTTAACGCCAATACGAGTCATAATCCACTCGTCATTAGTGTCAACCATTCTTGACAGTTCTTCGTTTGTAAGTACATAGTCAGGTACATACCCGCCAACACCTGTTATTACCGCATTTATTTTTTCCATTATTTCAAATTTTAGTTTGAATCCTAAAAATAAAGCCGAAGAGCCGAAGCCCTCCGGCTTTATTTCCTCAAGAACATAAACTGTTCATGACAAAGCTCCGTATTAATTATAGAGCAGCTTCTTTTTCAATCGCTAATTTACCTCTGTAATAACCACAAGCTCCACAAACTGTGTGATACACATGCCATTCACCGCAGTTTGGGCAAATAGCTAAAGTAGGAGCAACTGCTTTATCATGAGTTCTTCTCTTAGCAGTTCTCGTTTTTGATTGTCTTCTTTTAGGATGTGCCATTTTACTAAAACTTTATTTAATTATTATTTAATATTTTCTTTAATGCGTTCCAACGAGGATCTATTTCATCAGCGCCGCCTGCCTCATCATCTTCTGCTTCTTCAGCATTTGCCTCATTGTCACCTTCATATCTCATGAAGTCATTCAACTTCTCTTGCATCTGTTCGTTGCACTCACCTTCTTCGTGCACTATTCTATATGGAAGACTAAGATATGCAAATTCGTATATATACCAGGCTACGTTTATTTTTCCTTCAGCTTCAGGTACTACAACAATTTCCTCGTCATCAGAGAACTCCTCTCCGAATTTTACGTTCAGTACATTGTCTGTATCAACATCCACCTCAACCTCATCGAGACATCTGTCGCATATACCTATAACAAATCCCTGAATATGAAAGTTCAATTTAAATGCCCCTATTCCTTTCTTCACTGTCACAGAGACTTCCAAATCACCCTTTTCTATTCCTGTAGCCTCAATCAATTTAAAAAATTCATCACCAACCCTATAGTTATAAACGGCTGATGTTTCTCGCAGATTTTTTAAATCTATATCATATAATTCTATTCTTTCCAAGTCTCAACACCATATAAATCGGGCGACAAAGTTACAAATAATAATTCATTATTTCTAATTTTTCTACTTATTATTTTGTCAAAAAAAACAATTTTGACAAAATCAAATACTCTTCATTACAAAGGAACGCTATTCTTTAAATTATACATAAGGGAAAAGAATCTATTAGTCAATGCCAGAGATTTATTATTAAAACAATTATTCTATCTTTGTGCCGTCTCCACCAAAAAGCGGATATTTATGAACAGATTATCACAAGAAACCATAGATTTCATACTGAGCCATCGCAACGATGATGTCCGACAGCTCGCGCTGAAAATAAACAAAAAACAGGACATCGATTCAGAAGAAGCCATCGTACAAATAGCCGGATGGCAAATAGCCAAAAAGAAGATTCCATCATGGGCCGCAAATGATGAAATAATCTACCCGAAGCATCTCTCAATGGAACAATGTTCTTCGGAAGTCACAGCCCGATATAAATCCACATTATTAAAAGGAGACACAATGGTCGATCTGACTGCCGGTCTTGGAGTTGACTGTTATTTCATTTCAAGAAATTTCAACAAGGTTCATTACGTTGAAAGGATGGACTACCTTTGCAATATCGCCAAGCATAATTTCAAGACACTCGGAGCCGACAATATTGAAATCCATAATGACGATTGCACAGAATATCTGAAAGACATGCGACCGGTGGACTGCATTTTCCTTGATCCTGCCAGAAGAAACGAACACGGAGGAAAGACTGTGGCAATAACAGATTGCGAACCTGATATCACCAAGATAGAAAATACGCTGGTTGAAAAAGGAAAGACTGTTATGGTAAAGCTATCTCCTATGCTTGACATACATTCGGCACTATCCGAACTAAAATTTACAGACAGCCTACATATTATATCTGTGAACAACGAGTGCAAGGAACTTGTAATTGTCCTCAAAAATGAGTCACTACATGAAAACGATTCACACGATGAAACGATGATAAATTGCGAACAGATTACCAGCAATGCGACATCCCAACATTTCAGCTTCACATTCGAGGAAGAAAAGAACGCCAAAACCATATTTGCGGAAAAACCGGGTAAATATCTGTACGAACCGGGAGCTGCCATACTAAAGGCCGGACCATTCAAACTTTTATCATCAAGATACGGAGTGGGAAAGCTGCATATCAACAGCCACCTTTATACGTCAGACGAAATGATAGACTTTCCGGGAAGAAGATTCGAAGTAATAGAGACATCTTCTTTCAGTAAAAAAGACCTGAAGACATTTCTGAAGAATATTGCAAATGCAAACATAACGATAAGGAATTTCCCTTCGACTGTAGATGATCTCAGGAAGAAGCTAAAAATTAAAGAAGGAGGACAAATATACATCTTCGCCACGACACTGAACAACGGAGAAAAAGTACTGATAAAATGCAAAAGCATCAGGTAATTTTTTCATGTTGATACGTTTAAAAAAAATGAACTGTCGTTTTAAGTAAAACGTGCGCACATTTAAGTTCAAACGTGCGCACGTTTTATTTTGAATGTTTGAGTGGTTGGAAAACAAGCATTATTGTCATCATCAAACTAACGTTCAAATCGCCAGAAATCCAGCATAAATAGGTTTTTCTGCTGTTTCTTACAACCACGGAAAACCAAGTATAAATCGTGTATTCCGGCCTCTGCCTCTACATTGGTTTTGAAAGTCTTGAATTCAGTTTTAGAATTGATAATATCTACATGCCCTATACATTTACCATCCGGAGCATCAAGCCTTATCTCAATACTACCACCATAAAGATGACATGACGCGGAAACTGAAAAAGAAGATGCGCCGTTGCCAAAATCAACACCACGAAGCATAAGATATTCACCATCATCAATATTCGTAACCAACTGATTCCAATGATCGGCAGCCTGTTTATTTTTCGGAACAGTTTTCAACCCATATCCCCAAGCCATCGTTTCAGCTTCCACCATACGATAAGGATCAAACGGTTCTATCTGATTTAGATTACAATCATGAAAATATGGAAGTTCCTGAATTGTTCCATCAGAATTGTATGTCATTTCGGCAAGTGATACAGAACGGCGTTCTGCATGACGGCTGGTCTGAAGACGGAATATATCATAGTTCTGACCAAAACAATATGACCGTCCTTTATAATCAATTATTCCAGGGTGATTACCTCTTGTACGTACTGTATGATCCATTATGTGTCCCTTATATTCCCACGGTCCGGTAGGACTGTCACTCATGGCATATCCTATACCTTCCGGACAACATGTAGAAGCGAAAGCCAGATAATAGTGTCCGTTACGCTTATAGAACCAAGGTCCTTCCTGATAATCTTCTATATGTGGCATCTTAACGATATTTCCCGAATATGAAATCATATCCTCATTCAGTTTTACCATATAGATATTTGGATTTCCCCAATACATATACGCCTGACCATCATCATCAACAAGGACAGTTGGGTCTATATCATCCCAATGTTCTTTCTGCCAAATCAAAGGCTTGCCTATAGGATCTTTGAAAGGGCCATATGGCGAATCTGCCACCAGCACACCTATACCGTGACCATGAATAGGACAATACATATACCACTTACCGTTTCTGCCAACAACACATGCAGCCCATGCGCCATTATCACCTTTATACCACTCAAAGTTTTTAAGTGAGGCAACAGCCCCTCTGTCCTGCCAGTTCACCATATCTGTAGACGTGTAAAGCAGCCAATCCTTCATTTTGAATCCTTCTGCATCATCCTCATCGTGCGAAGTATACAGAAAGACAGTATCATTATACAACATTGGAGCCGGATCTGCAGTATACTTTGTCTGTATTATCGGCATATTAAGTTTCACATCATCGGCAGTCTGAGCAGCCAATCCGGAAAATGCCATAAGGGATAAAGCCGGAATAATAGTTTTTGTCTTCATATTAATTATTTTTTATGGTTAATACTTCTAAATACATCAGACATATGTTTTAAAGCCCTAACAAGAGATGGTCGCCAGTAGTTCCAGTCATGCCCACCTCCATATATTCTCAATTGATAATTCACTTTTTTATCGCGAAATGCCTGTACCAATGCAATGTTGGCCTCATAAGTAAAATCCTTATCTCCACAATCAATAAACCAATCCACACCTTTCCATGCATCAACTCTTCCATCTGAAATTTCATTTACTGTTCGTATTGGATTATGGTCTTCAACCAACTGCTGTCTCCACTCCGCTGAAGGATCATCTTTAAGGAATTCCAAATATTGACGACGCAGATATCCGCTCATAGAGTACACAGACGAAAATTTATCAGGATGAGAGAGGCCGTACACTATTGATGCTCCTCCCCCCATTGAATAACCGGCTATGAACCGGCTATCTTTACGTCCATCAACATTATAGTTCCTTTCAATATAGGGTATAAATTCAAGAAAAAAGAAATCTTCATATTTCCAGTGAGGAGCATTAAACCAAATCATATTGTTCTTATTTCCTTCCGGACATACAATTATCATTTCCTCCATCTCTCCACAATTTATCAGACTATCTGCCACTACACGAAGATTACCATATGTCTCCCAATCCGTACACGAACAATTGCCTCCATGAAGCAAATAACACACGGGATATTTTTTATTCTTTTCTTTACCATAAGATTCCGGCAAATAGATGGAATATTCACGCGACGAGATTCCTTCAAGAAGTTTACATGGCATACTTGTATTCACAATTTTTCCATTAGAAAAAACTTCCCCCGCCAACACGACAGAAAAGAGAAAGAATAATATTTTTTTATATCCAAGTATTGATTTCATTCTTTATACATTAAAACTTTACAACTGTTTTATATCCATCATATAATATTTCGCGTTCAGATATTCCATTTTTAGATATAAGGATCACTTTTATATTTCTCCCATCTCTTCTATTACCAAACTTTCCACTTTTATCAAAAATGGTAAATACCCTTTTCTTGTTGTTACACTTCATCTTTATCTCACTAAATAGTCCAGACTCATAATCATAGTTATTACCATTATCTTCATAAAGACAAAATTCACCATCAGCGTCATTGAAAATACGTATTTCAAAATCTGCCCCTGACAATGATGAAGTGGTAGTAAGTTCAGTCGATAAAGGAATAATGCTACCTGCACGCACAAAAGCTGGAATATTCTCTATTGAACCCCCCGTTTCATACCACCCATTATTGCTAGCATAACTATTATCACGAAAATCATACCATCCACCTTCTGTTTCAGGCAAATATACACACATTTGATTTATTTCAGGTTCTAAAACAGGAGTAACCAATAATGAACGACCGAACATATACTGATATTTCAATGACAGTGCAGTAGTATCCGTTGCAAAATCCATCACCAAAGGACGCATGATGGTTCCACCACGGAATGTTACATCCGCAGCACAAGAATAAATATAAGGGAGCAATGAATAACGTAACGAAAGAGCATTACGGGATATTCGCATAACATCTTCACCATAATTCCAGAACTCAGTATTGCTCATATAGCCATGCACTCGCATTAACGGCAGATAGACTGAAGTCTGCAACCATCTCAAAAATCTTTCATGATAGCTTTTATCTGTATATTGATTAGAAGGACGGAAAAATCCTCCTGCATCATATGTCCACCAAGGTAATCCACACACAGATATACCTAACCCAGCTACAATCTGACGTTTAAGGGTTTCCCAATCATTACCGACATCACCCGACCATGTGGCTACCCCATAACGTTGTATACCGGGGAAAGCACTTCTTGTAAAAAGCAACGCACGTTTATTGCTAATATCACGACGGAATCCTTCATAGACAGCCTTATTAACAATCAGCGGATAAGCATTTCTAAACATCTCTCCCGGATATTTTCCATCACAAACCTTACGATCCAAAAGGTCATCATTCTCCGGTTCAGTAGCATCCAGCCACAAAGCATCTATATTGTATCTGCCAACAAGACTATCGCGCATATTGGTCCAATAATAATCAGCTGCATTCTTATTGAAAAAATCTACCCATTGGGTACCGTTTATATAATAACCTTTTTGCGAGAAATCCTCACCTAAACATGAAGAGGGATCTATCTTTGACCATATTGACAGCATAAATTTCATATCCATTTTATGCAGGCTATCAGTCATCTCTGCCGGAGAGGGATAAAACTCTTCATCGAAACGCATCGCGTTCCATCCGTATTTACCCCAATACTGCCAATCCTGAACTATCATGTCAACAGGTAAAGATTCTTTTCTAAAACGATTTGCTACATCAAGTAGTTCTGATTGTGAATGGAAACGTTCGCGGCAATGTATATATCCCAATGCCCACAAAGGCATCATTGGTATGCCACCCGTTACTTCACGATAAGAAGTTATAACTTCGTCAGGTGTACCTGCAAAAAAGGTATAATCAATACCATTTGATACAGGCGAACAAAACACTGTCGTATCGTCTACTTTTCTGTAATATACTTTAGGTGAATCTTCCTTAGTCAGTTCTGAAACAAGTTTATGACGTCCTTCCGAGAGTTCCACTATCACAGATGTTGTTGGAGGAAGCCACAAATTATTCATATCAATCACAGTACTGCCATCTATTACAAGATTATGTTTGCGAGCCATCCTACTACCTACGTCAAGCATCAATGAATAGCGTCCAGATTCTTTAATGTCCAATTCTGCCGTAAAGATGTTACTATGACGGACCTCTGTCACACCACCTGTTGTAGAAGTAACATTTACAGTAGTTGCATGTCCTTCTCCTGCTTTAGGTTTCATATCTTCATAATCATCACACGGATTGAAGTCTGTCAGCCCATAGTTATTCCACAACAATCCATAACCTTTATTCGACATAATAAAAGGGATTGATATCTGTGTATTAACCTGTGTAAGCCTTCTTGTAAGTCCGCGCACATCAAGATTATTGTCCTGGAACTGCCCCAGTCCGTAAAGATGTTCGTCTTCGGGAGAATGAAAGCCTTGCATAGAAATATAAGTTCTGCCATTCTGAATTTGTGAAGGAGAAATATTATGTTCTTTTTCTTTCAGCAACAATCTACCATCAGGTGATAAGAAGGTAATTGTATTTTCAGAAACCTCTATTACCAATTTCTTCAATATTATTATGTCTTTACCATTTCTTTTTACCGATTTAAAACGTACAGACTTACCTTCAACATATACCATTTCAGGAAGTTCATAAACTTCACCCACTTTTTTTACTATTCTAACAGCATTATCGGCCAAAGGCATGACTATTATACTGTCATGTCCTCTCCAAAAGCACAATTCATTATTGTCACTTACGGTTGCATTAATATTACCACATACAAAAGTTGATAATAATATAAAATATAAAAAACACACGTTTCTCATAAGAAAAGACAAAATCAATATATTCTAAAGTTACCAGAAACATGAAGCATAGATAACATATATACCATACCTGAATAATATCTATATTTACCTATTGGGAACTCCTGTTTCCATAAATCAGAGACATATTTTTTAGCTAAGGCCTTATTTTTCAAAGCAAAAGCGCCAACAGCATTAGCACCTGCCATACCAGACGAATATTCTCCGGTTGGATTATTTCCGTTCAAATCAAACTGTCCATGCTTAAAATCATCCGATTCAAAAAAACTCAACAAACGTTCCATCATATCAGATTGGTTGGTCTTATCCTTTCCAAACATATAGTAATCCATCCCCACATTCATTGCACAACGTATTGCATCATACTGATAACGTCTTGCATCATAGTCTTCTTTCCAATCGGGTTGATGCGGAGTACCATCAAAGCATGAGTAATCAGGGAAAAGACCAGTTATAGGATGTGAAGCTTTGACTAATAATTTTCGTGCTGCATCAGGAGTCTTTGCCCAAAAATCTTTATTTGAATTACTCCATAAAGCCCATAATTCAAAAAAAGCAGGCAAGTTATATGAAGGATCAGTAAAGTTCCACATTTCTCCTTTAGGAACAAAAGTTATTAAAAAAGAATCCGTATTGAACATATTACGTATTTCTCCTTTATCTCCTTTTGACATAATATCATAAAGAATCTGCTGTCCCTCCTTTTCATAATTTATCTCTCCATTATTTCCCCACCTATGTGAAGCAAAAAACAAAGATGTAATAAAATATACTTCTCCATCAGTAGCGCAACTAGGTTCCACTCCTATTTTGCTGCCATCAGTATTACATTGCCATGCAAAATAGCCTTGCCATTTACCAGATTTATAATGCATATTCTTTTTAACCCATCTCCAAATACGGTCAAATTCTGTACGTCTATCCATCTGCACACTTATCATCATACCATAAGACATTCCCTCAGTACGTACATCATTATTTCCTGTATCCAATATATATGCTGTTGTATCAGAATCTTCAAAATAAACTTTGGTTGTAGGATTAACAAAAAAATGATTCCATATATCACTTATTTTCTTGTTAGTTTCTCTATCTGATATACCTAAATATTCTTTAAACAGATTTTTATATACTTTTGTATAGAATGAACCTTCTTCTATTGTTGTAGCTTTACATTCCACATACCACAATATACCAGCTACAAAAAACAAAACACTATATAATATATTTTTCATAATTAATTAATATAAAAAGCTCATCATTTAGAGAACTCCCACCAATCAAGATTAAATAATTTACAACCTTTGCGGCCACGGAATACAAAATATACATCATGCACTCCGGTAACAGCAGTTTTAACTTCACTATTAAATGTTTTCCATTCTTCCCATCCACCTGTTGTAGGAATGTTGACTTCTGCAATCTTATTTCCTGCAATACTGTCTGTGCGTACTTCAATTGTACCTCCACGCAAAGCACTGGCTGCAGTTATGCGGAAAGATTTTGGTCCTTTTTTACCAAAGTCCACTTCTCTTACCTTTATATAATCACCATTATGAATTTCAGAAATATAAACTCCAGTCTTTGCATTTGGTTCGGACTTGACTCCTTCTGAAAAAGCAATTGTTTCGGCTTCAACTCTTCTGTAAGGATTAAATGTAGAAACAGGTTTTACTCCTTCTTTGGTAGCATTTATTATAGGGAAAGTGCCATCCGGATTATATTTGAATTCCTCAATAGCCACTGAACGTCCGAATCCACCTCCACCTGGCAATTTGCCGGTGTGATAGAAGAAGTACGAATTGCCCTTATAATCGGCTACACCACAATGATTAGTAAAGGACCCTGTGTCCTGAAGCGGCATAATCTCACCCATATATTTCCACGGTCCTTCAGGACTGTCACCCATAGAATATGCTATATGCTCAGGCACTCCACCCGCAGCATAGAGCAGATAGTATTTACCATTCCGCTTGTAGAACCAAGGTCCTTCTGTATATGTATCTTTATATTTCTGTCCCTTTATTCTCTTTTCAGGATTTGGTGCACCAAAACTTTCAACTGTCTGTTCCAGTTTCTTTACTTCCCCCTTAATCGACACCATATCCTCATTAAGTTCTGCAAAATAAATATTCGGATTTCCCCAATACAAATATGCTCTACCATCATCATCAATAAACACAGACGGGTCTATAAAATCCCAATTACCATCATACAGCGGATTTCCTATAGCATCACGGAAAGGTCCTGTAGGACTATCTCCCACAGCCACTCCTATTGCCATAGCATTACTTAGTTTTGAGTGCAGACACACATACCAGTAGAACTTTCCGTTACGTTCTATACATTGTGCTGCCCAGGCCCTGTCATCAGCCCAACTGAATGATTCTATAGCTAGCGGAGAGCCATGATCTGTCCAGTTCACCATATCTGTAGTGGAATAAACCCTCCATTCCTGCATCCAGAAAAAATCTGCTTTATCTTCATCATGTCCTGTATACAGATATAAAGTATCATTATGCACAAGTGGTGCCGGATCGGTTGTAAACCATGTTTGTACAACAGGATTCTGTGCAGCTGCTCCAGATACCAATGTTAGTGCAGCCAAAGTAAATATATTTTTCATGTCTTTCATAATCATCATTTTTTAGTTATTACCAATCCTCCATTCTTTGGAATGGAAATCTTAAGTTCTTGTTTTTTATTTATTTTTATCTCCGAAGCTTTACCATTAAGTTTAGCATCATCAGAGTATAATGTTACTGTTTCGCCGGCATTGAAGAAAGAAGAAAGGTCCAGATTCAATTTTAAAGTCTCGTCCTGTGCATTTACTCCTGAAACAATCCATTTGTCACCATGCTTGCGTGCCATTATTATATATTTACCGGGATATCCATCTATGAACTTGACATCATCCCAAGTTGTAGGAACCTTCTTCATGAAGTCCACAGCCCATACCGGTGCATCTGTCAGATTATTCGGTGCCATTGCAAAATGCTGTACAGGACTCTGAAAAAGAACTGCAGTAGCCAGTGCAAAAACATCAGAAGTAACCCTGCGGCTGCCTCTAGGTTCGTTGGCTGCATTATAAAATTTGTTTAACGTACTGCCACCGAAGTCCATGCTACCTATAGTGTTGCGCACAAACGGATGAATACATGCATTGAATGCCTCTGCATCGCAGCTTCCCTGTGAGAAATTCATATTCTCACTGGCAAGAACAGCCTCACTGGCTGCATAGTTCGGATACATTCTCTCCCATCCTCTTGGAATCGTACAACCATGAAAGATAACCAGTAATCCATAATCATTAGCATCAGCAAGTATATCTTCATATAGTTTCATTGCCATTTGTTTGTCACTTCCAACGAAATCCACCTTAATACCCTTTATGCCAACCTTCTGCATCCACTGCATTTCTTTTCTGCGTTTAATGGTATTATCCATTTTTCCACGAGGTCCCTGGGGTGCATCATTCCAATAACCATTTGAGTTATACCAAAGATAGAGACCTACATTCTTTGATTTCGCATAACGTGCCAGTTCTTCCACCTTGTCATACCCCACCTGTGTATCCCATAATGCATCAACTAGTACTGTACGGTATCCCATGTCGGCACAAAAATCAATATATCGTTTCTGGTCATTGTAAGTCATACTGCCATCACCGGCAATAATCCAACTCCATGTACCGCAACCATACTCTGCAGTATAGTCCTTTGAAGCTTCATACAAAGGCTCTACAACGTCAAAAGGTACAGTAGTTTCAACTATTGGTGCCAAAGTACGTCCTACAGTAATAGTTCTCCAAGGTGTCTTTCCAGGAAGAGCCATTCCCGGTACTGAAGTTCCGTTGCCATTGAATTCTCCCGGATTAGGAAATCCTATTTTATACGTATTACCGTTACCTCCCATCAAGTGTGATGCACAATAATAACTGTCAACCCCAGTTTCTGAAACAAGAATCCATCCTTTATCGGAATTACGGAACAGACACGGGAAAGTATATCCTTCGCCCCATCCGTTGCTTCCTGTAGCAGCATCCAATGTATATGGAGTTTCATAACTTGGAGAAGTTCTGGCAAAACCACCCATCGGACCACTCTGAGGGCAAAGGAAAGTTGTAGTTCCATCAGGCATTGTAAATCCTGTAGCCTCATCTTCTATCACGCAACAAAGTGTATTTCCCTTAGGATAAACCGTATAACGAAAAGCCACATCATTGTTTGAGACACTGAATTCCACGTCAAACGCCGTCTTACCATCCTTCATAAACGGTACAATAGCCTTACCTGCACTATATTTAACACTACTTTTCTTTATATTAGGCAGATTATACTCGTTCTCTATTAGAGAAACTTTTACATCTTCACCTATTGACAGCCCTGATGTGAAATCTCCAATATTTGTCTTCATACCAAGAGGAGATGATGCTATGAACAACTCATCATCGTATGTCACACTATATGTGGCCTTACCGTCAGTGTCCGAAACCATCACTACTAATCTTCCGTCCGGACTTGATATTTTTCTTTCTGCTGCACTTACACACATTCCCATACAAATGAGACAACAAAAAAACAAATGTTTTCTCATAATCCTCAATATTTTAAAATTTACAATATTATGTATGATGCCTACCTATTAAAAACTATATATAAAACTGTTATCATTACTAATGCGATTATCTTATTCGCTTATAATCAAAGAAGTCTACATCCACATATCCTCCCTGAGACTTGGTAGCATAATTGAATATGGCATATTTAGTACCCATAAAGAATCGTCTGTAGTCGAATACCATCCTGAAATCACTACCTATCTTTTTCCAATTCTTATTGTCATAGCTATAATAGAAAGAAGCTATATCTTTATTCAATCGGAAATCACCATCGATACGCAAAAACACACAATCTGATTCAAGTTCAACCTTCTCCATTACTTTTCTGTCAATACCGGTCACCTCTTTCTTCTCATCACTCAGACTAACAACTTCCGATTTCATATTAAGATATTTTTTATCACCTTCACATGACAAAGCAAGAATTCCAGCATCACCATTGAATGCGCTGAATCCTGCCACATCGCCATCCTTCATAGCCGAGATATCAAAAGAAACGACGGCTTCACAGCGCGGACCTTCCATACGCTGGGTCAGAGTGTTAGGAGCAAGGAATAAATTATCCACAACCCTGGCAGTCTTCAGTCTGAGGTAACCTGGTCTTTCTTTCAGACTCCAACAAGAATCCACAGGATTATGATTCCATTGCCAGTTCAGTTTAAGACTACCGTCATTAAAGCTGTCACTAACCACCAGTCCTTCTGATTGATATCCCTGTACAGGCTTTTTCATTACTTCCGGCACACGACCGTTTTCATCTCCGAGCATAGGCCATCCGTCAACCCAACGGCAAGGCATCACCGTAAGCACACGGCCCACACCACCTCTATCCTGGAAAATAACTCCGTACCAATTACCCTTACCATCGTCTACTATGGTACCTTGTGCCACATATGGAAATCCTCCAAGAGCATCCTCAAGTATCACACGTTTTTCATATGGTCCGGCTATGTTGTCGGCTCTATAACAAACCTGACGTCGCTTGCCTCCCACAGGCCATGAAATCATTATCAGATAATATTTTCCATCGTGTTTTATAACTCTACTACCTTCAAGAAGTCCGTTCTCTTCACTGTCGCGTTCGAATACTTTTGTATCAAGTCCACCTTCCAGAACACCTGTCAGATCCGGTTTCAACTCACGTAACTGTCCTGTTCCGTAGAATACATATACCCTGCCATCATCATCGAAGAACAACGAAGCATCATGAAAATGCGGGGTACGCGCCAACAAAGTCCATTCCCCTGCAGGATTATCTGTAGTATATACATATCCCTTATAAGGGGTGTCGTTTGGAGAAAAATAGGCATAATACTTTCCATCTCTATATCTTAAAGATGTAGCCCACTGTCCTCTTCCATATACTGTACCACCTTCCAAATTATAAGAAGTCTTATCATCAAGCTTGTCATACAGATAATTAATGATTTTCCAGTTCACCAAATCCTTGGAATGCATTATCGGCGCACCAGGCATAAGATGCATAGTAGTGCTTACCATATAATAATCGTCACCAACACGGATTACGTCCGGATCTGGCACGTCGGCCCATAATACAGGATTTGTGAAAGTTCCATTGCCATTATCACTCGACTGTGCCGCCGATTCACCACCACACATACATCCCAGAGCCAAAATAAAAGAGAATAAAAAATGTTTTTTCATGGATTTATACTGTTTAAATTATTTATTCGTTATAACATAATCACAACTACATTACCTGAAAATGATGAAAAGACAGTACGTTTATATTTTATCCCATCAACAGTAAACCCGGTTACAGCTGTCGCATCATCCAGATTCAACTCCCTGTAATAATTCTTTACGTTATCTACACCGGAAAAATCAATTAACAGACTGCCTAACGTAAGATAACGCATCCCATGGTTACCTGTAAAAAAATTCTCATCAAGTAATTTCCGTGCTTCAGCATTCCTCCCTTGAAATATCAGTTCCCTTACATCACCCAAATACCGACTGGCACCAGATTTATCATTGTTATAAGGTGAACCAGACCAGAATGTTTCTTCATTCAACTGAATCTCTTCATGGTCAATACCACCATAAACCATCGCCCCTATATGGGAATTACCCACGGGAAGTGCTTCCCACCAGTTTTTTGCAGGATTAGAATACCATAGTCTGAGATTTTCAGCTCCTATTCCATTTACAAGAGATATTAAAACAAATACTAAAAAAAATCTCATAAGACACAAATCTTAATCTTTAAAACCATCTGATACGAACTGTAAACACATATACAAAGCCGAATGCCAATATTCCCAATCATGTCCGCCATCTCTCACCCTAAACTGACATCCAATACCGGAATTCCTCATTGCATGGAAAAACTCAATATTTCTATCCAACAAAAAATCATCATCGCCACAATCAATGAACCATTCAACAGTTCTTAATTCTGCTTTAGTCTGATCATTTGCATTTTCTACAAATTTCACACAGCTACGTTCTTTAACAGCCCGTGTCAATATTGCAAGTTTATCATCAGGATTATCATATTTTGCCGCCCCAAACTCAGGTATATCCATAAGGGCACTCATTGCATATACCGACGAAAATTTATCAGGATACCACAGCCCGTAAGCTGTAGCCCCACCTCCCCCCATTGACAAGCCAGCTACCGCCCTGTGCGACTTGTCACTTATAACATTATATTTTTTCTCAACATAAGGAAGCAGTTCCTCAAAGAAGAAACTTTCATATTTCCATCCCGGCATGTTAAAATACCCGTTCCAAAAACCCTTATATATATCACCACCGGCATCCGGCATAATAATAATCATTTCATCTGCCTCACCTGAGTATATTAGTCTGTCGGCCACTTCCTGTAAATGTCCTCGCCACAGCCAGTCACGGTCTGTTTGCGACATTCCATGAAACAAATAAAGCACTGGATATTTCTTATCATCCTGATAAGATGGTGGTAAATAAACAGAGTAATTTCTGGAAGTTTTCAGAATATTACTGAAAATACTATCACTTACTACCTTACTGCGCGAAAACAGCTGCAAGGGTATAATAAAGAGAAAAATAAAAATAATTTTTTTTTCCATAGTTCCATGTTTTTATAATGCAAAAATATTACCATATGAATCGAAATTCAAATTTTTATGTTACAAGTATAATAACATACGTTACATCAGTGGGAAAAAGTATTTCCATAGAGTACAAATATATAGCGCCAATATTACACGTCCTAATATAAAAACCTAAAAATAAAGACAATACCCCCCTATAGAGTAAAGCATAAAAAAAATTATATGTAGTAACACACAACAAAACTTATGAAACATCTGTGACACTTATTTATAAAGCATTATAGTATCTTTGCGATTGTAAAGATTACACAACTATATCATTAAACACACGTAAAATTTCAATTAATTTAATCATGAAAAATCAAATCAAATTATTAGCATTAGGTGCACTGGGAGCAATAATATCTTCATGTGCTGACACCGGATTCAAACCTGAGCCGGGAACTCCTGTTTTCAAAGATTTCATTTATACAGGAAACGATGCCGTATATACCAACAACCCTTTGGGAGAAGATGAATTCTACAGCCCTATCCTACAAGGATGTTATCCGGACCCAAGTATCTGCCGTAAGGGAGACGACTATTATCTGGTATGTTCTTCATTCGCCATTAATCCAGGTGTACCTATCTTCCATTCAAAAGATTTGGTCAACTGGAAGCAAATAGGACACGTACTGGATCGCCCGTCTCAACTAAAAGTAGAAGATACAGGAATAAGCGCAGGTATATATGCACCAACCATAAGATATAATCCAAACAATGATACCTTCTACATGATTACAACTCAATTTGCCGGAGGTATCGGAAACATGGTTGTAAAAACTAAAGATCCTATGCAGGGATGGAGCGACCCAATAAAACTGAACTTCGAAGGTATTGACCCTGACATCTTCTTCGATGACAATGGTAAGGCATACATAGTACATAACGATGCACCAGAAAAAGCCTTATACGAAGGTCACAGAGTAATAAAGGTTTGGGAATATGATACAGAAAAAGACCAGATTATTCCAGAAACAGACAAGGTTGTTGTAAACGGTGGAGTAGACCTTTCTAAAAAACCTATATGGATAGAAGCTCCACATCTTTATAAAAAAGACGGCAAATACTATCTGATGTGTGCTGAAGGTGGTACTGGCGGATGGCATAGCGAAGTTATATTTATAGCAGATAGTCCTAAAGGTCCGTTCAAACCAGCTCCAAAGAACCCTATACTTTCTCAAAGACATTTGCCAGCTGACAGACCAGAGAAAGTAGACTGGGCTGGACACGCTGATTTAGTAGAAGGACCAGACGGTAAATACTATGGTGTATTCCTGGCAATACGTCCAAATGAAACAAACAGAGTAAATACAGGACGTGAAACATTTATCCTTCCTGTAGACTGGACTGGCACATTCCCTGTTTTTGAAGGTGGTCTGGAACCACTGAAAGCAAAGCTTAAAATGCCTCAAGGTGTAAAAAACATGACAGGAAAAGACGGTTACTTCCCTAACGGAAATTTCACTTTCAGCGACTCATTTACAACAACCCCACTTGATTACCGTTGGGTTGGAGTAAGAGGAGCAAAGGAAGGATTTGTTTCTACTACTACAGAAGGGCTCAGCATAACACCTTATGAGACAAACATAAAAGCTAAAGTTCCTACATCAACATTGTTCTATCGCCAGCAACATATAAACTTTACCGCAACAACAACTCTTTCATACATTCCTCGTACTGAAAAAGATCTTGCAGGTATTACATGCTACCAGAGCGAAAGTTTCAACTATGTGTTCGGTGTAACTAAAAAGGCTGAAGACAACTATTTGGTTTTGCAACGTACAGCAAAAGGTAGTTCTACTACAATTGCTAGTGTAAAAATTGAAGACACAACACCTATCAAGCTGCAGGTTGAAGCCGAAGGAAACAACTATACATTCAGTTATGCTACAGGAAAAGATGAATTCAAAAATTTGGGAGAAACAGTTTCGGGAGATATTTTGTCGACAAACGTAGCAGGCGGATTTACAGGTGCTATGATAGGGCTTTATGCTACTTCCGGTAATGATGCAACCATACAATAATAAATACTGATTAGCTAATAAATCATTAAAAAAGGTATAGAGTAATGACTTTATACCTTTTTTCGTTTCAAAAGATTAATACATGAACAATACCAGAATTTCTCTTTATATCAACGTGTCTGTTATTATAACTCAAGTTTCGGATTTTAAATTTATCTCCACCCAGAAACTCATGCCAGGATTTTCACGGAAGACATATCCAATTTTATCAATTATTCAAAGACTGTTTGTGTCAAGTTCTAAAATTCCAGGAACCCTTTATCGTCTGACAGCTGTCGGACGATTGTCTGACACGTGTAGGCAATTCGTTTGACAGCTGTCAGCAATTCGTCCGACACGTGTCAAACAACAAGGAGTTATATCTGTTTGCAACGTACTTTTAGAGATTCTATAAGATATTTACAAATTAAATGAAAACCATAATGTTCCCAAGTTATAAGTTTTGTGATGGACAGTTAACTGACTATTCCGAAATGGAAAAGAAGTACCGCAAGAACGAGAATAATTATTATGCGTTATTGAAGTGATATGTGAAGGATGTGAAAGTGAAATGTGGTATGAATATACTTAGAATTATGACATTATTGTCTTATCGCAATAATATCAATCAACTGGCAGGATTAATAAATCTTTTATTTAACGTCTATGACAAATCTTCTATAAGCAGTAAGAGATGGAACACCATCATCAGTTAAAACTAACATAACATGGAAATTCTTCCCTCTTGCATCATCTGGTATAATGACCTTGCATTTCCCCATATTATCATAATTCAGGCTAACGGTTCTTTTATAGCTTCCTGGTTCATTATATACCATCCACTCATAATGCAAATCATCATTATCAGGATCGAACGAAGAAGATGCATCCAACAATAATGTTTCTCCTGCTGATACCTCAATATTGATATGATTGTAAGTAGAATCATTGTTTATAACAACTATTGGGTGATGATTGGCTTCTGAATATTCAGAAGTAGTTGTCCATATCATCCTTGCAGCAAAATCGTTCAGAATATGTTCCTTCCATTTATTTATAGCATTAACACCTTCTGGTGCACTAGCATACATATAGTATGTATCATACTGTGCTTCACTCTTACCAGATTTTTCTATAAAATCCATACCTCTTACACCTGCAACAGGTTCTTTTGAAAACCTTCCTCCCCATCCACCGTATGAGACACTGTCGGGCACATTTAATCCGTTAGCCAAAACATAAAGGAAAGAAGGTGTATCTCCCTCAGCAGCCCATTTTCTGTCGGGATATGTTGCTCCGAACGGTTCTTTTGACTGCACATTCTCTGCTATCCACTCATCAGACGGACCACATCCGTAAACCTGAGTATTGCGTATATACTGTATTTCAGGAAAATGCTTTGCAATCCATGCCCCGGCATCGTCTTGTCCCAACACATCGTATATACGTATCTTAGCAACAAACCTCTTAAACTCCTCAGAAGTTCTACTTTCATGAACTTTCCATATTGCCTGAGCTATGGTATTCATACCACTCCATGCTAAAAGCCACACTGGTCGGGAATCACTCTGCTTGTCGACAGCTGAAATAATAAGTTCAGAACCAGGAGAATCTTTTCCTTGGCCTACACCTGCCATGTTAGAAACCGACTGCCCGCGTTTCACTATCGATTTCAGATAGCCAGCATCAGGAAAGCCATCGGAATGTTTCCTCAACATGGGCAAAACCATTGAATAACCGTCTATCACTTTTATAATTTCAGCAGTCCAGTCCGGACAATCTATCCATGAGGAGGAACTTATTATTCCCTCAATATCTACAACATCCGAACAAACTAGAAGATGTATCAATGATTGTGTGTCATCAGGATCGGCACCACCCAAATCGGTAGCCACAATCAATCTTTGTTTACATGATGTACTTTGGGCAGAAACTACAAAAGTACAAACTAAAGCAATAAATAAAAATAACAGCTTTTTCATATCCATATTATTTCATGCAGTAAATATAATAAAAATACCGGTCCGATGAAATGCTTGTTCACCTAGAACCGGTATTTAATAATAAACCTACTTTAATTAAAGAATCCCAAACTTATGAACAAGAATAACTTGAAAATACTTATTTATTTAAAGAAATACTCTTAATCGTTATAGGTTTGCCTCCTGTAGACCAAAATCCTACTATATACAGATGAGAAGGATCAAGTTTTATACCTTCAGCATTAGTCATATTCTGCAGATTGACATTTATTACAGTAGAACTACCAAAATCATACATTGCAGGTGATGTCCAATATGAATTTTGGTCAAATAGTCTGAAAGATGCTCCACAATCATTAGGTGAAGCCAATTCTACTCTTATAGAGCAGTACTCATGCAAATCTAGTCCATCAGCATATTGCCATCCTCCAAAACCATATTTTCCTGTAATGAGTGTAGAAGTTTCTTCATCAAACGATCCATCTTCCCATATTGAAGGATTGAAAAACTCTTCTTTTAAAATAAATGGAGAAAGGACTTTTACTGAAACAGAAAGTTCTTTTCGGTCCTGACTGTCTGTTACATATGAAATTGTAAGAGTAGCCTGTCCTTCGGATACAGCTACTATTTTACCTACTCCATCAACCTTAACAACAGAATCATCAGATGAAGCAAGAGTTACTTCGTGTGTAATCATACGTGTAGATCCATCAGAATAGACAGCCTTAACATTTATATATTCAGCATCACCCATAACCAATTCAATATTATCCGGCGTTCCAACGAATTCAAGCCTTTCCAACTCTCCATTAACAACCACACCTTCAGCGTACTCCTTAAACCAATGATACATAGGCCAAGGGCATGCTTCTGGATCATTAAGGAAGGTGTAGTTTCCCGGTTCGCCAGGTATATCTTCAAAAGCAGCCAACATTTCAGAATCTGTAGTAAAGAACAGCCATGAGACATTACCGGACTTATCGGCTATATACTTAAAGTTTGCCCCGAAACCTTTTCCTCCAGCTTCTCCTGTTATACTCTTTCCCCAAGTAGCATCGTATTTCTTCGGGGCCCAATCAATTTCTGTCACCATTATAGGTGCAAATTCTGCAACAGGACCAACCTGTGCATCCCATCCACGCTGAAAAGCTTCATAACCTCCTCCTGTAGAAGAACCAATACCTTCAGAGCTGTCTTCTTCTGCATCACTGCCATACCATCCGGGGTAACAATGTACTGCAAATCCAATATTCTCCCCTTCAATCCTATGAGTAGCATATCCTGCATACGAAGACTGATAGGCTAAACCTGGTACCCATATTATATTATTACTATTATTAGAACGGATTTTATCTACAATAGCCTGAAAATATTCCTTCATATTTGCAAAACAAGCTTCACCACTGCTTCCAAATTTGCCATCCGTACCTTTGATATTTACCGGTTCATTAGCCAATTCAAACATAATACCGGTATTATTCTTCAGTTTACTGTGTTTTGACACAATATCCCACACTTTCAACAAGAATTCTTGATAAGTGTCACCAATCTCTATACCCTCGTAACCCTCACCATTAGGACAGACTCCAGGCGGACGCATAACTACATACATTCCTTTTGATAAAAAATATTCGGCCATAGGAACAAACAGTTCATCTAGATACTTGCGGAAACGTACTTCTGAAAATCTTTCATGCCCTTCATAACGAACAGAAGGTTTATTGGGGTCATCACTCCAGTATGGATCAAGATGCATACGCACAAAATTAAATTTCCAACCGGCATCCAGAATTTCGTCTACCATACGTTTATTATAACTCAAACATCCGTTTACATCATAATTTGACCATCTGTTACTATTGAAAAAAGGACTATATGTCTGGGTAAAGCCATGAAGATTTACAATTTCTCCTTCAGCATTTTTCAGATAACGACCGTCAACATGTAATTCAGGTAGTGTCACTATAGGTTCCGGTTCTGGATCCGGCTCAGGTTCTGGTTTCGGTTCCGGAGTAGGTTCTTCAACAGTTGGCGGTTCTTCTATTAATTCTTTATCACTACAAGAGAAGAGAAATTGTCCTAATATAAAACATGTAATGATAAGCTTTATTCGATATTTCATATTGTTAAATTTATTCAGATCATACAATCGAGTATAACCCCATTCATTGGCTTTCCTCTTAGAGATTCCACATCGAATCAGATTTGATATTCTCGTCTTAGGGTTTTTCCAAGATTTCCATATACACATTCGTATGCGACGTCGTAACCATTCGTCCGTTTCAAGGAGAAGACGTTTCATGTTGGCAAGGTGGT
>NZ_JACJLE010000200.1 GCF_016901995.1 Bacteroides caecigallinarum | reverse complement strand
TGCGGTAGACGCGAAACCAAGTGATCTACCCTTGGCCAGGATGAAGTCTGGGTAACACCAGATGGAGGTCCGCACCAATAAGCGTTGAAAAGCTTCTGGATGAGCTGAGGGTAGGGGTGAAAGGCTAATCAAACTTGGAGATAGCTCGTACTCCCCGAAATGCATTTAGGTGCAGCCTCGAGGATTACTGATGTGAGGTAGAGCGACTGATTGGATGCGAGGGCTTCACCGCCTATCAAGTCCTGACAAACTCCGAATGCGCATCAGTT
>NZ_JACJLE010000199.1 GCF_016901995.1 Bacteroides caecigallinarum | reverse complement strand
TTGTTCAAGTCGCTGAACACACTCACCTTTCCGAATTTCGTCACCCCCGTCAGCAGAGCGAACCGTATATACCTGTCCATCGATTTCAGCGCCCCATAGAAAGCCTTCAGCGTGTTCCTGTATTCATCCTGCAGCTCCTCATTATCTATAGCCTGCAGCATAGGCTTGTCATATTCATCTACCAGGATTACAGTGTTCCTTCCAGTCTTTTCCGCCGCTCTTCGTATTACCCCCTCAAATCTTGTCGCAAGCGAATACTCATCCGGATTCTTGC
>NZ_JACJLE010000198.1 GCF_016901995.1 Bacteroides caecigallinarum | reverse complement strand
ATTATTGGTTCGAGACGGGTACGCCTACTTTCCTAGTGGAGCTGATGAAGGGATGCGGATATAACCTGAAGAAGCTGATGAGGGAGTATGCTACGGCGGACTCGCTGAACGGACTGGAAACACTCAGGAAAGATCCGGTGCCGATTTTGTATCAGAGCGGGTATCTGACAATCAAGGATTATGACAGCAGATTCAAGACTTATATACTGGGATTCCCGAACAAAGAGGTGGAGGACGGTTTCATGGAATTCCTGTTGCCGAGCTATACGGGAAT
>NZ_JACJLE010000197.1 GCF_016901995.1 Bacteroides caecigallinarum | reverse complement strand
GTGAGTAACGCGTATCCAACCTTCCGTTTACTCAGGGATAGCCTTTCGAAAGAAAGATTAATACCTGATAGTATGGTAAGATTGCATGATAATACCATTAAAGATTCATTGGTAAACGATGGGGATGCGTTCCATTAGGTAGTAGGCGGGGTAACGGCCCACCTAGCCTACGATGGATAGGGGTTCTGAGAGGAAGGTCCCCCACATTGGAACTGAGACACGGTCCAAACTCCTACGGGAGGCAGCAGTGAGGAATATTGGTCAATGGGCGAGAGCCT
>NZ_JACJLE010000196.1 GCF_016901995.1 Bacteroides caecigallinarum | reverse complement strand
GCTTTCGAGAGGGAGAGCGGTTAAGTTGACATGCTGAAGCTGAGTAAGGAGATATGAAAATCCTTTTGAGTATCTTACCTTGTAGTAGCAAGGGAGCGAGAAAGAAAGTCTGGTTTTTCAAACTGAAAAAAAACTTTTTCAAAAAAAAACTTTCGAAAAAGTTTGGTGGTTAAAAATAAATCCCTTACCTTTGCAAACGCTTTCGCTTCCAAAACGAAAGAAAGTTCTTTGAAAGATTTTAGATAAACAAACAGAATGTAGTACAAGCGTCACATTATAT
>NZ_JACJLE010000195.1 GCF_016901995.1 Bacteroides caecigallinarum | reverse complement strand
CGGATGATATATACTTTTAGCTCTTTTGGTTTTGACCAAATTTTTACTTTTTCAGCTTGTTACATCATGTCAAAGATCTTTTTAATGTGAAGGTTACGGAGTCGGACCGCTTTTCCGGGGCCGGCCTTGTGTTTTAGGCTCCCCTGCCTCCTGATATTTCTATCATATATCTAATTAAACAAACTTGCCTGTAGTACAAGAAGCATAAACCTTCTTGATATCTTTACGGTATCACTCCAGAAAGGAGGTGTTCCAGCCGCACCTTCCGGTACGGCTACCT
>NZ_JACJLE010000194.1 GCF_016901995.1 Bacteroides caecigallinarum | reverse complement strand
AATCCACCTCTCCACATTCCTCTTCTCATAGCTGAAGTTCACACCCACTTTCACCAGCTTCCTTCCGTCACATTCGAAAGGCAGGGCATAGTCCTTGCTCTCTATCTGTTGCATTGCCTCTTCCGCTGTGCCGTCCAGCTTGAACTCCATCACGTAAATGTATTCATTTGTTTTCACCACCATGTCAATCCTTCCCTCCGAGGTATGATATTCCGCCTGCGTATAGAATCCCAGCAGTTTGAACAGAATAAACATCACGTTCTGGTAGTGCAGCTCCAGGT
>NZ_JACJLE010000193.1 GCF_016901995.1 Bacteroides caecigallinarum | reverse complement strand
CAATCCACCTCTCCACATTCCTCTTCTCATAGCTGAAGTTCACACCCACTTTCACCAGCTTCCTTCCGTCACATTCGAAAGGCAGGGCATAGTCCTTGCTCTCTATCTGCTGCATTGCCTCTTCCGCCGTACCGTCCAGCTTGAACTCCATCACGTATATGTAGTCCGGTGTCTTCACCACCATGTCAATCCTTCCCTCCGAGGTATGATATTCCGCCTGCGTATAGAATCCCAGCAGTTTGAACAGAATAAACATCACGTTCTGGTAGTGCAGCTCCAGGT
>NZ_JACJLE010000192.1 GCF_016901995.1 Bacteroides caecigallinarum | reverse complement strand
CGGATAAAATACTTCTTCCTTATCCATTTCCTTGACTTGTTGGTATGTCTGCGATATGACCATCTTTTAAGTTGATTTATTAAGATATGGTCACATCGGCAGAACACCTCCTTTGATACCACATGGCTGTAGTAGTTACCCCATCCCCTTATTATAGGATTAAGTTTCTCTATCAGCTCCTGCTGGGATAGTGACTTACCTTTGGTCAGCACAACCTCATGCAGTTTGTCCGTGAAACGTTTCTGACTTTTCTTTGAGGGCTTTATTAACAATGTTCCGTTGTACTTCCGTA
>NZ_JACJLE010000191.1 GCF_016901995.1 Bacteroides caecigallinarum | reverse complement strand
TTGTCATATTCATCTACCAGGATTACAGTGTTCCTTCCAGTCTTTTCCGCCGCTCTTCGTATTACCCCCTCAAATCTTGTCGCAAGCGAATACTCATCCGGATTCTTGCCATAAAGAGCCTCGCACTGTTTCAGAAACAGGTCAAGCTTGTTCTCCAGATCCTTCGGAGTGGCATACCTTTCAGTATTCAGGTCCAGATGCAGCACAGGATATTCCGTCCATTCCTTCTCCAGTTCCGCAATCTTCAGCCCCTCGAACATCTCCCTCTTTCCGCTGAAATAAGTCTCCAGCGT
>NZ_JACJLE010000020.1 GCF_016901995.1 Bacteroides caecigallinarum | reverse complement strand
CATAAAAAAAGGAGTACCGCTGTACTCCAACCTTTGTTAACCTTAAAATCTAATACTATGAAAAACACAGTACAAAGGTACGGACTTTCTGGTAATCTGCAAGTATTTCAGCCAAAAATCTATGCTTTATAACATAGTTTAATAAATAAAGAAAATGCTCCACGTTTGTTAACAACATGAAGCATTTATGTTAATTGTTAAAATACAAATTTTACAATCCAAGTTTAGCAGATATGTCAAGCATACGCTTTATTGGTTTTATGGCTTCTTTAGCTATCGCTTCGTCCACCACAACCTCAGGCCATTCGTATTTCAGTGTGTTATAGAGTTTCTCCAGAGTGTTCAGGCGCATGAAGTTACATTCATTGCATGCACAGGTACTGTCTTCAGGAGGTGCAGGAATAAAGTTCTTCTCAGGACATTTGCGTCGCATTTCGAACAGTATTCCGCTTTCAGTAGCTACAATAAAGTCTTTCTTGTCACTGTTAATTGCATGTTTAAGCAGTCCTGCAGTAGAACCTATCTTGTCTGCCAGCTTGGCTACCGCTCCCTTACACTCTGGATGTACCAGTACATCGGCATCAGGATACTGCTTTTTAAGCTCTATAATCTTCTCTACAGAGAATTTTTCGTGTACATGGCATGCTCCGTCCCAAAGAAGCATATTTCGTCCTGTAATGGAATTTATGTAGTTTCCAAGGTTCTTGTCCGGACCGAAGATCATTGGCTGGTCGGCAGGGAAGCTTTCCACTATCTGTTTGGCATTGGTAGATGTAACCACAACGTCTGTTACAGCCTTGACTGCCGCACTTGTATTGACGTATGAAATTACGGTGTGGTCAGGATGCTGCTTAACGAACTCGGCAAACTTGTCGGCAGGACAGCTGTCGGCCAACGAACATCCTGCGTTGAAATCCGGTATGAGAACTTTCTTGTCGGGACACAGTATCTTTGCAGTCTCTCCCATGAAGTGAACACCGCACATCACTATTATCTCGGCATCGGTCTTTGCTGCCCACTGGGCAAGCGCAAGGCTGTCGCCAATGAAATCGGCAATTTCCTGTATTTCGTCCGCTTGGTAGAAGTGCCCCAGTATCACGGCATTCTTTTCCTTGCGGAGCTTGTCTATCTCGGCTTTCAAGTCCAGTGTCTTATCTACGGGTTCATCCACATAACCCTTTTTCAACCATTCTTCTTTCATAACTATAAATATTTTATTTTTTCTTCTTTTTAAAAGAAATCTTATGATGCTATTAATAGGCTGTTGATTGTGTTGGCAAAAATAATACTGTATTTCTTGCTTTTTAAGTTATTAATATAAGTGCTTACTGTATCAATAACGATTCAACAGCGTTAAGTGCTGATAATTCAGTACTTAGTTGGTATATTAACATTTTGTTGATATTGTGCAAAGTTAAAAACTTTCTGTTTATCAACTATTCATTTCTTATTAAAATTGTGTTCAAATTGTTTAGGAAACTTTCCGGTAAGTTTTTTGGATTGTTGGTTTCCAGATTCTTATAAATGTTTGATTCATAAATGCAAGAAATAGTTTTAAAAATCTATTCTCATGTTTTCTACACGTTTTCTACACCTTTTCAACAGATTTCAACAGGGTTATTAATATTGTTTTTATCTTTGCGGACAGTAATTGTAAATATATAGGTATGTCTGAAATAAGAAAGCTGAAAATAACGGAAATGAACCGTCTGACGGTAGAAGAATTCAAGGAGGCAGACAAGCTTCCTCTGGTTGTGGTACTTGATGAAGTGAGAAGTTTGCACAACATTGGTGCTGTATTCCGTACTTCGGATGCTTTCCTTGTCAATAGGATATATCTTTGCGGAATTACGGCCACTCCTCCTAATGCAGAGATGCACAAGACGGCTTTGGGGGCAGAAAATACCGTTGACTGGAAATATTGTCAGAACACACAAGATGCTGTAAATGAGTTGCATGAGGCTGGATATACAGTATTGTCGATAGAACAGTGCGAAGGTAGTACGATGCTTGGTGATATGGTTCTGGATAGGGACAAGAAATATGCAATAGTAATGGGAAATGAGGTGAAGGGAGTGAAACAGGAGGTTGTTGACATGTGCGACGGATGTATAGAGATACCTCAGTATGGCACAAAACATTCACTGAATGTATCCGTAACTGCCGGAATTGTGTTATGGGAGTTTGCCAACAAGCTTATGGAGTTCAGAAATAACTGTTGATACATTATTGATAACGTAATTATCCACAATATAAACGCATGATTTACAAATGTTTATATTGTGGATAAATGTTTTATAGCTGTCCGTTTTCAACAAGGGTAATTATACGTTCCACCATCTCGTCTTCATCTTCAGGTCTGTATTCTTTTTTGAGACTGGCACCGAACAGTGCGGCGAATGTCTGATAAAATCCGGCTTTGAAAGGTCCCATGAAAGCTTTAACCAGTTGGTATGATGATTGGTTGCATTCACGGTTTACCAACTTTATCAACAATTTACCCTGTGAAAATGTCAATTTCTTCATTCTTGGGGTGTATTGCTCCTTCAATCCTTTTTCTACAGCCTTGATATGTTTGTCTTTGGCTTTTTCGTCGGGGAGAGTTTCCAGATATTCGTATGTTTCTATTACAATGTTTCTTATTTCCTTTGCTATAGGCAGTGTCTTCTTTACGTCCCTAACCAGGCGATAATAATATCTTTCCTGTTTTTTATTTTTAAATTTCATTTTAGGGTACACATATACATTCCTGAGAGTTATATATGGTATAGTGTCTCCATCATAGACACATACTTTGACCATATATCCTCTGTTATCCGGAGAATCCTGTGCTTTCAGTTCAGGAATTGTTAAAAAGCACATTATTGTCAATATGTATATGTATTTACTCATTGACGCAAAAATAGGAATAAAAACAATTATATGGTTGATAAAAGTATTATTTTTTTTGTTGTTTATAATTTTATCAACATAATGTGGATAAGTAGGTTACTTCTTTATATTTCAATAAGTTATGTTTTTATAACTTGTTTATATTCTCAGTCTGATATTGTAGAATGGAGCGAAATGTCGGTAGATGATGAAAATCTGTCATCATGGATGGAACAATACGAAGAATTGTCCGAAATAGCCGAAAATCCGTTCAATTTTAACACTTTGACGAAAGAGCAGCTTGAACAGTTACCTTTTCTCTCAGACAAGATGATTGAAAACATACTTTATTATGTTTATAAGTACGGTCCTGTGGTAAGTAAAAATGAATTGTTGGGAGTGGAAGGAATGGACTGGCAGACAAGGAAGTTTCTTGAGCATTTCATCTACATAGGTCCGGCTAAGGATGAAGAAGAGAAGTTCAGTTTCAAGCGTATGATGAAATATAACCGGCAGGAATTAACAACACGTGTTGATATCCCGTTAAATCAGAAAGCAGGATATGCTGACTATCCTGAGAATGTGCTTATTGACAGTCCTAACAAGAAGTATTATGGCAGTTCGTTATATAATAACATGCGTTACAGATTTGAGTATAACAAACAGATTTATTTCGGAATTACTGCAGAGAAAGATTCTGGCGAACCTTTCTTCAGACTTTATAACAGGAAGGGATATGACTTTTATTCAGCTTATCTTTATTTGCAGAATATTGGTCGGTTCAAGTCTGTGGCTTTAGGTAATTATAAGGCATCATTTGGATACGGACTTGTTATGAACATGGGTTTCAGTATGGGGAAATATACTTCATCTTCATCGCTGCGGCGTACCGGACAGGGAATTTCAAAATACACTTCTACTGGAGAATATAATTATCTTCAGGGAATAGCTGTTACTTATAAACTTTCGAAAAGATGGGATGCGACGCTTTTCTATTCGTTCAGAAATATGGATGCACGTGTTGAAAACCAGTTCATAATGTCGTTGAAAACTGATGGATATCATAGACTGTATAAGGATATGGAAAAGAGAAATACTATATATAATCATGTGATAGGCAGTAACTTAACGTATAATGGAAAGAATGTTGAATATGGATTAACAGCTGTTTATAACTGTTTTAATAAAGTGTTGAATCCTGACTATCAGCCTTACAATCATTACTATCCGCGTGGAAAGGATTTTTTCAATGCCGGGGCATTCTATAAATTTTTCCTGAATAAACTTATGATTTCCGGAGAGACTGCAGTTGACAAATGTGGAGCAATCGCAACAATCAATTCTTTGTGTTATTCACCGACTGTTGATACAGATATAACACTTATCAACAGGTATTATGACAAAAAATATCAGAGTCTCTATGCAAATTCTTTTGGTGAAAACTCAAGGACACAGAATGAAACAGGTGTTTATTTATGTCTGGAAACCAGTGCTATACGGAATACAAAGTTATTATGCTATGTTGATTACTTCTATTTTCCATGGAAAAGATATCGTGTGGATATGGCAGGTACATCGGGAATAGAGGGAGTTTGCCAGTTGAGTTATTCACATAGCAATTCACTGTCTATGTTGATAAAGTACAGTGTAAAAAACAAGGCTCAGAACTATTCTGCAGACGATGGTGGAAAGTATGTTTTGCCATATATCCGTCATAGAGTAAGATATCAGGTGAATTATTCACTGAATGACAATAACTCTGTTAAAGTTCTGGCCGATTATACCAATACAGGATATTTAGGTCAGGAAACTGCAAACGGTTTCCTGCTTTCTGCTTCGGCCAATTTAAGCTATGGATCGTTTCCTGTGAAAGCATCCGTAAGCGGTGCATGGTTTTCAACAGATGATTATAACTCACGTGTATATCTTTATGAACCGGGATTGCTTTATGCCTTTTCCATGTCTTCGTTTTATGGAAAAGGAACAAGGACAGCATTGAAATTGCAGTATAATTACGGGAAATTCCTAATGCTTCAGGCTAAATTCGGATGGACACACTATACCGACAGAAATACCATCAGTTCAGGTACAGAAGAAATTCAGGGTAATAATAAGGCAGACATACAGTTTCAGTTGAGAATAAAATGGTAACCGTATGTTGATAACGTACTGATATTTTCCTTATTTTTGCGTCTGACTAACAACTAATAACTAACAACTAAAAACTACAAAAAACATGTCAACAATAATATATCCTTCTCCTATTTTCGGACCTATACACAGCCGTCGTCTTGGAGTGTCATTGGGAATTAATCTTCTGCCTGCAGACGGTAAGTTCTGTTCTTTCGACTGTATTTATTGCGAGTGCGGTTATAATAAAGACCATCGTCCGAAAAAGAAACTTCCAACACGCGAAGAAGTAAAGACAGCTCTTGAAGCAAGGCTTATTGACATGAAAGCAAACGGACCATTTCCTGATGTGTTGACATTTGCCGGAAACGGTGAACCTACAGCTCATCCTCATTTTGCAGAAATCATAGACGATACGATTGAGCTTAGAGACAAGTATTTTCCACAGGCTAAAGTAAGCGTATTGAGCAATTCAACATTCATTCATAAACCGGAAGTCTTCAATGCCCTGATGAAAGTTGACAATAATATCCTGAAGCTTGATACGGTTAATATCGACTATATAAACACTGTTGATAAACCTGTTGGAAACTATGATTTGAACCGCATAATAGACTGTATGAAAGCATTTAACGGTCAGTTGATAATCCAGACAATGTTTCTGAAAGGAACTACAGACGAAGGTGTGGATGTTGATAATACACATGATGATTATGTGCTTCCGTGGCTTGAAACTGTAAAGCAGATTGCTCCGCGTCAGGTTATGATTTATACCATCGACCGTGAGACACCGGACACTCATCTTCAGAAAGCCACTCATGAGGAATTGGACAGAATATTACATCTGCTGGAAGATGCAGGAATAAAGGCTAGTGCTTCGTATTGATTTACGGAGCACTTTTTTTGAATATGGTTTATATAATTGGTACATAAGCTATTATTGATTATCTTTGTACAAACCTTATTCAAAACCATTTATATGAAATTATTAATCACATTATCTCTTTTAGCTTTCGGTGGAACATTTGTTTCCGCCCAGAAAATTCCTTCTGTCTATAAGCCTGTAAAAAAGGAAATATACCATAAAGGTTGGATAGATTTCAACAAGAATGGAGTGAAGGATATTTATGAGGATCCTTCTGCCCCGCTTGACAGTCGTATAGAAGATCTCCTGAATCAGATGACCATGGAAGAGAAAACATGCCAGATGGTAACTCTTTATGGTTATAAACGTGTGTTGAAGGATGATCTTCCTACTCCGGAATGGAAAACTTCGTTGTGGAAAGACGGTATAGGTGCAATAGACGAGCATCTTAACGGTTTCCAGCAGTGGGGACTTCCGCCATCGGATAATCCTAACGTATGGCCAGCATCGCGTCATGCCTGGGCTTTGAACGAGGTACAGCGATTTTTTGTAGAAGAAACCAGACTGGGTATTCCTGTTGATTTCACCAACGAGGGTATCCGTGGAGTGGAGAGTTATCGTGCAACAAACTTCCCTACTCAGCTTGGCATCGGTCATACATGGAATAGAAATCTGGTACGCCGTATAGGAGAAATAACCGGATATGAGGCACGTATGTTGGGATATACCAATGTTTATGCGCCTATTCTTGATGTGGGACGTGACCAGCGTTGGGGAAGATACGAAGAAGTATATGGCGAGTCACCTTATCTTGTTGCCGAACTAGGTATAGAAATGGTGAAAGGAATGCAGAAAGACTATCAGGTGGCTGCTACTGCAAAGCATTTTGTGGCTTACAGTAATAATAAGGGAGCACGTGAGGGTATGGCACGAGTTGACCCTCAGATGTCACCACGTGAAGTAGAAATGATCCATGTATATCCTTTCAAGAGAGTGATTCAGGAAACCGGTCTGCTTGGCGTGATGAGTTCGTATAATGATTATGATGGTATTCCTGTCCAGGGCAGTTACTATTGGCTCACGGAGCGTCTGCGTGGAGAAATGGGATTCCGTGGATATGTGGTTTCCGACAGTGATGCTGTCGAATATCTATATACCAAACATGGTACTGCAAAAGATATGAAAGAAGCCGTGCGTCAGAGCATTGAGGCAGGACTGAACGTGAGATGTACTTTCCGTTCTCCGGAATCGTTTGTGGAACCGTTGAGAGAGCTTGTTAAGGAAGGTGGTATTAGCGAAGAAACTATCAACAGCAGAGTCCGCGATATATTGAGAGTAAAGTTCCTTATAGGATTGTTCGATTCACCATATCAGATGCAATTGGCAGAGGCCGATAAGGTTGTTGAAAACCCGGAGCACGAAGCTGTTGCTCTTCAGGCATCACGTGAAAGTATTGTACTTCTGAAGAACGACAATAAAACTCTTCCTTTGGATATTGACAAAGTAAAGACAATATCAGTGTGCGGCCCTAATGCAGATGAAGAAGGTTATGCACTGACACACTATGGCCCTTTGGCAGTGGATGTTACCACAGTGCTTGAAGGAATAAAAGAAAAAGTTGCAGGAAAGGCCGAAGTTCTTTATACAAAAGGATGCGACCTTGTTGATGCAAACTGGCCGGAAAGTGAAATCATAGACTATCCTCTTACGTCAGACGAGAAAAAAGGAATTGACATAGCTGTTGAAAACGCATTGAAATCTGACGTTGCAGTAGTTGTTTTGGGAGGAGGCCAGCGTACATGCGGAGAAAACAAGTCGCGTACAAGTCTTGAGCTTCCTGGCCGTCAGTTGCAGTTGCTTCAGGCTGTTCAGGCTACAGGAAAACCAGTTATTCTTGTGTTGATAAACGGCCGTCCGCTGTCTGTCAACTGGGCTGACAAGTTTGTTCCAGCTATTCTTGAAGCATGGTATCCTGGTTCAAAAGGTGGAATAGCAATAGCCGATGTTTTGTTTGGAGACTATAATCCCGGTGGAAAACTTACGGTTACATTCCCAAAGACTGTTGGACAGATACCGTTTAACTTCCCTGCCAAGCCTGCTTCGCAGGTTGACGGAGGAAAGAATCCTGGTCCTGACGGAAATATGTCGCGCGTAAATGGTGCCCTTTATCCGTTCGGTTATGGTTTGAGCTACACTACTTTCGAATATTCAGATATACAGTTAAGTCCTAAGGTTATCACTCCAAATGAGACGGCTACAGTAACGTTGAAAGTAACCAATACAGGAGATATGGCAGGAGACGAAGTGGTACAGCTATATACACGCGATGTATTGAGCAGCGTTACTACATACGAAAAGAATCTTGCCGGTTTCGAACGTGTTCATTTGCAGCCGGGCGAAACAAAAGAGGTTAAGTTTACTATCGACAGAAAGCATCTTGAACTTCTTGATGCAGATATGAAGTGGGTAGTAGAACCCGGAGAATTTGTAGTGATAGCAGGATCATCATCAGAGGATATACGACAGACTACGGTGTTGAACGTAGAAGACTATCATACCCGCAATGCACGTCTGGAGGCAGAGAAGCCTGAAAAGCCTGTATCGGCAAGTACAAATCCGGAAGATGTGATGAAGGTTCTGGATAGTGACAATACCACTTACTGGCAAGGAAACAAGGGTGACTATCTGACATTTGCACTGAAAGGAAATCCTAAGGTAGATGAAGTGTCAATAACTTTTGTGCGTGAGAATAACCTTCCTTCTACCTTCGAAATACAGCTCTCAGGTGGTGGAGGCCAGTTCCTCACTGTGTATAACGGAACTGTAACCGAATATGGCAAGCCGATAACTTATACATTTAAGGGAACAACAGCCAGCGACCTTAGAATATTGCTTAATGACGACCGTGTGGGAGTGGCTGAAGTAAATATAGTTAAGGAATAATTACCGGAAAAATTAATAGCTGTTTAAACAGTGTTTGAATGGTTTTTGAACATTGTTTAAACAGCTATTTTTATATACTTATTCATCGTTTTCTGTGGAAATATTGCTCTTTCCTACAGGTTTGTCAAATGCTTTTCCACAGTCTTTACAGATATATTCCCAGTGTTCCGTTCCCGGAGGAGCTGCAGCAAGCATGGCAATTACTGTTGAAATAATGGCACGCAATCTGTGTTTCTTTCTTAATACGAATTTAATGTTTTTTGAACCGCAATACGGACAGTAAATCAGTCTCTCAGGAATCATTTGGTTATTTTCGAGAATAGTCATAGCCCTCTCATAATCGTCTTCATAGACGAACAAATCTATTCCAGTGATGCTGACAGGCATTCCACGCAGTACACTTGATGTATTCTCATTGTGTATAGCTACCGCTATTCCTTCATTTTCAAGTGCTCCTTTTATCAGCCTTGCCTGAAATGATTCATTGCATGTTATCAGTTTTACGGTTCTCATATAATGATATTAATGTTTTTGAGGTTGGAGAGTGATTTACAAACTTAGTAAAAATAGAATTAATTCCAAAATTGGAGTTGATTATTATATAAAATAGAAATCCCCTATCAGGACTTCATAAATTCTGATAGGGGATATTGCTATGAAATTATAATGTAATTAATAACCTGGGTTATTAGTCCAACCTGTCAACAAAATCTGAGCAGAAGGTATTGGGAAATAATAGTGACCTTGTGTTTGGAAGAAAGAACCATTCCAAGTTTCGGCACGTTTTACACTTACCTGTTCTGTACGAACCAACTCAAACCAGCGACGCATTTCGGCAAAGAATTCATACTTACGTTCGTTAGAAACAATTTCTAAGAATTCATCGGCAGTCTCATTGCCGGAAACTTCCTGAATATCTCTTTCCGCATAACCTGCACGGTCCTGAAGACTGCGTACAGCTTCAATAGCCTGAGTGTTTACGCTTCCTGTAGCACGTGTGGAAGCTTCGGCATATAGTAACTTGGCATCAGCCAGACGATAAATACTGGTCACACCGTTTGCCTGTGCACTTGCAGCAGGGTCACCTTGGTTATAATTATAATATTTACTGATGCAAGGCAGACCGTCAGGGCTATCCTGCCATGAAGTAAGTTGATTGTTGTTTGCAGTAGAATACCATTCTGTCATAAAGTTCCACTCCTTACGCTTGTCGTTAGGATATTTTTCAAATGCTTCTTTTCGTGCGTAGTAGTCTGCCCATCCGCCTGGTGCCTTTCCCTTGTTTTTATCGTAGAAATCAGTAGGATAGTAAGATTTTCCGTAGTTACTTGCCATAACTTTGTTTGCCTGGCTGTGATGCAGACAGAACATGAACTCGCTACTGTTTTTGTTTGCTTCTTTCCATAAGTCTTCGTAGTTTGCTTCTTGTTGATGGTATTGGTTATTGTCCAACACGTCTTTGGCAGCTTCGGCAGCCTTTGCGTAATATTCTTCTTTCTTCAGCGGCCATCCTGCCATGGTGATATATACATCAGCAAGGCATGTTTCAGCTGCCCATTTGGTAGGAGTGGAACTGTTTCCTGAACGCGGAGTTTTAGGCAACCATGTTACTGCATATTCCAAACTTGGGACAATCATTTTAGTGTAAACCTCTTCTGGTGTACTGAGAGGACAATTAATTATGGTTTCGTTTCCGTTTTCAGGAACAATAGGAACATTTCCGTACATGCGTACTAAATAGAAGTAACTCAACCCACGCAAGAAATAGGCTTCAGCCAATGCTCTGTTGAACTTGGCAACCTCTTCTTCTGTTGCATCGGCAGGTGCTTTCGCAAAGTGGATAAGCTTATTGGCATTTGCAATTGTAAAATAAAACAGTTCCCATGATGTATCGAAGTCAGCAGTGTTGGCTCCAATGTTAGGACTCAACTGGTCGTAATAGGCCAGTTCGTTACCCGGCTTGGCCGCACGATAAGTAATTTCGTCTGCGCAAACCTGAATACGCTGGATACGACTGTTGAAACCATAGTTGTCATGCCACAAGTTATTGTATAAGGCTGTAACCGCGCTTTCCAATGATTCTTGGTTTATTGTGGAGATATATTCTTCCTCCGAGATAAAAGATTGCGGCTCTTGGTTCAAATCCACGCAAGAAGTAGCTATGAGCATACTTCCAGCGAGAGTTGCAAGATATGTAAGTTTTTTCATATTATATTCGTATTTTTTAGATTAAACAATTTTAGAATGCGAAGTTCAGACCGACAAGGTAGTTGCGGCTGTTAGGATAGTTACCCCAGTCAACACCTTGGATAAGAGGGTCTCCCAATGTTGATTCCGGATCAAGACCGGAGTAGCTTGTGATGTGGAACGGATTCTGTACTGAAGCATATACACGTAGGTTAGTTATACCCCAGTTTTTGCATACGTTTTCAGGAACTGTATAACCCAATGTGATACTTTTCATTTTTATGAAACTTCCGTTCTCTACGAAACGTGTACTGTACATGTTTGTATTTTCAGTACCCTTGCCGTCCCAACGTGGAACGTTAGTGTCTGTATTGTCAGGAGTCCAGCGGTTCAACCAGTCTTTCATAGGAGCAATAGCTGCAACCTGTTGACTTTTCAATCCACCACCCACAGTACTGAAACCTATCTGGTGAGTGGCATTATAGATGTCGAATCCATGGAAACCTACCATGAAGAATGACAAATCAAAGTTCTTATAAGTGAAAGTATTGTTCCATCCCCAGTTGAAAGTAGGCTGTCCGCAACCTATTATTCCCTGATCGTTGGCATTTAATTTACCATCTTTGTTTATATCTGTGTATTTTGAATTACCTGCAACCACTTTATATACTTCGCCATTGGTTTTTCCGTTTTGCTTTCCATTAGCATCAACGAATGGAGCATCAACATCGGCCTGTGTCCACAAGCCTTCGAATGTATATCCCCAGAAACTACCAAGTTTCTCACCTTCTACCATCTGGAACAATTCGTTCTGATAGTTTCCAGCCTGTTGCTGGCGATGATTGAAAGTTGGGATTTTGTTATATGTTCCTTTGTTGTGAGATAGTGTTAAGTCTGAGTGCCAATTGAATCCTGTTCTGTCGTTGCTTACGAACGGATCTGCGCTGATTGTGAATTCTACACCTGTGTTCTTTATCTCGCCGGCATTACGTAGCAATTTGTTATAACCCAAATGAGGTGGTTGGGCTACTTCCATCAGAATATTCTTTGACAACTTGTTGTACCAGTCGGCAGTTATGCGCAGGCGTCCGTTTAGGATACCGAAATCTACACCGATGTTGAACTGGTCATTACGCTCCCATTGCAGATACGGAGCATTAGGACGGTCAATAGCATAGACGGTTGGTTTAGTTCCGTTAGGACCAACTGATGTTGCTGTGGTCATTTTAGAATAAATACGGTACGCTTCTACAGATTGGTTACCAACTGAACCGTAACCTAGACGGAGTTTCAACTGGTCGATAAAGTTGTTGTCCTGTAAGAAGTTTTCTTGCTTGATGTCCCATGCCAAGGCCGCTGACGGGAAGTATGCCCATTTGTCTTCAAGGCGTGAGGAACCGTCGGCGCGGATTGATGCTGTCAACATGTAGCGATTTTTGAAAACATAGTTAAGACGTAACATTCCTGACATCAATGTATTGATAATGCGTTCGCTTTGTAGTTCGTTTAACGATGCATCCTTACTCATTGCAAGATTGTTGTAACCATGAGTAATGTCAACATAGTCTGGGAAATAAGAGCGTCCTAAGTGATTGTAGTCGTTGTTGTATGACTGTTCAAACACTGCTGTGGCGTTAATACGGTGATCTTTATTGAATTCTTTTACATAGTTCAAGGTATTGGTGTTCAGCCAGCCAAGGTTAAAGTAGCTGCGTGCGTATGCGCGGCTGTTTGATTGGGCAAATTGTTGATAGCTGTCTTCATTTTCCAATGTGGTACTCAGACGGTTATCGAACAATACACCCATCTGTGAACGGAAAGTAAGTCCATCTATGATATTGAACTGCACATATCCTTGCAGGCGGTTGTTAATGGTCTGTGTGGATGAATCCAGTTCCCAAATATGTCCCATTGGGTTGTACATTTTGTTATTGCTCCAGTCAACGTTGTTGTAGTCGCCGTTCTCGTCTTTAGGTGACATTGTATTGTCAAAATACATTGCAGTTTGGAATACGCCTCGGTAAGGATTTGTACGCGGAGTGGAGCTTTTGCGGTAGTTTCCGTAGAAGTTCAAACCTGCATCCAACCATTTTTTTATTTTTGTATCAACTTTCAGACGCCAGTTATATGTCTCGCTCATTGATTCTTTCAATACACCTTGGTCATTCTGATAACGGAAAGATGCCAGAAATGTGGTTTTTTCATTACCGCCACTCACTGACAGGTCGTAGTTCTGAGTCACTGCTGTACGGAAAATCTCACGGCTGTAATCATATCCTGCGCGACCTGCTTTCAGGTCAGCAAGTTTGTCTGCGTTGAAATAAGAGTAATCGCCTTTACCTTTGTCTTTTCCATATTCGTTAACCATGACTGCATAATCATAAGGATCCATTGTGTCTGGATATTTTGCTACAGTCTTGATGTTTGCAAAAGCGTTGAAATTAACTGAAACTCTATCCTTACCAGGATTTTTGGTTGTTACCAAGATAACACCGTTAGCACCGCGAGAACCATATACAGCTGTTGCAGATGCATCCTTTAATACTTCAATTGATTGGATATCAGAAGGGTTCAGATTCTGAAGAGAACCACCGATAAAACCATCTACAACTACCAATGGACCAGTTTCGGCTGTAATAGAGTTGATACCACGTACACGGATTGTATTATCCTGAGACGGGTCACCAGAACCGCTCAATACAGACACACCAGCCATACGACCTTGTAATGCGTCTGATACATTTCCTGAAGGAGTAGTTTTTAAAGCGTCAGAAGCTTTTACGGAAGCAACAGAACCTGTCAAGTCACTTTTTCTCTGTACGCCATAACCTACAACAACCACTTCTTCAAGTGTTTCAGTATCTTCTTCCAACACAATGTTGAAAATTGTTTTACCGTTTACTGGGATGTTTTGAGTTTTGTAACCAACGTATGATACTACGAGTACAGCGTTTGAGGCTACATTAGGAACAGTAAAGTTACCATCAAAGTCAGTGATTGTACCACTTGTAGTTCCTTGTACAAGTATGGAAGCACCGATAATGGATTCTCCACTTTTGTCGGTAATCCTACCAGAAACTGTTAAATCTTGTGCGCTAAGAAATGGTATACTCAAGAATATGAGCAGCATACAGCACACGCTTTTTAAAAAGGTTTTCTCTTTCATAATAAAATAGTTAGGTTATTAATTATGGTTTCAAATAAATTCTTGTTTTGGCTTATTATTAGGATTAATATTATTTCTTATAGTATTAATAATAAAAAGTATTGCTAATACATATAATAAAAATATTTATAAACTGGAATATGTTTATCATTAAGGTTTTAGTTATTTATTTTACATAGTTTCAATTCTTCATTATGATTACTCAAGGTTTGTAAATTTTTTAATTCTCGCCAAAAATAATTTGATTGCCTGGAAATTCAAAATATAAGTATTGGAATTAACAGAAAAAGACGCATATTTAATCAATATTAACCGTGTTATAACTTATTTATACGTTTATTGATTGAATATGCGCCGCGTAAAATAAAAGGGGCAAATTATTATTTACTCCAAATATGTTCTATCTCCAATATTATCATTTTGTGGTAGTTGCCGTGTCCGTTACCATACCATTTTCCGTCAAGGGATTTATCGATAAAGTTTTCGGGTTTAATATCATCTTCATAAAGCTTTCTACATTCCAGTGTAAGACGTGCCTGCCCGAAAGTGATATTGCCATTTTCTGTTAAAACTGGTTTAAGTCCGGTTTCGGCTATTTTGTCTGTATCGCGTCCGGACTTAGAACCGCACACTTTATGGATGGCTTTGTTTTCTTCGCCAAGGAATGACAGTGTAAGGGTATCGCATTTTTTTATGAACTCGTATGTGTATCTTTCGGGACGTATGAATATGAATGCAACTGTTTTTCCCCATAATACTCCAGTGCCACCCCATGAGGCTGTCATTGTGTTGAATTTCTCTTTTGTTCCTGCTGTTACCAGCATCCATTCTTTTCCGATGGCTTCAATCATGTTGTCTGCCAACTGAGATACGTTTATTTCTTTCATTCTTTCTTTATATTAATATGAGTTTACAAAAATAGGAAAAAGAGAAATTTGAGAAATATGTTTTTCATCAAATTTCTGCAATCTCATTTCTTGGTGACGACTATTGTGGACAGCACTGCTGACTATAGTCGGCATCATTGCCTACGATAGTGGGACGCATTGCTTACTATGGTCAGCACCAAGAAATACATATATTGTGGTACTTAATTCTTCTGACCTTCTTATTATACTTGGTTTATTACGTTAAACTGTATATTTTTGTGGTGTAATATAATAGAACTTTTATGGGACGTACAATAAAATTACTATTGCTGTATTTTGCCTATCAGCTGGCGTTTTTCGCAGTGCTTGTCGGAGTATATATGCTGAAGAACGGAGTTGTTGAAATGCCGGACGTGTCCGGTAGTGGATATATGTCTGTCATTATGTGGGCACAATTTCTTTCCACGTTGTCTGTAGGTCTTCATGTTGTATTGGGAAAATATGTATCTATTGATGTTTTCAGATTGAAAACTTCCAATAGATGGGCTGTATTGTTTGCATCAGCTGTTTTTATCGTGGCAATGGGATTGTGGACCAACTATTTCAGCGAGCTTGCCGGACTGCCTGACAATATGAAGGATATGTTTGAACAGATGATGAACAATCCGTTGGGGATAATATCTATTGTAGTTATGGCTCCGTTGGTGGAAGAACTGCTGTTCCGTGGTGCTATACAGGGACATCTTATGCGAAAGTGGAAAATGCCTTATCTTGGTATAGTGGTGTCTTCGCTGATATTCGGTGTGGTACATGGTAATCCGGCTCAGATTCCGTTTGCATTCGTAGTGGGAATGGCTCTTGGATGGATGTATTACCTCACAGGAAGTCTTATCCCTGGAATGCTGATGCACTTTATTAATAATGGAAGTTCGGTGTTGCTTTATGTTTTGTCGGGCGATCCTGATGCGACAATGATTTCATCACTTGGCGAGACTGGTTCTCTGGCTTTGGCTGTGGCAGGAATTATTCTTACTGTAGTATGTATTTTCATTATCAGAAGGAAACTGGTGAAAGAACCGGTGCAGTGGAACGAAGAAAATAACTTGCAGGCATAAATGATATTCGTGGATTTTGGAGTATCTTTGTGCGACAATAAAAATTATCGAACAATATAAAAGAAAGGATTTTACCGTGGCAAAAGACAGCGAAGTAGTAATGACCCCCATGATGAAGCAGTTTTTCGACCTGAAGGCGAAGCACCCTGATGCTATCATGCTTTTCAGATGCGGAGACTTTTATGAGACGTATTCGGAAGATGCGGTGGCAGCATCCGAGATTTTGGGCATTACCCTTACAAAAAGGGCCAACGGACAGAACAAGACTATCGAGATGGCGGGATTTCCTCACCATGCTCTTGATACATATCTGCCAAAACTTATTAGAGCAGGACGACGTGTGGCTATCTGTGACCAGCTGGAAGACCCTAAAACCACCAAGAAACTGGTGAAACGCGGTATAACCGAGCTTGTTACACCAGGTGTTGCCATTGGCGACAATATTCTTTCTTATAAGGAGAACAACTTTTTGGCTGCCGTTCATTTTGGAAAGACATCTTGCGGCGTGGCTTTTCTGGATATTTCTACCGGAGAGTTTATGACAGCCGAAGGAAAACTCGATTATATCGACAAGCTTCTCAATAATTTTGCTCCTAAGGAGGTACTTTTCGAACGTGGAAAGAAACCTATGTTCGAAGCTAATTTCGGAACCAAATTCTTTACTTTCGAACTTGACGACTGGGTTTTCACTGAGACATCGGCTGTGAAGAAACTGCTCAAGCATTTTGAAACGAAAAATCTGAAAGGTTTCGGAGTGGAACATCTGAAGAATGGTGTGATAGCTTCGGGAGCTATTCTTCAGTATCTTGAAATGACTCAGCATGAGCATGTCGGGCATATCACATCGTTGTCGCGCATAGAAGAGGAAAAGTATGTGCGCATAGATAAGTTTACTGCCCGCAGTCTGGAGCTGATGGGAAGTATGAACGATGGTGGAACTAGTCTGCTCGACGTGATAGACCATACTATAAGCCCGATGGGGGCACGTATGCTGAAACGTTGGATTATATTCCCGCTGAAGGATGTGCAGCCTATTAACAGGAGGCTTGATGTGGTGGAATATTTTTTCCGTCATCCGGACTTTAAGGAGGAGGTTGAGGACTGCCTTCACAGAATAGGTGATTTGGAACGTATAGTGTCGAAAGCTGCTGTGGGCAGGATTTCTCCACGTGAAGTGGTGCAGCTGAAAGTGGCTTTGCAGGCTATTGAACCTATCAAGATGGCTTGTCTTGAGGCTGATAACGAGAGTCTTCGCAGGATAGGTGAACAGCTCAACTTGTGTGTTTCTATTCGTGATAAAATAGCAAAGGAAATAAACAATGATCCTCCGCTCTTGGTCAATAAGGGTGGTGTGATAGCCGACGGTGTGTCCGAAGAACTGGACGAACTGAGACGTATATCATATTCCGGAAAAGATTATCTTCTTCAGATTCAGCAGAGAGAAAGCGAGCTTACAGGTATTCCAAGCCTGAAGATAGCATATAACAATGTGTTCGGCTATTATATAGAGGTGCGTAATGCGCATAAAGATAAGGTGCCTGCCGAATGGATAAGAAAACAGACTCTTGTGAACGCTGAAAGATATATCACTCAGGAACTGAAGGAATACGAAGAGAAAATCCTCGGGGCTGAGGATAAGATTCTTACGCTGGAGACACGTATTTATAACGAGTTGGTAATGTCGTTGGCTGAGTTTATTCCTGCAATTCAGATAAATGCCACTCAGATAGCAGTTCTTGACTGTCTGCTTTCGTTTGCATCGGCTGCGAAGGCTAACGGGTATATCCGTCCGGTTATATCTGAGGATGAGGTACTGGATATTCGCCAGGGAAGACATCCTGTTATAGAAAAACAGCTTCCTCTGGACGAAAAATATATAGCAAATGATGTATATCTTGACACGGAGAAACAGCAGATTATAATCATCACGGGTCCTAATATGGCGGGTAAATCGGCTTTGCTAAGACAGACTGCCCTTATCACTCTTATGGCTCAGATAGGTTGTTTTGTGCCGGCGGAAAGTGCGCATATAGGTATTGTAGATAAGATATTTACCCGTGTGGGTGCAAGCGATAATATATCTGTGGGAGAATCTACGTTTATGGTTGAAATGAACGAGGCTGCAGATATTCTGAACAATCTTTCACAGCGCAGTCTGGTGCTGTTTGATGAGCTTGGACGAGGTACATCTACATACGACGGTATATCAATAGCATGGGCTATTGTGGAACATATACACGAAAATCCTAAGGCAAAGGCACGTACTCTGTTTGCAACCCACTATCATGAGTTGAACGAAATGGAGCGTACATATAGCCGCATAAAGAACTATAATGTATCTGTCAAGGAAGTTGATAATAAAGTGATTTTCCTTCGTAAACTGGAACCTGGAGGCAGCGAACACTCGTTCGGTATTCATGTGGCTAAGATGGCTGGTATGCCTAAGTCTATCGTTAAGCGTGCTGACGAGATTCTGGCCCTTCTGGAGAAAGAAAACCGTCAGGGATCTATATCTGGTAAGGAAAAGGAGATAACTTCGGAATTAAAGAAAAAGAAAGGTGCTTCATCGTCGTCAACATCAGACGGTATTCAACTGAACTTCTTCCAGCTTGACGACCCCGTATTAAGCCAAATAAGGGATGAAATTATCAATTTGGATATCAATAATCTCACCCCTGTTGAAGCTTTGAACAAATTAAATGAAATAAAGAAAATTCTTAATTGATGAAATTCTTTGCTCTCACGCTTGTCATTTCCGGATTTGCCGGAGTTGACTGGCGTGTGCAGTAGTCAAACTCGTGGCTCTTTTCGCCGCTATATGAATTCCATATAAGTTTAAGTTTTACAGTCTCGCCTTCTGTGTCGGGCAATATTCCGTCAAGCTTGAATGCTACAAGTCCGTCGGCAGGATGTCCGTAAGTATCGCCGTATGCATTGTGGCGGAATTCCACTTCGTATGGATTTTCAGGATTGTTTGTCGAAATCAGGTTTACGAAGTGTTTTGTTCCTGTGTTGCCCCATGCGGTGCTGAAACGTAATGTCAGATAGCCATCTTCTGAAACAGTCATCCAGCTGTTCATAATCTCTACCGGGTCGTTTCCGTAAACTTTGTCATTCTCTTCATCGCCCAGGTTTGCTGCAATAGGTTTAGTCAGGATACTGTCTATCCAGTTGATGTGTACAGCCTTGCTGAAACCTTCCGAAGGATCTGTAGTCTCTTCAAAATTAACCAAAGCTCTAACTTCTTTTTCGCCGAAAGGTGATTTTGTAACATTCACCGGAAGAAGTGTTGTTTCATTGTCAAGCTGAAGGAAGAAAGTATCATTGGCATCTGTTTTTACAGTAACCAGCGCGTTAGGGAACATTAGAGAATAGTCATAATCATCGTCATTGTCGCATGACTGGAGTGAGAATATGGCAACCGAAGCTACCAATGCATGTTTAAAAATTGAACGTAGTCTCATAATAATTTAATTTTTAACGTGTTAACTTTGAATGTTTGTTTATACGTTAAATGATGGACTTACTGATTTAATGCATCCTATTTTGTTAATTATATATAATGCCATGATTTTTTATCATGGCATTATAGTATTAAGTATATTCTCAAAACCAGCGTACGTAGCAAAAATCTTGTCTGTGTGGAAGCAGTTTATTCTTAGGGTACATTCTGAAGGATTGTTTAAAGCTTCCTGCGTTAGATATACATGATTTGCCTTTGAATGTGTATAAGTTTCCGTTTCTGGATATAAGTTCAAGAGGTATTACCGAATATATGCGTTCATTTCCATTCTGTATATGCGTAATCACAGATTCTACACCTATTGCGTCGTCAAGTCCTTTTTCGTCAATGACAATTGTAATATCATATTCTTCACCGGCTTTTATAGTAGCATTTAGTCCGTTTCCTGTGTCAATAGATTTTATTTCTATGTCGTTCCATTTTGAAGCTATTTCCTTTTTCCATGTTGTTATATATTTAGCTTTCGCATAATTGTTTTCGGAAAGAACTTTGAAACGTTTTTCCAATTTGTTGTAGAAACGGTCGTAATAATCGTCTAATTGCCTTTTCATTGTATAATGAGGGGCAATGTTTGCAATGGAGTTTTTAATGTACTTTATCCATCCTTCGGAGAAGTCTTTTCCATGTCGTTCGTAATATAGTGGCAATATCTCGTTTTCCAGTGTGTAGTATATCAGTTCTGCATCTAGTTTGTCCTGATACTCGTTGTTCTGATAAACACTTTCAGCTGGAATTGCCCATCCCGCTTCTTTTTTGTAACCTTCGTACCACCAGCCGTCAAGAACGGAAAAGTTCAATACTCCGTTCATTAACGCTTTTTCTCCGGATGTGCCTGATGCTTCTGCCAGACGCGTAGGTGTATTCATCCATATATCAACGCAAGAAACAAGTTTACGTGCCAGTTCCATATCATAATTTTCGACGAACAATATCTTTCCTAAAAATTCCGGCCGTCTGGATATTTCTACTATTTGTTTTATAAGGTCTTTACCGGGACCATCATTAGGATGAGCTTTTCCAGCAAATATGAAAACTACTGGTTTTTGTGGGTCGTTTACTATTTTTGATAATCTGTCAAGGTCGGTAAACAACAAATGAGCCCTTTTATATGTTGCAAAACGTCGTCCAAATCCTATCATTAGCGCATTAGAACTGAATTTACTGAATGTGGAAATTCCTAATGATGGGTTTGCCTGACTGTTAAGCCAGTCTTCTGTACATTTTTTCTTTAAAAAATCAGCTAGTTTGTTTTTCATATGTTGTCTCAGGAACCATATTTTTTCGTCCGGAACATTATAAATATTTTTCCAATATGATTCATCAGATAAATTAGATATAAATTTCTCGTCAAAGTATTCTTTGAAAAGTTCTTTCCATTCTTTAGCACACCATGTAGAAAAATGTACACCATTGGTTACATAGCCTACATGGTTCTCTTCAGGAAAATATCCTTTCCATATTGGTGCAAACATCTTTTGTGAGACTTCCTGATGAAGCTTGCTCACACCATTTACTTCCTGACATGTTTTGCAGGCAAAGACCGACATACAGAAACGTTCGTTTTTGTCACCTGGATTTTGTCGTCCCAGATCCATAAGTTCTTTCCAGCTTATTCCTAATTTGTCTGTATAGCCTTTCATGTATTTATAGAAAAGCTGTTCTTCAAAATAATCATGTCCTGCAGGGACGGGTGTGTGTACTGTGTATAATGATGAAGAACGTACCAACTCCATTGCTTCATTAAAACTCAGTCCCTCTTTGATATATTTACACAGTCTGTAAATGTTTATCAGTGCGGCGTGTCCTTCATTGCAATGGTAAATGTCTTTTTTTATTCCGAGTTCATCCAGCATCATCATTCCGCCTATACCAAGCAGTATCTCCTGTTTTAGACGGTTTTCCAAGTCTCCACCGTACAAGTGGTGTGTTATAGGACGGTCGTATTCGCTGTTGAGTTCATTGTCTGTGTCAAGCAGGTATAGCTTTATTCTTCCTACATTGACTTGCCATACATTTGCATGTACTGTAAAACTGTCTGCATAAGGTACGTGAATTACCAGCTGTTTTCCTTCCTCTGTTGTAACTTTTTCTATTGGAAGATGTCCGAAATTCTGTGCTTCATAGTCGGCAATCTGTTGTCCGTCCATGGAGAGAGTCTGGTCAAAATATCCGTAACGGTACAGAAGTCCTACTGCACACAGGTCAACATTGCTGTCAGACGCTTCTTTTAAATAATCTCCCGCAAGGATACCCAATCCTCCGGAATATATCTTAAGTGCCTGGTCAAGTCCATATTCCATACTGAAATAGGCTACTGATGGTCTTGAATGGTTTGTTTCAGTATCTATATATCTTCTGAAAGAGGCATATACAGAATTCATTTTTTCAATATAGTTTTCATCTTCCGAAAGTTCTTCCAGCCGTTCGTGGCTTGTCTTCTCCAATAACAATACTGGGTTATGTCTTGTTTGGTTCCATAGCTCAGTGTCAATTACGGAAAATAATTCCTGCGCTTCGTCGTGCCATGACCACCATAGGTTGTGGGCTATTTCTGAAAGATTTTTTAGTTTTTCCGGTAAATATGAACCTACAGATATTTCTCTCCATTTTGGAGTATTTGCATTGTAACTGTTGAATTCCATAATTATATATTTTGGTTGATTTATGTCTTTAAAATGCTAGTCCTAATCGTATTCCCATGCTGTTTAGTCCGTTTACTTGTCTGGATGATACATCATGTCTGTTTGTAGCATATGCATAATATGCCGCCAGATTGATGCCAAGCAAATATTTTTTGAATGGAAATATGTTTATTCCCAATTCAGGGGAAACGTAAAATCCCCATGATTTGTCGCTATATGTATCGAGTGGCATAGTTGATTTTGCTTCAGCATAATTAAATCCTACTTTTGCTGATACATACGGTTGCCACCATGTATCATGGATAAAACGGTATCTTAAGGATGCTCCAAATGGTACGCTGATATATGATAATGTTTCTTCAATGTTTTCGGATGTTGATGTATTGTCATTGGTAACATTGCGTGTGACATCATCATATTGTGTGTTTACATTTATAAAACCGCCTAAGGAGATGTTGTGGGTGAAATAATACCCAGCATCAACATATAATCCCAAATCGTTCATTTTGTTGGAAAAGTCCGATTTTATAGGAAAATCAAACTGCCATCCGCACTGATAGTATGTATTAGGGTTTACTTGAGCATTTAATGTCATTATGCCTAGGATAAAAAATAAGTATAATGTGATAAACCGTTTGAAATCTTTTATGTAATGTTTTCTATACATATTTATTGATATTAATTATGGTTTGGATAAATAATGTTATTTAAGTTGTTATCTTGTAACATACTTCATTTCCATTGACGAACTGCAGGATTTTGTTATTGCGCAGTAAATGTAGGATGGCCATACATAGATTAATATCATTTAGGCCACTTAGCTTTTGCAATTGCTTGAAAGTCAGTTTTTTTGTACTTGCAAGAAGTTTATATATTTTCTTGCAAGCGATTTTAATATTATTACTGTTAGGTAACATGGCGTAATTGTTTTAAGTTTATATATGTCTTTATTGATATATTGCAAAATTAAATCCAATATATAACTATTAAATGTCTTGATATGTATATAATTAGTCCGAATGTGACACTTGGTTTATTTTTTGTTTAAAGATTATAAATCAGTGAAAATACTTACTGTGAACGGGCTTATATCATTATTTTTGTAAAAAACGATGTTATAATGAAAAGGTATATTTGTTCGGAATGGATATCAGAAAGCGCCTTTGACGAAGGCAAGGTAGATCAAGCGGCTTTCAATGATGATATGTCAGTATTAAAATTACACGGGAAAGGGATTTTTAAATCCGGAATGATAAAAAATCTTCATCACACATTCTTGTTGGTAACCAAAGGTAAGGTAAATTTTATAGCAAGAGGAGAAAATATAGTGGTACATTCGCCGGCATATATCGAGTTTATAGCTTTTTACCGTCAAATATGTTTAAATACCGATAGCGAGTTCGAAGGTTATCTGTTGGTTACGGAGCAAAGTCTTTTTCAAAGGATAGCTGAAGATACGCGTTCTGTTTTTGCCAGATGCATGTATAAATATGGTCAGAAACCTATTTTGTCTTTAGATGATTGTGAATTGGGACATTTATTGCCTTTCATTGATATATTATTAAATACTATAAACCAGAAAGAGCATTACTTTCTACATGGAGTAATGAAAAATACCTTTATTGCATTGCACTTTGAAATATGGAATATAATTTTCAGGAAATTGAAAAATGATACTGGAAGCGATCCGGTTAATCGTTGGAATGATGTTTTGTCACATTTCATTTATCTGATGCATACGAATTGTTGCCGACAGCATGAAGTTGGCTGGTATGCTGATAAATTGTGTGTATCTCCTAATACATTGTCTGTAAAATTAAAAAGAGTATATGGTAAATCTGCTAGTCAGTTAATAAACGAATGTATTATGGAAGAAGCTAAGATTTATTTAAGAAATCCGTCAAATTCAGTTCAGAAAGTGGCAGAGATGCTTTCATTTTCAGACCAAGCAGCTTTTTATAAGTTCTTTAAAAGACTTAGTGGGGTGTCACCAAGTGAATTTCAAAAGGATATAAAAAAATAAGTCTCCATAAAAATGGAGACTTAAGCGGTGCGTACGGGACTAACGGAGTTTTTAATCTAAACTGATATTCAGATTGTTATACAAATCATCCAAGAAAAGCACCCAGCTCTGCACCTGCTTCAGTTCTATGTTTTTCCGATAGGAATTTGCCTTGTTCCAACGAGGTAAAGGTAGTGATTTTAGATTGAACATCCAAATGAAAAAACATCATAATAGAATTTATAATTGTTTTCACTACTGTTTGTTAGCTATAATCACTGTTATTAAGTTATTAAACTTTATGACTCAAAGGTATATCAGGTGACAATGCCGATCATAGCGAAACAATCTTTCAATTATTATGATATGAAAAGAAAATTTTATCTTTCTATTAGTCATATTTTGCTATTTATAGGTAATAATATTCTAACTGATGCCAAAAAGAGTCTTTAATCTCTCCAAAGTAGTATATTGAGCACCAGTACCTTTATAAACGGTCACAAAATCATACCAATGTTCTATTATACTATCTCGTAACTTCTCTGCATCAATTCTGGTCTGAGTTTGTAAAACAATAGTACAATCAGATAGTACATAAACGGTCTCTTCATCCAATAGAGCTACTTTATTTGGAGTTGGATTACATACTCGTGGAATAACCACGCCACTTCCACTCACTAGTAGATTTTGTCCTGTCATAATACGTTTCAAATTCACTAATCCACCTTTCTGAAGATTAGTTGTATGAATCAATGGCATAGCTTTTGGGGATTTACTATATTTTAGATTCTGCATCCGTATGCCTCCTCTTAATATTGAAGTGACTGGAAGTGATGAGAAATCGAAAATTCTCGATTTTTCATTACTTCCAGTCACTGTATAGTGACCCACATAAACCAATACTATATTCGGTGTACATTTACTTGTAAAACTAACCTTATTATATTCCTCTAATATACAAGCATTATAATAATCTTTTAAATAATTCCAAGCCTTTCTGTCTTTAATAGAATATACACAACTTATTGGTAGTATAGCATATAGACCGCCATTAGGTGTAAGATATTTTAAGGCTCGCATCAAGAATAACATAGCAGTACTAACACGATATTCTTTACCATCAAATGTAATATTCTCAACTACACTCCCTTTACATGTAAAGGGAGGATTCAACACTATTAAATCAAATTTTCCTTTTTTCAAAAAAGTTACTTTGTTAATGGAATCATCTTTTCTAAAGTCACACTTATCTAAATGCCAATTAGGGCAGTCATTTGAAAGTTTATTTAGAGCATCATCCGAAATATCAGTACCATACAATTCAGCATTACTATAGCGTTTAGCTACAGCCTTTAGCAAATCTCCATCTCCCACACAAAAGTCCACAGCACAAGAGATGTCAGATGAAGTAATAAAACTAACCAATTTATCTGCCAACGAAGGTGGCGTATAATAAGAATCCAATTCCGACATATCAGTTTTCTCTATAGAGTTTAGTTACATCACAAACCAATATACGACCCACACCTTCCGTCCTATGTAAACTTCTCTTAGGATTATCATATAGTAACTCCACTTTGTCCGGATTCTTTATGGCATACAAGATAGCTCCAATCGCATGAGGCTTAGTTCCAATTGGAGCCACTATCATATTAGGCTTCCTTTTGTCATACGAAATCTTCCCCAATATCAGATAACTATCAACAATGGAATTAGCCTCAGCATATATTATACGTTCATAAGCCTTAGTCGTTTTCAGAGCATTACGGTTACCCCAAAAACTTTCAAAAGGATAATGCATCCTATATCCAGGTACTCCTACAACAGGTAGGATTTTATCATAAGATGGTTGTTTATTTGTAACTAAATATGAAAATCTGCCTCCTTCAAAACCAAGTAAAGTAACAAATAAAGGTTCTTCCTTAAAAGGAACCAAACGAATAAAACCAGGTAAAGGATTTACACCTGCTATTGATTCTGATAAATCTTTGTTAAGTCCCTCCTTTTGAAATTCACACAACAAATACTCCTTTGGCTCACTATACACAACTCTTATTTCTATTCCATTTTCAATTGCATACTTCATAAGAGGAGCTACAAGTCTGCAACACATACCCGTCACTTCCAAATATAACACTCTAAATTTATAAGAAGAAAAAAATCTTTTTATTGCATCGGTACTAGTTAATGGTACAACATTATGATTTGAAGAAATCACCATCTGATCATCATCATTGATAGAAATTTCCTCAAATACAGTATTAACATTCTTTAAAGATAGTTTTGACGAACAATATCTACTTCTATCTTCCGGATCTTGGGCATAGAGATAAAGAGAATCCGGTTCTAGTACCACGTCACTTAAATCGTTCCAAATTTTTGTATACAAATAGTCCTTATTTATCATACTAATCCCAAAAGTCAAAAGATAATTGATACATATTAGTTTCCTCTTTGTCTATCTTGACATTTCTCTTGCTTAAGATGTCCCTAACAGCATTATTAGGGTTATCCACACAAAGCAAGAATTCTGCATCTGATAACCCCATCTTACGTTTTCTACGAAAACTATATATAAAATAAGGAGCAAAAATAGGATGAAGCGAATACATAAATTCCTTTACACTACCACGCCCCGACTGTTTATTGGCTGGCATACGAACGAGTGCTAAATTCATGATTCCTGCTTGAAGTAATTCCTCCGTACGTGCAGAACGTTCACCTTCTATTTCAAATTGCACTATTTCGGGAGCTGAATTTTCTCCATCTTTAGCCAACTTTGAAAATATAGTACCAAGTGTTTGAACCATACGTGTCAATTGAGCACCATTACTCCATGTACCTTCCAACTCTGTAAGATTTTTCCACCCAACGTTACGTGCAGCCTTTGTCTGAACATCGGCAGATACAGGTTTAGTGATATCTCCCCCCTCTTGCAAATAAATATAATAAGAACGGTAAACCAACTCCATTAGATAACGGATATTTCCATTAGCAAGTTTTACAAATGTACTCCATCCTGCATAATACTTCTGAATTCCACCACTACCTCTTCCAGTGCGTATTTTAAAGAGTAGACTATACTTATAATTCTCATAACGAGTATTCCACCTTTTCCTATTTTTAAAATAATCCTCTATTGTATCTTTAAGCATTGAGTTATGATTCTCAGACCAATAAGATATAAAGAATTTATAAAGCGAAGACACACCTAAATCAAGCCCACTCTCCTTTTCAAACTCAAGAATATTTTTATATTGGCAGGTCTGTTCTACTCCAAGTTTTATTGCCTCATCTTCGTAAGGCAAATTTACTAAAGCTTGCTCTATATCAAATTCCACTCCATCCTCTTCAAGCAAATCTTTTATTCTTAACTGGCATACATCACGTGCAAAAGATTCAAACTTATCAGGAGTTTCATCAGTAAACTCATCTACAATATTGAACAATACATAGTCAGCAGGATCAATAACGCTTTCCTGTGGATTCATCGTATGCTTAACTCTCCAACCCATCTCACGTACACCAATCTTTATCGTATAAGATTGAGGTACATGTTTAAGTAATGTATTTACAATCTGCTGCTGGGAATCCAAAAGATTTTCATATTCATCAATAAGCAAATAAAATATTTTACCACTAAACTGTCTTAATTTTCTTGCCTGCTCAGTCACTATTTTAACAGGATCACCTGCTAATGAAAGTTGTGGCATATTACCATCTGAAATGTTATTAATATCTGCCTGAAATTTATACATAGCCGTTTCCAGTACATGTATTAATTCCTTATAATCCGAAACATCACCCAAATGTAAAGAAGTAGCGATCAAACTACATGCATGTTTCGACAACACTTCATCATCAGATTTAAGTTTTTTATGCCAATCTATGAATTCAAGTATTTCTGATGTAAAAATAAGATTGAAATAGTGTGCAAAAATCTTCATCCATGTTCCATTGTCAATCCCTTTTCCACTAAATGCATGAACATGATTTGTATCACATCTAAAATAAATACCAATATAACTATTTAAATCAAACCTATCAATATCATCATTATTCAAAGCATACTGCCCCATATAAGACAAGCCTCTTAAAACAGTTGTCTTTCCTGTGCCGCGACCTCCCATCAACACACATGGGCGTTTATCCTTTAAAGATGTAAAATAACTTGGAGCGGCAAAGAAGTGAAATATTTTTTCATTAAGCCACTCCGCCTTATAACTACCAAACAACTCATCGAGTTGTGCCAATTTTTCATCTGATGTCATAATCTCAAAGTTTATCTATGATACGGACGTTTTTTTAAAGGTTTCCAATTATCAGTATTCCAATAAAAGAATGCAGGACATGCATCTGGAATACCATGATGAAAAGCCAAAGCAAGACCTTGTTCAGCAAAGCCCATTATATCATTCACACTGTCTCCACCTGTCACAGGAATTTTTTGTTCCTTAGCTATTCTATTCATCATATTTAAAAATCTAGCATACAAACTATAATCACCTGCCCAGCATAATCCATCTATATTTAAAAGATTATATTCTAGACCCAAATGATATATATATTCTAAGTGTAAATTAGAACAATATTTCTTAATTCTCAATAGCCCCATATCATTAACAACAAGAGGGGCATAAATTATACGATGATTAAACCGACTTTGAAGTTCGCTTAAAGTCTTCTTTTTTAATCCTAATTTGTGTTCGTTCCAAGCTTTATCTGTTTGAGCACCGGAACCTACGAAATCATCTACTAAAATAACATTCTGAAGAGTACTAGTTTCCAATTTTTTAAACAGTGTATCAAACTTTATAATACGGTTATCAGGAATATTCAGAACTTCTCTCAGTTTACGAGTGAAAATATAACCACTATCTGTCGCATCGTCTGGATTTTCTCCTTGAATAAAACTATACCAACATTCGCTCTTAAAACTATCATGATTCCACCCAGGAACATTTTGCATAAAATAATAACCACAACGCCCTATAACCGTACGGAGCATTTGATCTATTAAGTCATCAGAGAAATAAATAAAATATTTTAAAATACGAGCAGCAAGCTCCTTCTCTTCTTGTTTTTGGAAATTATCCAACCAACTTTCAAAATCCAAGCCATTCGGTTTTGGCAGTAATAGCATCTCACGAAAGGTTTTCATTCGTTCTGTTATTTCCTTAATTTCATCATTCATAGTCTAAATAAATTTTGATACATCATTAAAGTAATCAAACTGAAATAATAAACTCCAGTACCAATCGTTTTTAGCAAAAAGAAACAAAGTCTGAAAATAGGCATCACTCACACCCTCATCCAACATATCACCAAGCACTTCATATATCAACTGTTGCCTATCACAGTTAACCGCATCAAGTCCCATTGAAGACAGTTTATACCACATACGTCTAATCAATTTCAATACATCATGGTTTAGCCCTAAGCATTCGATAGTAGGATTTTCAGTATCGGTCTCATTAATCCAATAGACAAAACCATTTTTTTGATACCTCACTTCATTACCCACATTAGCCATAAGCGGTAAAGGATATATAAACTTATGCCCACGACGACCATTGCAGGTAAACGATGTTCCGACCCCTAAATGACAATGACCGGCACACGATATCAACATATTCTCGTATGCTACCGAGTGAGGATATGGCGGCGGAGGCATTTGTCTTGCTAAGAAATCAGCAGACGATATAATATCTGCAGTATCCAACTGTGAGTTCTTCCCTAAATATTGATTATAATCGTCACTATCTTTTGGATGATTCACAATAACATGCTCTATAGTTCGTTCATCCGAAGCTAACCTATCAATTCTCCTCATGCAATAACAACAACGACCTCTTTGTTCGTTCAACAGAATTCCTATCAAAGCCGCACGGGTCTTAGGCTGACCGAAAACAAAGTCTGCTCCCAAATACTCATACAAATCACCTTGATAAGTCCCTCCATGCCTATCCTTATGACGTTGTAGAAAACCATCTATCAGGGCATGAGCTTCATCATGTTTCGTTTTTACAATATACTCCATTACTTAACCAATGATTTATAGAATTCACTATCCTCACCAACCAGACGCTTAATAGAACTTTCCAGTTGCAGTATCCGTTTCTTATCGCCTAATTGCTTCCAATATCTATAAGCACCGGCCAAATTCTGTAAATATGAATTACGTTCTGGAGTATCCATCACACTCTGTAACACTGTAATATAATCCATACCATACATATTCTTGACATTATGGTACTCCGGGCCATCTTCGGATACAACAATACTATATAGCAAATTGTCTTCATCCTGTTTATAATCAGCAATCACCAGAGGAGAATGAGTGGAAATCACAAACTGAGCATTAGAGAAAGAACGTCTGAAACGTTGAACCACTTCTTGAGCTAATGAAGGATGAAGATGCAGTTCCACCTCATCTATAAACACGACTGCATAAGGATTACAATTTTTCTGCAACAGATATCCTCTATGAGCAATATCAAAAACAATGGAAAGAATACGCTTATACCCCTGAGGCAACATATCAAACGGAATCCTTCTTCCATCGCGAAATTTCACAACCAGCGTATCCTCTTTGCCTCGTGCTTCAACAGTAAGCCCTTCAAGCGCAAATTCTAAATTATCCTGATTGCCACTGATCGGCTCTGAAAAAGTCACCATTGCTTGTTCTATCGCGCTACAATACTCCTCCTGACCTTTATCATTACCAAAACGGGTATTCTTCCAATTCATTACATAATACTGCTTCCACAATTCTGTACAATTACGTTCATCGTCCCATTTATAATAAGCTGTATTCTGAGGTAGAGGATTACCCGAATCTAATTTATCCTGCATATTCTTTCCTATCGTTGACTGAATATGAGGATATGAATCCGAAAAGAATGAAAAAACCGGTATCTTATTAGTATCAAAAACTTTAGTCCAGAATCGCATACAAGCTGCCACATATGACTCATTAATCCCTCTATCCGCAGATATCTTACGCAACTCCCAACTTAATAGCTTTTCGTCATCATAAAGCTGTACATCAGCACCTACAGCTACAGGATATTTATAATCGCCATCATTATAGCGAGGATCGGTAGAGAGAAAGCTCTTCACCTTTTGATCGCTACTAGCTACAAAATCAAACTGTGGAGCATCTTTCTTCTTGGAGAATATAAAACTCAACGATTGTTTGATAGCTGTAATCATATTCGTCTTACCGGAACCATTCCTACCTATAATAATTGTAGTCATACGACCCAAATTCAATCTTATATTCTTATAATTACGAAAATTGGTAAGGTGAACCGACTTTATAAAAAAAATATCATTCATACGGCTTATGTGAGATTTCTACAAAAGTACACATTTTATTCGAGACGGATATATAAAATGAACAAAAATACGAGGTGTTTTAGCTTAAAACGATTGACCATCTTTACGTTAAATCTGAAATTAATTAACTTCTTTGTTTTGTCCTGCATGTCCCGAATAAAGTTTATCTCCATATCTAAAAGCAAAATCTCTGATAACAGCCATTTTCTAAATTCAAATACCTATCCCATTTTACGAAAGCTGCACACAGTCTCTTGCTTATTACCAAAATTCTATGTTTTTATAAAGACTTCTGTATTTTCTACATAAGCACTACTACAAAACAAACACCTCCGTTCCATCAAGCGATCTAGTTTTCATTTCATTATTAAACTTCTCAATTGCCACTTTACCAGCAAAATCATCCACAATAACAACCATTTTATTTTTTCAGATTGCAATTAATTTACTCTACTTTTTTGCTCCATAAAACTTGTCCTTTTCCAGAAAGAAATCTATCTTTGAAACATGAAGACAAAAAAGGAAATTCTAAAAGGAAACGGTCTAACAAACATTGACAAACTCATGGATTCCCAGTTCGGTAAACTCAGGACACCGGAACGTGAAAGATTCCGTGAAGAAGCCCGTATTTATGTGAACGGACATGCCAAAACTGAGGAATGTAGGAACTCCCAAAAGAAACGGAAATAACCGGCTTTTCCCGTCCGTTCCGGCGAGCCGGAGAACACTACCTCCGTAACGTCAAATTCTTCATACAGATAGAAAGAGGTGGCTATTCAAAGGCCCTGCAACCAACTGCCTGATGGATCCGGTTGAATACTAATATCCTACAAGGTTCACCAGCAAATTATGTAGGAACTGAACCTATTTTTGTAAGCAATGTCGAACTATATAGATTCAAACATCTGACAATAAACACATTACATTCCATCTAATTACTTCAAGGCAGATTGGGGCTCTGGGTTCCGTCCCCAAGCGGATTTGAACCTCTCCCTATGGCCCTAACAAATATCTGAAAATCACACATTTACTTTATTTCCCTCTTATATAGCGTTTTATTCAAAACTATTATTAATCAAGATATTAAAGTCCATTCAATACCATAATCTATGTCTTATCCATGTCCTATGCACCCATTTGTGATATGGACAAATTAATATTTATTTCTTATGAGACATAGTTTTTCCATCTACTTCTATCTGAAGCGTAGAAAGCTTCAAAAAGACAGCAAGTCAACAATCATGCTTCGAATCATAGTCAACAACAAGGCCGCAGATGTAAGCCTGAAGACGTCCATCCTGCAGGAGCATTGGGACAAGCAGAACAGGCGTGTTTCCGACATGAATCCAGAAGCACACGACATCAATACATACCTGGACAAAGTAAGTTCCACATTGCAGCATCATTACCAACAGGCCCAACTGGAAGGGAAACATCTTACAGCAAGCATGCTGAAACAACGCTTCATGGCCACAGGATCCAACCCGCCTTCCCTTTTGGAGATATTTGACAAACAGGTGAAAGATGCGGACAGGCTGGCACATGCCGGACAAATCAGCATATCACATTCCAATAGGCATAAACTAGTCTACAGGCGGCTTGAAGAGTTCTGCAAGAAAATGAGCAGACAAGATATGCCACTAGAACAGTTCAACCGGCAGATGATACACGAATTGGAACTTTTCTTTAGGACTGACTGCAGGCTGTCAATCAATACGACAGCCAAGATGATGAGTATGGTCAGAAAAGGAATTCTATGGGCATACCAGTGCGGAATTATTCTGACCAATCCGTTCTCGACCTACCGAATAAAGAAGGTGGAAAGCCAGAAACAATACCTGAACAGGCAGGAAATAATAAGGATAATGAACAAGCGGCTGGATATTCCCAGACTGGCTTCCATCCGTGACATATTTATTTTCAGCTGTTTCACGGGTATATCCTATTCGGACATCTGTCGGTTAAGAAAGGATCAAATCATTTCAGATTCTGACAAAAGCATGTATATCCATCTGTACAGGACCAAGACCAACCACCCCGCATTCATCCCTCTCCTTCCCCAAGCCAAGAAAATCGCTAGTTTTTACATAGGAAAAGGCGAATCGGAATACCTGTTCCCGACCATCTCGAACCAGAAAAGCAATGCCTATCTTAAAGAACTTGCTGACATCTGCCATATCAGAAAAAGGGTGACATTTCATGTGGCCCGGCACACGTTCGCCGTGACTGTCTGTCTGGAAAACGGACTTCCGATAGAAACGCTTTCCAAAATGCTCGGACATACCAATTTGAGGGTTACACAAGCCTATGCAAGAATCACGTACAGGAAAGTCACGGAGGACATGAAGGTATTAAAGAACAAGCTGAAGGACTGGAAACAGAAATCCGGTACGATGAAATCTGAAGACATTTGATGACATCTGATACCAACAGGTTCCGATGGTTTGCAGCGGCATGAGAATGCGGATATCTTTGTTTCAAACCAAAAAGAACATTTTATGGGAACAATCATCACCAGATCAGACAAGGAAGTAGTACTTCATTTCTTCAATGAAATGAAAAGGGTATCGGACCTCATAGACCATTTGCCGGCGGATAACCGGCACTTATTGGACGGGGAAAACTACCTGACAGATACGGAACTGGCCGGAAAACTCAAGCTGAGCAAGCGTACGCTGCTGGACTACAGACGCTACGGCATATTGCCTTATTACCAGATAGGAGGAAAAATCCTATACCGGGAAAGCGATATCGTACGACTGCTGGAAAAGAACCGGAAAGAAGCGTTCTGACATCCGGTTCCGTTTATGGGAAAGGCTATACCACCACATCCGTTGGAGTATAGCCTTTCACTTTTTATCATATTTTGTATATGTCTGCTTCATGCCTTTCAGGAATTCCTTTCCTGAGCCTGCATATAATGGCGCAACATATAGTCGGAAGAATAGCCGAGTATTTCCCTGACGTGTTCTTTGGGAATCCGGTTGGCCAGGGTGACTGTCGCAGCGAACGTATTGCGGGCCATCTGGGTGGTCAGACGCTTGGAAATCCGATATAGTACCGAAACCTCTTTCAGGTATTCATTCATTTTCTGGATTGACGGGACAGGAAAACACGGCCCTTCCGGATTCATCGGATTCCAGCCTCTGTATTTCTCCAGCAGGACCATTGCCGGTTTAAGAAGAGGAACACGGCTTGTACAGCTGTCTCCAACCTCCGCTACTTCAGCACGTGTCCTGCAAATCCACAGTGTTCCTTCGTCATCCCTAAACAAGTGCGACGGACAAAGGGTGCTTATCCCCTGATAGGAAAGTCCGGTGAGCGCATAGAAGACGAACACATCCTTCACCCGTTCCAGACGTCCGGCCGGCATATCCGTTTCCATCACTGTTCTCAGTTCATCCCAGCCCAGAAAAGACGGAGAAGTCTCCTCCTTCACGCACAGCCGTCCCAGTTCTTTCAAGCACCTGCCATCCTCCATCCACCCCTTCTGCTGGGCCACCTTGAGAACTTTACGGAAACACTCCAAATATTTAGCCGCCGTATTCCAGGCCAGCCCGCGGGTTTCCTTCAAATACCTTTCAAATGCCGTGATGAACTTCCTGTCCAGTTCGGAGAACGCGATATCTTCCTTATTGTAAACATTCCGTATGACGGTCTCTACCAATCCGCAGCATCTGTTGTAACGTGCCAGCGTGGCAGGATGCAAATCCCCGGGAGAAGCCGCCCATCCGTCTATGCATTCCTTCATGGCCTTCAGAACCTGATGCCGTCCTTCTCTGGCATACAGAATATCCAGGATTTTCTTCGGAGTCAGTTTTTCCCCGTCATACACGGAATTCCTGTGAATGACATATATTCTGTCCCTCAGCGTCTCAAGGTACATGTTCAGTTCCCTCGAACTTCGGTCTTTTCCTTTGCTACGCATCTTTGCATTGTCCCATAACTCCACCGATATAGAGCGCTGGATACGGATTTCATCCCGCTGCCCGTTAATTGTCACCCGAAGAACGACCGGTGCTTCACCGTTCTTCAACAACTTGTTCTTCAAGATAAAGAACATTACATTCAGTGTGTTTCCTTTCATACGTTTTGTTTTGGTACAAACTTAGTAAATACACTGATATACAACACTATGCAAAATTGCGCAATATAGTGAAGTATAATACATGCCTTTCCTGAACACGGCTGTACTTTCCGGATTCAACGACCGGATATTTTTGAAAGACCGGTTCCTGCAACAGACAACATGAGACATCTGATGACTTGTGATGCCATCTGATGACATGATATTGGCCGGTCGGCCCATACCGTCTATCTTTGCCTCAAACCAAACAACTACACTTTATGGAAATCATAAACATTGAAGCCGGTACTTTCAGAGAAATGGTAATGTCCATCCAACTGCTGAAAGAAAAACTGGAAAACCTTAAAGGCAATCAAACCTCAAAAAGTCTGGATGACTGGATGGACAATCAGGAAGTATGCATGGCACTGAACATATCACAGAGAACATTGCAAGCCATGAGAAGCAACGGTACCTTGCCCTTCTCCCAGATTGACCGGAAAACCTATTATCGGAGACAGGATATCATCAGACTGATTGAAAAAGGGAAGAAAAGATAATCCCGACAAAAGCGAGGCCAATCCATACAAGCAAACAACTCTTCATTCATGTAAAAGGCTATACCTCACTGTGCGTTGTGAAGTATAGCCTTTCCGTTTATCCGAAGACCCGGGCGACATCCTGCATGTCCTTCATAATACTGTTATCCAGTACACGTGCATAATGCTGTGTCATGCGGGTTGAAGAATGGCCAAGCATCTTCGACACATTCTGCAGGGCGACATCATTGGCAAGGGTAACAGTCGTCGCGAACGTGTGCCTACTGCAATGGACGGTCAGCCGCTTGTTCACCCGACACAGGGTGGCAATCTCTTTCAGGAATTCGTTCATCTTCTGATTCGACGGAATCGGGAAACAGGGACCTTCAGGATCTTCTGGGTTCCAGTTCTTGTATTTCTCCAGAATGACAAGAGCAGGTTCCAAAAGCGGTACATTGCAAGTACAGCTTTCCTTATGAGTGATTATCTTCACGCGGGCCTTGTGTATCCACAGTTTCCCCTCATTATCCTTATAAAGATGTGCCGGGCACAAGGTCTTCACATCAATATACGACAGGCCGGTCAGACAACAGAACAGGAAAAAATCCTTCACGGTGTTCAGACGTGTCGTGGAAAAGTCCTTCTCCATAATCCGTTTCAATTCTTCCAGGGTCAGAAACGTAGGGCACGTCTCTTCCTTACGGAACAGACGCTTGCGTTTTCCGGCCAACGGGTCCAGTTCCAGCCATCCGTTTTCCCTGGCCAGTCCGAGAAATTTGCGAAAACAGCTCATATACTTGGTCAGGGTATTCTGGGAAAGTTTACGTACCGTTCTCAGATGCATCTCAAACCGGTCGATGAATTCCCCACTAAGTTCATGAAATGTAATATCCTCTTTCTTGTAGAAATCCTTAATGACTGTCTGCAACGATTCATAACAGTTGTTATAACGTGAAATGGTGGAGGGCTGGTACTCCGTACCAATCAGGGAAGTCCAGTCATCGATACATTTCCGCATGGTCTGCAAAACCAGATGTCGTTCCTCTTTAGAGAATAACTTTATCAGAAGATTCTTTGGGGTAATCAGTGCTTCCCGACAGAGAAGTTCCTTGTGAATCTGGTACAGCCTTACTTTCAATGCCTCGATATAGCTGTTCAGCTCCGTTGAACTCCGGTCTTTTCCTTTACTGCGTTCCTTCACATTATCCCATAACTTCAACGGAACAGAACGTTGAATCCGGACTTCATCCAATTGTCCGTTAATTGTCACCCGCAGAAAAATAGGTGCCTCACCGTTTTTCTTTAGTCTGCTCTTACGGATAAAGAACAGAACTTTCATTGATTCCTGTTTCATACCACTTTATTTACGTTGTAAAATTAGAAAATGAGGAACAGGAAAATCCTACGCAAAAACATGATAATCAATGAAGTATTATACATTTCAGGTGCTTTTTTATTGTCCCTAAAAAAGGACCCTGAATTTGCACCTGACAAACTTCGTAGAAACGCTATATTCTGCTTCCGCCCGGAAACGAAAAAAGCCCTGATTCTGTTGTTAATCAGAGCTTTTCCTAATTTTGCTTTGTAAGTTTGCGGTGCGTACGGGACTCGAACCCGTGACCCCATGCGTGACAGGCATGTATTCTAACCAACTGAACTAACGCACCAGTTATTTCTAACTGTTTATTTTTTTTGTTGGCGGTGCGTACGGTAATCGTACCTGCCGCTTATAATATCTTTTTAATCAGTAACTTATGCGTAACCTAAAATTTAATGGTTACGACTTGGTTACGATTTCATCTTGTCAATTTTCGTAGCTTATGACACCACCGTGTCACCTTTCGATTGCGAGTGCAAAAGTACTACACATTTTTGAAACATGCAAGTTCTTGACAATATTTTTTTCAGCCTTTTTTTCAAGTGCAAGGTGCGAGCCTATATATATAAATAGGCTTGCACCTTGCACTGAACTAATTTTGAACCTATTAACCTTACTCCTGACCGAAACGGATTGACCTCGCATTTTCCCGCAAAAAAAATGCAGGAACAAAAAATTATGGTGTAGTACACGTATAGTATACCATGCGGATTTTGACTTATCGGGAACTTTGCGGCAAACATTTCAATAATTAGGATTATGACAGAAGTTATCGTAATGGAAAGTGCCGCCTATCAAAAGATGATGGGGCAAATAGCGAAAATCGCTGAGTTCATTACCAAGAATGAACACAAGTTGCAGGATTGCGACTTTGACAACGATGTATGGCTGGACAGTCAAGAAGTGGCCGATATGCTCCATATCAGCACACGCACCCTGCAACGGTTAAGGAGCGACGGACTGGTAGAGTATTCGGTGTTCCGCCGCAAGTGCCTGTACAAGCTCTCAGAAATAGAGAAAAAGGTACGGGAAAAGGTTATCACGTGTGAACCGCACCTGATAGACGTTTACAAGAAGAACCGGTTGTTGGATATAACAAAGGACGAAGACAATGAATAAGGAGGATATTTTGCAGGCGACGGACAGGGGGCTTTCGGTGTTCAGACACTACCTGCCCGTGCCGTTCCGCATCGGTAAGAAGTTCCTGAATCCTTTATATAAGGATACGAAGGCATCGTGCAACGTATATTATGACCGGCGGCATTCGGTGTATAAGATGAAGGATTTCGGCAATGAGGAATATTCCGGGGACTGCTTCGAGTTGGTAGGGACAATGACGGGGCTGAGTTGCAGGAACGCGAAGGATTTCGTTGAAATCATGCGCATCATTGACCATGACCTGCATTTGGGGCTGGCGGACGGTTATGAAACTTGTGCGGACACTTCCTCCGTTCAGGTGGTTTGTCCGCCCACGCCGGAACAGGTAATAAAGAAAATACGCCCGTACAATATCGTTCCAAGGGCGTTCAATGAAACAGACCGGATATTTTGGGGCAAATCCGGAATCACGGAGCATACATTAAATAAATATAATGTGCGCCCCCTGCATTCGTTCAGTTCCGTCAATCAGGAAGGGAAAACCTATACCTTGACTGAAACGGCACAGGAACCGATGTATGGGTATATGGGCGACAAATACATCAAAATCTACCGTCCACGCTCGGAGATGCGTTTCCTTTATGCCGGAGATTTGGGCGACAGTTATTGCTTCGGACTTGACCAACTGCCCGCCAAGGGGGATTTGTTGTTCATTACCGGCGGGGAGAAAGACGTGATGAGCCTTGCGGCAAACGGATTCCATGCCATCTGTTTCAATTCGGAAACGACGGTCATCCCTACCTCTGTGCTGATGCTGCTCTCCTACCGGTTCAAACACATTGTCCTGCTGTATGATATGGACAAGACCGGTCTGGAAGTTTCCGCCAAACGGCAGGAAGAATTGAAGCCGTTTGCATTGAAACGCCTTTTGCTGCCACTGTCAGGAACAAAAGAAGAAAAGGATGTAACGGATTATTTTGCGTTGGGACACACGCACGACGATTTATTGAAATTGTTCTTAAACCATTTGGATTCATTATACAAGGAAGATATGTCAGCATTAAAATCATGCGAGTTGGATTTCAACAACCCGCCACCTGTGGCACAAATGATAGTATCGGTGAACGGCGTGCCGCTGGGAACACAAGGGAACCTGCTCTGCATCACCGGCGGGGAGGGTACGGGGAAAAGCAACTATGTGGCCGCCCTGATTGCCGGTGCTGTGAAACCGGAAAACGCGGAGGGCATCGACACGCTGGGCGTTTCCATTGAAGGGAACCCGAAAGGCAAGGCGGTGCTGTTCTATGACACCGAACAGAGCGAGGTGCAACTATACAAGAACGTAAGCACCCTGCTGCGCCGTTGCGGGCGCGACACGATGCCGGAGTGGTTCAAGGCATACTGCCTGACGGGGATGAGCCGCAAGGAGCGGCTGAAGTCCATTGTGCTCAGCATGGACAAGTTCCATTACCAATACGGGGGCATCCATCTGGTGGTCATTGACGGCATCGCCGACCTGATACGCTGCGCCAACGACGAGGCGGAGAGCATCGCCGTCGTGGAGGAACTCTACCGGCTGGCGGGCATCTACAACACGTGCATCGTCACGGTGCTGCACTTCATCCCCAACGGGCTGAAGCTGCGCGGACACTTGGGCAGCGAGCTGCAACGCAAGGCTGCCGCCATCCTCTCCATCGAAAAGGACACGAACCCCGCCGTTTCGGTGGTGAAAGCCCTGAAGGTACGGGACGGCAGCCCGCTGGATGTGCCGCTCATGCAGTTCGCATGGGACAAGGAGAAGGCGATGCACGCCTACTTGGGCGAGAAACCGAAGGAGGAAAAGGACAAGCGCAAGGAGGAGGAACTCGTGGCAGTAGCACGCGAACTGTTCAGCCGGAAACGCTTCATCGGCTACATGGAGCTTTCGGAAGAACTTCAGGCGGCGTTCGAGGTGAAGGAACGCACGGCCAAGAGCTACATCCGCTTCATGCGGGAAAAGGAAATCATTGTGAAATCACCCGACAGCCCGAACAGCTACATGCTGGGCGAGGTATAAAAGCACAGGAGGAACGGCCATGTTAGTGGACAAGACTGAATTTGAGGCATGGATGGAGCGCATCATGGGCGAGCTTTACCGCATATCGCGCAAGCTGGACAAGGCGGAGAACCGGCAGAAACACCTGAACTACCTGAACGGGGAACGGCTGTACGACAACCAGGAGGTGTGCCAACTGCTGCGCATCAGCAAGCGCACGCTCCAGCGATACCGGAACAACGGGGCGTTGAAGTTCCATTCAATATACCACAAGACCTATTACAAGGAATCAGACCTGCACGAGTTCATCCGCAACAACTTTGACGAGAACGAAATCAAGCGTCAGGCACGGAAGGACAAGCTGTCGGAAACTTATCCGATGCCCGAAGAAATGGATGAAAACGGCGGGGAGAAAGAAACAGAAGAAAAAGAACTCTCAGATGATTGTGGATAATGCATCTTGGATGTTCATCGTTCAGGGATACTCTCTACCGCTGTGAAGCAGGAAGTTCCCGCTATTTAAGTTAAACAACCGGCTTCATTCTGTCGGGAGGACAGGGTGGAGCCATTTCTAATAAAATTCCAGTTTTGTGTCGTAAAAACAAGAATATTTCTTATCTTTGCACCGACAACCAAGGACATGGGATTATGATTATCACAAGGGAAGTACAGAAACGATTGGAAGATTTTCAGCCCGATTACGTGTTTACCTACCGGGACTTAAATTTGCCTGCCGAAACGAGCGAAAGCATCATTAAAATGCTGAATCGGCTGGCGGGTGAAGGCTACTTGGCTAAAATATCCAAAGGACGGTTCTACAAGCCTAAAAAGAGCGTGTTCGGAACGTTGAAACCCAGACAAGAAGAGTTGGTGAAGGATTTGTTGGAAAAGAACGGGAAGCGCATCGGATATTTGACCGGTTACTCCGTCTTTAATCGGTTGGGGCTTACTACACAAGTGCCCAACATCATCCAAATCGGCACAAACCAACGCAGGAATAAGAAACAACGGGATATATTCACCGTCTGCTTTGTCCTGCAACCTAACCCGATAACCAAAGACAATATTCCGCTCCTGCAATTATTGGATGCCATCCGCTTCATCAAGGAAATACCCGACACCACGATAGAGGCATCATACAGGCGCATAGCTTTTCTGGTAGGAGAACTTGGCAGGAGGGAGAAGGAAAAGATGGTTGCCTTGGCCGAGGCCTATCCGCCAATGGTACGCGCCTTGTTGGGAACCATCATCGAGAACGATTGCGGTATGGCGAAAGCGCAACCTTTATGGGATTCATTGAATCCAGTAACGGTCTATAAATTGGGAATAAATGAAGATACATTGCCTAATAAAAAGAAATGGAGGATTGAATGATACTGGAAAAACAACCTGAACTGTTAGCAGATGCAATACGCGCGGCTTCCGAATATTACCATATAGCACCGGTCTATATCGAAAAAGACTATTGGATAAGCAAGATATTGCAACAACTCTCCCGAAGCGTTTATATGGAGAACACGGTGTTCAAGGGCGGCACATCCTTGTCAAAAGGGTACGGATTGATTAACCGCTTCTCGGAAGATGTGGATGTGGCTGTACTCACGCAAAAGTTGAGCGGAAATCAGATAAAGACTTTGATTTCCAAGGTCTGCAAAGAAATGACCCAAGGCTTGCAGGAACAGGTTGTGCCTGAACTGACAAGTAAGGGTTCCCGTTATCGAAAAGCCTTGTACCAATATCCGGCAAGCGTCCATGACCCGTTGTTTGATTTTGTCGCTAACCGTGTAGTCGTGGAAATAAATTCGTTTGCCAATCCTTATCCATATGTCAGACGGCAAATAAAGAGCTTTATCACTTCCTACCTTGAAAATACAGGTATGGACTCTTTCATTGAAGAATATGACCTGCATCCGTTTGAACTGAACATTCTGGACAAACGGCGCACCTTGTGCGAGAAAGTCGTTTCGCTTCTCCGTTTCTCCTTTATGGATAATCCGGTGCAAGGATTAACCGGGAAAATCCGCCATTTCTATGATATCTATTTTCTGCTTGACGATAGGGAATGTATGGAATATGTGGAACAGGATTTCATTAAAGACCTGCAAGAACTGGCGGCGCATGACCGACAAATGTTTGACTCACCGGAAAAATGGAAACATACACCCATTAAAGAATCTCCCCTTCTTGGTTCATTCAATGAGCTATGGAAGCAATTGGGCGGATATTATGAACGGGAATTAAATTATCTGGCATATAGCCGGATACCTGATGCGAATCAAGTTGGAAAGAAATTGCATGATTTCATTTCGATAATTGGAAACAAGATATAATTTACAACATACAGGAATTTATGGCTCGACCGATTAAAGAAACGCCGGTGGTTACCGGTAAGGACGCTAAACGCTTTGCAGAGAAGATGGCTCACTTGAAACCTGAAAGCAGGGAAGAAAGGGAGGCTGCAAAGAATGTTTATGAGAAGTTCAAGGCTCAATATACATTTTGGTGAAAAACATATAAAGAATGTATTGGCGAGATTTGAAATAGAAAACTTGGCAACCACCTTACTATATGTAGTTGCCAAGTTTTTCATTAAGTGTACCCCGCTCACAGCTTCATCCTCCATTTCGGTTTTTCCTGCGGCTTCTCCGTGCCGTCTTCCGGTTGGGGGATGCCGCCGATTACGACCTTTTCCTTGCCCGCGCTCATCAGCTCCTTGATGCTGATGGTCTTGGGCATGGCTGACAGCACCGGCGGTTTGCGCTCCGCCGCATGTGCCATGTAGTCGGGCATACGGTGGACGTATGGTTCGGATGCTGCCGGGACGGCAGGGTCGCCGGGCATTGAGGGAGCGGGTTGCGCCACCGATGGAGCTTGCGGCTCCGGCCGGATTTCCGTTACCCCTTCAGTGTTGGCCTCCTGCGCATCGACGGATTTCAAGGAGAGCAATATCTTGCGGTCAAGCGTGGCAAGCTCGGCCTTGAGTTGCTTCAACTCATCCTCTTTTTTCCATGTTTCGTCCACGACCTGCTTCAGGACGGGGATTTCCTTCTCGATGTCGGCATTGTCCCGCGTGTATTTCTCTATCAGGCGGGGGATGCTGTCAAAGGCGTTGATGAAATTCCGGCAGGCGGTCTGCGGGTCGGCTGCCAAGCGTCCGTTGTTGTAGTTGTACAGGAGCTTGCCCGTGCCGCGCACGAAGAAGCGGTTCTCGCAGAAGTCCAATCCCTCCTTGACGGTGGTGTCGGTCTTGACCACGATTTCAAAGCCGTAGAGGGAGCCGATGGGAACCGGCTGACCGTGCGTGCGCTCCTTGTCCTCTATCTCGTGCAGTCGGGCGGCAATGACTTTGGGGTCGCTGCCCGTTACCCCGTCAATCTTCAGCGGGTTGAGCTTCTTGCCGTCCTTGTCGTACTGCACGCGGCTCTCGAAGTCGGCCATGTCCTGCCGCGCCCTCGCGATGATGTCGCTGTTGGAGGCTTGGTTGGCCAACAGGGTCTCCAACCGGATGCGCGAATCGCCCTTGCTGCGCTGGAACGCCTTGCGCTCGCCCTCCAGTCCGGCAATCTTCTTCTCCAGACGCGCCTTGTCCAAAAGGTCTGTGTTGCCGGAGAGGATGGCCACATACTCGGAGTAGTTCATGCCCCCCTTCTCGTCCATGCTGCCCTCGTCGATGGTGCGGCTGCCCATGCGGTTCTGCTTGAGCTGGGTGATGAAAAGCTGCTTGTTGTGGAGCAGGTTGAACTTGTAGCTGTCCAATGATTTCTCCACCGCATAGATGATGACATCGACCTTGTTATCGGCATAGAGCTTCGCCACCTCGTTGCCCTTGCGGATGCCGCGCCCGTCGCGCTGCTGGAGGTCGCTTGGGCGCCACGGTGCGTCCAAGTGATGGATGGCCACGCATCTTTTCTGCGCATTGACACCCGTGCCCAGCATCTCGGTGGAGCCGAACAGCACGCGGATGCGCCCCTCGTTCATCGCCTCAATCATCGCCTTGCGCTTCTTCTCGGTCTTGGCTTCCTGAATGAAGCGTATCTGGTCTTCGGGGATGCCGTGGTCTTCCACCAGCTTGCGCTTGATTTCGCTGTACGGGTTCCACTGGTCGGACTTGTACGTGCCCAAGTCGCTGAACACGAACTGCGTGCCCTTATGCTCGGCGTATCGGTTGTAATACTGCGCAATCATGTCGGCGCAGTGGGTCGCCTTGTTGTCGCGGTCGTCGTCATATTTCAGCGGGTCGATGAGCCGCATGTCAAGCGACATCTTGCGGGCATAGTCGGTGGCGATGAGCATCTTGGCCTTTTCTTCCTTCTCGGTCAGCGGCGGACGGCCCAATACGGTGGCGTTGCCGGTCTTGGCGAACTGCATGAGCTTGGCGATGAACTCCTGCTGGTCGGGCGTGGGCGCAATGTTGTGCAGTATCTCGTTCTTCTTCGGGCGGTCGATGCCGATGTCCTCCGCCGTGCGGAAGTCGGTAATCTCGGAATAGAACGAGGCGAGTTCGGGCACCTTGATGAAATAGCGGAAGCGTTCCTTCTGCACAATCTCGTTGGTCACGGAAAACTCATAGTCAATGGACTTGCGTGCGAACACCGCCGCCCATGCGTCGAAGGAGCGGATGCCCTGCCGCTCCAGTTCGTTGGGGCGCAGGTATTTGAACAGGAGGTACAGCTCGGTCAGTGAGTTGCTGATGGTCGTACCCGACAGGAATGTGGCTCCCAAGTCCTTGCCGGTGCGCTGCTGGATGGTGCGGATGGCAAAGAGCATGTTGAGCGCACGCTGGCTGCCCTCCGAGTTGCCCAGCCCCGCCACACGGTCGTGGCGCGTGGTGAACATGAGGTTCTTAAAGCGGTGGCTCTCATCGACAAAGATGTGGTCGATGCCCATGCGCTTGAAGTCCGCCACATCATCCTTGCGGGTTTCTATCTCGTGCGTCAGCTCCTTGAGCTTGACTTCCAAGTTCATCTTGCGCTTTTCCGCGCCCTTGAGTTGGGCATTGGTTACCTCGCTGCCTAACTGGTGCAAGACTTCCAAGTTTTCCTCCACGCTGTCCAGTTCCTGCTGCAAGATGTCGCGCTGGATTTCGGGCGACTGCGGTATCATGCCGAACTGCTCGTGCGAGAGGATGATGGCATCCCAGTCGTTGTTCTTCATCTGGTTGAAGATTTCCACGCGGCGGTCGGGCGTGAAGTCCTCCTTGCCCGGATAGAGTATCTTGGCATGGGGATAGGCGGTGCGGAAGGTCTGCGCAATCTCGTGGATGTTCGCCTTCAGGCCGGTAATGAGCGGCTTGTGCGCCAATCCGAGCCGCTTCATCTCGTAGGCGGCGACGCACATTATCAGCGTCTTGCCGCCACCCACCTCATGGTCAGCGATGCCGCCGCCGTTCATCTTCAGCATCCAGATACAGTCTTTCTGAGATGGATACAAATCCTTGATGCCCAGCCCTTTCAAGTCAAGGTCTGGAAAGGTCTGGTGGCTGCCGTCGAACTTGGGGCGCACGAAACAGTTGAACTTGCGGTTGTACATGTCCTCCAGCTTCTTCTTGAACTCCGGCGACTGCTCCATAAGCCAGTCGGAGAAGCCTTCACGTATCTCGTCAATCTTGCTGTTGGCCAGTTGCGTGGCTTCGGGGTCGCGCACCTTGATGTCCTTGCCGTCCTTGTCCGTGACGGTCTTGGTGATGTTGGGCGTGGTGTTGTGGATGGCGTGGCGCATGAGGGCCACGCCGTTGAACAGGCGCGTTTCGGAACGGACTGCATACTGGTTATAGATACGCGGGCTGAGTTCGGAGGCACGGATATTGTACTCGTCCGCGCTGGCGTTGTAGCGGACGGACACGTCGGTGTCGAACAGCCATGAGGCATAGCGGCTGTACACGGCAGCCGGTATCCAGCGTTCGCCGAAGTTGAAGTCCAGTTCCTCAAAAGGAATGGGTACCGGTGCCGCCTTACGCAATGCTTCAAGCGAAACGCGCGATTCGGCATCGTCGGGATGTGTCTGCAAGTATTCCCCGATATACTCCGCCTTTGCCACGACATTGCCCGCGATGAAGCGGTCGGCAATCTCGAAACGCTTCGCCAGCGGGTTGTAGAACACCCTGCCGCGCAGTTCATCCAGCAATTGTGCCTGCGGCTTGTCGGTGAGCGATTCCATATATTCCATGTCTGCCTCGCCATATTTGTTGAGCGAGGCCGCCAATGCCTCGTGCACATCGTCGGTGTGGGTAATCTCGTTCACGTTGTACGACACGGGATGGTCAAAGATGTCGGCCTTGACCGCCTTGCCGTCGGTGTAACGCTCCAAGGCGAGGATTTCCCGGTTATCGGCATCCATGCGGAACAGGTCGATGTTCTTCTTGTCGTTCAGGTTGCCGAACTGACGGACAAAGCCTTCGTACAGCCCGTTCAGGCCCGCACGCAGTTCCCCGTTCTCCTGCCGGTGTTCCGCTTCGTCGTTGTACAGGCGGTGGTAAGTGTCGCGAAGTTCAATGTAGGATGCGGCACGCTGCTGCTGGCGGGCAGGCAGTTCCAGCGGCTGGAACACGGGGATTCTATCCATGTCGGAGAGGTAGCCAATCTGTCCGTCCATATTCACCAGTGAGCCGTTCCGGTAATGTTCCAGCCTTTCACCGGTGAAGGGGCGTGGCTTCATGCGCTCCTGCCGTGCGGCCTCTTCCTCCGCCCGGCGGCGCTCCCGTTCCCGAAGTTCTTCTTCCGACGGGGCTTGGGGTGCGGCTGCCGGTTCGGGCTGTGCAGTCCGGGCCGGCTTTTCTGCGGGCGATGCGGCAATGGCATCCCCTTTGCCGGGTACGGACTGGCCGCTGAGCGGTTCCACAATGTCGAACAGGGAGAGCTGCGGGGTGTCCTGCTTCTTCTTCCGCTTGGGCTTCCGTCCGGTGCTGAACGCCTGCCGTTCCTCCTGTGTGAAGCCGAAAAGGTCATACAGGGACATCAGTGGCTCCTGCGTGACGGGTTTCTCCGGTTCAGAGCGGACAATGGGCGGTTCTTCCACAACCGCCTCCGGCGTTTCCGTCGTGACACGCTGCTGTTCCGGCTTGGATAACGCCCGCACCTGTGCAATGCGTTCCTGAAGACTTTCCGCCCGTACTTCCGCCAGTTCGCGCAACTCGCGCACCGGCGAGAAGCGGAGATAAAGGTCAAGGTCGAGGTTTTCCGACAGGTTCTTGTCCAGCATCCATTTCAGGTCTGCGGCGATGGCATCCATGCCCCCGTCATGCAGGAAGACGCGTGCCGGTTTGCCGTAAGGGTCGGTTCCCACATGGCCGCGCGTATGGACAATGGCGGCGGTACGCTCGAAGTATTCATTCTGGGTTGTGCCGTCGGCCTGCGTGCTGACTTCCACGAAGGCTTTTTCAAGGCCGGTGTATTCCCTTCCGGATGCCGTGTCCTTCTGCAACACAATGAGGTCGCTGCCCACCTCCGTACCGGCATAGTCGGTAAAGAGATTGTTGGGCAGGCGAACGGCGGACAAAAGCCGTGCCCGCTGCATGAGGTACTGGCGCACGGGCGTGCCCATCGCGGAGTTCATCACCCCTTGTGAGGTGATGAAAGCCACGATGCCGCCCTCGCGCACGGCATCCAGCCCCTTGACGAAGAAATAGTTGTGCAGGGAACCGAGCGCGAAACGCCGTGCCGTACCATCGTCCATCAACGGGTCAAATACGCGGATGTCGCCGAAGGGGATGTTGCTCGCCGCCACGTCGAACCGCCCGTTGTCCTGCGGGGGAAGCTCCTCGAAGCCTTGCACACGGACATCCGTACCGGGCTGAAGCTGCCGGAGGATACGCCCGGTCAGCAAATCCTTTTCGTATGCCGCCATTTCGGGCTGGGCGGTGGCCGTGAAAAGATGCGATTGGAAAGCGGTAATGAAGTTACCCGTGCCCGATGACGGGTCAAGGAAGCGGTGCGGCGACACGCCATGCTCACTTAATGAGGATGCCAGTGCACCGATGATTTCCGGCGGTGTATAGAACGCGGTAAAGGTGGATGCCTTCACACTGTCCACCAGCCGTTTGTATTCCCGTTCATCCGTCGCCCCCTCGCGGAGCACGCCATGCAGTTCCGACACAAGGGGAAAGAGTTCGCGGTCGCTCTGCGTCCAGCGGAGGATGTCGGTGAGCTTGCCGAAAGGGGACAGCACCGCCTTGATGCCCCCGAAACCGGAATAGGCGGCCAATACCGTCTGCTCCTCCGGTGTGGCGGCACGCCTCTCCTGTTCCAGACGGAACATCAGGCGGATGGCCTCGATGTTGTCCCTAAGATGTGCCTTCTTGTTATATGCCATTTTCTTCGAGCCAGATTGAGATTACACCGGCCAGTTCCCCGCACAGCCGGTCGAAGTCGGGGGTAAACTCAAAACCGTCGCTCAGGTCGTAACCGCTGAACACCCTGCCGCATTCGGGCAGGAGCTGGAGTGCCACCTCGCGGGCGCGGCCTGCGGGTACCTCATCGGCGAACTCGTTCCACAGCACGGTGATGAGCGTGTCGAGCCGGGAAAAGTGCAGACCCTGGAACAGCACCTCGTCCGCCTGCCTGACAGCTTCGTCATAATTCATGCCCGACCTGACGGCATTGCTGAACGCTTCGGCGGCAAGGTCGGCACGCGCGCGGATAAAAGCATCGTCGGCAGCCCGTTCGGGATGCGATTCGCGGAGGTAGGACAACAGGGTAAGGCGGTAATAGGAAAGTTCGTCCGGCTCAACTGCCGGAGCCGGGATGTTCGGTTTGTTCGGATTCATGATTTTTCTTCTTTACAAGTTAAACGAAACAATAGTAATTGGCATACAGGATAAGTTCCGGACTGATGGTACATGAGGTACGGACTTATCCTGCATCAAGTCCGGGTTGATATCCGGATGGTTATTTCCGCTTGGCAGATTTGCCTTTGGATGGTTTCTTGTCGGCAAACTCGTAGCCCACGGAGAAGTCGGGACGCAATACCAATGAAGCGTCGAAAGCCTTGCCCTCCCTGCTTTTGAAGCCTTTGATAACACCGGTTCTGCCTTTGGTCAGGAGTTCGGCAAGCTGTTTGTCCGACAGTTCCTTGCCGCCCTTGTTACGGAAGAGGGTAAAGCCACAGTCCACATCGGCGCATTTGACGACCTTGGGGAAGAACAGCACCCGGCTGTTCCGGCATTTGGGGCACGGGTATTCCCCCTCCGGGGCAGCAACGGACACTTTGCTTTCCAGCAACTCGGTAACAATCTGCGCGGTGTAAGCCTCGATGTCGCGCCGGAAGGCGGCAGCATCGGCCTCGCCCGATTCGATGCGTGCCAGCGTGTCCTCCCATGCGGCGGTCATTTCCACGTTGGCAATCTTCTTGTCCTTCACCGTTTCATAGACCGCCATGCCCTTGTCCGTGGGCACGAGGCTTTTCTTCTCCCTCTGGATATAACCGCGTGCGAACAGCGTTTCGATGACGGCAGCACGGGTGGCAGGGGTTCCGATGCCCGTCTCGCGGATGCTCGCCCGTAGCTGCTCGTCGTCAATCTCCCGGCCGCAATGCTCCATCGCCGAGAGCAGCGAGCTTTCGGTGTGCAGCGGCTTGGGTTTGGTCTGCCGCTCTACCGCTTCGAGTGCCTTTACCGGGAGCGTCTCGTCCTGTTCCAGATTTGGGAGTGCCATACCCCCGCCGTCGTCCTCTTCCTTTTCGCCGCGCACGGCACGCCATCCGGCGGACTTGACCACCGTGCCTTTGGCCTGCGCTTCGCTGCTGCCCACCGCCGCATGGATTTCCGTTACCTCCTTGATGCAGGGGGCGGAAAAGGCTTCGAGCAGGCGGGCGGCTACCATGTCGTAGATAGCCTGTTCGTCTTTGGAAAGGCCGGAGGGCAGGTTTTCGGTTACAATCAGCGCATGGTGGTCGGTCACTTTCCCTCCGTCCACGCTGCGGCGGTTGAGCGGTGCTCCGGAAAGCGACGCGGCATACTGCCCGAAACGCGGATGTTGCCGCAAGAGGGCGATGCGCGAGGGGATTTCGTCGAACACGTCTTCGGAAATGTACCGGCTGCCGGTGCGCGGATAGCTCAGCACCTTTTTCTCGTACAGGCTTTGCGCAAGGGAGAGCGTGCGGTCGGCGGAGAAGTCCAGCCGGGTGTTGGCATCCCGCTGAAGGGCGGTCAGGTCATAGAGCAGCGGAGGTTCTTCTTTGACCTCCCGCCGGGCAAGTGCCGTTATGCGGAGCGTGCCGCACGCTTTCATTTCGCCCAACGCACTGTCTGCGGCGGCTTTGTTCTCGTAACGCTGTTCCGCTGTGGCATGGAACGCAATGCCATCCTTCTCCACCGTGATGCGTATCTGCATGTACTTCTTCGGGGCAAACGACTTGTTCTCCAGATAACGGGAGCAAATCATGGCCAATGTGGGTGTCTGTACCCGTCCGAGCGAGAACACGCCCCGCCCGGCGGCAAGGCTGAGCGCCTGCGAGCCGTTGATGCCGATGAGCCAGTCCGCTTCGCTGCGTGCCTTGGCGGAAAGGTAGAGATTATCATAATTGCTGCCCGGCAGCAACCGTTCCATCCCTTCGCGGATGGCCTTGTCGGTCAGGCTGCTTATCCACAGGCGGACAAACGGTTTGGTGCAGCCTAAATAATGGTAGATATATCTGAATATCAGCTCCCCTTCGCGTCCGGCATCAGTCGCCACGATGATGCGGTCGCCACCCTCAAACAGTCCTTTGATGATGTTCAACTGGCGCACTACGCCGGGGTCGTCCTTGTATTCCTTCCCCTCACGCTTCTGGCGGGGGATGAGCGTGAATTGGGCTGGCAGTATGGGCAGGTTCTCCTGCCGGAAACCGGCAAACCCGTAGGCTTCGGGCATGGCCAGCCCGACCAGATGCCCGAAAGCCCATGTTACGGCACAGCCGTTGCCTTCCAGATAGCCGTCCTTCCGCTGTTCGGCTCCTACAATCGCCGCGATGCTTTGCGCCACCGACGGCTTTTCTGCGATGATAACATTCTTCATATACACTTATATATTATAGGTAAGTAATTAGAGTGATGCACCGACTCCCTTTTTCTCCGACTTCCGGATACGGCGGTTCTGCGTGGCGGCCTGTGCAGGCTTTTGTGCCTGTGTTTCTGCCTGACCTTGCGACTGCTTCTTGCTCTTGTCGGGATTCCAGCGGAAGAAGTCGAACTTCATCTTCTCGTAGTTGGGGCGTACATAGGCGTTGAACGTGCCTCCGACGCCGTCGGACATGCCCTTGACATAGGCAGCTTTGCCCGCTTTCAACGCATCTTTCTGTTCCTGGCTCAGTTCCACCCCTTTCAGCTTCTGCGGGATGATGATTTCGCGCTGTCCGCTCTGGCTCTGCCCCTGCTCCACCTTGCGGTTCAGCCCCCGGAAGTCGTAATCGAAGCCGCCCTTGCAGACGTTGTACTGGAGGCGTGCGTCGTAATGTTTCTGCCTTCGCTCAGACCACATGCCCTCGACCAGTACGGACTCGCCGTTCATCAGCCGTAGTCCCTGGTCTTCGGTCAGCGCGACCCCGTTGATTTCGCGCACCTGCTTCATATCCTGAATGGGAAGGTGGTGCAGGCGGTTGGTCTTGGGGTTGAAGGAAAGAAGGCAGGTTTCTACCGTGCCATCGGGCTGGCGGATGTCGATAGGACGTCCGGCATTGTGTGTTTTGAGCAAGCTGTCCTGCACCTCCTGAGGAAGTTCAGTGCCCATGTATTCGCCCAGTTCCGGGCGTTGCCTGCAGCACTCGATGTTGAGCACGGGTTTCCCGTCGGGCGATTCCACCAGCCGGATGCAGGCAGGCGTTTCGAGGCTGATGCCCTCGAAACTGGTCTTGATGTCCAGTACGGCGGATTCATGCCCGTTGAGCAACCGTGCCGTACCGATTTCGCCCAACGATTCGGGCGTGATGCCCATGCGTGCGAGCTGCTGCCAGTCCACCTGCTCCATGCTCCACTTCGTGGATTGCTGCGGGGCGGGTTCTTCGGTGGCGGGAGCCTGCCGCAAGTCCTGTTTCTGTACGTGCTGTTCCGGGTCTAACCTGTACCCGTCAATCATGGCCGCGTTCTCTTCCGGCTTGCGGAACAAGTCCGCCATATCCTTGGCGGCAGCAAGCAGTTCCGCCGGGATGTGGTAGAAACGGAAGTCGGACGGGTTGTCAAACTGCCGTTTGAAATTGGAGAAGAAGGCTTCGAGGATGGATTCGCTGCGGCCGATTTTCAGGAAATCGCCGTCGGGCTTGGCCTTTGCCAGCGGCTGGGTCTTCAATGAGCCGTCCTGTTCGATGCGCTCTACCACATGGGGCTTGTTACCGTCGGAAGCGTTGGTCATTACCAGCACTTCGTCTTTCATGTCCTTGAGGTTGTCCATATACAAATGAATTAAATCGTGAAACAATAAATTGATTGCGGCACGAAAGTAAACGGGCTGCCTTGCCGGGCAATGGGAAATCGGCGGACGGGAGGCAAGTGGCTATGGGGTGGCGTGAAGTGTCCGCCCGCTTCTTTTGCAAAAATATCCGACCGTCCGGTCTGTGCTTCCGATTCTTTTCATATCTTTGGGAATCGCAATTGAACATTAGTATTACAAATCGCAGGAAATATGACTGTCCGATTGAAACAACATAAAGGATTGATGAAGACAATAGCCGTTATAGCAGCCCTCGTGCTGTCGGGGTGGCTATATCGTGAGTTTCATCCGACCATTATCTTCCATACCCCACAAGAAAGCAAGTATTTGGGAAAGATAGTTTGCACGGCAGATGGGGATTTGGAGAAACTGTATATCGAAAATCATACTGTCCGCTACAGGTTGCCCTACCTTTGGAGTTGGAACGAGGATGACGAGGCGGCTGTTTTCATAGATAACTACGGTGATGTCATTCGCAAAGAGGATTTGGACTTTTGGAAGCTGGATATTTATTTGGACGAGAATAATTGCTACCAGAGCCACAGCAAGACGGAATACTGTTGGGGCTTACGGTATATCTTACAATCAAAGACTGATAAATAAGTTGATATTTTTTTCTAAATCCAAGTTGCCCATGAAAAAGCGAACAATACTTATCCTGACCATTCTCGCAGTCGGTCTGCTGATGTGGAAATGGCTGGCTTGTGGGTACAATCCCGACAAGCCGACGGAGTTTTATCCGATTCTCACAAGACTGAACGATGGCATGAAACACGAAGCCTTTGTAGTAAGCAATGCACCCTGCGACACCTGCGAATTGCGCAAGATGGTGGAGAAATACGACATTGAGACATTGCCGCTGGACACTTTGGTGAAATACGAATCCATATCCCGCACCTATTACAAAGAAACAAAGTATATGACGAAGGATTTCAAGGAGGGCGAGGAATACGACCCGGTGTTCTCCACTTGGGACAATATCCAAGATTTCAGGAACCACATTGACGATATCCTAATGGAAACGCACCACTATTCGGTGGACACGAACCAGAAATACCACACGGTTTGGGTACATTGGGATTGGGACTACAAGAAAGGCAACAAATATGTGAACCGCATCAAAGAACTTTTCCAGGATTGGAATTCTTTTGTCTGCGCCAAAAAGAAGCTGTACGGTATTGAATAACATGAAAATACTTGTCCCTGTCATATTGAATATAATCTGCTGTGCGACATATTGCGTATGCCTCAATCAAATCAATGTATGCAAACCGATTGTGCACATGGACGTTTCGATAGGCATCCTTTTCCGGTTCAGCATTGTCATCCTGTTCTTGACCTTGCTGGCAGGCATGTTCATCCTGCGGCTTACCCGAAAAAAACTCCTGATTGTCCTCCCGGTAATAATGCCCGTGCTGCTGTGGAGCAATCATCTGGATATATTCCCGCATAGAGCATTCGTTTATATGGGGTTGTCTATTGTGATTTATGGAATATATCTGTCCATTTGCGGATATTTGGCAAATCGGAATGGATAATCAGCGACTTTTTCTAACCGCCCGGTCTGTTTCTCTGATTCTTTTTGTATCTTTGGAGCGGCGGGATTAGGATAACGACCACTGAAAATATAAAGGAATACGTAATCGCAAGCAGATACTTCGCATGAAAACCTTTCATCAGATAATGGAATACTTGTACTACAAGATTCAGAGGATTACCCGTTATTCAGACACGAGTAGCCTGAACGTACATGTCCCTTTCGTAATGACAGGAGTTATCTTCTTTTATATCGTAGATTTCTGGATTCTATACCATTATATCATTATGGGCTATCCTCCGTATAAGGATATGGGGGCCGTACTTTTGGTTGTTTATGGAGGCGGCTTGGCAATATGGCTCAGCCTATACTTCTACTACCGATACAAGAGTAGAGATTATCGAATTATGCAGAAGAAGACTTATGAGCATACCACAAGTCTGTGGGCTTACCTGTTTATGCTCACTCCTTTTGTGGGGCTGTTGGCTTTGGCAATCTTTAATTTATAACAGGTACGATAAACAAGAAACTTGCCCCTACCGCATCGGATTCTCGCCGATTTTCCTTATCTTCGCTGACCAAAAAACATAAACCTACGCATCAGCATGATAACCAACCGGGAAGAAATCATTGACAGGGCATTCGGGGTATTTGTCCGAATGAATTATGAGAAGGCAAGCATCATCACGCTTGCCAGAGCCTGCGGACTGACCAAGACGGGCATCGTCTATTATTTTCCGCACAAGCTGGACTTGTTCATGGCTGTGGTGGACAAGTATGTGCTGCAAATACACAAGCCGGACAACAAGTTTGCCGCTCCCGCCGATACGTTGGCGGAATTTATCGGGCAATACGTGGCGGGAGTAGCCGCTTCCATGAAAAGGATTCTCGAACTGATTGGCGATAACCACAGCCCGCATGATTGCAGCCTTAATTCCTATTATTTCCATTTTCTCTCGCAAGTGCGCATGTACTATCCGGACATCAAGCAAAAAATCGAGCGGATTTTCCAACTGGACTATGAACTTTGGGAGAAAGTCATACAGAAAGCGAAGGAAAGCGGAGAAATCGGGAGCGACACGGACGTGAAGAAAGCAGCAGCCCTGTTCCGGCAGATGTTTCTCGGACTGTCCTACGAACAGGCGTTCCTGAACGGTCTGGACGTGGACGAACTGGAGAAAAACTTCCGCTATATCTATTCCCTGCTTAAAGCCTGACGCCGTTTAGTCTTTTTAACTTCCATATTTTGAACGATTGTTCAAAATATACCGTTTTTTCACTACCTTTGAAGCCATGAAGCAAAATTCGACGACATGGACAAGGCTCAGAGGCAAAGAGGAAGCATCGTTCTTCACAAGGAAGAAAAGGATGGTGTGGATTATGTCCGGATAGAGTATGCAGGAAACGGGGCAATCCCCCTGCTGCTCGCCCAGGATACAGGCGTGGAAATGACCGGCAAGGATTCCGCTTGCATGGCGGCTGCTGTTTTCAAGCTGTCGGATTTCTACGACCGCTATTCTCCCCATGCCTATATTGATTACAGCCGGGTATATGTGCGGCATCCCAGACCCAAGAGGGAATACACGCTGCCGGAAGGCTATCTGGAACTGCTGGAACAGAAACGCTACAGCCCATCCACCATAAAGACCTACCGGGCTTATTTCAGCGACTTCGTGGAGTACCACAAAGGGCGCAACATCGACCGCCTGAAAGTGGCGGACATCAACAGGTACATTCTTTATCTTGTAAACGAAAAGAAAATTTCTGTTTCACAGCAGAATATGCGCATCAACGCCATCAAGTTCTACTACGAGCAGGTGAAAGGCGGGAAACGGCAGTATTACGGCGGCATCACACGAGCCAAAGAATACAAGACCGTCCCGGAAGTATTGAGCAAGAACGAGATAAAACGCATCCTCGACCAACTGTCTAACATCAAGCATCACTGCATGATTTCCTTGGTTTATTCAGCCGGATTGCGGCGTAGTGAATTGCTGAACCTCACACCAAAAGACATCAACAGCGAAATGATGTCCGTGCGTATCATGGGCAAGGGCAAGAAATGCCGCTACTCGCTGCTTTCGCCCAAGCTGCTGGAAGAGCTGCGGCGGTACTTCCGTGAATACCGACCGAAGAAATGGCTGTTTGAGGGCGAAACGCCCGGACAACCGTACTCGGCAAGCGCATTGGTGAAAGTGCTGAAAGAAGCCGCACAACGTGCGGGCATCAAACACCGGGTGCATGTACACATGCTCCGCCACTCGTTTGCCACCCACCTTTTGGAACAAGGGACAGACTTGCACACGATACAGGAACTGTTGGGACACAACGACATAAAGACTACAGCCATATATCTTCATACATCGAATGCACACAAAGCTAAAATCCCAAATCCGCTTGATTCGCTGGATGATTCGTAGGGTGCGGCTATTAGAGATTAGGAAACACACCTGCCAGGTGTCGGTTATCGAAATATCCTATACCTACAGGTGTATTTATAAACAAATTATAAACAATAAAACAATTTTTTATGGAAGATTCTGATATTCTAAAGAGATTTGACAATGATAAGCTAATAGATGTTGTAAAAAATTATAAGCGTTACGGCTATGATGATGAAATTCGTGATTATGCTATTAATTTATTGAAAGAAAGAGGCTGGAGCGTTGAGGATTTGAAAACATTCGGTTATTGGGAAAATTCCGATTACGAAGAAGCATTGATACAATACAAAGCTTATTGTAGAAATTCACTGATAGCTGTCTGTGTCTTGGTATTAAGTCTTTGTATGCTGGTGCCTATCTATCTTGTATTTGTTTTTATGGCATATCGGAATGTATGTAAGTTCTATCAGGCATTAGGGAGAAAGGAAGAAGCCGTATTCTCCTTTGACTTGTGTTGGCATGTTTTGTTGTTCTTTTACCTAAAAGAGAAAATGAAAGAGGAGTTGAAAGGAATAAGATAAGTTTATAACAAGGTCGAGAAAACAACTTAACGTTGTTTCTCACCAAACCATTACTAACAATAGTACAATGAATAAAACTATCCAATCCATAGTATCATTGACTGCATTCAGTGCTTTGCTGATAGCCATAACATTATTTTGTGGTGGTTTAGGTTTTAGTCATCTGTTAGGGATATATGGCATTATGGAGTATTGCTTTTTAGGTTTACTTATTATTACAGATGTATTGCTAATCAACAAGGTCTATAAACTATATGTAATGCATCCTAAAGCGATAATGTTATTGTTGGGATTGGAATGTTGCTCTGTCATTTTGTTGCTTGCCTTTATCTGTATAGACCAAAGTCTATTAGATTGGCAAATTACAAACTTCATATTGCAAGCTGTCAACTTAGACGGCTTCACGGGAGATGAACGAGGATTGAATATGCTCGCAGTCTTATGCGGCATTATTTATCCTCTTTTGTGGATTGGGTGTTTATTCACCGGATTGAGATTTATAAATAAGTTAGTAACAACGAAAGATAGCATCTGACGATGCTCCTTTCTAACCATTATCAACAAATTAATAAATTACAATTATGGACTTTATAAACAAACTTTTAGACGAAAATTACGATTGGGGCGATGAACGTATTGATGAAGACGTTTACGATGAACTGAGTGCAGAACTCATCATTGATTACTTGAAGAAACATGACCCGGAAATTCGCCAAATGCTGGCTTTAAGTTGGAATTTTGATAATCCCAAGAAAGTCATCCAATGGATTGTCGAGCAACCCGATACAGACAAAGGGACATGTCTGCTACTTTATTGGCGAATGGCTCCAGATTTCAGCAAACAGTTTGTAAACCGAAAGGAATGTGAAAATACTCACAGTTGGTATCTTGAAGATTATGACATCATACAAACACTTGAACGGAATTACACGGCGGGCTTTTACAAGAACCAACACTACGCTTTCAATCCCCACTATGATTCATATCAAGATGGATACAACTGGACTGCAAGCTTAAATCCTTCAGAATTTAAGGTTCCCATTCCTCAAGATATGTTCACGCCTTTGGAGGGCATTGCATTAGATGTTCCTTCTTGGGAAGAAGGCATTCCTGAAGATTTGCAACCTGCAATGGATCGTTTGGCTGACTTAGTGGACGAATAATTGTTGATAACAAGCACCTGTGCCACCTAACGGCGGCAAGCTGCGACCCATTAATGATAATTAAAACAAAAGAAGTTATGGAAGAATACATTGAAAATGAAAATGTTGTGGCAATCAGATTGGCAGAAAATACGGAATTTGAGTTGCCTATTACAATCGTAGATACTGAAGATATGGTTACCATATCAGTATCGTTAGACAGTCACCTATATAAAGCAAGTGCGGATAACGAGTTTCCCGCATTTCAAAAGTTGCGTGATATGCTTTTGGATAAAGGGATAGGATTAAAATGTTGTGGAGCAATGATAAATGCACATCAATCTGGCATGATGGCAACCTGTAGTAAGGTATATCTTTTAACATTGGGAAAGCCCGCTTTGCTAAAAGACACTGCCATTATATATGATTATGCTGATATTAAAGAATTTCCAAATACACTTGAACAAGAGAGATTTGTTGAAGAATGGTTCAAATCTTTGGAAAAGTGAAAATATCATTAACAAGCCAAGTTAGCTGCTAAACGCAGCTCCTTGTCAAGCCATTAGTCGCAATTAATTAAAAACAAAAGAATATGAGCAAGAAGAATATTACTTATTTCGGTGAAGTAGATAATAAGGAAGAGGACTATTTTGAAGGTCATGTAATGATTTGTAACAAGGATGCCGAATTGGATTTGGACTTCTGCAATTATGAAGGCAACCCCAAGGATTGGTCGGCAGAACTGGAAGGCTATCTTTCCAACCTTCTTAAATACAAGACAGAAATAGATAAATCCATATTAAAGGATTATGAAGATGGTGGCACAACGAATGAATATGTCCGTTGGCATCTTGACGAATGGGGTGATAATGTTGATGATTTATTGCCAAATGCTGATTCCACAAAAACAAGGGAAGAACAGTTTCTATCCTTGTTGCTACAGAGGGTGGAGAGAATTAGTTTTTATCCCGGCGATAATCACTATGCTGTTTGGGATTACATGATTGATAGTGAAAATTCCGATGAAATAGTCGTAGTACATACAGACAATAAAGGAAAAATATTAGATATTACTTGGGAAAGTTAAATATGCGACTAACATGCACCTGTGCCGCCTATAACGGCGGCAAGCTGCATCCCATTATAAACAATGATGATACATAGGATATTAGGATATTTATTTTACAAAATCCAGGTAATGACTCGCTTTATGGATACAAGTATATATCCGGAGCATGCTCCAACGATACTTAGTTTCGTTTTGTTTTCATACGAGGTTGATATTTTTTTGGTACACACGGGTATCGTAGGAATATCTCCGTGCTCTTATTTCGATAGTTTTGGAGAAGGTTTTGCATGGTTATCAGGCATATTTGTTATTCAGTTTATTGTTTTGTATGCTTATTATCTCTACAAACGGCGATATTTGAAAATCCGGCAGGATAAGTCGTATGAAAAATGTTCCTCCATTTGGGCTATCCTATTTTTGCTATTACCATATATCTTTATGGTTATATTGGCATTTTGGGGAGATAAATTTTTACCGTATTATGATTGTTTATAACGAGGTCGAGGGAACCGCTGAACGCTGTTCCTCACCAAACCATTACTAACAAATATGGATTATATATTTTATAGACTATATCGAATGTATGAAAAGCATGGCGACCCACCATACCTTAGTGCTGTCATCCACTTATGTTATAGCTTGGGCATATCACTCATTATAGCCTTTTTCGCTATTAAGGAATGGTATGACATGCAACATAAATATGCGTGGTTCTTAGAGGGGCTTTATAGCTTATGCTTCTTACTCGTTCCTTTATGCCTGTTAATCATATATTGCTGTGTTCGATACAGGAAAAAGAAAATTCTGGAATTAAAAAAGAAGTATCAAGGTTGCACAAGAAACAAGCTAATTTCTAATTGGATGATATTCTGCATTCCGATTTATATCGCAATCATAGGAATTTTAATATTTCGTAAACTGTTTATAGCTTGATAAATCGGCAGAAAAATTCGATTAGTCTTATAAATAATAAAGTTAGTAACAACGAAAGATAGCATCTAACGATGCTCCTTTCTAACCATTATCAATAATTAAAAGAGAATGCAATGACAGAAGATATGGCAAATTTCAAAATTTTATTAACTCCTTGGCATGGTACTCCAATAGCACCGCCATATATTGACTCTACTTTTACAGAGGAAATAAAATCTAAAAATCCTTATAACAATCCTGTTTATAGCAACGATTGGTTTAACTATTCACCCATGAGAGCCGGAAAGCTTGTCCCCTTAACGGACAATTATAAATTGCCTACCCACTTTTATTGGATATGCTCGAATGTGAAAAGGTTGGAAACCGATTATTATTCACATTCCAAAGGGGTCATATTATCTTCCTGTCTTTTCGAGTTTCTGAAACAGTTTAAGTGTTATGATGAATATGATATATGCGAAGTAACACCGCTATCCAGAAAATTAGCTCATATAAGCGATAAAAAGTATTACTTTATAAGATTCAAGCATTTGGCATATAACCTATTCATTGATTTGGAGAACTCGAACAGGATTAAGAGAATGAATAAAGTTATAACTTCATATTTGTATCTTGATTTCCAACTTAGAGAACAAACGGCATATCCTGATATTTTTTGGATGAAAAATGTATTGGTCGCAAAAGATTCGGTTGCCGACTTAATCAATGGGAATGGTTTCAGTGGCTTTAGAATGGTTGAATTAAAGGATTTTGTAGATGAATATACATTTAGAGATACGCATCCATATCCTACTTTAGAGGAAATGAAGGATAGAGATAAGAAGTGGTTCTAATATATTGATAACAAGCCAAGATAGCTGCTAAACGCAGCTCCTTGTCAAACCATTATAAGCAATAATACACCGAATCATGAACGAACAATTACAAGAATATTTTAGCTGTGCTGATTGGCTCCTAATACCTGCATACGTCAGAAAAGATGTTGCAGATATATTAGGACTAACCCTTTTGTCTGAAAATGAGCAGTGGGATAACAACCCTATACTTTGTACTACTTATAAAAATGCAGACAATTATTTTGATGACCTTTTACCGAGAGTGGATAAGATATTGATTTCGTCATTAATTAACGGATATTATATCATTGAAGGAAAATGTTTGCGATATATTTACGAAACATTGTGTAAAAGACTTTCGGCAAAATGCGGTGTCTATTACTTCTCGATAGATTTATGGGAATATCGTTGCGCCTATGGCTATTATGATGAAAGCCAAGAAAAGCGTTTCTATTGTGCCGAATTAGATGCTACAGGAAATCTACAAGAAGAAGACAGAGGGTGTGTATTGAGTTGTGAAAATGATGCAGAAAGTCATATCCCAATGGTAAATATTGAAGATGAGCAAGTTCCTGATTCTTGGTTTTTACCTTTAGGTATAATGTTCAATTTAGGGATAACGGATGTGGATATTCAGCAAGCTCTTAGTAAACTATGCAGCGTTTACAAGCTGAATGGCACAGATTCTAAAATAATAAAGAATATAATAACAGAACAATGTAGCTTATAACAAGGTCGAGTCAACAGCTTAACGCTGTTCCTCACCAAACCATTAGTTGCAATATGAAAAGAGTAATTATACTTTATATTTTATTCTTGCTTTCACCTTTTACTTTTGCACAAAACTATAAGGAAACTATTCAAACAGAGATTGATGCAATAAACAAAATGACTTTGAGAATTGCATACCTTGTTCCTTTAGATAGTTTAGGAAAAGTAATAGAGAATGAATATATGGAATTTGATCAAATCCATTCATACAAAATCTTAGATGATGGTCAGATAAAGAATGCAAATATATTGTTTACTATGTATTTCGATAGCGATAACAAAATCAGGAAAGTGTTTAAGCGATGGGCTGACGGGGGTGCATTGCACAGTATCGCATATTATGATTCTAATGGGCGATTGATATATGGGGTATATAATAGAGGAGATGAAACTCACGGAAAGTTGTATGCTGACACTCCGGGTTTTCATATAGAGCATTTTCCTGAAGAGAATGAATGTAATGACTGTTTTGAAGCATACCTATTCTTATCTACGAAATGTATGGAAGCTCAGTATAATATAATATTACAGAGCCCCCCGAATGCTAAAAGGACGAATTTTACGCCACAAGTTGGAGATAGTGCCATACTATGCAGTCCCTACATTTATTCTTTACCTGATGGAGAAAAAATTACCGAAGGGGAAGATGGCATAGCAGTTAGTTTTGGAATGCCTGTTGTTATAAGTAAAATAGTAAATACCTGGTGTAGAATAAATTCCATTTTTAATGCCCATATAGGTTATGTACCTATTCAAGACATTGAAATCATTAAGTAAATATAGTAAGCAACTAACAAGGTCGAGCCAACAGCTTAACGCTGTTCCTCACCAAACCATTAGTAGCAATAGTGCGATTATAAAAGTCAAAATATGGAAGAAGAAGTAAAACAATATTTGCATATTCGGTATCAATGGAAAGGGCAGCCGATAATTGATGCAGATTATCTATTAGATTTATATTTCCGGGCAAATTATTACCCAACAGATAAACTAATAGACTTCCTATGCTATTTTTATGGATACAAAATTACCTTCCCACAATCAGATGTTGATTTCCAAGTGGAGAAGGTGTTAAAGGATTATCCATATAAATATCTGCATCCTGTATTAACGAAAAAGCTATCGCTTACTTCCATTGTTCCATTTGCCGAAATATATACAGGTCACATGGTATTAGTCTCAGATGAAAATGAGAATATATATGGAGTGTATGATGATGAAATATTGTTATACGGGAGAAATTATAATAAGCTGATGAACCTTTTATATCGCAATGAGGATAAAGGTAAACTAAGCTACTAACGAGCCAAGATAGCCGCTAACGCAGCTCCTTGTCAAACCATTAGGCGCAAAAAATTAAAATATAAATATTATGGATTTCTTAAAGTGCATGAACAATTTTCCGTGGAATAGATTTGCTACGGTATATGAAACTAATTCAACCGGCTTAAAAGGTATCTTTATAAAGATGTTCAACAATCTTGCTGAAGTGTCGGATTATCAATATGTGATAGATAGACTTGAATGTCAGGAAACGCTATATAGGATTACCCCTTGGGGATTGAAATTCTATATCTGTTTGCTGATGGAAGGCAAATCGAATCAAGCCATATTATTACAAAACATAAATGAACTTTTTGAAGCTGCAAATTTTAATGTACAGGTTGATCATTCAACCAATTATAAACCAACTAAAGGTAATCTGATGAAATATGAGAAAATTAAGTCGAAATTATTTGACGAAAATTTTGATGGAATAATGGATGCTGATTATATAAAAACATTCAAATCCATAGACCGAAATTTTATGCAGATAAGTATAATGGATTTAATCCAACAACATATTTCATTGTTTGAGGATTTGACAAAATCACCGAATAGCAGTATTGCCCAAAGTGCCTCTTTGCTTGTTAATTCAATTCATAATCCTAAAAAGTATGAGTTTGGTAAATTGTGATTAAAAAATCGCCTAACAAGCACCTGTGCCACCTAACGGCGGCAAGCTGCAAACCATTATAAGCAATTTTTACAATGACAGATAACAAAGAACATATTCGCTTTTTCTATTCTTCTTCCTATATATTGACTTCGTTCAAAGAAAGAATAGTTAATGATAAAAC
>NZ_JACJLE010000190.1 GCF_016901995.1 Bacteroides caecigallinarum | reverse complement strand
CGGAAAACTCAAAAGGAAACCTAATCCTGATTGAAGTGCAGAACAACAACGAATATGCCTACTTCCAAAGAATGCTTTTCGGTACATCAAAACTGGTGACTGAATACATAAACAGAGGAGAAGGATACGACAAGGTTAGAAAAATATACAGTATAAATATCGTCTATTTCACTCTCGGACACGGAAAGGACATTGTTTATCATGGAAAGACTGAATTCCGCGGAATTCATACTAACGACATTCTGGAACTGAGTCCGTTCCAAAAGCAGACATTCAAGGTAGATGAAGTAAGCC
>NZ_JACJLE010000189.1 GCF_016901995.1 Bacteroides caecigallinarum | reverse complement strand
TCCCGAGAGACCGATAGTGAACCAGTACTGTGAAGGAAAGGTGAAAAGCACTTCGAACAGAAGAGTGAAATAGTACCTGAAACCGTGCGCCTACAAGCGGTTGGAGCTCCTTAAGGAGTGACAGCGTGCCTTTTGCATAATGAACCTACGAGTTACCGTGTCCGGCAAGGTTAAGGGTCATGAGACCCGGATCCGAAGCGAAAGCGAGTCTGAAGAGGGCGTCAAGTCGGATGCGGTAGACGCGAAACCAAGTGATCTACCCTTGGCCAGGATGAAGTCTGGGTAACACCAGATGGA
>NZ_JACJLE010000188.1 GCF_016901995.1 Bacteroides caecigallinarum | reverse complement strand
ATGTTTCAATAATGAGAGCGGAAGACGGGGCTCAAACCCGCGACCCTCAGCTTGGAAGGCTAATGCTCTATCAACTGAGCTACTTCCGCATCTCTATTTTTGTGGGCAAGGATGGATTCGAACCACCGAAGGCATAAGCCAGCAGATTTACAGTCTGCCCCATTTGGCCACTCTGGTACTTGCCCTTTCGAGAAACTATGTTTCAATAATGAGAGCGGAAGACGGGGCTCAAACCCGCGACCCTCAGCTTGGAAGGCTAATGCTCTATCAACTGAGCTACTTCCGCATCTCTATTTTTG
>NZ_JACJLE010000187.1 GCF_016901995.1 Bacteroides caecigallinarum | reverse complement strand
GAAATTCTTTCGGAAATAGAATCACGTGATACTACGATAATGATGAAGAATAAGGAGCTGGAGCTTAAGAACAAGGAACTTGAGAGCAAAAGCCAAGAACTTGAGAGCAAAAGCCAGGAACTTGAGAGCAAAAGCCAGGAACTTGAGAGCAAAAGCCAGGAACTTGAGAGTAAGAGCCAGGAACTTGAGAGTAAGAGCCAGGAACTTGAGAGCAAGAGCCAGGAACTAATTTCTAAAAATAAAATGCTAGGAAATATGATAAGCCTCTTAAGGAAACAAGGGCTATCCGATGAAGATATTG
>NZ_JACJLE010000186.1 GCF_016901995.1 Bacteroides caecigallinarum | reverse complement strand
ACCGTTGGTTATTAATTTTTAATTTTTAATTGACTTACATGAAATACCCTATAGGAATACAGAATTTTGAAAAGATACGCGAAGGCGGTTATCTTTATATAGACAAGACGGATCTGATATATGACCTGGTAAATAACGGTGTATATTACTTTCTGAGCCGTCCGCGCAGGTTCGGAAAGAGTCTGCTTATCTCTACGCTGGAGACTTATTTCAGCGGAAAGAGGGAGATGTTCGAGGGGCTGAAGATTGCGGAACTGGAGAAGGAATGGACGGAATATCCTGTGCTGCATCTGGACCTGAATA
>NZ_JACJLE010000185.1 GCF_016901995.1 Bacteroides caecigallinarum | reverse complement strand
CGCCTGCGATTGAAGCAAGCTTCAATCCCGCTGCCCCTCGACTTGCATGTGTTAAGCCTGTAGCTAGCGTTCATCCTGAGCCAGGATCAAACTCTTCAGTGTAAAATATCTTGTACATCCGTTAGGATGTCTTTTTGTCTCTGTTCAGGATACCGTTTTATACTCAATTGACGGTTTATTCTTACTTTTCATCACATATGATATAATGTGACGCTTGTACTACATTCTGTTTGTTTATCTAAAATCTTTCAAAGAACTTTCTTTCGTTTTGGAAGCGAAAGCGTTTGCAAAGGTAAGGGATTTATTTTT
>NZ_JACJLE010000184.1 GCF_016901995.1 Bacteroides caecigallinarum | reverse complement strand
TATGAATTCCGCGGAATTCTGTTTTACCGTGATAAACAATGTCCTTTCCGTGTCCGAGAGTGAAATAGACGATATTTATACTGTATATTTTTCTAACCTTGTCGTATCCTTCTCCTCTGTTGATGTATTCAGTCACCAGTTTTGATGTACCGAAAAGCATTCTTTGGAAGTAGGCATATTCGTTGTTGTTCTGCACTTCTATCAGGATTAGGTTTCCTTTTGAGTTTTCCGCCAGCATATCCACACGGTTATACTTGTCGTATTCCTCTTCCTGATTGCTTTCGCTTTCCAGCAGGTTCTTTATGGTTA
>NZ_JACJLE010000183.1 GCF_016901995.1 Bacteroides caecigallinarum | reverse complement strand
AAACCCCCTCGCCGAAAGACTAAGGTTTCCTGATCAACGCTAATCGGATCAGGGTAAGTCGGGACCTAAGGTTCAGCCGAACGGCGAGACCGATGGCAGAAACGGTAAAAATTCCGTTACTACCTCCAATGGTGACGTGGAGACGCAGCAGTGACACCACCGCCGGCTGACGGAATAGCCGGTTAAAGAGTGTAGGCGTTGATTCCCGCAGGCAAATCCACGGGAAGAGTCGAACTTGAGAGTACACCAACTCCTTCGGGAAGCGGTGATAGTGTGGGTAATCAGACTGCCGAGAAAATCCGCTAAACT
>NZ_JACJLE010000182.1 GCF_016901995.1 Bacteroides caecigallinarum | reverse complement strand
GCTGAAATCGATGGACAGGTATATACGGTTCGCTCTGCTGACGGGGGTGACGAAATTCGGAAAGGTGAGTGTGTTCAGCGACTTGAACAATCTGAGGGATATTTCGATGCTGAAGGCATACGAAAAGATTTGCGGTATCACGGAGGAGGAACTGCACTCTGTATTCAAAGAAGGCATAAAGGAGTTGGGTGCGGCCAATAATATGACTGAGGAGGAGACAAAGGCGAAACTCAAGGAATTGTACGACGGGTATCACTTCAACGAGGATTGTGTGGATATTTATAACCTGTCAGGTTTAATGATTACTCTGGATTCTA
>NZ_JACJLE010000181.1 GCF_016901995.1 Bacteroides caecigallinarum | reverse complement strand
ACCGCAAGGAGCGCCCTAGGGTAACACTGGTAATTGGGGCTAAGTCGTAACAAGGTAGCCGTACCGGAAGGTGCGGCTGGAACACCTCCTTTCTGGAGTGATACCGTAAGAGATATCAAGAAGGTTTATGCTTCTTGTACTACAGGCAAGTTTGTTTAATTAGATATAGGAGGCAGGGGATCCTAAAACAAAAGGCCGGCCCCGGAAAAACGGTCCGACTCCGTAACCTTCACATTAAAAAGATCTTTGACATGATGTAACAAGCTGAAAAAGTAAAAATTTGGTCAAAACCAAAAGAGCTAAAAGTATATATCATCCG
>NZ_JACJLE010000019.1 GCF_016901995.1 Bacteroides caecigallinarum | reverse complement strand
GTCCTTTAATCTGATTGATTTGACTTTGCCCATAGAGGTAGCTTTGAGGATTATGAGGCAAAGGTAGCAAATCTATATGATATAAACTAATTATGAACATCTACTTAATCGACAACTCTTACAGATTTACCAGCTTCTTGCATAATCTGTATTGAAGCTATAATACTATCAGGATTATTATATCCATACACAAGTAACTTATCTGTAATAGATTCTGTCTTGGCATTTGTATTGAAATATACAATGGTTTCTGTTGGACTGCTCACATAGAAATCAGGCTCTCTAAAGATAAAGAAAGGAATATCATCGGCACTTTCAATCTGACCTCCATTTTCATTGAATTTCTTGAAAGATTCCAAGCAAAAATGTAATTCATCAACAATATTGGTTTCATACCTTAAAGCAAAGGTATTATTTCCATATGTTTCGTCAACATATCCACATGCAGGCACAACAATATTTTCTGCACCAAACTTAAAATACGGTTCTTTTCCATCTGAAGTATGAAAACCATCTTCATACCCTTCATCAGAAGTATCGCCAAGATCATCTTCATCTTCTTCACCACCTTCAATGAGGTCAATCAATTTATCACATGATGTCATTGTCACTGATACTGTAAATATAGGCAATAACACGACAAGGAAATAAAAAATACAGCGGCTTAATAGATTTATGGGTCTCATAACCATGATAACTTTTTAATAATTTATAGTGTGTGATTTTATCGCAGCTTCCAGATTTTCATCAGCACTTACAACAAGTGATGTTGAAGTACCATCGGCCAGTTCAATTTGATCTTGTGTTCCTAAAACCTCGTCACATGATGTCAGCGCAACTGCCAACAACAGTAATAATGAATAAAATGCTTTCATAATAGATAATATTAATTAGTATTCTTAAATATTCTTATTAGGATCAAGATGAATTATGCCATTATTAATGGCCTTTAATACCAATTCAACAGCATTTCTTACCTCGAATTTTGAGAACAAGCTCTTTCTGTGAGACTCAACAGTATTTACCGACACATGTAGCGATTCTGCTATTTCTTTTGTCTGCATTCCCATAGAAATAGCTTTCAAAACATCCATTTCACGATTTGTCAACAATGAATGATAGTCTGGAGTGTCGCCATTCAACCTTAATCTTTTCTTTATCTTATTGAATTCATCACAAAAATAACTTTCCCCGTTCAGAACACTCCTCAACGCATTTTTTATTTCATCAGTATCAGCCGATTTAAGTATAACACCATCAACCCCCATTTGAATAAGTTTCTTTACTACCCAAGGTTCTTCGTGCATAGTGTTTATAATTATACGAGTTTGCGGCACCATGTTCCTTATTATTTCCATAAGTTCAAAGCCACTTAAATCTGGCAACTCAATATCAATCAAGCAAACTGCAAATGAATTGTTTTTCATAAGTGTTATGGCCTCCGAACCGGAGGATGCAGTATATACTTCACCTATTTCAAGCATACTGTCAACAATGAATTTTATACCTTGAAGTATCAAAGCATGGTCATCAACCAATAATACTGCAGGTTTAGCGTTTTTCATTTCATTTCCATATACCTCCATAACACCCAACAATCACATTTATTTACAATTAAACAAATAAATTTGTTTTACAATGCAAAGGAACATAAATATAAAGAAAGAAAATTCACCGAAAACCGTGATTTTTACATTTCTCAAACATTTCCAAACAGATGTATATCAATATTTATGACAACTCCATTATCTTTTGTCACATAATAGATACCTCCAATTGTTTTAAGTCGGTCGTCTATTGTACGCATACCTATACCGCTATTTTTATTATCATTTTCATCCCATTTTCCATCATAAGAAATCTCCATTTTCAGATTTTCCATCTCTTGTTTCATCTTTACCTGGACGTGATCCACATTAGCATATTTAACAATATTGCTCATCATTTCCTGCATTATGCGATAAACTTCATATCCAACCTTGTGAGGTATCTGCTCCCATCCTTTATCAGAACTTGATGTATATTCAATATGTATTCCTGTCTGTTCTTCTGTCTTAGCAAAATAATCATTAAGCATTTCGTCAAGGTCTGTAAATTGAAAACTTGGAGGCATAAGTTCGTGAGAAATATCTCTTACTCCACATCTTATTTCTTCAAGAAGATGTATGGCATTCTGTTTTTCCTCGTCAGACACATCATTCCTCTTAATATGCATAATAACACCAAGCAAATCATTACACACACCATCATGCAGGTCTTTTGCCAATCGTTTTCGTTCATTTTCCAATCCGTCAATATATCTTTTGGCAGATATAAGTTCGGCTTCTTTTTGTTGGATTTTACGTTTATGCTGCAGGACAAGGATTATAATGAACAATAAAACTATGACAACACCCATATATATACCCAAACGGACATTGGCAGCTTTCTGACGTGCATGCTCATTCTCAAGTCTTGATATTTCAAGTTCTTTAGCATTGACATTGAGCTTTGCATTCAATTCAGACATCTCTGTATTAATACTTGTTTTCATCAATGAATCAGTGTAAGCATAAACATCCAGAAGTTTTTCAAAAGCTTTCTTATAATCACCCAATCCTTCATAGTTGTGATATAAAAGTCTGTTGTAGGCTTCATATGAAATCTGAGACAAAAGCTGGGGATTTCCTAAAAGTATATCAAGACTTTTCTGATACTCTCCCATCCAATTATATATGCTGGCACGCGTTGCCATAATCTCAAGGGCTGTCGGACTGCCTGCGGGAATTTCATCGACATACTTTCCGTACTTATCCATATATATCTTTACAGAATCTTTTTTGCCCCATAGCTGATAATTGCTTAACAATGGACCGAACGAACTCATTGCCAGCATTATAAAATTCTTGTCTATAGCCATCTCGATATTGTCTTTCAGAATTTCAGCTCCTTCGGTATATTTCCCCATCCTGGCATAAGCTGCAGCCAATAAAATTCTGGAATACATATACATATTTACATCATCAATCTCTTGAGCATATTTTGCTGCTATCTCAGCATTCGGTAATGCATCGCCATATCTTTCACTGGCAAAATACATTGCACCTATATTATAATATATAGATGACAACGTACTCTTATCAGCAGAAATCTTAGCATAATCGCTAGCCTGATTATAATAAAATAATGTGGAATCCGTTATTCCAATCTTCCTATAAACCACTCCGACAGACATGGAAACGGTTGCCTCAAAATCATAATCACGTTCTTTCATCTTAGAAGCATGTGACAACAAATCCAAATACATTGTTTTAGATTTTTCAAACTCCCCATGAGAATAATAATATGTAGCCTTTGAATTTAAAAGACGAAGATACATCCAACTGCCATATTCAGGCTTTTTATAAATATCAAGTCCTTTATCTGTAAAATATATGGCAGAATCAACATTGACAGATTCATATTCTTCGCTTAACCGCAAATATATCTCAGCCAAATGTTCCTTTTGTAAACCTTTTCCTTCTGTTTTTGATAATTCAATTCTCAAGCTGTCCGACACCGGTGTATTACAAACAGCATAACCTAGACACAAAAGTCCCCCTAAAACCACACACATTAATTTTTTGATCATAATAAAAAAAACATTTAATTTATATATCCGTAAAAATAATAATAATCTTAATACTAAAGCATCAAAATAGGATTTTATTATTATCATAAATATAATACATGACATGCAGGTAATTATATGACAAAAATGACATGACAAAAAAGATGTATCGCATGACAATTATGTCATCTATAATACTTTTCTTTGATTTACATCAATAAAAGGTCATAAAAATAGAAAAACATGTCGTAAAACATATTTTGCATTAAAAAAGGACTTATCTTTGCAATGTAATTAAAGACCGAAAGGTCCTAAGCTTAACTAAACACATAAATAATTTTAAGGTTAATAGGTAAAATGATTAAGGTAAAAGTCGAAGGCCGGCCGTGAGGTTCGCCTGAGAAAAGAAAAGTTATTATTAACTTAAAGAAGAAAGGATAACATTATGAAAAAGGTAAAAAGTATTTTTAACAAGATTGCCAATGCAAACCCAATGATTTGGGGTTATGTAATGTTGAACGACAACATGGCAAACAGAAAGTAAAATTTCGGGTCGTAATGACCCTTGTAATTCGAAAATTATGACCGTGAGGTCTGTAAATAAAGAAAAGCGTCTGTATCAATCTACAGGCGCTTTTTTCATTTCAAAGAAATGCTCAAGGTATCCATCGTTAAATATGAATTTATTGTTATATTCGCAATCTGAAAAAACATAAAAAAGAAAGTTACTGTCCTACAATGGCTACATTAGATATAGACACAAGCAATCAGGAATTCCAGAATGCACTAAAGTTAATACAATATACACACCAGTCCGTCTTTCTTACGGGTAAGGCCGGAACCGGAAAATCCACATTCCTGAAATATATCTGCCAGAATACAAAAAAGAAATATGTAGTTCTGGCTCCTACCGGTATTGCCGCCATTAATGCAGGAGGGAGCACTATGCACAGTTTTTTCAAACTTCCGTTTCATCCGCTCCTACCGGACGACCCAAAATTCAGAGGAAACAGACTCCACGAATCACTTAAATATACATCCAATCACAGAAAACTACTAAAAAGTCTTGAACTGGTCATTATTGATGAGATTTCAATGGTAAGGGCCGACATTATAGACTTCATAGACAAAGTTTTAAGAGTATATTCAGGAAACATGAGGGAGCCTTTCGGTGGAAAGCAGCTGTTGCTGGTCGGTGATGTATTCCAACTTGAACCTGTAGTGAAAAGTGATGAAAAGGAAATACTAAGCAGGTTCTATCCTAATCCGTATTTCTTTTCGGCAAATGTATTCCGACAGATGGAATTGGTATCCATAGAACTGACCAAAGTATATAGACAAACAGACAAGGCTTTCGTAGGAATACTTGACCATATACGAACTAACACGACACGTGCAGCCGATCTGCAACTTCTTAATACACGTTTCAACGCGCCTGTTTCAAACAACGAAAGTGACATGTACATCACCCTTGCTACACGACGTGACAGTGTGGACTACATCAACGAAAGAAAACTGGAAGAACTTGACAGTCAGCCGGTAGTATTAAAGGGTGAAATAAAAGGTGAATTTCCTGAAAGCAGTCTTCCTACAAATATGGAACTGACCGTTAAAAAAGGTGCGCAGATAATTTTCATAAAGAACGACATGGAAAAGCGCTGGGTGAACGGCACTTTGGGAACAATAACAGGATTTCTACCGGACGGAAGCATAAGCATCACTACGGAAGAAGGCAGGGAATTCTATGTGGAACAGGAAAGCTGGAGCAACATACGCTATCATTACAACGAACAGGAAAAGAAAATTGAAGAAGAGGAACTTGGCACCTTCAAACAGTTTCCTATAAAATTAGCATGGGCAATAACTGTCCACAAGAGTCAAGGGCTTACATTCAACCGTGTAATAATAGATTTCACAGGAGGAGTATTCGCCGGAGGACAAACATACGTAGCCCTAAGCAGATGTACATCGCTGGAAGGAATACAGTTGAAAAAAGAAATTACGAAGTCGGACATCTTTGTGAAGCCGGAAATTGCAGAGTTTGCACAAAAATTCAATGATGCAATGTCTATTGAACGAGCAATGAAAAAAGCGCAGGCCGACATTGAATACGAAAAGGCTATAAAAGAATTCGACAAAGGTAATTTCGCAGAATTCTTAGACAGCTTTTTCAAAGCTATACACAGCCGTTACGATATTGAGAAACCACTTATACAGAGATATATACGAAAGAAACTCGGAATAATCAACAAATTAAAGGCTGAAAACAAGGCACTGAAAGAAGAGCTGAGAAAACAAAAGGAAAATCTAAAAAAATATGCCCATGAGTACTACCTTATGGGAAATGAATGCATCACCAAGGCCAAAGATACAAGAGCTGCACATGCCAATTTTGACAAGGCGATAGAACTGTATCCTGAATTTGTCGATGCATGGGTGAGAAAAGGTGTTACGTTTTTCGACGAAGACAATGTAGAGGAAGCGGAAAGATGCCTTAACCATGCACTGCATATTCAGCCAAACAATTTTAAAGCAATATATAACCGTGGCAAGCTAAGACTTTTCACAGGCAGAACGGAAGAAGCGATATCCGACCTTGACAGAGCCACAAGTCTGAAACCGGAGAACGCAGGAGCACACCAATTCTTCGGAGAAGCACTCGAATCAGCAGGAATGGAATACGAAGCAGAGATACAATACAGAATAGCTGAAGAGCTTAGAAAGAAACAAAAATAAAAAACGATTTCTCAATATTTTTTATTATTTTCGCAAATATTCAGATTTAAACGAAACATTATGGGTACATTAATAAAACTGTACAATAAAAACAACAGTATAGACACACTGCAAAGCATAGCAGACACTCTGAATGATGGAGGAATAATAATCTATCCAACCGACACAATGTATGCCATAGGTTGTCACGCACTGAAAGAACGTCCCATAGAACGTATCTGCAAGTTAAAAAAAATCGATCCGCGTAAACATCACCTGTCCATTATTTGTTATGATTTAAGCAACATAAGTGAATATGCCAGAGTAAGCAACAACACATTCAAACTTATGAAGCGTAACCTGCCGGGACCATTCACATTTATATTGAAAGCAGACAGCCGTCTGCCGAAAATATTCAGAAACAGGAAGGAAGTTGGAATACGTGTACCTGACAATGATATAATCAGGGAAATATGCCAGATGATAGATGCCCCTATCCTATCAACTACACTTCCGCTTGACGAGAATGAAGATCCGGAATATGTTACTGACCCTGAACTCATATATGAGAAGTTCGGAAACGATGCCGACATCATAATAGACGGCGGTATAGGAGGTATTGATCCTTCAACAGTAGTAAACTGTATTGAAGACGAAGCGGAAATAATACGTCAGGGAAAAGGAATATTAGACGAATAACTTTTAAACAATTATAAAAATTATGCTACTTACATTACTAAACGTTGCGTCAAGCGTTACATCAAGAGTAAACATCGAAGCTGTACTTGACAAACTGGTCAGCTGGGGTATCGAAACCGGTAAAAACATAATCGGAGCTATTCTGATATATGTAATCGGACGTTTCCTTATCAAACAAATAGGCAAACTTCTTACAAAATTCCTAGAAAGACGCAAACTTGAAGTCAGTGTCAAGACATTCCTGAAAAGTCTTTTAAGCATTACACTTAACCTGATACTTGCATTTGCAGTAATAGCCCGTCTTGGTGTTGAAACCACAAGTTTCGCTGCAATACTTGCTTCTGCCGGTGTTGCTATCGGTATGGCACTTTCAGGCAATCTCTCAAATTTTGCAGGCGGACTCATCATCCTTGTATTCAAACCATTCAAGGTAGGTGACTTCATAGACGGTCCAGGTGCAAGCGGTACAGTAAAGGAAATACAGATTTTCCACACAATTCTTGCAACCGTTGACAACAAGATAATTTATGTTCCAAACGGCTCTATGAGCAGTAATGTTGTTGTAAATTACAGCAAACAGGACACAAGACGTGCCGAATGGGTAATCGGAGTTGAATACGGTGAAGATTTCGAAAAGGTAAAAGCAGTAATTGAACGTCTTATAAACGAAGACGAAAGAATACTTAAAGACCCTGCACCATTTATAGGCCTTGGATCACTGTCTGCAAGCAGTGTTGACATAAAAGTACGCGCATGGGCATCTACAGCCAACTATTGGGATGTTTATTTCGACTTCAACAAAAAGGTTTATGAAACATTCAATAAAGAAGGTATCGGATTCCCATTCCCACAACTTACGGTTCATCAGGCCAAAGATTAAAAAAACATATTATTCTTCTATCAGCCCAGGTCTATGTATTTATTACATATTCTTGGGCTGTTTTTTCAACTCATAGAAAAGCATTTAAAATATACAAGACTCAAAACAGCATTTAAAAACATTTTATCGCTAAATATTCAAGACTTCTTATTATATTTGTCCTATTAACAACATAAACCCATAAAACCATGTTTACAATTCAAGCTAATCCTTCAGGTACAAGAAGCCTGAACATTTCGGAAGAAAATCTCAAAACAATCGAAAAATATTCTCTGTTCCAGCAACTTATTGACAGCAACGGTATAGTTGACGAAAGCGTGTTGGAAAAACTTAAACTAAACATCCGTTCACTTATAGGCTCGTCTGAGAACGACTGTAAGGACTTGCTGGACCTCTGCCTGAATGTTATTTATCATGACAATATGAAAGCTTTCGGCCTGCATCAGCTCATCATGCTATACATAAACTGGGAGAGAGAAAAAGGTAATATCGAAGAAACAGAAGAATAAATCTTGAAAGAACATAATCTAACGGACTGGTTGCCTACAACCAAGAAAGAAGTAGAGCTTAGAGGATGGGATGAACTCGATGTCATTCTGTTCAGTGGTGACGCATATGTTGACCATCCGTCATTCGGAGCTGCCGTGATAGGAAGAATGCTTGAAGCTCAAGGACTTAAAGTTGCCATCGTACCACAGCCAAACTGGCGTGACGACCTTCGCGACTTCAAGAAACTGGGAAAGCCAAGACTCTTCTTCGGAATATCTGCCGGATGTATGGACAGTATGGTGAACAAATATACTGCCAACAAGCGTTTGCGAAGCGAAGACGCATATACTCCTGACGGACGACATGACATGCGCCCGGAATATCCTACTATAGTATATTCACAAATATTGAAGAAACTCTATCCCGATGTACCAGTCATCATAGGCGGAATAGAGGCCTCACTGCGCCGTCTTACCCACTACGATTACTGGCAGGACAAGGTCAGACAGTCCATTCTGATTGACTCCGGAGCAGACCTTCTGATTTACGGTATGGGAGAAAAGCCAATCACTGACTTGTGCAAACACATGTCTGAAAATCCAACCATACCGACAGATATTCTTCAGACTGCGTATGTATGCAAAAAGGAAGAATTCAAGCCTGAAGAAAATGACTTAAGGCTTTACTCTCATGAGGAATGCCTGAAAGACAAGAAGAAACAAGCTGAAAACTTCAGACATATAGAAGAGGAATCGAACAAATATGCAGCGCAGAGGATTATCCAGGAGTCGGGCAAGAAAGTAGTAGTGGTAAATCCGCCTTATCCGCCAATGACTCAGGGCGAGCTTGATATGTCGTTCGACCTTCCATATACACGCCTTCCGCATCCGAAATACAAGAACAAGCGTATTCCGGCATACGATATGATAAAATTCTCCGTCAATCTCCACAGAGGATGTTTCGGAGGATGCGCATTCTGCACCATATCAGCCCACCAGGGAAAATTCATCGTAAGCCGAAGCAAGGAAAGTATCTTGAAGGAGGTGAAAGCTATAACAGAAATGCCTGATTTCAAGGGTTATCTGAGCGACCTTGGAGGCCCGTCTGCCAACATGTATGCCATGAGGGGAAAAGACGAAAGTATGTGCCGCCGGTGCAAACGTCCTTCGTGCATCCATCCCAAAGTATGTCCTAATCTGAATACAGACCACAGACCACTATTGGACATATATCATGCCGTTGATGCACTTCCAGGAATCAAAAAGAGCTTTATTGGCAGCGGTGTGCGATATGACCTGCTTCTGCACGAAAGCAAAGACCAGGCTGTAAACAAATGCACTCAGGAATACACCCGCGAACTGATAATGAAACACGTGAGCGGACGACTGAAGGTAGCACCAGAGCATACAAGCGACAAAGTGCTTTACGTCATGCGGAAACCTCCGTTTGAGCAGTTTGAAAGGTTCAAGAAGATATTCGACCGCATAAATACGGAACATAACCTGCGCCAACAGATTATACCATACTTCATAAGCAGTCACCCAGGATGTACAGCCGAGGATATGGCAGAACTGGCAGTTATAACCAAAAGGCTTGACTTCCATCTGGAACAGGTTCAGGACTTCACTCCTACTCCTATGACTGTCGCTACAGAAGCCTGGTACACAGGTTATCATCCTTATACCCTTGAACCAATTTTCTCTGCAAAAACTCAGAAAGAGAAACTTGCGCAACGCATGTTCTTCTTCTGGTACAAGCCTGAGGAAAGAAAAAATATTATCAATGAACTGAGGCGTATGGGAAGGAATGACCTTATAGACAAACTTTACAAGAAGAGATAAAAAAAGACGAGTGAAACAAACGATACTTATTTTTGTTTCACTCGTTTTATATTATTCAGCTTTCAAATCCACAACTTCACGTACAAGGTACGTTCCATCATATTCAGCGGCAAAGCCATCGTCCCACTTTCCGTTATATTCAAGTCTTAATGTAACTTTTACGGGCTTGCCGTTTTTCTGACCTTTAGTTATCTTATCATACTTTTCAAGCAACTGGCCGGTCTTGTCAACAATCCAGAACTCTCTGTCGCTGCCGGAAGGAATAAATGCTCTCACTTCATGCCCTATTCTCAATTCGCCTTCCATGGTATAAAGCAAGTCCATAGAGGTTGAGTCCGTTTCAGTTTCACACAACTCGATACTGTTTTCATCAAACAGCGGTGCATCCTGACCTATTTCCATAAAGACAGCCTTGTCCGGAGCATTATCGAATATTTCAAAATATCTCATTCCGCTATTACCCGTTCCCCAACCATTGCATGTACTCGGAACAGGTTCCTGCTTCTTCAAACTGTCTATCATCTCAGCATAATCACCGTCAGGGAGCATTACATACCTGTGTACTCCACTTCTGCCGGACGCAGTTTCTTCAAATCTGCATGTCTGACTTTTATCCCAGTCAGCGGAACTTGAGAGTATATCTTTAACGTCATCTATACTTTTATTCTTCAACTGGAATATCCTGATTAAAGCGTGAGGAGCAACATCACCGTTTCTCACCATTACCACACCTGGAAGCAACGGATCGATCAACAGCCTTATATCGTCATTTCTTTGAGCCATCAGTTTCAAACCGGCTCCGGAAATTTCTTTCCATTCAAATCCTTCATATGCTTGTCTTGAAGGATTTTTCTTCATTACATCTCCATTGCAGCGTGCGTAAGTAGTAATTCTGCCTTTATCTTTCAATACCAAAGTATCATTTTTCAAACTTATAATATCGAATGTATCGGCAAATAATATTGTCTGCCCGTTACCAATACTTTCACCATTCAGAATAAGTTTGTTACCATGCTCCTCCCATCCATGATATTTCAAGGTTTCCATTCCTATAGACTCTGCTATACCATTATCTTTAATACAAACGCCTTGCACATAAGGCATATCCGGAGGTAAAACTTCAATCCAGTTTCCTTTTAAATCACGTTCGCCTGTTGTACAGGAACAAATTACCAATGGTAATAACAAAACAAACTGTTTCATATTTAAATTTATCTGGTTAATACAATAGCAAATATAGACAAAGATATCATGAAACCAATATTATAACTCATATTTTGAAATAATGACTTTCAGAAAAAATATATAGAAATTACAATATCACATACGCTAATACAAAAATCAAAATAGCATTTTGACATTTTGATTTCTACAATGCCCATAATTCTAATTCTACACAAGCATATACATTCTATTTCTAAAAATTTAAAGCACAGAGGCTGCCAACATATCACAAAGTCAACATATACAACCACAACATTTACAAATGTAAAGATAAAAATACATTACCACACACAGATGTGCATATATTGCCATTTCATTTACATATTATCATTTATAAGAATTGCATTCAGAAGTCATTTCCAGAAGAAAAAACACTTTATTTGATGACAAAAACAAAACGTCTCCATGTTTTGACTGAAGTTTCAAGGCATTTTCAGTAAAACATGGAGACGTTTTTATATTTATTGGAGAAGAAAAAAAATTTTATGACGATGATAATATGTTAACAAACTGAGTAAAATTCACAATATAACCATTATTAATTTACATTTTAGACACTAGCATATTATGTATAAGAAAACATATTTAACTAATCATTTCTATTTCAACAAATTTCATAATTTTATTTTTCATAACAATTCTCCAAAAAGTTTCTTTTTAATAGCAAAATCCCCTTTTTACTATCAAAAAGAAAATACTATTTCTTCTTCTCAAGTTCCTGAAGACTTTCCATCTTCTTTGTCTCAAGGAACTCGTATATACCGCACAGATGTTCTTTAACCTTCTTATTACCGAACTCATAAACTTTGGTAACAAGTCCATCAAGGAAATCACGGTCATGGGATACCACAATCAGAGTTCCGTCAAAATCCATGAGAGCCTGTTTCAATATATCCTTGGTCTTCATATCAAGATGGTTGGTAGGCTCGTCGAGGATAAGCAAATTCACAGGTTCAAGCAGAAGTTTAATCATAGCCAGACGGGTACGTTCACCACCTGACAAGACCTTGACTTTCTTCATTGATTCTTCCGGACCACCGAACATAAATGCTCCAAGCAGGTCTCTTATTTTGTTCCTGATTTCTCCTTTAGCCACATCGTCTATAGTCTGGAACACTGTAAGATTCTCGTCAAGAAGCGAAGCCTGGTTCTGCGCGAAATAACCTATCTGTACGTTATGTCCGAGTGTAAGTGTACCTTCATGGTCTATCTCATTCATGATACATTTCACGAGAGTTGACTTACCCTCACCATTCTTACCTACAAAAGCCACTTTATCGCCACGTTCTATCGTCAGAGTAGCATTACGGAACACCACATGATCGCCATATGTCTTTCCTACTCCATCCATTATTACAGGATAGCTTCCACTGCGTGGTGAAGGCGGGAATTTAAGCCTCAACGCCGAAGTATCTTCTTCGTCAACCTCAATCAGCTCTAGTTTCTCAAGCATCTTCACACGGCTCTGCACCTGAAGAGTCTTGCTGTATGTACCTTTGAAACGTTCTATAAAGTCTTTCGTCTCCTGAATCATCTTCTGCTGTTCCTCGTACTGCTTCATCTGCTGTTCGCGACGTTCTTTACGAAGGACGAGATATTGAGAATAATTCACCTTATAGTCGTATATGCGTCCCATTGTGACTTCTATGGTACGTGTAGTGATATTGTCAACAAACTTACGGTCGTGGCTTATAACGATTACAGCCTTTGCACTGTTGATCAGGAACTCTTCAAGCCACTGTATAGACTCGATGTCAAGATGGTTTGTAGGCTCGTCGAGCAACAATACATCCGGATTCTGAAGAAGAAGCTTTGCCAACTCTATACGCATACGCCATCCGCCGCTGAAATCACTCGTAGGACGGTTGAAATCTTCTCTCATAAACCCAAGACCAAGGAGAGCCTTCTCTACATCTTCTTCGAAGTGAGTCATGTCTATGGCATAGAACTTTTCGCTCATGGCAGCCACTTTCTCTATAAGAGCCATATATGAATCGCTTTCATAGTCTGTTCTTGTGGCCAGCTCATTGTTCATTGCCTCTATCTCCTTTTCCATCTCCTGAAGATGTGCAAAAGCCTGCGACGCTTCTTCGAAAACGGTTCTGCCATCTTCGGTCATCAGATGCTGTGGTAAATATGCAATGACACAGTCCTTAGGTGCTGTAACTTTTCCACGGGTAGGTTGCCTTACCCCAGCCAAAATCTTTAACAAGGTTGACTTTCCGGCTCCGTTCTTTCCCATAAGGGCTATACGGTCTTTCTCATTGATCTGAAAACTAATGTCACTAAACAAGGTGGTACCGCCAAATTCAACGGTCAATCCATCTACTGAAATCATATAATTAAAAGTTTTTAGTTTGTGAGTTTATAAGTTTTTGAGTTGAACTGCAATTACAAAATAAATTGGCAAGCAGACGGGGATATTGTCCTTATCCACTTGCCAACCACAGGTCATTTCATATAAAATCATGCCATCAGCAGTATCAATAACTGCGCCGTAAGAATACGCAAGAACATGCTCAACGGATAAACCGTGGAATAACCTACGGCAGGAGCATCATTGCTTGATACCTGATTTGCATATGCCAATGCAGGCGGGTCAGTATTACTACCTGCAATAAGTCCAATCAATGTGTAATAATTCAACTTGTGTCTCCATCTGGCTACAATTCCCATAATAATCAAAGGAATTATTGTGATAAGGAAGCCTATACCGACATATAATAAACCGTCGCCTTCTACTACCGTATGAACAAAATTCTCACCGGCCTTGATACCAACACTCGCCAGGAACAAAGCCAAACCCACCTCACGCAACATAAGGTTCGCACTCATCGTTGTATATGTAACAAGTTTAACCTTATATCCGAAACGGCCTATAAGTATGGAAATGATAAGCGGACCACCCGCAAGACCTAGTTTTATAGGAGTAGGAATACCCGGAATGGCAAACGGAAGACTTCCAAACAATATACCACAGAGAATACCAATAAATATGGTTACTATATTAGGATGGTCAAGGCGTTTCAACTGATTACCCAACAAACCGGCTACACGCTCAACCGCATCTTGCGGACCTACGACCATTACACGGTCACCCACTTGAAGAGTAAGCTGGCGAGAAGCGAACAAGTCCATACCGGAACGGTTCACACGGGTTACGTTTACGCCATACATACTGTTGAAATGAAGCTCTCCCAACGTCTTGCCATTAATATTAGACTGCGTGACGAGAATACGGCGCGAAACCATCGGTTTCTCAGTTTTACCGGCAGTTTCCCAATTTATATCTTTCACTTCCGGACCGATAAATGTTATAATCGCCTCAGAATCATCCTCCGCACACACAATGAACATTTTGTCGTTAAGTTCCAAAACAGTGTTTGCAGTAGGAATATATACGCAACCGTCGCTTTTCATTATTCGGGAACAAACGAAATCACGTGCCAAAAAGTTACGTACCTGCAAAACTGTTTTACCCTGCAACGCTTCGTTATGAACCTCCAGATTAAGAAAGAAAGGCTTCAGATGAGGATTCGCCTCTTCACCACGTTTGATTTCCTCTTCTTCTTTATTTAAATCTATCCTGCAGATTATACGTATGAGAATCATGGAAAGAATTATACCCATAACGCCCAACGGATAAGCACAAGCATATCCCATGGCAATCTGGGGACCGTTATAGTTTATCTGAGTCAAAGCTTCATTTGCGGCACCGAGGCCGGGAGTGTTGGTTACGGCACCACACAAGATACCGACCATCATCGGGATGTCCACCCTGCCTTGAAGCGCGAAATACAGAATCAAAGCCACAGCAATGTTCAGCGCCACTATGCCTACAGCAACCATATTCATGGCTACACCGCCTTTCTTGAATGAAGAGAAGAAAGAAGGGCCGACCTGAAGACCAATACAGAACACAAATAAAATTAACCCAAAGTCTTGAACGAAATTCAGAATCGATGTATTACCGGTAAATCCGAAATGACCAACCAGAATACCCACGAACAAGACAAAAGTAACCCCCAGCGATATGCCGAAGATTTTAATTTTTCCCAATAACACACCCGCTGCTATAACAAAGGCATAAAGAGCAACTATGTGGGCAATGGAATTAGGATTGAATAACAAATCACTTAACCAATTCATAATTTATTAAATAACACATAAATAATTTCCGACAAAAGTAGTTAAAAAATAATAAGGTATCAAATTAAACAGATTAAAAGTAACAAATCCTAAACTTTTTTTGCCACATAGAGTTTACAATAGTCTAAAAATATCTTCTGCATTATAAAATAAATGTTTATACATAGTGCATTTCCCGACAGAAAATGGTTGAGATTGGAAGAAATTTGTATCTTTGCCTAAGATGGTACTAAAATAATCAAGTACAAATTTAAAATATAACCTATTTATATAAACCTAATCAACTATGGCAGATAGTAAAGAAAAACTCTTTTCCGATTTCCCTTCCGTAAGCACACAGGAATGGTTGGATAAGATTACAGTTGACCTTAAAGGCGCTGATTTTGAAAAGAAGTTGGTATGGAAAACCAACGAAGGATTTAAAGTTAAACCTTTTTACCGCAAAGAAGATCTTGAAGGACTGAAAACAACAGAAGGACTTCCCGGAGAATTCCCATACGTAAGAGGAATAAAAAAAGACGACAATACTTGGTTCATACGTCAGGATATAAAAGTCATTGATCCGACTGAAGCAAATGCCAAGGCTCTGGACTTGCTAAACAAAGGCGTTGATTCACTTGGATTTAAAGTAAAGGCATCTGATTTAAGTTCCGAATATATAGCTACACTGCTGAAAGACATCTGCTGTGACTGCGTAGAACTGAACTTCTCTACATGTCAGGGACATACAGTAGAACTGGCAGAATTACTTGTAGCTTATTTCAAGGAAAAAGGATACGATCCTAAGAGTTTGCAGGGTTCTGTCAACTTCGACCCTATCAGCAAGATGTTAGGCAAAGGCAAAGACAGAAGCGGACTTATTGCCAACGCAAAGAAACTTGTTGAGGTTTTGGCAGAATATCCAAAATTCCGTTGTATTACCGTAAACTGTGTTGACCTTAATAATGCCGGAGCATACATCTATCAGGAGTTGGGATATGCACTCTCTTGGGGTAATGAATATCTCAATCAGATGGTAGAAGCAGGCGTTCCAGCAGCTCTAGCCGCAAAGAAAATAAAATTCAACTTCGGTATCAGCTCAAACTATTTCATGGAAATCGCCAAATTCCGTGCCGCACGCATGCTTTGGGCTAACATCGTAAAAGAATATAATCCTCAATGTCCTCGTAAAGACTGTTCTAACACTGGTGCAGACGGTACTTGCTACTGCGCTTGCAAGATGGTTGCACATGCTGAAACATCCAAATTCAACCTTACACTTTTCGATGCTCATGTAAATCTGCTCCGTACTCAGACTGAAGCCATGAGTGCTGCTCTGGCAGGTGTAAACTCTATCACAGTGACTCCTTTCGACAGTGTTTACGAAACTCCTAACGAATTCTCAGAACGTCTGGCACGCAACCAGCAGTTATTGCTCAAGGAAGAATCTCACCTCAACCGTATAGTTGACCCTGCTGCCGGTTCATATTATATCGAGAACCTGACTGCTTCTATTGCTCAGCAGGCATGGAACCTGTTCCTGGCTACAGAAGACGAAGGCGGTTTCCTTGCAGCTGTAAAGGCTAACAAAGTACAGGAAGCTGTAAACGGAAGCAACAAGGCTCGTCATGAGGCTGTTTCAAAACGCAAGGAGATACTCCTCGGTACAAACCAGTATCCTAACTTCTCTGAAATGGCAGGCGAAAAGACTCCTGAAGAATGCAAATGCAACTGCGGATGCAGCCACGGAACAGAAGAAGCTGCTCCTTACTTGGCTCTTGACAAGTCACGCGCTGCAAGCGAATTCGAAGCTCTCCGTCTGCAGACAGAACACTCAGGCAAACGTCCTAAAGCATTCATGCTCACTATCGGTAATCTTGCTATGCGTCAGGCACGCGCACAGTTCTCTTGCAACTTCCTTGCATGTGCCGGATATGAGGTTATTGACAACCTCGGCTTTGCTACAGTAGAAGAAGGCGTGGAAGCTGCAATGAAGGCCAACGCTGACATCGTAGTGATGTGTTCAAGCGATGACGAATATGCAGAATACGCAATCCCTGCATTCAAGGCACTCGACGGACGCGCTATGTATATCGTGGCAGGTGCTCCGGCATGCATGGACGACCTTAAGGCAGCAGGTATCGAGAACTTCATCCACGTTCGCTGCAACGTATTGGAAACTTTAAAAGAGTATAACAAAAAGTTAGGAATTAAATAACTATGAAACCGAATTTCAAAAATATCGATATATATGCCGGATTCCAGCCTAAAGACGGTATGGAATGGCAGAAAGCCAATGGCATAGAAGCCAATTGGAGAACACCGGAACAGATTCAGGTAAAACCGGTCTATACTAAAGAAGACCTTGAAGGAATGGAACATCTGGACTATGTGGCAGGTATCCCTCCTTATCTTCGTGGTCCTTACTCAATGATGTACACTTTCCGTCCTTGGACTATCCGCCAGTATGCAGGATTCTCTACAGCAGAAGAATCAAACGCATTCTATCGCCGTAACCTTGCATCAGGACAGAAAGGTCTTTCTGTAGCATTCGACCTTCCTACTCACCGCGGTTACGACCCAGACCATCCACGCGTAGTGGGCGATGTAGGTAAAGCCGGAGTATCAATCTGTTCGCTCGAAAACATGAAGGTTCTGTTCGACGGTATTCCATTGAACAAAATGTCCGTATCAATGACCATGAACGGTGCGGTACTTCCTGTAATGGCTTTCTATATCAATGCCGGACTTGAACAGGGTGCGAAACTTGAAGAAATGGCAGGTACAATCCAGAACGATATCCTTAAGGAGTTCATGGTGCGTAACACATACATCTACCCACCAGCATTCTCAATGAAGATTATCTCTGACATCTTCGAATATACTTCACAGAAGATGCCTAAGTTCAACTCTATCTCTATCTCTGGTTACCACATGCAGGAAGCAGGTGCTACAGCAGATATCGAGTTGGCTTACACACTTGCCGACGGTCTTGAATATCTCCGTGCCGGTGTAGCAGCAGGTATCGACATTGATGCCTTCGCTCCTCGCCTCTCGTTCTTCTGGGCTATCGGTATGAACCATTTCATGGAAATTGCGAAGATGCGTGCCGCTCGTATGCTTTGGGCCAAGATTGTAAAACAGTTCAATCCTAAGAATCCTAAGTCATTGGCATTGCGTACTCACTCACAGACTTCAGGATGGTCGCTCACAGAACAGGACCCGTTCAACAACGTAGGCCGTACTTGTATAGAAGCTATGGCTGCTGCGCTTGGTCACACTCAGTCACTACATACAAATGCGCTTGACGAAGCCATTGCACTTCCAACAGACTTCTCTGCACGTATCGCACGTAACACTCAGATTTATATCCAGGAAGAAACTCAGATATGCAAGAACGTTGACCCATGGGGCGGTTCTTACTATGTTGAGGCTCTTACAAACGAACTTGCTCACAAGGCTTGGGAACACATTCAGGAAATCGAACGTCTGGGCGGTATGGCGAAGGCTATCGAAACTGGTATTCCTAAGATGCGTATCGAAGAAGCTGCAGCCCGCACTCAGGCACGTATCGACTCAGGCGAACAGACTATCGTGGGTACAAACAAATACCGTCTTGAAAAAGAAGACCCAATTGATATCCTCGAAGTGGATAACACTGCCGTTCGTCAGGAACAGATTGAAAACCTCCGCCGCTTGAAAGAAGGCCGTAACCAGACTGAAGTTGACAAGGCTCTTGCAGCAATCACCGAATGCGTGAAGACAGGCAAGGGCAACTTGCTTGAACTTGCAGTAGAGGCAGCACGGGTTCGCGCTACATTGGGAGAAATCTCAGATGCTTGCGAAGTGGTAGTAGGACGTTATAAAGCAATAATCAGAACAATATCAGGCGTGTATTCATCAGAAAGTAAGAAAGATGCAGATTTCGCAAGAGCTTGCGAACTGACAGAAGAATTTGCGAAGAAAGAAGGTCGCCGCCCACGTGTAATGATTGCCAAGATGGGTCAGGACGGACACGACCGTGGTGCAAAAGTTGTAGCAACAGGTTTCGCCGACTGTGGTTTCGACGTTGATATGGGACCATTGTTCCAGACTCCGGAAGAAGCAGCACGCGATGCAGTGGAAAACGATGTTCATGCAGTAGGTGTTTCTTCACTTGCAGCTGGTCATAAAACTCTTATCCCACAAATTATCGCCGAACTGAAGAAACTTGGCCGCGAAGATATCCTTGTATTTGCAGGTGGTGTAATCCCTGCTCAGGACTATGACTTCCTCTACAAGGCAGGCGTTATGGCTATCTTCGGTCCTGGTACATCAGTAGCAAAATCTGCTTGCCAGGTTATGGAACTGTTGATGGAAACTGAAGAATAATATTCTATAATATAACAGAAAGACAACGAGGGTGCATTTCCCAAATGCATCCTCGTTGTCTTTTTTTTGAACTACAGCAACACATTTACACAATCTTAAAGTTGAATATTCTTCCAATATATTGTATATATTAAACTAAAACGTTACTTTTGCGAAAACATTATTCGCTTATGGCTACAAAAGAAGAAGTAGAATCATTTCTGTCCCGGTTCAATCAAAAAGTAAAAGTCTTCGGACTTATCTTTCGTGATGACAGAGGTAAGAATATGCAAACACTCATAGATTTGGAAATAACCCCTAAATACAGAGAGGATATAATAACGCATCTTGACAGTAACGATTATGTAGATGGTCCTATAGAAGACACCTTGTATAAGAAAGGAGAAATGTGGGTGTTTGGTAAAGACATAAAAGGTAAAGATGTATATATAAAAATATCAATGGGAGTAGGCAATTCAAGCGCCATCTGCATTTCATTCCATATAGCCGAGCGAAAGATTAAATATAAATTCAAATAATTATGATTAGTCCATTTACAGGAGGCGAAACTGTTCTCCTTACAGAGACCAGAAAGACCGTTTTTCGTAAAGAAGAATACGAGTACACACATATTTGTTACAAATGTGTAGATACTGGAGAAACATTCACTACCACACAGATGGATGTTGTAAATATAGCCCAGATATACAATGGCTACCGCAGCAGACATGGCATACCGTTCCCTGACGAAATAAAAGACATAAGAAACAGGTATGAACTGTCAGCATCAAAGATGTCTAAAATTTTAGGATTTGGAGACAACCAATATCGTTTATATGAAAACGGAGAAATGCCAAGTCTGGCAAACGGAAGAGTATTAAGAGCAATCCAATCTCCAAAAACATTTGAAACTTTTGTTGACGCCGCAAAAGAAACATTGTCAGACGAAGAATACATTAAAATCAAAAAGCGTTTAGAAGAATACAGCGACAAAGCTTTCATGAACGACCTCTACTGCAATCTGATTTATGGAGACGGCGGCAGAAACAAATACAATGGTTACGCAATGCAGTCTATAAGCAAACTGAAAAATGTAATATTGTATTTTATTGAAAAATTCAACGGAGTTTTTGTCACTCAAATGAATAAATTACTGTTCTATACAGATTTCTTGTCATACAGAGAAAATGGGCAAGCCATGACAGGACTGGCATTTAAAGCCATACAGTACGGTCCTGTACCTGACAGATGGGATAAGGTATATGCTCTTTTAGATGACATTCATCAGGTTGAAGCAGAAAGTAAAAGCGGATATATCGGCAATAAACTCATATCGGACATATCATGCGATTTATCGAGTTTCACAAATGAGCAAATGGAAATATTAGAAAAAGTCTATACTACATTCAAGAATGATAATTCTAATTCTATTTCCAAGAAAAGCCATGACGAATTGGCATGGATAGACAATAATGAGTTACACTCATTCATAGACTTTAAATATGCATTTTACTTGAAAAATATCTGATATTGTTATGGCGGTAACTTTTGGTTACCGCCATTTTTATGCTCATTGGGAAGTATGGTAAATTTATTTTATTTTCTTTGCTTCTAATGTCATTTCAAGTCCACCTCCTGAAACTAAAAATTTCATTGTGGGACCAGTAAACTCTTTAATAATTGCAGTAGCTGAATATCCGTGATAACTATTATAATTAATTTTATTTCCGTCAATAGTAAACTCACAATTTTCATAAACGCCAAAGGGATTACCGTCATTTTCATCAATTAGATAATGTAATCTCATCGTATAATTTCCATTTATTTCAATTGTAATAGGACCATAAATTGGAGGTCTTTCAAAATATTCAGTTTCCCATGTTCCAGCTAAATCACCAATTGATAAATTTATATTATTTTCTTTGTTGCATGAAGAGAGGTAAGTACATGCCGCAAATGTTGTTGCTACTAAAATTGATTTATACATAAGAATAATAATTTATAAAGATAAAGACAAATAAGTCTATCTCTTCCAATAATACTAGTCCCCAATTAATTCATTAAAAGAAGATAGACTTATTTTAATTTCATAGCCAATATCGTTAGTTTTATGTTAATTCTGTTCCACCTCCGTCACTGCCTCCGGTACCGCTACCGCCACCGTCATCACTTCCACCAGAAGTAATACCTTTGGCTTTTTTATAGTCTGCAAGGCTGGCATAGCTGATGCCTTCGTCCAATACTCCGGCATTTTGGAATTGAATACCCTGGAGTACACTTTCACGGAATTCCTTGCTTGGAGTGAATATGATACGTGGATTCTTTATCATTGCTCCGGCATTGAAATCGGTAATGTTTTCTACACCGTCACTTTTAAACGAAACACGTATAGTACCTAAATCACCTACTCTTACTGTGTGTCCCTGCTGCAATTGCTGACGTGCGTGTCTTCCAAGTAATTCAAGAGCGGCTTCCATTTCTATGGGAGCGGTTGTTGTGTTTTCCGTAGCTGCACGTGTCATGGCTTTTACAGTCTGTGGAACTTCGCTGATAGGAATTGCATACCATTTCTTAGGTGCTGCCTTATCCTGCGGATTGATTTTCTTTACGAGCTTGTACTTGTACATACTGACCTCCTTTTTTATTAGTGGGGACTGTAATGGCAAAGTTACAATTTTATTTAAAACAACAAAGTTTTCTTGCATATTATTACATACGTTAGTCACAGATAATTACTAACGTATACAACGATTGATTACTAACGTATGCAATTACAGACTACATACGTTAGCAATTGTACCAATAATAAGTATATGCTTTTGTGATTATAGGAGACATCAGAAGTTTATACTCACGGAAGATAAATTATTTAGGTAAATCACACAAATCAATTTACTTATTTTAGTATCTTTGGAGCATTGAAAACAATCGGATGCTTTGGAAGCAAAAATTCCTACGGGTTGTGATTTGCTTACTTTTTAGTATCTTTGGAGCATTGAAAACAATGCGAAGCCGAAGCCGATGAAGTTTTCGACGGTTGTGATTTGCTTACTTTTTAGTATCTTTGGAGCATTGAAAACAATATAAATTCCAAGCAGTGTAACGACTGTTAGTTGTGATTTGCTTACTTTTTAGTATCTTTGGAGCATTGAAAACAATAGAATTAGTATTATCTATTGTAAATCAGCAGCTTGTATTAAAGTATAGGAATTACAAATGAAGTTGTTTTCAATAGAAAATCCCGCCATACAGCGGGATTTTTCTTTTATAATAATAGAACATTCAATTCCTTTTATTAAAGAAAATAATCTTCCCTTCAAGAGTTATCTTAAAATCAATGTCTTCAAGAAGATAGTTTAATTCATTAATACTTTGTCTAATCTTTTCCGGAAGAACATTATCAAATGACTTTAAAATAATAGCTTTACCTCTACCTGTTTCATTTAAGGGTTTGGAACAGATATGTTTCTTTAAATTAACAATATTAGCACTTTCAAATCTTTCAATAACATATAGTCTTTCAGATAGCAACTTAATGTCTATTTGTTTTCTCAAAAGATTATCAAGGTCTTTATTATCTTTATAAAGAATTACTTGCTTTCCTGAACGCAAAATGGCATCCAAGTAATATCCATTATCAATAACTTCAGATATACCATAACTACCCTCACCATTCTTTATGAGGTCGGATAACTTTAAGACCTCATATTTCACTTTGTTATCGGAATTGCGGTATCTACACATTGCATATAAATCACCTGTTTTTACATGATAAGTCTGTTTATAATCTTTTTTAGATAAATAAGTTTGTTGCTTTATATGCAAAGGATTCTTCACATCATAGGCATAGCATCTGATATGCCTGATTGGATACTTACATTTTGGCATACAAATGCCTTTATTACAAGCTTTCCCAAACTTTTCTTTTTCACATTTCTGCTTTATTATTTTGTATAGATTCTCATCTACTATTACTCTGTGTAGGTCATTTAAACTTTTGAAATCTTTAAGCTTTCTACGGATAACATACGAAATTTCATCGTATGATGTTTTATAACTTATATCATTTTTCTGTCCTTTTTTCTTTTTACCTTTCTTCTCAATTGCCTTTTTAGATTGCTTGATAGCACCATAAAATGAGGCTTGATGTAATTTTCCTCTGATACAATCGCCTGTAAGCTTATATTGAGGAATTTTCTTTCCGTCTGTGTCTATAAGTATTGCTCCTTTTTCATTTCTTTTCCAAACAATCTTTCCGCCTACCCTCTTGTTTCGTATGGCAGGAGTAAGGGCTCTGTCCTTTGAGATGTGTTTAACCAATATATTGTTTTCTATATGTTCGGCAATACCGACAGTTTTCCCTATCCTGCAAGATTTTATCAGCCATTCCAGTTGTTTTTCTTTTTCTTTGGTGACTATATTCAGTTTCTTATCCTCCTGTATTTCATAAAATAGCCTTAACATTTCATCCCGCTTGGATGCCACGGGTATCAATGTGAGAATAGTGGCATCTATAGCATGATGCGAATGGTTATCACGTGTTTTTACCGGGAAACCAAATATCTTACGGAATTCAGACGTTATTATTCCTTTCTGCACATCTACTTTACCGAATACAGACTTCAAATAATGATATGCGTATTTGGTTATCAGTCTTGTGTCATTCAGTTGCTTGCGTCTGAATCCCTCAGACACTTCTGTCATGGTGAAACGGGACAGTTTGTCTTTCCAATAATCCAGTTCCATTTGCCATAAATGTTTCTGTCGGATAGCTTTGTCTTTTTTCTCTTTCGTCAGGGATTGTTTAGACTTCCTCTGCCAAAACCTGACCCTGTATTCCAAATGTTCCACTCTTTCTTCCCAAGGCAACAGACGCTTCTTGATTTCCTCATAATCTTCCAGTTCTGTCGGCATCCTGTTTTTCTTTACTTCACGGTTATAATAGGCAAAACAGACCGTCTTGTTTGCCATTGAGTTATCAAATGAGCGGCTTCGTGGAATTGTATGTTCTATATCTGTTTCGTTTTCCACAAACAGGCTGGTTAGGCTAATAGGCTTATCTGTGTAAATACATTTAATGCCTTTTTCCAACCATGAACTATAATCTGCTTCCTTTTCACTATCTTTTTCTTTATTACTTTTATTTACTGCAGCATCTTCTTTTTTCTTTATATAAGACAGATAGTCAGGACTTTGTTCTAACAGCAGGCGTGCTTTTTCAAGAACTGTATCACTGACTTCATTATCATCTTTTCTTATTTTCTTGATAGCTTCGATTATAATATTGTTTTCTTCCTCCCTCTTACGGACATATTCCTCAATAGCCCACCTCATATTTGCATCATTCAGTTCACGGGCTGTTTCTACAACAATTCGCGTGTCTTCGTCAATCAGTCCTTTTTGGATAAGCCCATTGACCAAACGGCGCAACTGATGCAGCACTTTCATTGCCATTGGATTTTTGAAAGAACCGGTTACAGGGCTTCCAAGAAGCTTCTTGCCGTTGCAGACAACAGGTCTGTAAAACTCCACCATTGACGGATGATACAACTGGTTCAGCTTTTTACAGGCATGACAATTGCACTGAGAATCCGCATCTTCGTTACAGCAGCGCAGTTCGGGGAATTTATTTGATAAATACAGTTTTATCCTGTCACCAAGTTTTGGCAAGTTGTAATAATCCCGTTTGGAGGAAGAGAAAAAATTCTGATATAATTCTTCAACCTTTCCAAGTATTTCTTCTCTTTCATCTTCCGGTTTCTTTTCCCACACACTTTTGCCGAAGAAACTCACTGTATGCATTTCAACATCTTTCCTGTCGGAATCATCCAACTTATAACTTCTGTCATTAACGGCGAAATGTTCTCTGTAGTCCAAATCTCTATAGTCCAAAGCCTTGTAATCTGAAATAAGATTGTTTACAATCTTCAAGATACAGTTTTCATCCCTGACGTCATTCATCAATCCGTTTAAGGAACGCAATATATCGCTTTCGGACTCCTGCCACTGCTTTTCGCCCAATATATCAGGAATTTTGGCAAACAAGGTTGCTTCAGTGTAGATATAGCCTTTATATGACGGATTATTTTCTTTTGCCACTAAAAACCTGTTTATGTTGCGTATTGCTTTCAGACTCAACATGGCATATCCTTGCGGAATGTTCATCCATAGGTTCAGAAACTTCTTCTCCTGTGCGGCATCAAGCCCGATTGACTTGGCAAATCCCGACACCGCATCTTCGTCATCATACGAAAAGCAAACGTGCCATATATCCTCTATGGTGTAGGTAACAGTATGCTCTTTACCTTCTTTATCTTTTCTTGTTTTGGCTGTCTGATAAACATAATCCTCCCAATTATCGCCAAAAACAGACTTTAACCTTCCTGAAACAGGACATACAGAAACATTTGTCCTGTCATCATAATTAATGGTTCCATGCTCTTTTGAAAGACTTATGTCTTTGGGCAAACCTATCTCTTTCTCTAACCACTTGCGGATAACAGCAAACTCAAAGTCATTTACCAAAAGAAATTTATCTTTGTAAAGCTTTATCTTCTGGCTGGCTGTGAGTGTCTGCCAATCCTCGTCAATGCATTTGCGGTATTTGATGTTGTTGATGAAAGAAAATGCACGATACTTCTCGTATTCCGGATGACTGATAGGACAACGTGGTTTTGCAGGTTCCAACGTACACTTGCCTACCTGTCCTTTCTGTGAACGTATAGGATTCTGGTAAAAGATTGTACCGTCATTACCTGTGCTGTATATCCGTCTGAAAAACTCTCCGTTGGCATCCAAGCCTTTCTGAAAATTGAAAATATATTCTATTTCATCTCTATACTGAGAACGTACTGCCTGATATTCACTGGCACGCACTCTTCCTTTATTTTTATCCTTGATAAGTTTGGCAAATGCTTTCCCCACCGTAGGCAGTGAATGTTCTTCCATGTATGCGACTAATTTCTTTGACTTTTTTTCTTCGGATTTCTTCAGTAAATCAGAGTCTATTCTTATTTCTTCTGCCGGATTCTCATTTATATCTTTCTCCTGCTCTTTTAAGGTTTCCCCTTTACTGCTCCTGAATCCGCGACGCTGTGCTATATGATATAATGCTCGTCCCAACATGAAACGATTTTCTTCTTTTGTAAAATCCAATTGATCGGTGGCAAGTTTTTCTCGCAGTTCGTATGGATTCATTCTTATCCATTTTTCAAACTCCACAGCATCAACCGGATATTGGCGTGTGGGTCTCTTGTTCTTGTCATAAGTCCTCCATTTATCCAAATCTTCTTTTGACAACGGACAACAACCAAACTCAATAAGTGTGGAGAGGGTTTCCCAGATGCGGTATCTTCGTACCCTATACAAGTGTCTTGAAGAACGGTGGCTTGTTCGTTCTGCCGCATTAGAAACACCGTTATCTGCCATTCCCGGACTAAATATTACACTTCCATATAGAACTAACTGGTCTATAATGTTTTCTCCATTGTTGTCTGTATCTCGAAGACTGTATCCTATAGAAGACGAACCCAAATCAAAAGCCAAAATCTTAGTCATATCATTTTTTTGTTTTTTATTTTGTCATTATTGCATTCTTAGTTATCTTTGCCGCAAAGATACTAAGAAGTGAAGACTTTTCACAACAAGGCTATAAGCCGAAGTGTTTCGCTTCAGTTATCTGAAGTTGAAAATTATCTCAGCTCTGCGTACTCCGTGGAGCTAAGATAATTTTCAAAGTTTCACAAAGATAAAAAGTTTTTCAGTAACTTATATTATATAATAAGCCTGTTTCCTTTTCAGTCATAAAATCCTCATTTATTGACTTGAAAAGGAAACTGGCTTATTATTTAGTGATAAAATATCATGGCAAAGACACCATCTTTGCCGATATCAGCAATATTTCAATCAAGTAAAATCAAGCTATTATCCACCTGTCTATAGTCCTTGTTTCAGAACTGAAATTCACCCCAACCTTAACCACCTTCCGTCCGTCAGCAGCAAATGCAGAGGCATACCCTTTCGTGTCTATCTGAGCCATGGCTTCCTCGGCTGTTCCGTCAAGTTTGAATTCCATCACATAGATATAGTCAGAGGTTTTAAGCACGAGGTCAACACGTCCGCGCGAAGTATGATATTCCACTTCTGCATGGAATCCCATGAGCTTGAACACTATGTAGAGAATGTTCTGATAGTGCACTTCACGGTCGCGTGGAGCAAGTTCGTATGGTATATCATCAAAGAAAGTCTGCAGGCGGCTTAGGAAAGAATCCACATCACCCTTGCGGACTTCCTCTACAAAACGCTGAATCTCATATGGAGATTTTGTTACGCTGACAGATGCGTAATTGGGAAGAAGGAAACGGAAAAAGCCCTGCTCCACCTCACGGTTAGGAAAGCCGAGGGTGTAATTCTCGAACTCTTCATTATATCCCTTTATTGTAAGATAGCCGCTCTGATAGATTACAGGAACCGGGTCAGTGGATGCCGCATCTATGGAATCAAGAACAGGACCGCTGGTAACTATATCTTCTATCTCTTCAACATTGTAGTTATGCTGCTTCATCAGTTCTACAAGATATGTAGGCGTACCAGTAGCAAACCAGTAATTATCGATCTGCATATTGGCAAAGGTATTCAGAAGGCTGAAAGGATTATACATTCCAGGTGACTTAAAGCTGAAATGATAGCCGTCATAATTCAGTTTCAGGCGTGCGCAGGTCTCCTCATAACCTGTTCCAAGTTTCTCGGCCAGAGTGTGAATATCATCGTCGAAATATCTGTGCAATTCCTCTTCGGTTATTCCGCATATTTCGGAGAAACGGTTTATCATGGAAATATCCATCAGATTGTTCAAATCGCTGAACACACTTACTTTTCCAAATTTTGTCACACCAGTAAGCATAGCAAACTGTATATATCCGTCGCACGACTTCAAGGCTCCATAGAAAGCTTTCAAGGTGTTGCGATATTCGGTCTGGAGTTCTGGATTACCTATGGCCTGAAGCATAGGCTTGTCGTATTCATCTATGAGAATAACTACTTTTCTTCCGGTCACTTCGTATGCTCGTTTTATCATATACATAAAACGTTCTTCCGATACCCGATCTTTTTTTTCGTCACCATAGAGTTTTTCCCACTCCTCAAGATTTTGATTTAGTATTCCGATCAAAGACTCCCTACAGTGATAGTTTCTAGTATTCAAGTCCATATGCAATACAGGATACTCTATCCACTCCTTCTCCAGCTTCTCCATCTCCAGCCCGGCAAAAAGTTCACGCTTACCGGAGAAATACGCTTCGAGAGTAGATATAAGAAGACTCTTTCCGAAACGGCGAGGACGGCTAAGGAAATAATACTTTCCAGTACTTATCAGCTGGTATATCAATGCTGTTTTATCAACATAAATATAATCTTTCTTTCGTAAATCCTCAAAATTCTGTATGCCTATAGGATAAAGTTTACTCATGACTGACTGTTTTTTATCATATAGATACAAAGATATTACAAACAAGATAAAGAGCAAAATAAAGACACAGTTTTCAAACTCTTTTCAAGATCAAATCTATCTTTATATGAAAAAGACGATATAAGAAAAAACAGTGTTAAACCATATTACAAATCAGAAGCAGAAACATTGTTGCGTAAATAATCAGTAGGCAAGACACCTATATATTTTTTAAAACATCTTAAGGCTGTCTCGCGAGACCGAAAACCCACACTGAAGAAAGCATCTTGAACATTATCTATCTTTCCTGTTTTTGCCATTTCAACAAATTCAGAGATTCGTCTGCGATTAATCATGTCAGAATAGTTTTTATAACCTGCTTCCTGAATGGCCTTGGATAAATAGCTCCTATTCGTATTAAGCATAGACGCCAATTCTATCAAATTCAAATCAGGATCTCTCCAAATCTGTTGTTCATCCATTAATTTATAAATCTGCTTTACAAGTGAACTATCTGTATCATCCTGAGTAATTAAATTATCAATAGATGGACTTATTGTTTCAACTTTTATCTGTTCTCTAATTTCTTTCGAAACATTAAAGCGAACAAACAACTCATGGTATGTAACAGAAGTACATAAATATATATTTACCAATAAATGAATTTCACTGATAATCGAATTTCCTGTAAGCATAAACATAATATACAGTGCACCGATCAATTGAATTTTTATAGAATAGGACAATATCCACCTGTGATAGGCACCGCTTCTTGTATAATTATATGGTATATAAAACAGCATCACAGTAAAAGGCAAGATTCCTAATAGGAGTATGACCAACCTTAAAATAACATCAAATTCACCAATATGAAGCAAAAAATCTTCAAAAGACTTCAATTCACGACAATAAGGATGTATAATGGAAAGTATAACGATTAATGATAAACCAGGTATTAAAATAAAATTCCTATATTTATTTCTAAACCAATCGCTGTTTATAACTCTGACTGGATACAAATAAAGCATTATAATCGCCAAAATACCACCCATAAGATTATTTACAGGAAGAACAAGATAACCTGATGAACACGGGAAAAGTTCGTCGGAAAGCAAACGTAGAAAAAATAATACCCCGGCAAGAATCCAAGTAAAAGACAAGTAACGACGTGAAAAATCACCTTCATACCTACGCAACCACAAATATATTCCACATAAGAAATAAGCACAAATTGCCCAATTTAATAATATATTTAAAATATCCATAATTCTTCTTTTTATACTTATAAAAAACATTCGTTCATAACCTAACTCAATAATCTTTTCGTTACTACTATTTTTATTTACATAAATGGGTGTATTCTTTCTTGGTCGTATTCAATGCTGTTTCCTATTTATGGATTTGAATGCCGAAAATAGTAATACAAAGTTCAGAAAATAAGCAAAAAAATAATTTACCATTCGTTAATTTTAATTTGCAAATAGTAAATAACAAATAGGCAAATTATAAAAAAGGAAATAAACAATTTATAAAAGAAGTCTTATAAGTCTGTAAAATAAAAGATTAAGAAAAAAAATGGACGTGATTATCATCTCTCTATCTGTTTGCGATATCGGTTGGGGGGTAGGCCATCATGGCTTTGTACGAATGTACGGTTAAATACTGAAGGAGACGAAAATCCACAAAGTTCACCAACTTGCCCAACAGGAATATCTTTGCGATTTAAAAGCATCCATTCTGCTTCTCGAATTCGATAATTGCGAACTACGTCACTAAAACTACTTCCGAATCCTTCATTGAAAACACGTGAAAGATAAGTACGATTCAATGGTAATATATCCGTTACATCCATAAGTTTAAAGTTTGGATTCAGATATGGCTTTTTCTTTATCATCCATTGCTCTATTTCTTCACGATAGAAAGGTAATTTGTTGAGAAATGTACATTCATTTGTATATACGTCAATAAAACAAGTATGGTCCTGAAACAGTTGTTCTTCTTTAAGTTCAGCTGTTTTGCAAGCTTCAACCTCATCCATAGTATTACTGAAAAAATCATTACTATAAGGATTATCCTGAAAAAGTCCATTATAAAGTGTATAGCAGAAGAAACATTGAACTGTAATATTATGTATAAAAAAGGTGTATGTGCTTCCATTAAAAAGTACAAAAAAATATGCTATACCAATCAAAACAACCTCTATACCGTATTGGCGTAACCACGAAATATTTAAATTCTCATCATTGGAATAATTATTACGGCACCACTGTTGATATAATTTCTTATAATGCCAAGTTAAGCGAAAAAGAAATGCAAGATAAACGACTATGGAAAGACACATGAAAAGACGATACCAAACATTAAACTCTCCTATATGCATTATTAGTTGTTCCATTGTATGTAGTACGAGAGGTCTTTCATTTAAGAAGAACAACACAATATAATAAAACAGAGTTACAAACACATAAGGAAGTAATAAAAGAAAAGCACGTTTCAAGTTAAGCCATCCTGGACGTATAACTTCAACAGGATATAGTAATAACACTATCAGATAAAAATTGCCAGTTATCAAAACCATTACATTCGCCACATCAATTTGGGTAAAGTTCAAGCTCGGGTTCTGCATAAGTATTCCTATAAGACGAACTGCATAGAAAAGTCCCCATGTCATCATTATGCCTGCAAGTAAACGACGTGAACGGTTATCACGTGAACGTAAAAAGAGAAGTGATGAACCGCCAATGCATATAACGGATATCATAGTAATCAATATTGGCAATATTTGAGTAGAATCAGGCATGATATGTAACATTTTATAATTAACCGAACAAAGTTAATAAAAACCTTATAAAATAAAACGTTAAAATTTTTCTAATTGTAAACTTATTTACTATATCAAAAAAGGCGATGGAAACCCCACCGCCTTTTTATTTATATACAAAGTAAGTAAACTCTATACAAAGAACTTCAATACGAATATTGCAGCCAGTATATACATACCGATTGTAAGTTTCTTATACTTGCCAGTAAGCAGATTGATAAGAACATAGCTTATCATACCGAGTACGATACCGTCTGAAATGCTGTAAGCAAGAGGCATGAAGATGATACAGATAAATGCAGGGATAGCTTCAGAATAATCAGCAAAATTGACTTTAAGTACTGAAGACATCATCATCAGACCTACAAGTATCAATACAGGCGCTGTAGCAGCTCCCGGAACAGAAAGGAAGAAAGGAGCGAAGAACAATGAAAGCAGGAAGCAGACAGCTGTTACAAATGAAGTAAGACCGCTTCTACCGCCCTCGCCTACTCCAGATGCACTTTCTACGAATGTAGTGATGGTACTTGTTCCAAGCATTGCACCGGCAGTAGTACCTATGGCATCTACCATGAAAGCTTGTTTCAGATGAGGAATCTTACCGTTCTTATCCATCATTCCGGCCTTTGTAGTTACACCTACCAATGTTCCGATAGTATCAAACATATCCACAAACAGGAATGTGAATACCACTACAATCATTTCCTTTGTGAATATATTGTGCCATTCAAACTGCCAGAAGATAGGTTCTATTGATGGAGGTGTACTGAATATACCATCAAACTTTGTGATACCCATAGGGATACCGATAAGTGTTGTAATAAGGATACCGAAAAGCAAAGCACCTCTTACTCCCTTAACCAAAAGAAGTGAAGTAACCACCAGACCTATCATTCCAAGCAAAGCAGTACCTGAAGTGATATTTCCCATGCTGATAAGAGTAGCATCGTTGTTTACGATGATTCCTGCATTCTGCAGTCCGATGAAAGATATGAACAGACCTATACCGGCACCGATAGCATTCTTCAGTGTGACAGGTATAGCATCAACAATCTTATCACGCAAGTTTGTTACAGTCAACAATATGAAGATAAGACCTTCAATCAATACCGCAGTAAGGGCAAACTGCCATGTATATCCCATAGTGAGACACACTGTATAGGCAAAGAAAGCGTTAAGTCCCATACCAGGAGCAAGCCCGAAAGGCAACTTGGCATAAAAAGCCATCAACAGTGTGGCAAATGCAGAAGCTATTACTGTTGTTGTAAACAAAGCTCCCTTATCCATACCTGTGGCACTAAGGATATTTGGGTTTACGGCAAGGATATATGCCATTGTAAGGAATGTAGTGATACCTGCCAATACCTCAGTACGTACACGGGTAACATTCCTGTCGAATCCGAAAAGTTTTTCTAACATGATATTTCCTTATTTTTAAGAATTACAAAATTAGAATGACCATTTCATTGCCAAAGTAGGCATCCATTTCCAACCGTTCATAATACCGAAGTTTGAAGAGATTTCCCACTCAGTACCAACGCTTAAATTGAAATCATCTGCTACCTTATCAAACTTATTCAAATTTACCCAGAACTGTGGTTCTGTTATGAAAGTAAAGTTATGTTCCTCGCCTTTTTCAAGATCATTATGTTTTTCTTTCCAGAAATCGGCAAATCCTGAGAATGTGCATTTACCCTTACAGAAATGCAGATACCATGTAGCTGTCAACTGGAAATTGTGTGGTTTTGGATTTTTCTGAATGATTTTATAAGTAGGAGTAAAAGTAAATCCTTTTGTAAAATCAGCATTGTTCCATGTATAAGTAGCACCCAAGAGGTAAGCATTCTTTATTCCATTAACTCCACCGTTATATTCCACGTGTGCAGAGAATGGTCCACCCCAGAAATTCAATTCACGGGCTATTTCCCAGTATGCACCGGTTACACCCTTGTTTGTGTAATCCATATCCACAAAGAAGAATGTACTACCCCATCTGTCAGGCTTGAACATTTCAACTGTAGTAGTAACCTTAGCTCTTGTACTCTGAGAGTCATAAATTGAGCTACCGAAGTCATAATGCAACTGAACATTCTGTGCACCCACAATCACTGTTATCATACAAATGATGATTGATAAAAACAGTTTTTTCATTGTCTTTTTTAGTTTTTAATGATAGTTATAAAATCAAGGTGCAAAAATACATAAAAGTTAGCATATCACAAAAGAAGTAATTATCTTTGCTCATCATTATATCATTATAAATTATGAAGATACGCATCTTATCCATATTCTCTCTACTGTTAATATACATAAACTGTGTTTCCGCACAGGTTTCGGAAAGTGCTTCAAAAGTCTGGCAAGACAACAAGATTGCAATGAAAATTAATTTCCTTGTGCCAAAAGGCACCAAAGGATATGGAGCCAGAATAGATTTCAATTATGCCAAGTTCAATGCAGATTCCATAGTGGCATTCGCTGCAAAATCAGGAATACGCACCATCATATCTCCAGCCAAAATCGGAAATATGTATTTATTCAATACGTCAACAGACAATAACTCATGCTATCATAAATATAACCACAGGGATATTATAAAGGAACTTAGCATGGCATGCAGCAAAAGAAAAATACAATTCGGAATTTATTTTCCTATTTCAGAAAAGCATGATAATAACGGATATCCTACATCAGAAAAACTGAACGGACACATAAAAAAACAAATAACAGAGTTACTTACCAAGTATGGGAAAATATCGGAAATCAACTTCGATATGGGAACCAGGTCCCCGGAAGAGAGTAAAGAGCTATACTCTCTGATACACAAGTTGCAACCGGACTGTATGGTAAGCAATGATGCCGGAAATGGATATTATGACTTTTGCAATATCCTTAAATATCATTTTCAAAAAGATTTTTTAGAATGCAACTGGAGATACGACTCTTCCCTATCTTTTCATACATCATATTTCGAAACTGACAACGCACAGTCTGACGCCAAAAGAATAATACAGAAAATGGCAGAGGCAGTATCATATGGAGGTGGATTCATGCTAAACATGCATCTGGACAAGAATTGCCAGATATATGCTTATGATAAAGTAATAATCAATAATATAGGAATTTGGCTGAAAAAAAACAGCTTTGCGATATACGGCACCTCACGTACGCCCTTTATTGATGAATTCGACTGGGGAACTGTTACAAGGAAAGACAATATGCTGTATTTCATTTTATCCGGCAAATATCCTAAGGACGGAAAAATAAAAATGTATATGCCTGAATACGAACTGGAAAGAGCCGACGGCAAACTGGCCACTTGTATTCAGAAAAACGATCTTATAGATATTGCAATACCTGCATCGGCATACAAAGGAAAGACTATAAATGTGCTCACTCTAAAATTCAAACAGGATATACTTGACCAACAACCTGAAGCGATAAGGACAATAACCCTGAAACAGCATAATGCCATACCTCTTTACAGCATTTCCGGATTTGATTTCGGCAGTACGTATAGAAGCACTGTAAAATATTCATGGTACTTCGAACAGCTGATGCTAAAACAGCTTGAGTTATTATATACCGAACAGGAAAAAGGAAAGAAAATAGAAATAGTGCTTGACGGAAAGACTTATAATGTCACACTGAACAATGGTAAACCGTCTTCTCTCACTGCTACCGACGGAATAGTCTGGGGCAAACAATACATCTGTGGTCCTGACGAAAAAATGTTCCATACACCCCACACCATAATGACAGACATTAAAAATCCGCCTGTCGAAAACTCTGCATGGAAGGAAATCACTATAGGCAAACATACATTTGACGCTAAGCCTAAAGATACATATTATGTGATGCAAAACATCGAATCGCCTAGGGAACAGAATATAATAATAGATGCAGGAGCCGGAAACGGTATAGAGATTTATCTGAACGGAAAATCTATAATGAAACATCTGAACCCTTACGGATGCAAGTTCAGAACAGAAAAAGTACTTCTGCCACTAAAAAAAGGGAATAACCAAATAGTAATGAGAATATACAACAGGTTCGAAAAGAACATAAGCTACATTCTCTGTCCGTCTAAAGAGCAGACTATTTACAAACAGGATTTTACACTGCAGGAAACAAGCAAAAAGAAAAACCACAAACTGACCGTACGCCAAACAGGACTCACTTCGGAGAATGACGATACGGAACTTTCAAACCTGCGCATAAGACTCAGAAGAATTGCATTATAAAAAACAAATACATATTGTCAAAACATTATGAACACAGAGCTGACACTAATAAGAATAACAGGCATCGACCGTCCGGGACTTACAGCTTCAGTAACGGAAATATTATCAAAATATGATGTAACAATACTGGATATAGGTCAGGCAGACATACACCAGACACTATCGTTGGGGATACTGTTCAAAAGCAAGGAGACTGAATCGGGAAACATAATGAAGGAACTCCTGTTCAAAGCATCGGAACTGGGTGTAAACATACGATTCTATCCAGTATCTGTAGAAGAATACGAAAACTGGGTTTCAATGCAGGGAAAAAACAGATACATAATCACAATACTGGGCAGACGACTGACAGCGAAACAGATTTCTGCCGCAACAAAAATCATAGCTGAACAGGGACTGAACATCGACTCAATAAAACGTCTCACAGGACGTGTGCCACTTGATGAAGAAAAGGCAAGCGTAAGATCTTGTATAGAATTCTCTGTGAGAGGAAATCCGAAGAACAGAGTGGAAATGCAGCGCAGCCTGATGAAACTGAGCAGCGAGATGGGAATGGACTTCTCATTGCAGCTTGACAATATGTATCGCCGTATGCGAAGACTTATCTGCTTCGATATGGACTCTACACTGATACAGACCGAATGTATAGACGAATTGGCAGAACGTGCCGGTGTAGGCGAACAGGTAAAAGCCATAACCGAACGTGCTATGCGTGGTGAAATAGATTTCAAGGAAAGTTTTACAGAGAGGGTGGCACTGCTTAAAGGGCTTGACGAAAGTGTGATGAAAGAAATAGCAGAAAACCTGCCTATCACAGAAGGTGTGGAAAGGCTTATGTTCGTACTGAAACATTACGGCTACAAGATAGCCATACTTTCCGGAGGATTTACCTACTTCGGTGAATACCTGAAACGTAAATTCGGAATAGACTATGTATATGCCAACGAGCTTGAAATAGAGAACGGAAAACTCACCGGAAGGTATCTAGGCGAAATAGTTGACGGAAAACGAAAAGCCGAACTGCTCAGACTGCTGGCACAGGTAGAAAAAGTTGACATTGCGCAGACAATAGCAGTGGGCGACGGAGCAAATGACCTGCCTATGCTTTCTACTGCCGGACTTGGCATAGCATTCCACGCCAAACCTAAGGTTGTGGAAAATGCCGAACAGTCCATCAACACAATAGGACTGGACGGAGTGTTATATTTCCTGGGATTCAAGGATTCTTATCTTGACGAGAAAGGAAAACTATAAAGAGAAATACCTGCATATATCAAGTTTCCCACCTCATGTATAAATCAGTTTTAACGGAATTCATGTATGAGGGGAGCTCATTTTAAGTCATATTCTGCAATTGACGATTTTTTTGGTGCCGACTTTAGTCGGCAATGCTGCTGACCATAGTAAGCAGTGCTGCCGACGATAGTGGACACTGCTGCCGACCATGGTCAGCAGCTCACAAAAGATGAATAAAAAAATCCCGGAACAAGCACAAGTGTCTGTTCCGGGATTTCTAAATTATAAGAGTAATATCAATTATTTATCACAATATATCCGTTCAGATAAGTGGCAATTACGAGCCATATTATATAAGGTATAAACATATATTGTGCAAGCTTGTCTTTCTTCCTTACGGTCATCATGAACCAGATAACGGAAGCATCAAGAAGCAGTATGTCAATCATTCCTAAAACCGGCATACGCATAGTGAAGAACAATATGCTCCAAAGGAAATTAAACACAAGCTGAACCATCCAGATTACAGTACTTTTCTTACCTCCTTTGTTCAATACTCTTCCTAATGAAAGCCCCATCAGCAGGTATATAACCGACCATGCAATAGGAAATGCTATATTTGGCGGAGTCAGAGCTGACTTATTCAGATGAGGGTACCACTCCATCATGGACTCAGACTGGAGCCTGCTTGCAGCAAAGCCAATGCCGAAACATAAGAGGACAGGCCATATATAATTGATGATACGCTTCATGACATTCTGTTTTTATCTTATAAACAACAACTCTCTATACTTAGGAAGTGTCCACATACGGTCATCTACCATAAGTTCAAGTTGGTCAATATGGTAACGTATTTCTTCCAGCATCGGAGCTATCTTGTCATGATAAGCGATTGCTCTTTCGCGGATAGACTCTATTCTGTTTGCTACCCTTCTGGCTTCAACCATAGCATCTACATTTTCCTTGATATAGGCAGTATGCTCAGCTATTTCTCTAATGATAGTTATATTTTCGGCAGACAACTTCTTTGTTTCTTCTTCACCGAATACTGACTTGGTCTTATATACATTATCCAACAACTTAGTCTGATATTCAGTAGCTACAGGAACTACATGGTTCATAACCAAATCGCCGAGCACACGGGCTTCAATCTGGATTTTCTTTACATACATTTCCCATTTAACCTCGTTACGTGCCTCAAGCTCCTTACGGTTCATTACACCTGTTGACTCGAACATCTTGATTGTTTCAGGTTTCATGTAGTTGTCGAAAATCAACGGACAACTTGTCTCGCAATCCAGACCACGACGTTTTGCCTCTTCTTTCCATTCGTCGCTATATCCGTTACCGTCGAAACGTATAGGCTTGCATATAGTTATGTACTTGCGGATGGTCTGAAGTATAGCTGACATCTTAGGTTCACCCTTTTCGATAAGCTCGTCAACTTCCTTCTTGAATATCATCAACTGTTCTGCCACAGCAGTGTTCAATGCTATCATTGCACTTGCACAGTTAGATTCAGAACCCGGAGCACGGAATTCAAATCTGTTTCCTGTAAATGCGAATGGCGAAGTACGGTTACGGTCTGTATTATCTATCAGCAGTTCAGGAATCTGAGGAATGTCAAGCTTCAATCCCAACTTGTCGCTCAATGACATGAACTCGTCCGCCTTGCTTTCTTCTATATGGTCGAGCACCTTACTCAACTGAGAACCGAGGAATGAAGAAATGATTGCAGGAGGAGCTTCGTGTGCTCCAAGACGATGAGAGTTTGTTGCACTCATGATAGATGCCTTGAGCAAGCCGTTGTGGTGATAAACAGCCATCAATGTATTGACAACGAATGTGATGAAACGCAGATTTTCTTCCGAAGTCTTACCCGGAGCCATCAGCAGTACACCAGTATCAGTACCAAGCGACCAGTTGTTATGCTTACCAGAACCGTTCACACCCTTGAAAGGTTTTTCATGAAGCAACACCCTGAAACCATGGTTACGTGCAATCTTACGCATGAGCGACATAACAAGCATGTTGTGGTCAACAGCCAAGTTACATTCCTCATAGATAGGTGCAAGCTCAAACTGGTTTGGTGCAACCTCATTATGACGAGTCTTTACAGGGATACCAAGTTCAAGTGACTGGATTTCCAAATCCTTCATAAATGCAGCCACACGTGTAGGGATAGCACCGAAATAGTGGTCTTCAAGCTGCTGGTTCTTGGAAGCCTCATGTCCCATCAGCGTACGTCCTGTAAGCAACAGGTCAGGACGTGCAGCATACAAGCCTTCGTCAACAAGGAAATACTCCTGTTCCCATCCCAGATATGAATATACTTTCTTTACAGAAGGGTCAAAATAGTGTATTACGTCAAGTGCAGATTTTGTCACTGCATGTATAGATTTCAAAAGAGGTGCCTTATAGTCAAGCGACTCTCCTGTATATGCAATGAAGATTGTAGGAATACACAATGTATCATCAACTACGAACACTGGTGATGAAGGATCCCAAGCACTGTATCCGCGGGCTTCGAAAGTATTACGGATACCACCGTTAGGGAACGACGAACCATCCGATTCCTGCTGTACAAGAAGTTTTCCAGAAAAGTCTTCAAGCATGCCTCCTTTACCGTCATGTTCCACAAAAGCATCATGCTTTTCAGCTGTACCTTCTGTCAAAGGCTGGAACCAGTGAGTATAATGTGTAGCTCCAAGTTCTACAGCCCATTTCTTCATTCCGGCTGCAACTTCATTTGCTATACTGCGATCCAAAGTGGCACCATTATCTATCACATCAATAAGTTTCGTATAAACCTTGCTTGGAAGATACTTGAACATCTTCTCACGATTGAATACATATTTGGCAAAATATTCACTAGGACGCTGTGATGGCGATGGCACATTTACAGGTTTCTTGTGAAAAGCCTCTTCTACTACTTTAAATCTTAATTGTGACATAATACCTAAGTTTGTATATTATAATATTGATTGTTTATTCAAATGTAAATCTATATGTTTTGACAAATTCTTTGTATTCCTTCCTTACACCTGTCCCTGTCGCCGAAAGCTGTAAGACGGATATAACCCTCTCCGCTCGGTCCGAAACCTATTCCAGGCGTACTTACCACCTGAGCCTCGTAAAGAAGTTTATCGAAAAAGCCCCACGATGTCATACCCTTAGGAGCTTTAACCCATAAATAAGGAGCATTCTCTCCGCCGTATGCCCTAAGTCCGATACTGGTAAGCCCTTTTTTCATTATTGAGGCATTCTCCATATAATAATCAATCATGGCTTTGACCTGTTCTTTACCTTCCGGACTATATACTGCTTCGGCACCTCTTTGTGCAATGTACGACGCACCGTTGAATTTGGTTGTCTGCCTTTTAAGCCATAATTTATTAAGCGAGATCCTTTCTCCCATAAGAGTTGATGCAGTAACTTCCTTGGGAACAACTGTATATCCGCATCTTATTCCCGTAAATCCGGCTGTTTTTGAATAGCTTCTGAATTCTATGGCAACTTTCTTCGCACCTTTTATCTCATATATAGAATGAGGAATATCAGGTTGTCTTATATACGCCTCGTAAGCTGCATCAAACAGTATAAGCGTGTCATTCTCTATAGCATAGTTCACCCATTTTTTCAGTTCAGCCTTAGTCAAGACAGTACCGGTAGGATTATTTGGGAAACATAAATACACGATATCAACACGTTGCTCCGGAATAGGTGGTATGAAATTGTTCTCCGGACTGCACGGCATATAAATCACATTACTCCACCTGTATCCTTCACCCAAAGTACCTGCACGTCCGCACGATACATTAGAATCTATGTATGCAGGATATATCGGATCGGTTACTCCAATGCTGTTGTCATGCCTTAAAATATCCCCGAAATTGCCGGAATCCGTTTTCGCTCCGTCATTAATAAATATCTCGCTATGCTCAAGACTGATTCCCCTTGATGCATAATCATGCTTCAATATGGCATCTATAAGAAAGCTGTACCCCTGTTCAGGTCCATAGCCATGGAATGTTTCTGCTTTTGCCTGGTCCTCAAGTGCCTTATGCATAGCATTCAAACACGCTTGCGGTATCGGACGGGTAACGTCACCTATTCCCAAATTAATGACATCCGCCTTAGGATGAGTAACCTTAAAAGTATTTACCTTTTTCGCCAAGTCAGTAAATAAATAATTGTCGGGCAGTTTTAACAAATGTTCGTTGACTAATGCCATATATCATATTTTTAGTCTATTCGGCTGCAAAAATATGAAAAAAATGTCATTAATGAAATATAAAACGGCGCTTTTGTATATCAAGTTACGTCTTTACTAAACTTTTTTTACATTCTGATATTAATCCGCATTTTTCACAATTGATTTATATCAATAATTATTTTTTTTAGTAACTTTGCTGCGGTTAAAAAATATAATTGTTTTACTAATAAAAATAGATGAAAGATGAGTTCTATTTTTCAGAATTTGAATAGACAGCAATTACTTAGAGAAACTAAAGACTATCTATTGATTGCATTAGGGATGATTATGTACGCCATAGGATGGACAGTATTTTTATTACCGAACAATTTGCCTTCCGGTGCTGTTCCTGGCATTGCCTCTGTAGTATATTGGGCAACCGGTTTTCCAGTACAATATACTTATCTGATTATCAATTTCAGCCTTCTTCTTCTGGCATTAAAGATTTTGGGATTAAAATTCTGCCTGAAAACCATATTTGCTGTAGGTGTACTTACATTCGCCACACCAATATTCCAGCATTTCATCAAAGGATCGCTTATTAACGACCAGCCCTTCATGGCATGCGTGCTTGGAGCATCTTTCTGCGGCGGAGGTATAGGTGTAGCATTTTCCGCAAACGGCAGCACAGGAGGTACTGATATTATTGCAGCAATCATCAATAAATACCGCGACATCACGCTGGGAAGAGTAATTCTGATATGTGACATTATAATTATATCATCCAGCTATTTTGTACTGCATGATTGGGAGAAAGTGGTTTACGGATATGTAGTATTGTTCATATCAAGCTTTGTACTGGACCAAGTAGTAAACAGCGCACGCCAGTCTGTACAATTCTTCATCATATCCCGTAAATACGAAGAAATAGGTAAAAGGATAAACAAAGATCTGCACCGTGGGGTTACATTTATAGACGGAGTGGGATGTTACACGAACAATAATGTGAAAATGATGTTCGTCCTTGCAAAAAAACGTGAGTCAAACATGATTTTCCGTCTGATTAAAGACATTGACCCTAACGCTTTTGTATCACAAAGTGCAGTAATCGGTGTATTTGGTGAAGGTTTCGATAAAATCAAAGTTAAGTAATAAATAATAATCCAATGAATATGAACTCAAATTTAGATATTGCCAAAAGGATATCCTTTACATTGGATTGTCCGCTAAGTAAAGAAGTATTAAAGGCATTCGCTGAAATACTTACAGTTGAAAAATACAAGAAAGGTGAGAAAATACTGGACGAGGGCCAAGTGTGCAAGTCACTATATTTCATAGACAAAGGCATGACACGCCAGTTCTACTTCAAATACGATAAAGACCTTACAGAACATATCGGATACGAAGATGCGATAATAGTATGTCTGGAAAGTTACTTTAACGAAGAACCTACAAAATTAATGATTGAAACCCTGGAGCCAACCATAGCATGGAAAATCGACAAACATGACATAGAGCGTCTGGCATCGCTAAACAGCGAAATAGGAACATTATACCGAAGGATATTCGAGAAATCATTAATCACGTCACAGCAGAAGGCCGATACGTTAAGGTTTGAACCTGCAAACGAAAGATACAACAAGCTCATGCAGAGACATCCGGAAATACTGAAGCGGGCTCCACTTATATATATAGCATCATTATTGCAGATGACTCCGGAGACTCTAAGCCGTGTACGTTCGGCCAGTCTTAACTCATAAAAAAAAGATTTCAAACAATAAGAATAAAGGCAGGAAGTTCCAACATATGTTTCAAACTTCCTGCCTTTAATATTTATATTTATCAGAAGATTACACCGACACGGAAACCGGCATTATTCTGACCATTTATTTCGCTGGTTAAGGTATATGTCTTATTTGTTCCATAACTATAATATCCGGCCACATGGAATCCCCAGTTCTTGTTCTTGCACGGATAAATATTAAATCCTATTTCAGGAGAAACATATCCTCCCCATGCTTTATCATACAAACCTTTTACTCCATAATATGTAGTGTTTCTTGCAAACATCGTACCTGCCTTTAATCCAACATAAGGGACAAAATGCTTTCCATCCCACAATTTATAGTTTGCCACTACACCAAAAGGCACCTGGAATGCCGAACGTTGCTGGTCTGTTGTCAGACTTTCAGTAGGCGAAAGCTGCAATGTCTGTCTTTCCACATATTGATGGTTTGAATGAAATGAAGCAAAAACTCCCAGATCCCAACGAGGATTAACTTCATACTTCAATTCGTAATTCATTCCCCAGCCGCTGATTTTATCTGCATATCCGGTAGAGAACGGAGCATTGACCTGCCAGTCTATCACAAGATTAAGATTTCTGACATCCCATTGTGCATTTGCTGAGAGAACTAACGCTGAAAGAAAACAGCAAAACACCATTAACCTTTTATATATACTATTATAAGTTTTCATTTTTACCTCCGTTTTTATTTATTACATTGAATATATTCCGACTGTTTGAATGCCTGTTGCACTGAATTTACAAGCAATTGCAAATTATACATACCGCTATATTGTGCTCCGGAAGCATTGGCATACCATAACACCGGAATATTCTTTCCGTCAGTATCACCTGTCAAATCCACCATTTCCATAACCAGAGTGTTGGTGCTATAAGTATAAGTCACCGGATAAGGATAATACCATCCTCCCCACCATGGGCCCCAATAACCGTAATCCCACCATCCGCCAAAATATCCTCCGGATACGACCTGATACGACTCATCAACATAAGACAGCTGAATACCCAAATCTGCATTATCCTTATCTTCCGGATCTGTCAAACGGGTATAGCCACGTTCATTCATCTGACTTTCTACAGCTTTTATTATCTTCATCGCATTTTCATCCTTCCAGTAAGTAGCTTTATGTCCTCCAGCTTCCAATATACTGTCCGGTAGAAAATATGTTTTGTAACTTCCAAAATCAGCACTACTGTCATAATCAGTATATACCGTCAAATCTGTGTCAAGTTCTGACATGTCAGGATCTTTTTCGCACGAAGCTAACGCAAACGTCAAACAAGCAAAAAATAATAGTTTTTTCATATTCACAAGTTTTAAAATGATTATCAAATAGAATTTCCTTTAAACACGCGGCTCTTATAATAAGGAACAATATATCCGCTCAGAGTAATACGGTTTGAGTTGAAATTTGGTGATATAGTCACAGACGCTTTATTGGAGCCTGCATACTTAACGATATTGACTACAGCAGAAATTCCAGCCCCCATAACATTCATCGAGATACTGATATTACCCTTTTTATCTTGCTTCTGTTTATAATTCGATATGTTACCATCAAGTGTTATACCGCCAATGCCGTTAGGTCCGGACACAGGGACATTAAATGAGACCTGCACCACTGACTTGTCATCGGCAACAGAAACGAAGTTTGTATTAGAATTCACAAACACGGTTTCTCCACGTTTGAACTCCACCTTATCTGCCTCCAATACAAAATGTTTGTCTGTAATAGCTTTCTCTGCTTCGAACGATTTCAGACTGTCAATCCTCTCCTCTAACAGTTTTTCAGAATCAATGTTTTTCTCACACTCCTGCGAATAAACATTACATGCCATAAAAGGCATCATCATAATAATGAAGGTTACAACTATTTTCATACTAATTCTCCTTTCTTTTTTAATTCAAAGCAAAATTAGAATGATAAATTTACCTTTAAAATAGAAATTTCCTATATTATCATAGGGATTTGTATATTTCGAATAGGTGATTTTCCCCATTAATTACCTGGATTTCCAAAATGATATTATCAGCCCTGCAGGAGTCATTGCAAAGGCTGTTCGCTATACTCACCAGCCAACGTGATATAGTTTTTTACCAGATAATTATTCTTGAACACTTCAGGAGCCTCATCTACAATATCCTTCATCAAAGGAGTCATAAACGGATAAGGCAAAGAATTGCCTATCATTATAAATACTCCAGGACCTAAAACATTTTCATAATTTGTTTGAATAAATGTCTTTACCAAATTATCCATCTGTTTTCCTACAGATGCCCTCTGTTTGTCTATCTCAGCCTGCACAGTATTTATATCTATGCCATCCATGATCATACGGCTTTCTTCCCTCTCCACTTCATATGCCTTATCATCAATGGCAGTCTTTTCTTCGATAAATTTATTAAAGCTGTCGTTAAGAGGAGTTCCCTTTATGGAAATGCCTACATTATCTATTTCAATATTAATATTTCCCTCTTCCAGAACAAGCGGCATAATACATTCATCGTCCATATAAAGCGATGCAAGCACTACAGAATCCACCTTACCATTCATACTGAAATATCCATGAATAACTTCTGCAGAATCTATGCTGACAAGCTGGTCTCCTGAAACAACCTTTATGAACAGCATCTTGCCATCAAGTCTGGAAACGGAAGTTACGCCATCTACCTTATACTTTTTTCCGCAAGACACCAATGTAGTTATGAATAATAAGACAAAACAAAACCTATACATATAAATAAAAAGAAATTATTCTGCTGCAAAGGTAACTCCTTTATGATTTCATAAGAAAATTTTTATCACAAATTATACTAAATACTTGACGATTATACATTTAAAAAAGATGAAAACATGATGTAAGAGATTATATTTCGTTACATTATGAATATTTTTATATCATAAAAACAAACTTATTTTGTCCTTAAATGTTATCTTTGTATCCTATTTAGTGTTCATTGATAAAGGTATATATGTATTTTACTTTCCAATTGGTCACTTTTGAACTTTTTTAAACAATAACAATTCAAAAACTATAGTCAAATGAAGAAAATCAAAGTTTTGGCACTGGCACTTCTGTGCTCAGTATTCACGCCATCGAAGGCGGACGAAGGAATGTGGCTTCTGCAGCTGATGAAAGAGCAGAATCTGGCTGACAAAATGAAGGCACAAGGTTTGAAAATGAACATCTCAGACATCTACAATCCTGAACAGATTACACTGAAAGATGCAGTAGGTATTTTCGGAAGAGGATGTACAGGTGAAATCATCTCTCCTAATGGACTTATCCTAACGAACCACCACTGCGGTTATGATGCAATCCAGCAGCACAGTTCAGTGGAACACGACTATCTGACAGACGGTTTCTGGGCTAAGAGTATGGAAGAAGAACTCCCTACTCCGGGATTGACATTCAAGTTTGTTGAACGTATAGTTGACGTCACTGACAGAGTAAATAATGACATCAAAAAAGGCAAAATTGAAGAAGCCGAATCATTCGGAAGCGAATATCTGAAAAAAATTGCTGCCGACGACCTGAAAAAAAGCGACCTGAAGAAAGCTCCTGGCATCACAACTATGGCATTACCTTTCTACGAAGGTAACAGATTCTACGTATTCTATATCAAGACTTATACAGACGTACGTATGGTAGCTGCTCCACCTTCATCAATCGGTAAGTTCGGCGGTGAAACAGACAACTGGATGTGGCCTCGTCACACAGGCGACTTCTCTATGTTCCGTATCTATACAGACAAGAACGGAAATCCAGCCGACTACAGCAAGGACAACATCCCATTGAAGGCAAAGAAACACCTTACTATCTCTTTGAGAGGTCTTCAGGAAGGCGACTATGCCATGATTATGGGATTCCCTGGAAGCACAAGCCGCTATCTTACTGAAAGCGAAGTGAAACTGAGAATGACAGGTACAAACACTCCAAGAATTGAAGTCCGCGAAGCAAGACAGAATGTGTTGAGAGCAGAAATGGCTGCAAGCGATAAGGTTCGTATCCAGTATGCAAGCAAATTTGCAAGCTCAAGCAACTACTGGAAGAACTCTATCGGTATGAATAAAGCCATCATCGACAACAAAGTGCTTGAAACAAAAGCTGAACAGGAAGCTCGTTTCGCTAAATTTGCAATGGCTAAAAAGAATGCCGACTATCAGGGAGTAGTTGAAAAAATCGATGAATACGTAAAGACTGTTGAACCTATCCGCACTCAGTCAACTTATTTCAGCGAAGTATTCAGAACAGGTATAGAATTCGAATCTTCTTACACTCTCTTCAACAACCTGAAGAAAGCTCTTGAAAAGAACAAGAAGAAAGATATCGAAAAAGCTGTAGAAGCACTTAAAGAAGAATTTGCAGATGTACACAACAAGGACTACGACCACGAAGTTGACCGCAAGGTAGCAAAAGCCCTGATTCCTCTTTACGCTTCCAAAGTTCCTGCAGATGCTCTTCCTGAGTTCTACGAAACTATCAAGGCTAAATTCAACGGCGACTACAACGCATATATTGACGCTTGCTACAACAACTCTATTTTCGCTAACGAAGAAAACTTCAACAAGTTCATCAGCAACCCTACAATAGAGGCTATCGAAAACGACCTTATGGTACAGTACTCTGAAGCAAAAGCTGAAATGAGCAAGAAACTTTCTGAAAAGCTTAAAGCTGCAAGCGAAGGTATCAATCTGCTGCACAAGACATACGTGAGAGGACTTTGCGAAATGTATGCACCGGAACCAAAAGCACCTGATGCAAACTTCACTATCCGTCTGACTTACGGAAATGTCAAGCCATACGATCCTAAAGACGGTGTACACTACAAATACTACACTACTCTGAAAGGTGTAATGGAAAAAGAAGACCCACAGAACCCTGAATTCGTGGTTCCTGCAAAACTTAAAGAACTATACTCTACAAAGAACTTCGGACGTTATGCTATGGCAAACGGTGAAATGCCTACATGCTTCCTTACTACAAACGACATCACTGGCGGTAACTCTGGTTCACCTGTAATGAACGGCAACGGAGAGCTTATCGGTTGTGCATTCGACGGTAACTGGGAATCACTGAGCGGAGACATCAACTTCGACAACAACCTTCAGCGTTGTATTGCAGTGGATATCCGTTACGTTCTCTTCATTGTAGAAAAACTCGGAGGATGCAAGAATCTTATTGACGAAATGACAATCGTAGAATAATGAAAAAAACGATATTACTATCACTACTCACCACATTCACCCTCGCCGGACATGCCGACGAGGGAATGTGGATGCTGACCGACCTGAAAAAACAGAATGCGGCAGTAATGTACGATTTGGGGCTTGACATCAGCATAGACGATGTTTATTCGCCCGACAACATATCGCTGAAAGATGCTGTGGTTCACTTCGGTGGCGGATGCACAGGCGAGGTAATCTCAGCCGAAGGTCTTGTTCTTACCAACCATCATTGCGGATACGGCTACATACAGCAGCACAGTTCTGTAGAGCACGACTATCTGACAGACGGCTTCTGGGCAATGACACGCGAACAGGAATTACCTTGCGAAGGACTTACAATCACTTTCATCGACAAGATACTTGATGTCACAACTTACGTCAAGGAACAACTTAAGAAAGATGAAGACCCGGAAGGGCTGAACTACCTGTCACCGTCATATCTTTCGAAAGTGGCTGCAAGATTTGCCAAGAAAGAGAAAATCAAGACAGACGAATTCACAGTTCTGGAGCTCAAGCCTTTCTATGGAGCCAACAAATACTATCTTTTCGTAAAGACAGTATATAAGGATATCCGTATGGTGGGCGCGCCTCCTTCATCAATAGGAAAGTTCGGAGCCGATACAGACAACTGGATGTGGCCTCGCCACTGCGGCGACTTCTCAATGTTCCGCATCTATGCCGACAAGAACGGAAAGCCAGCCAACTACAGTGCAACCAACGTTCCTCTGAAAGTGAAGAAACATATCGCAATCAACCTGAAAGGAGTGAAAGAAGGTGACTTTACATTCGTTATGGGATTTCCGGGAAGAAACTGGAGATACATGATAAGCGACGAAGTGGAAGAACGCATGCAGACCACAAACTTCATGCGCGACACTATCCGCGGCGTACGCCTCAGAGTGCTTGGCGAAGAAATGGCAAAAGATGCAAAGACACGCATACAGTATGCAGCCAAATACGCATCGTCTGCCAACTACTGGAAGAACGCAATAGGAATGAACGAAGGGTTGATCAAACTGAAAGTTCTCGACAAGAAGAAAGAACAGCAGGAACACCTTCTGGAATATGGCCGTGAAATAGGTAACAACAGTTACAAGGAAGCTTTCGATGCTATCCGCTCAATAGTGGCAAAACGCAGAAATGCCGTTTATCATCAGCAGGCTATCTACGAAGCGCTAATGCTGGGAACAGAGTTCTACAAGGTTCCTGACACAGACGCACTCCGTAACGCTATAGAAGCTAACGACAAGAAAGCCATAAAGGAAGAGACAGAAAACCTGAAAGAAGCTTACAAGAAGTTCTACAACAAGGACTACAATCCGGAAGTTGACCGCAAAGTTTCAAAACAGCTTATTGCTCTTTATGCAAAATTAATTCCGGCAGAACAGCGCATAAGCATCTTCAAGCAGATAAACGAGAACTTCGGCGGAAATACAGATGCTTTTGTTGACGCATGTTTCGACAAATCTATCTTCAGAAGTCAGGCTGCACTTGATGCTTTCCTTCAGAATCCTGACACCAAGACTCTTCGTGAAGACCTGATGGTACAATATTCCAAGTCTGTAAAGGACGGATACAACGCTACATCAAATGCAATGAAAGCCGAAACAGACGCATATAATCTTGCACACAAGACATGGGTAGCCGGAATGCTTGAACTGAAAGCCAAGAACGGCACACCGGTTTATCCTGATGCCAACTCTACACTGAGACTTACTTACGGCAAAATTGGTTCTTACGAACCGGCAGACGGAATGGAGTATCTGTACTACACAACACTGAAAGGTGTTATGGAGAAAGAAGATCCTAACAACCCTGAATTCGTTGTTCCTGCAAAACTTAAGGAACTGTATGAAAAGAAAGATTTCGGCCCATACGCAATGCCTGACGGACGCATGCCTATATGCTTTGCCACAGGAACAGACAACACAGGAGGTAACTCCGGTTCTCCTGTATTCAACAGCAAAGGTGAGCTGATAGGAACAGGTTTCGATCGTAACTACGAAGGACTTACAGGCGACATTGCCTACAACCCACAGTTGCAGCGTGCCGCATGTGTTGACATCAGATACACACTGTTTATCATCGACAAGTTTGCAGGTGCAGGACATCTGATTGATGAAATGACAATCATCAAATAAGCCTATTTCCAAACAACAGTGAATAAATAAAAATCGCGCTTTGACTCCCCTGTCCTACAGGAAACGTCAAAGCGCGATTTTATTTGTTATGATCTAAACGGAATTTAAATGCCGCTTAAATCTTATCATCATTGGAAGAATAAGTCATCAAGACGACTTGTATTCTCTTCTTCCAGTTCAGAAACCTTATCCTTACATGGATCGAACTCATCAGGAATATCGAATTTCTCTTCCTGCGAATATCCCAAAGTCTTGTCGGCATAAACCTTATTCATATATATACCCCAAATAGGAAGAGCCATTGAAGCACCCTGTCCGTCAGCCATACGGTCGAAGTGAATGTCACGTTCCTCGCCTCCTACCCAACATCCGGACACCAGACTTGGAGTGAAGCCCATAAACCAACCGTCGGAGTTATTATTCGTAGTACCTGTCTTACCGCCCATATCAGCAGTGATGTGATACAGTCGTCTTACACGTCCACCGGTACCTTCATTGATTACCGCACGAAGCATTACAAGCATCTTGTAGGCACTGCTTTCGCTTATCACCTCGTTGACCTGTGGAGAGAATGTTGCCAAAACGTTACCATCGTTGTCCTCTATACGTGTGACGAACAACGGTGCCGTACGTATTCCCTTGTTCACGAAAGCCGTGTATGCGCTTACCATTTCGCCAACCGAAATTTCGCAAGGTCCGAGGCACAATGATATCGTAGGCTGTATCTCCTTATTAAGAACACCGAACGAATGAATCAATCTAACTAACTCATAAGGATTAAGCTTGCTCATCAGATAAGCCGAAATCCAGTTGTTTGAATTTGCAAGACCCCATTTCAGGGTAACAATCTCGCCATAATGCTTCTTCGAACTGTTTCTCGGAGTCCATGCAATACCATTCTCATCGAAATAAGTTCCCTCAACGTTTCTTGTCTCGTCGCATGGAGAGAAACCGTTTTCCATTGCAAGCGAATACAGGTACGGTTTGATGGTAGATCCAACCTGACGGCGTCCCACCATAGCCATATCATACTTGAAGTTGTCATAGTTAGGTCCGCCCACATATGCTTTCACATATCCTGTAATTGGGTCCATCGACATAAATCCGGCACGAAGGAAATGCTTGTAGTATTTAATAGAGTCAAGAGGAGTCATGATAGTGTCCTTCTCACCCTGATATGTAAACACTGTCATCTCACGCGGAGTATTGAAAGCCTTCATGATTTCATCATCCGAATACCCTGCAGCCTTCATCACACGGCGACGCTCACTCTGCCTTATAGAACGGTTCAAGATAGCCTCAACCTCCTCATTAGAGAGCTGATTTGTATATGGAGCTGTCTTTCTGCCTTTCTTTTCCTTGAAGAAACGAGGCTGCAGGTATTCAGCCACATGCTCCTGTACCGCCTCTTCGGCATACTGCTGCATACGCGAATTTATAGTGGTATAAATCTTCAGACCGTCTGTATAAAGATTATAGTTTGAACCATCCTTTTTCTTGTTCTTGGCACACCATCCGTACAGAGGATTTGTTTCCCATGCAAGGGAATCTTCGTAGAACTTCTGCATCTGCCAGCCACGGTAATTCTTCTTCACCGGTTTCTTGGCATTCAGCACACCTCGGAGATATTCCCTGAAGTATGTAGCCAGACCGTCATTATGGTCAACCGGTCTGTATCTCAATACCAATGGCAATGCCTGAAGTGAGTCACGTTCAGCCTCAGTCAGATAACCAGCCTTACGCATCTGGTCGAGCACTACATTTCGACGTCCACGAGTACGTTCGTTGAAACGGCGCGGATTATACAGCGAAGGATTCTTACACATACCGATAAGTGTGGCAGCCTCTTCAATGCTCAGATCCTTAGGCTCTTTTGAGAAATAAGTGCCTGCAGCTGTCTTTATACCAACGGCATTGTTTAAGAAGTCGAACTTATTGAGATACATCGTAAGGATTTCCTCTTTGGTGTAATAACGTTCCAGCTTAACGGCAATCACCCATTCGATAGGTTTCTGCAGCAGACGTTCCATCACATTGTCGGCTGTAGGCGAATAGAACTGCTTTGCCAACTGCTGGGTAATAGTACTACCACCACCGGCATTCTTCTGCATGAACACACCACGCTTGATAAGGGCACGCATGAATGCTCGCGCATCTATACCGGAATGTTCGCTGAAACGCACATCTTCTGTAGCCACAAGAGCATGCACCAGATTTGGCGACAAGTCCTCGTAACCTACATACAGACGGTTTTCCTTGCTGAGCGACCACGTTCCCAATACCTTTCCGTCGTCAGAAATAACCTGTGTGGCAAACTTTAGATTAGGATTTTCCAGTTCCTCGATAGGTGGCACATATCCTATCTTGCCATCCGAGATAGCAGAAAATATTATATACGTTGCCAGTATTCCTATCAGCAGCAACGCCCAAAGTACGATGATAAAAGTTTTTCTCATTGAAATAGCTTATTTGTTACATATCAGTTCCCTAATTCTCCAAAAAGGAAACAAATCGGCACAAAATTAGCAAAAGGTGAGCGCAAAAACAAATGAAAACTGAAGTTTTCAAATTTAGTCATGACAGAATCGTATTTCAAACTGTGATTTATATAAACACAACTTATATTTATAGATTATAAAAGCATAAAATAAACTTTACTAACGGGAGAAAAAACTTTTATACTAACCTAATAAAATTTTACGGACTATGGCAAAATACGTAATGCAGGAAATGAGAAATCTCCATAAAGAAGGAGAAACGCTACTCTACCCTAGAATGGTGATTGAGTGTTGCTGCGATAAAGATATATTTCTTTTAAAGGCTCACTCATATTATTATCTTACAATTCTGTAATCTCCAGCACCATATTCTTTTGCCACTTCCTCACCAGGAAGAGTTACCGATGCGGTACAACCTTCAGGAACAGTAAACTCCCAAATCCATGTATCGCCCTCGTATTTCCACGAACTCTTTATACGCCCTGATGCAGAATCATATACAGCATCTACAAATCCTATCCTCTTGTCAGGCACCGGTTTCATTATTATATGCCTGAAACCGGGACATCAGGATCGGATGCAATACCGGCAACGCTCTCCCAAATCCATTCACACACCACTCCGTAAGCATAGTGATTGAAACTGTTCATGCCTTTGGGTCCCATACCGGACTCTATCATGTAGCTGTTCCATCTTTCCCATATTGTGGTTGCACCATTGTCGATGGAATATAACCAACTCGGATTTTTTCTTTGGAGAAGCAATTCCCATGCAATGTCCGACATTCCATTTTCTGTCAGTACAGGCATTAGTATCGAAGTTCCCAAGAAACCGGTCTGCAGACAATTGCCGTGTTCCGCAAAATTATTCCTCAAACGTGAAATTAAAGAAGTTTTTGCTTCACCTTCCACCAATCCGTTTTTAAGTGCAAAAAGCGCAGGAGTCTGCATAGTATTAAGAACATCAGTCTTGAATTTTCCGTCGGCTGTCAAGAATTTACCCTTGACATATGCTTTTGCCTCAGCAACCATATTCTCATAACGTGAAGCATCCCTACCGGTAGCCAAAGCCATATCACGCATCATGCCGGCATCAATTATCCAATATGATGCACTCAGATAATTCCAGTAATCAACGGCATCCGGAAGAGGGCCCGGATTTCCTTTTCTGTTTTTACCGAAAGCTCCACCGCCACAACTTTCAAGCGGCTCATAACTAAGCCAGTCGGCCCACTGGTAATTCATGTTTTCTTCCTTCAATACATTATGGTCATATTTTGTATCGTTTACGTGATTGATATATTTCTCCATAGACTCCCAGCACTGTTCTATTATACCGGCATCTCCATACTGTTTCCACATTGTCCATGGAACAATTATTCCTGCATCTGCCCATCCCACTCTCATCATCTCACCACCATATTGTGCCAAAGGAGCTACACCGGGGAAGCCGCCTGTTTCGCTTTGTGTATCCATCATATCTCTCATCCATTTATGAAAGAATGACAATGTATTTGCAAAGAATGTACCGGTTTCGGCAAAGACCTGAGTATCAGCAGTCCAACCAAGCCTTTCATTACGCTGCGGACAATCTGTAGGTACCGACAGATAATTCGAGCGCATGCCCCACACTGTATTTGATATAAGTTTATTCACCATTTCATTGCCGGTTGTAATTTTTCCGGTTTCCATTTCCTTTTTTATAGAAGTGACAGGAACGGATCTTATGCTTTTGATACTGACATCACCTGAAGTACGTATTGTAACAAAACGATAGCCGAAAAACGTATTACGAGGACAGAACTCCACATACGACTCACATGACGGGAATATATATTTAAGCCTCATACCGTCATCAGGTATTCTCAGATTCAGACGGTGTACACTTCCTTCCGGTCCGTCCATACCACGGCTTTTAGCGCCATTGCCGTCATTAAGAAGTTCTGACGGGAAACACTCCAATACAGTACCTTCCTCGGCCTGAAAAACGAATGAAGGTACAGCAGCACAGTTCTGACCGATATCAACAACAAGATTTTCACCAGATGAAACTGTAATGGTTTCTTCAGGACTGTATTTCCTGAGAATATTGACCTTACCATACTCATCATCACTTTCTCCGGTTACACCTTTCCAAATATATACCTCTGCAGGTGGCAGGGCGAGATCTTTGCGGAAATACACATCAGCTCCAACAGACGGAATTATTTCACCTTTAAATTCGGTATTCAATTCAGGCTTGGAAAGTTTTTCCGGAGTTTCATATCCCGGTAATATACGCGCATCATAGTCTTCCCCATCAAAGATAGCGGCATGTGTAACAGGTCCGGCAATACCGGCTTTCCACTTTTCGGTATCAGTACCGACATATTCCTTGGTTCCATCGGTATATGTCAATTCAAGGACAGAGCGGAATGCACATTTCTTACCTATCATACCTGCATTATTATAAGGTGTTATTATTTTATCTGCCCACCATCCGGGAGTTACCTGTGCCGACAAAATGTTTTCTTCTCCTTTGTCTGAATTATATACATTAGTTATATCATAAGTAAAAGACAGTCTGGTTTTCTGATAATGGGTAAAACCTGGTTTCAATATTTCATCACCAGCCAATGTGCCGTTTACATATATATCATATACCCCCAGACCTGTTGTCATCCATAGGGCCTGCCTGACGTCCTTACTGTTAGTAACAGTAGTAACAAACCAGCTGGCACCATCAGCCGAACGTGTTCCGTCGATGACCTTTCCGGTCACCACCGGCGCATCCGAGACAGATATCCATGATGAACACTTCCATATAGAATCATTTAACGCAGCAACGCGGCAAACATCATTTTCCTGCTTTACCGTACATGACACTGAGAATGCAATAAACCCCGTAATAATTGCACTCGAAAAGACATTTTTCAATAGTTTCGTTTTCATAAAAAGGAATGTATAGATCTTAAAGTTATAAAGCAAAATTACGGAAAATCTTTGTAATAGCAATCTATTTCCAGAAACTTCTCATAAATATCCATTATTGGGCGGAACTTTGAAATATTTTATGTACCTTTGGGCTTCGGTATTAAAAAATAAACATAAAACTGCTAATATGGAAAATAGAAGTTTAGTTACTATTGCCGGACATTCCAAGGAGAAAATACTTTATCTGTTGGAAATGGCAAGAGAATTTGAGAAGAAGCCGAACCGTAGCCTTCTGGCAGGAAGAATTGTGGCAACATTGTTTTTTGAGCCATCAACTCGTACTCGCCTTAGTTTTGAAACAGCTGCTAACCGTCTGGGTGCAAAAGTAATAGGTTTTACAGACCCTAAGGTAACAAGCTCATCAAAAGGCGAAACTCTGAAGGATACCATTATGATGGTGAGCAACTATGCTGACATTATCGTAATGAGACACTATCTGGAAGGAGCCGCAAGATATGCCAGTGAAGTGACAAAGGTGCCTATCGTAAATGCCGGCGACGGTGCAAACCAACACCCTTCACAAACTATGCTGGACTTGTATTCCATATACAAAACACAGGGAACTCTGGAAAACCTGAACATCTACATGGTGGGCGACCTGAAATACGGACGTACAGTACACTCTCTATTGATGGCTATGCGCCATTTCAATCCTACATTCCACTTCATTGCACCGGACGAACTCAAAATGCCGGAAGAATACAAAATCTACTGCAAGGAACATAATATTAAATATGTGGAACACACTGAATTCAACGAAGATATAATTGCTGATGCAGATATTCTTTACATGACACGTGTACAGAGAGAACGCTTCACCGACTTGATGGAATATGAGAGAGTAAAAGATGTATATATTCTGAACAACAAAATGCTGGAGAAAACACGCCCTAACCTGCGTATCCTGCATCCACTGCCTAGAGTCAACGAAATTGCTTACGATGTAGATGACAATCCAAAAGCATACTACTTCCAGCAGGCTCAAAACGGACTGTATGCCCGTCAGGCTATTCTTTGTGACGTATTGGGTATTACTCTTGACGAAGTAAAAGCCGATACAGAAAAATAATAACAGGATATAAATACATTTTGACCATGAACGAAAAAAAAGAACTGCAGGTAGCCGCTCTTGAAAACGGCACTGTAATAGACCATATACCGTCAGACAAACTTTTCACTGTAGTTTCACTGCTGAACCTCAAGGACATGGACAGCAATATCACTATAGGATATAACCTTGAAAGCAAGAAACTAGGCAAAAAGGGTATTATAAAAATAGCTGACAAATTTTTCACAGACGAAGAAATCAACCGTATTTCTGTAGTTGCATCAAACATCAAACTGAATGTAATCAGAAATTATGCGGTTGTGGAAAAGAAAGAAGCAATCATGCCTGACGAACTGAAAGGTATAGTGAAATGCAACAATCCTAAATGTATCACAAACAACGAACCTATGCAGACTTGGTTCCACGTGACTGACAAGGAAAAAGGACTGTTGAAATGTCATTACTGCGAAAAAGAACAGCAGAAGGACAATATTAAACTTATCTGATAATGAAGCAGGACTGGAAACCCGGAACAATGGTTTATCCGCTTCCTGCCGTAATGGTGAGTTGCGGCAGTTGTGAAGAAGAATATAATATAATTACTGTAGCGTGGGTAGGTACTATATGTACCAACCCACCTATGTGTTACATATCGGTAAGACCGGAAAGGCACTCCTATCCTATTCTGAAAAAGAATATGGAATTTGTGATAAACCTTACCACTAAAGATATGGCATATGCCACAGACTGGTGCGGAGTGAGATCGGGCAAGAACTTCAACAAGTTCAGCGAAATGAAACTAACACCGGGAAAAGCATCTGTGGTCAATGCTCCCATTATAGAAGAATCACCACTCTGTATAGAATGCAGGGTAAAAGAAGTGATATCACTGGGATCGCACGATATGTTCATAGCCGATGTGGTAAACGTTAAAGCCGACGAGAAATACCTAAATTCGGAAACAGGAAAATTCGAACTTGCACAATCCAACTTATTGGTGTATGTGCATGGCGGATATTACTCATTGGGAGAAAAAATAGGTAAATTCGGATGGTCGGTCGAAAAGAAGAAATAAGCCGACAATGAGACATATACTTATATATATATTTTCTGTTGTAATGATTGCATGCAGTTCACAGCTGTATGCACAAGATATCATGCGACATGAGAAAAAGCAGAGAGTAAGTATAGGTATTAAAGGGGGATTTAACTCTACTATGACATTTACAGACGAAATATCATATGGAGACCAAGACATTACAGACATACAGAACAACTACAAGGTGGGATATATTGCCACTCTTTTCACACGAATAAATCTGATAAAAAAGCACTTCATACAACCGGAAATTTCGTATGCCGTTTCACATGGAAGTATAAGCATGAGCAATCTGCGCGAAAATGCAACCATACTTGAAGACAATGCCCTGATTAAAACAAAAATATCGTCATTGGAGGTTCCAATTCTGTACGGATATAAATTTATTGATTCATATCCATACGGAATGTCGTTCTTTCTTGGGCCTAAAATAGCATGGACAATAAAAAAACAAAGTTACAGCGAGTACTCTGGTTTCTACCAGAAAAATATCGTTGAACATATAAAACCTATAAACTACAGCGCAGTACTTGGCATAGGAGTCAATATATCAAATATATTCTTTGACTTCAGATATGAAATAGGATGCAACAATATCACCAAGTCTGTTTCATATGATCACGCATCTACTCCGGAACCATATAACGAAAAGGAAATTACGCTTAAAAGACGTAAAAACATTCTGAGTTTCTCTGTAGGTGCAATATTTTAATACGGGAAAAACCATTTACAAACAAATAAATTATTCACAACTATGAAAAGAGATGATTTAATTTTCGGAATTATAGAAAAAGAACACCAGCGTCAGCTTAAAGGTATAGAACTGATTGCATCGGAAAATTTCGTCAGCGACCAGGTAATGGAAGCTATGGGATCATGCCTTACTAACAAATATGCTGAAGGATATCCAGGAAAAAGATATTACGGAGGTTGTGAAGTAGTTGACCAAAGTGAACAGATAGCTATCGACAGACTAAAACAGATTTTCGGAGCTGAATGGGCTAACGTACAGCCACACTCAGGAGCACAGGCTAATGCTGCAGTATTCCTGGCAGTATTGAACCCTGGAGACAAGTTTATGGGACTTAACCTGGCGCACGGAGGACATCTGTCACATGGTTCAGCTGTAAATACATCAGGAATACTTTATACTCCATGCGAATATAACCTGAATAAGGAAACTGGAAGAGTTGATTACGACCAGATGGAAGAAATCGCTCTAAGAGAAAGACCGAAACTCATCGTAGGTGGAGGCTCTGCATATTCAAGAGAATGGGACTATAAGAGAATGAGAGACATTGCCGACAAAGTAGGCGCATTGCTTATGATTGACATGGCTCATCCTGCAGGACTTATTGCTGCCGGCTTGCTTGATAACCCAGTGAAATATGCTCATATCGTGACTTCTACTACTCACAAGACATTGCGTGGCCCTCGTGGTGGTGTCATCATGATGGGTAAGGACTTCCCTAACCCATGGGGAAAGAAAACTCCAAAGGGTGAAATCAAGATGATGTCACAATTATTGGATTCAGCTGTATTCCCAGGTATTCAGGGTGGTCCGCTGGAACATGTAATAGCAGCAAAAGCTGTTGCATTCGGCGAATGTCTGCAGCCTGAGTATAAGGAATATCAAATGCAGGTTAAGAAGAATGCTGCTGCATTGGCACAAGCTCTTATGGACAGAGGATTCACTATCGTATCAGGTGGTACTGACAACCACTCAATGCTTGTCGATCTGAGAACAAAATACCCAGACCTTACAGGTAAAGTAGCTGAAAAGGCTTTGGTATCGGCTGATATCACAGTTAACAAGAATATGGTCCCATTTGATACACGTTCTGCTTTCCAGACTTCAGGAATCCGTCTTGGTACACCAGCAATCACTACACGCGGTGCAAAGGAAGATTTGATGTACGAAATAGCCGAAATGATAGAAACAGTTCTTTCAAATGTTGACAACGAAGAAGTGATAGCATCTGTAAGAGCAAGAGTAAACGAAAAGATGAAAAACTACCCTATTTTCGCTTATTAAAAGAAATCAATAAAAAAATCAATGTCCGATGTAAACAAATTATATCGGACATTTGTATATATGGATATAACTAAACAATCAATTTAAATTACAATGACAAATTACAAACATGTAGCTTTAATTCTATCTGCCGGAATTTTGATGGGCAGCTGCGGTATGAGCAATACTGCTAAAGGTGGTATGATTGGCGGTGGCAGTGGAGCCGCTTTAGGAGCCTTAATCGGCGGATTGGCAGGAAATGGAAAAGGTGCAGCAATCGGCGCTGCTGTAGGTGCTGCCGTTGGTACAGGAGCCGGAGTACTTATTGGAAAGAAGATGGACAAGGCGGCTGAAGAAGCTGCCAAAATAGAAAATGCACAAGTGGAACAGGTGACAGACAACAATGGTCTGCAAGCAGTAAAAGTAACTTTTGCTTCCGGAATATTATTCAGTACCAGCAGCTCAACTTTAAGTGCATCAGCAAAAAGTTCCTTAACTGATTTTGCAAACAATGTACTCAAACAGAACCCTAACATGGACGTGGTAATCTATGGGTACACGGACAACACAGGATGGAAAAACTCAACAGCTGCAGAGAGCGTACAGAAAAACATTGAACTATCAAAGCAACGTGCGGCAAGCGTTTCGGGTTATCTTCTGGCTTGTGGCGTATCAGGAAACCAAATAAAAGCAGTAGAAGGACTTGGTGAAGAAAATCCTGTTGCCAGCAATAATACAGAAGCCGGACGTCAAGAAAACAGACGTGTTGAAATTTACATGTATGCCAGTGAAGAAATGATCAAACAAGCCGAAAACGGTACACTACAATAATAAAAAAGATGTTCAGGTTATTCCTGAACATCTTTTTTATTTTACTCTTATCACCCTTATTCCCGTATGTTTTTTTCTATCTTTCAGATACTCATAAAGCGACATAGGGTCAAGAACTACTCTACCATATAAAGACGAGGCATGAAGAAGATGAATATTACCGTCAACCCAAACTGCAAATCCCAAATGCAATACGTCAAGCCCGTCTATGTTTGTAGTCAGAGCTAGTATATCACCATTACAGATATCTATATTATTATGATGTTCCTTCAGTAATTCCTTTGGAATGTAAGACATATCATAATTTTTCCATTTTTCCTCTACACAAAGCATTTCATTTACTGATAAAGAATCTTCTTTCAAGCGACGGTACAATCCGGAATGCTTTGTCATATAATTTATAGAAAAATGCCTTTGCGAGTGATTACTACGCGATGTAACCTCATACAAAATTCCCTTCTTTTCATTATCAGCCACCCAGTCCGAAAAATAATGCAGTCTGGAAGAATACCCTTTTATCACTCCGTCACGATATCTGATTCGAGTGAGCGCTTCTTTAAAATCACTATACTCATCATCCTCTGCCTTTGAAGCCAAATACATAGCCAATATGGTTTCTACATATGTGGTGCAATCTACCGAATCCGTACGCACCACCAGACTTTCGTTTTCATTAACATCCAATGTTCCTCCACAATAAGGTATCCCAATCATACTCTTTGCAAAGAACATTATTCTATCTGCATCCGACTTGAAATCAGCCTTTGCACTGTTCTCTATTATACTGTCAACAAACAATGAATCGTGATTTATAGAGAAAGCCGGATTGGCTAGCAATGATATTACAATGAAAATAAAAAACTGCTTATTTATCATCTACAGGTTCCCCTTTCAAAATAGGTAATGTGATTTTATACTTGACTGCTATTATACGAACAATAAAGACTGTAGCTCCGCAAGCTATTTGCGAAATATAGCTTTCAAAACCTACAATATAACATAACCATAAAACGATTCCACCTACCACGCATGCCATGGCATATATTTCCTTTCGGAATATAAGCGGAATTTCATTGATGAAAACATCACGAATGACTCCACCGGCAGCACCTGTAATGCTTCCCATGATTATCGCTACCCAAAACGAATATCCTAAATCAAGACTTTTTGTAGCACCTACCACTGTAAACAATGCCAAACCTATACTGTCGAATATAAAAAATGTATTATTAAGATGTATAAGATATTGACGAAACAGTATGACAAAAAACATTGCCAGAGCCGTACAGATAAGATACATAGGATCTATCATCCAGGCAGGAGTTACATCAAGAAGCAAGTCACGTAAGGTACCACCGCCAATAGCCGTTGCAAGACCAACCACATAAGCGCCAAACCAGTCAAAACTTTTTGCAGAAGCCAATCTGATGCCACTTATTGCAAAAGCAAAAGTTCCTATAAAATCAAGTATCTCAACAAAAGATGGAATTTCAAACATATATAATTACAAATTATAAAAATCACCATGTATAATTCAAACCAAAACTAAACAGTTCCTGCAGCTGGAAATAACTTTGATCAGGCTCTTTGGTTACTCCATCGTCATATCTTGCGTGAACAAACAGTTTTGTAGATAAGTACTTATTTACTACAAATGTGAAAGTATTTTCCCATTCACTGAACACCTTCTCGTAATTGGTTGTATAAGAGAATTTTGATTCCCACAATAAAGACGGGATAATTTTCCATGTCAAAGTGGCATTAATACGCGAACCTAATACATTTTCACGCTTATGACCTTCTTCGATATTAAACTTCGTAGGATCTACCTTATCACTCCTTACACTATACAAAGTGTAGTTTATAGGGTTAAGCAGTACAGACAAATCTACTTTTCCATCTTTTACAAACTTATAGTCCATACCGAGACCGACGTTAAGAGTAGCCGGTGAAAGTAAAGCAGATACCAAATCGTCCGAATTAGTAGCGTAGTTTGAGAAGAACTGTGTCTGGAATTCACCAGAGAGTGTATAATACCAATTCTGTATCGCCTTATATCCTAACTTAGATGTAAGACGCAACAAGTCGTTGTTGGCTTTATATGTATGTACCGTATCGGATGGCGCTGTTATAAATCCGAGCTTCCATTCCAATTTTGTTTCAAACTGTGTTTTCTGCTTATCATCGTATTTTACCTGCCATGTAAATCCGGAAACAAGTGATTTAGTACTTTCACCACCTTTATACCAGTTTTCAGAAATATAGTTTTGTGAGAACTGAAGATATCCGTTTCCTCCATATGACCAGAAATTAGGCTTCAACACCAATAATTCAGAATCAGACATTTGATCAAAACCGGCATTGTTCTGTATCAGACTTATGATATTATCTTCACGATGCGCTGAAGTCATGTCTTCGGAAGACATAAAATCAAGTCCTCTCAAGCTAGTTTCGTTCTTTTTTACCAGTTGCGGATATTGCACATAAAAATCTAGCAACTGTCTATTTATACGCCTATCTACCTCGGATGATATCTGCATATGAGGCATACCGATTTCCAACATTGACGCCTTACGCAAAGAGTCATTCACAAGTATATCTCGTGGGAACCACGAATCAATGCTTGAAGCCTCATCAAAAGACTTGGAATAATATGTAAGAGGTACTACGAATTTATAATAATCAGACTTCATATCTATCTCCGACAAAGAGAGATAAATATCATCCCATCTTTCTTGTGCCCATTCCGAATATTTTCTGTAGTCAGAATATATTTTATTGAGTTCTATAACCGACTTTGGAATAACCACAACAGGCTTTTGCGGAACAACTTTCTTAACCATAGTATCTGATTTATTAACCAGAACCGTGTCAACATTTGACTTCAACAAAGAATCAGCCTTTATTGAATCAATCGCCAATGTATCATTGTTTATACTATCTTTTACTTCCTTAAAGATGGTTGTATCATTCAACAATAAATCAATATCAATTACAGAATCAGGAGAAAGAGTAATAATTGAATCCTGCACCATAGAATATCCTTTTAAATCTGAAGC
>NZ_JACJLE010000180.1 GCF_016901995.1 Bacteroides caecigallinarum | reverse complement strand
AATTGCAAAAAGATACAAAAAACTGGTGGCAGAAAAACTACCCGTTAAGGCGCTATATATATATGGCTCGTACAGTAAAGGTACATATAACGAAAATAGTGACATTGATATAGCTGTGGTGGTAGATAAATTAAGTGATAATTATTTTGATGATACTCCTGTCTTATGGAAATTAAGGAGGAAAATAAGTAATCTTATAGAACCTATTCTTTTAATCGAGGATAACAATAATCCTTTGTATTGTGATATAATGAAAACAGGCACATTGATATGAAATATCTAGACCCCAAAGCCGATTTGACCTTCAAGAAGGTGTTCGG
>NZ_JACJLE010000179.1 GCF_016901995.1 Bacteroides caecigallinarum | reverse complement strand
GTACCCAACTCCTTTATGCCTTCTTTGAATACAGAGTGCAGTTCCTCCTCCGTGATACCACAAATGCCTACATAAGCAAACTCCATCGAAATATCCCTCAGATTGTTCAGGTCGCTGAACACACTCACCTTTCCGAATTTCGTCACCCCCGTCAGCAGAGCGAACCGTATATACCTGTCCATCGATTTCAGCGCCCCATAGAAAGTCTTCAGCGTGCTCCTGTACTCATTCTGCAACTCCTCATTATCTATAGCCTGCAGTATCGGTTTGTCATATTCGTCCACCAGGATAACCACCTGCTTCCCTGTCTTCTCATACGCA
>NZ_JACJLE010000178.1 GCF_016901995.1 Bacteroides caecigallinarum | reverse complement strand
GGTCAAATCGGCTTTGGGGTCTAGATATTTCATATCAATGTGCCTGTTTTCATTCTATCACAATACAAAGGATTATTGTTATCCTCGATTAAAAGAATAGGTTCTATAAGATTACTTATTTTCCTCCTTAATTTCCATAAGACAGGAGTATCATCAAAATACTTATCACTTAATTTATCTACCACCACAGCTATATCACTGTCACTATTTTCGTTATATGTAACTTTACTGTACGAGCCATATATATATAGCGCCTTAACGGGTAGTTTTTCTGCCACCAGTTTTTTGTATCTTTTTGCAATTCCGATAGCCTGCTCTTTATCCATGGTTGC
>NZ_JACJLE010000177.1 GCF_016901995.1 Bacteroides caecigallinarum | reverse complement strand
AAGATACGGGCTTACCAAGTTCCGTACAAGTAACTGACGACCGACTTAGAGTCCACCCATCCACCGGCAGTACTACATCCGTGTAGTCCTAATAAGCAGAGAACTATCCTGACTGCATGCCTTTTGGCTATAGCTTGTAAATATCCGTAAGCTATTTCTTTGTTACGATGGTGCAGCGGTTCACATCAGTTACTCATATCGGTCAGCCTAACAGTCTATGCATTGGATAGTTCTCTGCTTATTAGGACTACACGGATGTAGTACTGCCGGTGGATGGGTGGACTCTAAGTCGGTCGTCAGTTACTTGTACGGAACTTGGTAAGCCCGTATCTT
>NZ_JACJLE010000176.1 GCF_016901995.1 Bacteroides caecigallinarum | reverse complement strand
GACGTGTGGACTGCATAGTGGAAACATCAGAATATGTATATATCTTTGAGTTCAAACTGGACGGTACGGCCCAAGAGGCGCTTCAGCAGATAGAGGAAAAAGGATATGCACGTGAATATGCAACCGATAGCCGCAAAGTTTATAAAATCGGTGCATCATTCTCTTCTGAAACCGGAACAATTAGCGACTGGGCAGTAAATTAGCGTTATACATAATTTTTCACATTTATACTAAAGAGGGTGTGTCAAAACTAAAATGACTACTCCCTAAAGTTACAGATTATAACTATAATATTTAAAAGGGGCCGTATCAAACTCTGTATTGAGTAATGATGCGGCCCT
>NZ_JACJLE010000175.1 GCF_016901995.1 Bacteroides caecigallinarum | reverse complement strand
ATATATACATCGACAAATATACAAATATATATAGAATATTTATTTCGAATTGTAATAAATCATATGCAGAATAGTTGATTTTAAAACGGGCGTTCGTTTTACTTAAAATGGGCGTCCATTCTATTTAAAACGGGCGTCCGTTCTATTTAAAACGGGCGTCCGTTTTGATCAAAACGGACTGTCATTTTTTTTAAACGTATCAACAAGGAAAATCCGATTAATATACGACTTAATATATGACGAAACGTATAGACATAAAAAAAGGAGTACCGCTGTACTCCAACCTTTGTTAACCTTAAAATCTAATACTATGAAAAACACAGTACAAAGGTACGGACTTTCTGGTAA
>NZ_JACJLE010000174.1 GCF_016901995.1 Bacteroides caecigallinarum | reverse complement strand
ATTATAATCTTGGTTACCGTTTTTATATTGGCTCACCCATAGTATAGATACTTTTGCGTATATAAAATAATATATTATGGGAAATACTTGTTCAAGTTTGTCAGAAAATAAAGTTAGAATAATATCTGAAGTTTATTTGAAAAATAAAGACATGCTTTTCTATTATGTTTATAGTCATATAAATAATATAGAAGAAGCAAAGGATATAACGCACGATATATTTCTTCGTGCCATATACTATAATGAAGAATTGAAGGAAAATGGCATTATATCATTTTTATTTTCTATAGCTCGTAATTTGGTAATTGATTATGTTAGACATTTAAATACAAGACTTGAAGTAGATTCTTATATCT
>NZ_JACJLE010000173.1 GCF_016901995.1 Bacteroides caecigallinarum | reverse complement strand
ACTCAGCTTCAGCATGTCAACTTAACCGCTCTCCCTCTCGAAAGCGGATGCAAAGGTACAGACTTTTTTCATTCCTGCAATAGTTTAAACGACTTTTTTTCAAAAAAAAATATCATATTTCTGATAACTATTTGAATATCAGCAAAAACAAATATTATTTATTTTATAAACATTGCATCAAAAGAAAGCGAGTGTCAAATAATACACATTATATTAATATAAATCATTGTAATTGTCTCCTATAAAAAATCGAGTAGGAGGAAAACGAAGTAGTTTTCTTCCTACTTTCGTTCTCCGACCTCTCCCACCACCACGCATGCGGTTCCGCACGTGGCGGTTCTTTATTTAGGATACCA
>NZ_JACJLE010000172.1 GCF_016901995.1 Bacteroides caecigallinarum | reverse complement strand
AGTCGCCTTCGCCACTGGTGTTCTTCCTAATCTCTACGCATTTCACCGCTACACTAGGAATTCCACTCTCCTCTCCTGCACTCTAGATAACCAGTTTGGAATGCAGCACCCAAGTTGAGCCCGGGTATTTCACATCCCACTTAATCATCCGCCTACGCTCCCTTTACGCCCAGTAAATCCGGATAACGCTCGCCACCTACGTATTACCGCGGCTGCTGGCACGTAGTTAGCCGTGGCTTCCTCCTTGGGTACCGTCATTATCTTCCCCAAAGACAGAGCTTTACGATCCGAAAACCTTCATCACTCACGCGGCGTTGCTGCATCAGGGTTTCCCCCATTGTGCAATATTCCCCACTGC
>NZ_JACJLE010000171.1 GCF_016901995.1 Bacteroides caecigallinarum | reverse complement strand
TCCGCGCTACTCAGGATACCACTATGCTTCGTCTTGCTTCGAATACCGGACTGTCACCGTCTGTGGTCGAACTTTCCAGATCGTTCTTCTCACAAGAGTTCTTGCAACGCTGTGGTCCTACAACCCCGCTTATGCCGTAACATAAACGGTTTGGGCTCTTCCCCGTTCGCTCGCCACTACTGGGGGAATCATTGTTATTTTCTTTTCCTGCAGGTACTAAGATGTTTCAGTTCCCTGCGTTAGCCCCTTACTTAAGTAAGGTGATATCCCTTCAGGATATCGGGTTGTCCCATTCGGAGATTCACGGATCAAAGGTTATTTGCACCTCCCCGTGACTTTTCGCAGCTTATCACGTCCTTCA
>NZ_JACJLE010000018.1 GCF_016901995.1 Bacteroides caecigallinarum | reverse complement strand
TTGAATTGGTCTAATGTCATATTCTTCATTTTTGTACAATATTGGTTATGGGTACAAAAATATAAAGAATCAAGACTGAGTTCTGACGGGGTTTACTGAATGCTTACAGTTGATATATGAAAAATCCCGGTTCGGAATTGTTTTTTAACTTTCCGAATCGGGATATTCTTTTTTGTTATAATTGTGGTAATGTTGTCAATTACATATTGTCATTAGTAAGAGTCTTACCCTTGTATTCACCTGTAAGAGTTTTCAGGAACTTCACGATGTTGGCAGTTTCAGTTTCTGTAAGTGTGATACCTACTTCGTATTTAGCCATATCGTTTACAGCTTCTTCAAGTGTCTTCTTTGTACCGTCGTGATAGTAAGGACCTGTCAGCTCGATGTTTCTCAGACCAGGAACCTTGAATCTGTGCATGTCGCGTTCTGTCTTGGTTTCCTTGTTGCGGCCATGGTCTTCGAATGTGATTTCAGTACCTCTGTCGCCGAAGTAGTCAGCTCTTACTCCCATAAGCTCATATGACTGTCCTCCCAAGTTTTCACCCACGTGACAAGTAGCACAGTTGTACTCCTTGAACAGTTCGTAGCCGTTTATCTCTTCTGCTGTAAGGATATTCTTGTCGCCTTTCAAATATTTGTCGAACTTAGAGTTTGGAGTAATCAATGTGCGTTCGAATTCCTGAATAGCATCAGTGATTGTTTCCTGAGTAAATCCTTCAGGATATACTTCCATAAATGCTTTTTCAAAGGCTTTGTCTTCTGAAAGGACTTTACAGATATCATCGAATGATTTGTGTCCCATTTCGATAGGGTTGAGTGGAGGTCCACCTGCCTGTGCTGCCAGTGTAGCGGCACGTCCGTCCCAGAACTGAACGAAGTTGTAGTGAGCATTGAACACGGTAGGTGCGTTTATACCTCCAACCTGTCCGTCAACACCTTCAGAGAAACGTTTGTTGTCCACACCAGCAGTGTTCAGAGCATGACAAGTTGCACATGATACGGTATTGTCTATAGAAAGACGTGTGTCGTGGAAAAGCATATCTCCAAGGATAACCTTTCGGATATCTACAGGAATAGAATCGTGTATAGGGCGTATTGGCTCGTTTGCAAACTCAGCTGCAGCCAGAGTATTTGGATATGCCTGAGCTCTGTAATTCTTTACCCAGTCAAGAGCAATTTCTGTTTTCTTGCCAGTCATAGACGAACCCCAGTGTACAAGGTAATATTTAGCCAATGGCATTGTACCGTCCTTTATTACCTTTTCTACTTTAGCCAAATCGACTTCGCCCACTTTCTCACCATTCTTGAGAGCTGTCATCATAGGCTCTACGTCAAACTCTCTGTATCCTTTCTCGATATCCTCTTTCACCACTTTTCCTGCAATAGGGAAGTTGGCATAGAAAGGAAGTTTAGGATTTGCCGAGTGGCATTCCATACATCCTCCGTCAGTAAGTATTGCAAGCATTCTTTCGTTTGCTGCAAGCGATTCTGATGGAGCTTGATTCACAAGGCGGTAAACTACCACAGCTCCCGCTGCAATCAGTAATGCTGCCAAGATAATCTTTTTCTTCATAATCTCACTTTTTTAAATGTTAGTATTAGTAGTTTCCTTTTGGGATTATTGTCTATTATATAAATGTACACTCTTCTGTGCCGCCGGAAGATAGTTTACTCCATACCAGCACATCTGCAGTGATACGAATCCTGCTATGAGAAGTCCGTACAGTAGTCTTTTACTCTTGTATGTTCTTTGCAGTCGTATATGTATGTATAGCAGGTAAATAGTCCATGTTATGGCTGCCCATGTTTCCTTCGGGTCCCAGCTCCAGTAGTTGCCCCATGCATCCTTTGCCCATATAGCTCCCGTCAGCATACCTATGGTGAGGAAAGCAGTTCCTGTATATACCAGCTCGTCTGCAGTAGTGGTATATATCTCTTTATGCTTTTTCATTCCTATACATCCAATGATGAATGCGCATCCAAGTACTGAGTATGAAAACATATATACAGTCACATGAGGGATGAACCATGCGCTTTGCAGGGCAGGCATAAGCGACTGGTCGTGTATCTCTGGCTTGAGTATGTTGATGATGCAGAACACTGCAGATACCATAGTAGAGAAGGATAGTATCCATCTGTATTTCCATCTCCAGTAGGTGATAAGTCCTGATATTCCCATGAATAGCGAATACCATAATCGTGTTTCTCCCATTGTTCTGAGCGGAGGCCTTTGCAGATAAATCCACAGTCCTATGATAAATGCCATGAAAACGATGCTGCCTGACAGGCTTGCTGCAACGGCTGTTTTTGAGATTCCGTCTTTAGCTGCAGAGGCAACCGCACTTATAATCCATAGGATTACAGAAACGATGGTGAATATATAGAAAACATCCCAGTTGATTGTCATTTTTTTATAGTTATAAGGGTTATTGTTACTGCTTTGAAGTCTGTTTTTGTGGCCCTCCGATAAACATTCCTACAGCTCCGGCTATTGTCATTATTATACCTATGAGCTGGATATACTTCCATGGCTGACGTACTATCTGCAGGACACAGTATTGTGGCTTGTCGCTGCGTGTATCGTAGCTAACCAGATATATGTCTTCACCAAATTTATATTCGTAAGGGTGGTTTACTTCAAGACTTATTTGTGATGAATTCCCGGAATGTCTGTCAGAAACTTTTACCTCCGCTACGTAGCTTTTGGGCATTCCGTTCTGATAGTAATCCGCATCGAAACCTGTCAGCTGCAGGTCGTAGTCAAGGTAAAAATGCTTGCCTTCCATAGTCAGAGCTTCATTGTTCTCTTTATCGAAAAATACGGGAATTCTTGCTGTGATAATGTCGCTGCTACCCATGAAACCGCCAAAGAGTGCAAGCCATACTCCGGCATGGTTGAGCAGAAATCTCCATCTTTTCTTTTTCCTTGATTTAAATCCTCTTATGGTTATGGCTGCAAGATGTGAGAGCAAAATAAACAGTATCGATACAAAAATCCATGAGGACATGAAATTGTAGAATCCAAGTTGTCCCAAAATTCCTTCTTTTTGTTCTGCTTCTATAGCTGACAGTTGTGGAAACATTCCAATGACGAGTGTTCCGCAAACAAACAAGAAAAGGCTGAATGCTGTAGTTTCGGGAGATACAAGAACTCTTGTTATATTATTGGTACAGTTATTTTTGCGTAAGAGCATATAAACGGAATAAATCCATATTGCCCCAAGAATAATATTCAGTGGGAATTCAAAGAAATGGAACGGGAAATTTCCTGCAAAATATTGTATAATGACAGCTGCCATTATAGGATATAATAATATCAGGTAGATATTTTTCGCCATTTTTGTGTCGTTATAAGTCTTAAGAAAGTTGTTTCTGTGTATTTGAGTGCAAAAATAGTAAAAACAATCTATTTTCAATATATTATTATGTGAAAATTGTATTTGTTACAAAAAGGTAATAGTGATACTGCTGAAAACAGATAATGAGAATGGATATATAAAACGAAAAGCAATGACACCTATTGTTGTGTATAAGAGTCATTGCTTTATTTTTTATATAGTTTTAGTTGTATTACATGCTTTTCAAAGCCTTGCAAAGCTGGTCTGGACATGAAGTGTTCTTGTTTCCGCAACGGATACCTTCAAGGCGAGAGATAACTTCATTTACTTCCATTCCTTTTACGAGCGAGCAGATGCCTTTAAGATTTCCGTTACATCCGCCAGTGAAGCTTACTTCCTTAATCTTGTTGTTTTCTACTTCAACTTCGATAAATGAACTGCATGTTCCTTGTGTTCTGTAGTTTATTTTCATCGTTTTTGCTTTTTATCTTATTATAAAAAAACAGATTTCACACGAAGAAAACTTTATGCGAAATCTGTTTTTGTAATTATCATTAAGAATGATTACTCTTCTTCCGGCTTCATGTTAGTGTAAACATTCTGCACATCGTCGAATTCTTCAAGACGTTCTACCATCTTGTCGATAGTTTCGCGCTGTTCAGGAGTAACTTCTTTCAAATCGTTTGGTACGTATGTGAACTCACCACCGACATCCTCGAAACCACATTCTTCAAGGTGTTTCTGGATAAGAGAGTAGCTCTTAGGATCACCGTAGATAGTGATTGTTCCTTCTTCCGGATCTTCGTCGTATTCATCTTCTACGTTGTAGTCGATAAGATCGAGGATAAGTTCTTCCATGTCAAGACCATCTTTCTTCTTGAAAGTGAATACACACTTGTGATCGAACAAGAAAGCAAGTGAACCTGTAGTTCCAAGGTTACCGGCAAATTTGTTGAATACTGAACGAACGTCTGCTACTGTACGAGTAGTGTTGTCAGTAAGAGTATCAACAAATACAGCAACTCCGTGAGGACCATATCCTTCGTAAGTCATGCTCTTGTAGTCGCTCTGGTCTTTACCCTGTGCGTTTTTGATAGCACGTTCGATGTTGTCCTTCGGCATGTTTTCACGCTTGCAGACAGCGATGATAGAACGTAGTGTAGGGTTGTTTTCAGGTTCAGGACCACCTGCTTTTACAGCAATTGCGATTTGTTTACCCAGACGTGTAAAGGTCTTAGCCATGTGACCCCATCTTTTCAATTTGGCAGCTTTTCTATATTCAAACGCTCTTCCCATTGGTTTATAATTTTATATTGTTGTTATTTGTTTCTTGTTGTTTTTATTTCTGATTATTCTAAATAATCTGTATGCCGTAATGATAAGCAATATCAGGAAAATACCTCCGCCTATAGATGCACAAATTATTTTCCATGAAGGATTTCCTTCTTGAAACAGTGTATTTAAAGATATACCGATGAACAATAGTTCAATATAAAGTGCAACTGTCAGTATGGCATTTTTATTTTTCATAATATGATATGTTTTATATTATCTCAATTTGGCATCAAGCTTATTCTGCAGGTTAGTGATAAGTTTCTGCATGAACTTGTCAATCTGCTTATCGTTCAGAGTGGCATTCTCGTCCTGAAGCATGAAGCTTACTGCGTAGCTCTTCTTGCCTGCTTCGAGGTTCTTGCCTTCGTAAACGTCGAACAGTTCAACAGATTTCAGGAGTTTCTTGTCTGTTTCGTAAGCTATCTTTTCGATTTCAGCGAACTGTACTTTCTTGTCGATAAGCAATGCAAGGTCACGTTTAACAGCAGGGAATTTAGATATTTCCTTGTAAGTTACTCTGTTGCCCTTGATTGATTTCATAAGTTCGTTCCAGCAGATGTCGGCAAAATAAACTTCATTGTCTATATCGAATGCCTTCTGAATCTTCTTGCTTACTACTCCGAATGTAGCCAACAGTTTTCCTCCACGAGTATGTACTGATATCGCTACAGAGTAGATATCGTCTGTAAGATTTCCGAATACAAGGCCACCGAAGTTTACACCAAGACGACGGAAAATATTGAGAACGTATGCCTTAAGTTCGTAAACAGATGAGTTTTCGTCTGCGTGTGCCCATGAATTGCTTACGCGCTTACCAGTAACCCACATACCGAGGTGAAGTTCTTCAGAATATGCGGCAAGAATCTTTTCAGGGTTCTTCTTTTCAGCATTGAAGTGGTAGCATTTACCGAATTCGAAGAATTTCAAATCTGCATTCTTGCGGTTTGCATTGTGCTGGATGCTTTCAAGACCACCGAAAAGCAGGGTTGCACGCATTACGTTCAAGTCGTTGCTCAACGGGTTCATCAGGCGAACCAAGTTTTCAGGCTTGTAAGTTTCAAGTCCTTCGTAATAAGCAGCTGCAGTAAGCGAGTTGTTCATTATTTCGTTAAATCCGCATCCTACAAGCTGTTCAGAAACAATGTTCTGAAGTTTAACAGACTTGTCTTCAGCGCCTTTAACGTTGATGCTTGATTTCAGGCTGGTAGGGATCTCTACATTGTTGTATCCATAGATACGGAGAATATCTTCCACTACGTCGCATGGACGCTGTACGTCAACACGGTAAGGAGGAACAAGAAGAGAAAGACCTTCAGCTGTCTCGTTCACAATCTTCATTTCAAGACTGCTTACTATGCTCTTGATTGTTTCTGCAGGGATAACTTTTCCGATAAGTGTATTTACATAATCGTATGAAAGTTCGATAGCGAAATCAGCGATAGGAGCAGGGTAGTTGTCCTTGATTTCAGATGCTATTTCACCGCCGGCAAGTTCTTTCACCAATATTGCAGCTTCCTTCAGTGCATAGATAGTGATATTAGGGTCGATACCACGTTCAAAACGGAATGAAGAGTCTGTGCTAAGTCCGTGACGGCGCGCAGTCTTACGAACCCAAGTAGGGTTAAAGTATGCACTTTCAAGGAATACATCTGTAGTAGCCTCAGTAGTACCTGAATCAAGGCCACCGAATACTCCGGCAATACACATAGGTTCTTCTGCGTTGCAAATCATAAGGTCGCGTTCAGACAAAGTACGTTCCACTTCGTCAAGAGTTACGAATTTTGTACCTTCAGCACAAGTTCTTACTACAATTTTGCCACCTTTAATCTTGTTTGCATCGAAACAGTGCATTGGCTGTCCGTAAGCGTGAAGTATGTAGTTTGTAATATCGACGATATTGTTGATAGGGCGGACACCGATAAGGCGAAGCTTGTTCTGAAGCCATTCAGGACTTTCCTTTACAGTGACATTCTTTATTGCGACACCTGCATATCTTGGACATGCTTCAGTGTTTTCCACCTCAATGTCGATATTCAGATTGTTGCTATCTACTTTGAAAGAGTCTATAGAAGGACGTTTCAACTCTGCTTTGTATCCGTTTTGGATTAACCACGCATAAAGGTCGCGAGCCACACCATAGTGTGAGCATGCATCCGAACGGTTTGGAGTGATATCAACTTCAAGTACATATTCGCTCTTTATATTGTAATATTCTTTTGCAGGAGTTCCCGGAACAGTGTCTGCAGGAAGGACTATGATACCGTCATGACTTGTTCCCACTCCGATTTCATCTTCTGCACATATCATACCGTTAGACTCTACGCCACGGAGTTTTGATTTCTTGATGGTGAAACATTCGTCGCCATCGTAAAGTTTTGTTCCAAGAGTTGCTACTATTACTTTCTGACCTGCCGCAACGTTGGCTGCACCACAAACTATCTGTACAGGTTCTCCCTGTCCCAAGTTTACTGTAGTTACGTGCATATGGTCTGAGTTTGGATGAGGCTCGCAAGTCAGGACTTCACCTACTACAAGTCCTTCGAGGCCTCCTTTTATAGTCTGAACTTCCTCTACGCCTCCGGTTTCGAGACCGATTGAGGTAAGTGCGGCTGCTACTTCATCTGGAGTCAAATCGAAATTGACATATTCTTTCAGCCAGTTATAAGAAATATTCATATATATAATGTTTTTATGTATTTTTATGAATGATGCGCAAAGTTAATATAAATATTTGGTTTACAAGACTGCATAAAAGTTTTTTTATGAAATCAGAAAGGTACATCTGGTAGCGGTGCACCAAATGGATTTCCTTCTTGTGCCGGAGCCATGTCTGCCGGTGGGGGAGGTACTGAACTTCCTCCTTTATTCATTTTTGAGCGGATGACAGGTGTCGCGTTTTCTTCTGTAGGCAGTGGCACAATCATTTCATCCTCAGGATTCTGGAATCTTGCAAACTCTCCACGGAAACGTAACAGAACATCGCCTACGGCACCGTTACGGTGCTTGGCTATGATTATTTCTGCCATACCGTGAAGGTCGTTACCCTTTTCGTCGGTATATATCTTGTAGTATTCAGGACGGTGGATGAAGCAAACCATATCGGCATCCTGCTCGATGGCTCCCGATTCACGAAGGTCACTCAACTGTGGACGCTTACCATCCACTCCCTCACGGTTTTCCACACCACGGTTCAACTGACTCAGGGCTATGATAGGTATGTTCAATTCCTTGGCAAGACCTTTGAGCGAACGTGATATGGTGCTGACTTCTTCCTGACGGCTGCCGAACGACATACCGCTGGCATTCATCAGTTGTAGGTAGTCGATGATGATGATTTTCACATCATGTTCCCTAACCAGACGGCGCGCTTTTGTTCTTAGCTCAAATACTGACAATGAAGGAGTATCATCAACATATAGAGGAGCATCATACAGCTCCTTAATCTTATAGTCCAGCTGTCCCCATTCGTATGGAGCTAGCTGTCCGCTCTTTATTTTCTCGCCCGGTATCTCGCATACGTTTACAATCAAACGGTTAACCAACTGGACGTTACTCATTTCAAGCGAGAATAATGCTACTGGCACCTTGTTGTTTACGGCTATGTTCTTGGCCATAGAAAGCACGAACGCAGTTTTACCCATCGCAGGACGTGCGGCAATGATGATAAGGTCGGAGTTCTGCCATCCCGAAGTCATCTTGTCGAGCTTGTGGAAACCGCTTGCCAGACCACTCAAACCGTCGGTACGTGCGGCTGCAGTACGAAGCATCTCATACGCTTCCTGTATCACAGGGTTAATTTGCGTATAGTCCTTCTTCATGTTCTGCTGTGAGATTTCAAACAGACGTCCTTCTGCTTCCTGCATAATGTCGTCCACGTCTTCTGTCTCGTCGAAAGCCTTTTTCTGAATGTTGCTTGTGAAAGTTATAAGCTCTCTGGCAAGGTATTTCTGTGCGATGATTCGTGCGTGATATTCGATATGTGCAGATGATGCCATCATACCGCTCAACTGTGTGATATAGAACGGACCTCCAACTTCGTCAAGGTGTCCCATGAATCGCAGGTGTTCTGTCACTGTGAGCAGGTCTATAGGTTTCTGCTGTATAGCCAAGTCTGTTATGGCAGCATAAATCAGCTGATGTCTGTGCTCGTAGAAAGATTCCGGTTTAAGAATCTCACTCACAAGCGAGTAGGCATCCTTTTCAATCATCAGTGCACCAAGTACAGCCTTCTCCAACTCCGGAGCCTGAGGCTGAAGGTGTCCATATTCATCCGTAAGTTTTTCTTTACTTACCTTTGTTGTTCGTGCGGGTCTTTTCTGTGTAGTAGCCATTATCTATGGTATAATTTTTTTGCAAAGATAAGATTTTCCTATTTATTGTGATTTATCTAAAAACTAAATATGAAAAAAAATAGGAAGAAAGCCATATCAGCTATCTTCCTATTTTTTATATTGTTATAAGACAAGGATTATTTTACTGGAATCTTATCTATTCTTTTCTGATGACGTCCGCCTTCAAATTCAGTATTGAAGAATTCTGTCATAATCTTGTCTGCCATTTCAGTGTCAATAAATCTTCCAGGCATAACAAGAACGTTTGCATTATTATGCTGGCGTGACAGTTTAGCTATTTCAGGAATCCAGCAAAGTGCTGCACGTATTCCCTGATGCTTGTTTAGTGTGATGCCAATTCCTTCGCCACTACCGCATATTGCAATTCCAGGATAACATTCGCCAGCCTCTACAGCTTCTGCCAATGGGTGTGCGAAGTCAGGATAATCGCAACTTTCAGTAGAGTAAGTTCCAAAATCTTTGTATTCTAATCCTTTTGCTTCCAACCACTGCTTAACATACTGTTTCAGTTCAAATCCTGCATGATCGGATGCTAGTCCTACTATTTTCATTATAACATTGCTTTTACTTGGTTATATACATTTTCTGCTGTGAATCCCAGTTTTTCGTCCAATACTTTGTATGGTGCAGAGAAACCGAATGATTCAAGACCCCAAACCTTTCCGTTAGGACCTACAAGTCCTTCAAGGTTTACAGGAAGACCTGCTGTGAGTCCGAATACTTTAGCTCCAGTCGGGATAACGCTTTCCTGATATTCCTTGCTCTGGCTGCGGAACAGACCTTCAGAAGGAACAGAAACAATACGTGTCTTGATACCGTCTTTGTGCAACAGTTCAGCACCGGCAACAAGTGTAGAAACTTCAGAACCTGAAGCAACCATGATAACGTCAGGAGTACCTTCAGCATCAGTTACAATGTAACCACCTTTGGCAGCTTCAGCATAATTTGTACCTTCAGGAAGGTCGTTGATGTTCTGACGAGAAAGGATCAATGCAGATGGAGTGTCGATGTTTTCCATTGCAAGTTTCCAAGCCTCAGTAGTTTCCTTAGCATCAGCAGGACGAAGAACAAGCATAGAGTTCTTTCCGTGGTGGTTTTTCAGTTTTTCCATCAGACGGATCTGTGCTTCCTGTTCTACAGGTTCGTGAGTAGGACCGTCTTCACCTACACGGAATGCGTCGTGAGTCCAGATGAACTTGACAGGCAACTGCATCAAAGCAGCCATACGCACTGCAGGTTTCATATAGTCCGAGAATACAAAGAATGTACCGCAAGCAGCGATTACACCACCGTGAAGAGCCATACCAAGGCAGCAGCATGCCATAGTAAGTTCTGCAACACCAGCCTGGAAGAATGCTCCACTGAAATCGCCTGACTGGAATGCGTGAGTTTTCTTCAAGAAACCGTCAGTCTTGTCAGAGTTAGAAAGGTCGGCAGAAGAACAGATCATGTTAGGAACCTGTTCAGCAAGAGCGCCAAGAACAGTTGCAGATGCGTTACGTGTAGCATCATTAGCTTTCTGCTGTATTCCGGCCCAATCAACTTTAGGAGCAGCACCGCTGAACCATTCTTTCAGCTGAGCAGCTTTTTCAGGATTTGCAGCAGCCCATGCTTTTTCTTCTTCGTATCTTGCAGCTACAATAGTTTCAAGTTCCTGTGCACGTTTTGCGTAAAGTTCTTTTACGTCGTCGAAGATTACGAATGGGTTTTCAGGGTCAGCACCAAGATTTATCATTGTATTCTTGTATGCATCGCCACCAAGAGGAGCACCGTGAGTCTTGCAATTGTGTTCATAAGAAGAGTTGTCGTCTTTACGTGCGCCCTTACCCATGATACATTTACCTATGATAAGAGTTGGGCGTTTTGTCTCAGCTTTAGCTGCGTCAAGAGCCCTACGGATTTCGTCGCAGTCATTACCGTTGATTTCAATAACGTACCATCCCCATGCACGGTATTTCATGGCAGTATCTTCAGTCATTACATCTTTAGTTTCAGTAGAAAGCTGGATGTCGTTAGAGTCGTAGAACATGATAAGGTTATCAAGTCCAAGGTGACCTGCTATACGTCCGCTACCCTGAGAGATTTCTTCCTGGATACCACCGTCAGAGATATATGCGTAGATAGTTTCTTTAGCGAAAGTAGGGTTACCTGTACGAGCAGCAAGGAATTTTGCAGCGATAGCAGCACCCACAGCAAAAGTATGTCCTTGTCCAAGTGGTCCGGATGTATTTTCAATACCACGTTCTACGTCAACTTCTGGATGTCCAGGAGTAGGTGAGCCCCACTGACGGAGTTGTTTAAGTTCGTCGATAGTGAATTTTCCGGCCAAAGCCAATTGAGAATACAGCATAGGAGACATGTGTCCCGGATCGAGGAAGAAACGGTCTCTTCCTTCCCATTTAGGATTTTTAGGGTCGTACTGCAGATATTCTGAATACAGAACGTTGATAAAGTCTGCACCACCCATAGCACCACCTGGGTGTCCTGACTTAGCTTTTTCTACCATTGAAGCTGCCAGAATACGGATGTTGTCGGCAGCATGGTTCATTACTTGTTTGCTGTTCATATTAATTGATTATTTTGTTGAATGTTTCTATCAGTTTTCTTATGTTCTCTGAATTTTTGAGCAAAAATATAACATTTATATGTAAATAACAACCTGAACAAAAGCTTTTTTTATCATTAATTGAATAGAAATATCAGATATTCAGGCTGTTTCATGCCTACTTATTGTCAAAAATACTCTTTACTTTTTGTATTTCACAGCGGCCTCTTCAACAGGTATGCAAGCCTTGTAGTTTTCTATGTATTTGTTGAATCCTGCTACATCTTCTGCAGTAGGAGATACTTCTGTACCTGTATTTCCGGCAAATACCTTTTCATCCAGGAAGTCGGCAAGTGATTGTTTTTTGTCATTGTTCACTAAATAAGAACCAAGTAGTGCTATTCCCCATGCACCGCCTTCGCCTGCTGTTTCCATTACCGATATAGGAGAGTTGATGGCTGCGGCAAGAACTCTTTGTCCTACACCTTTAGTTCTGAACAGACCACCATGGCCTGTGATTCTGTCAACCTTGATTTTCTCTTCATTGAACAGAATGTCGTTACCTATTTTCAACACTCCTACAGAGGCATACAGATGTGCGCGCATGAAGTTGGCAAGATTGAATTTATCACTTGCATTACGAACGAACAGAGGGCGGCCTTCTTCAAGTCCTGTTACAGGTTCGCCTGAGAAGTAGTTGTATGAGATAAGTCCGCCGCAGTCGGCATCACCTTTCAGGGCGTTGTTGTAAAGTTTTCCGAATATCTCGTCCATATCTACAGGAATACCCATCAGCTCCTGATATTCCTTGAAGATGTTTACCCATGCGTTTAGGTCGGAAGTACAGTTGTTGCAGTGAACCATTGCCACAAGGCTTCCGTCAGGAGTAGTGACCATATCAATCATTTCGTATGGTTTCGACAAGTCTTTTTCCAATACAATCATTGAGAAAGAAGAAGTACCTGCAGATACGTTACCTGTGCGCTGTTTAACAGCATTTGTAGCTGCCATACCTGTTCCGGCATCGCCTTCAGGAGGGCAAACAGGGATACCTGCTTTCAGATGTCCTGACACGTCGAGCATTTTTGCACCTTTTTCTGTAAGGCAACCTGCATTTTCGCCAGCCAGAAGTACTTTAGGAAGAATATCTTCAAGAGTCCAGTTAAATCCGTATGGAGCTATGAGATTGTTGAATTTCTTTACCATTTCGGCAGAATAGTTCTTTGTTTCTGGATTGATAGGCAGCATGCCGGATGCATCACCTATTCCAAGAACTTTTTCCCCTGTTATCTGCCAGTGTACATATCCTGCCAATGTTGTCAGGAATGTTATGTCTTTTACGTGTTCTTCCTTGTTGAGGATAGCCTGATAGAGATGTGATATACTCCATCTTAAAGGAATGTTATATACGAACAGCTCAGACAATTCTGCGGCAGCCTTGCCTGTGTTGGTGTTTCTCCATGTGCGGAAAGGTACGAGGATTTCTTCTTTGTCGTTGAAAGCCATATAGCCATGCATCATTGCGCTTACGCCGATTGCAGCCAGGGTTTCAATTTCAATTCCGTATTCCTTGTTTACGTTTGCGCGGAGGTCTGCATAACAGTCCTGCACTCCGTTCCATATAGCATCAATACTGTATGTCCACAAACCGTTTTCAAGTTGGTTTTCCCATGTGTGGCTTCCTTGGGCGATAGGCTTGTTTTCTTCGTCTATTAATACAGCTTTGATTCTTGTAGAACCAAATTCAATACCCAAAATGGCTTTCCCGCTTTCTATTGTTGATTTAGCATTAAGACTCATAGATTTTAAGTTTTTAAGTTCTAAAAAAATAAAAGTGCTACAAACGATTGCTCGCCGAGCACTTTTAATTAAGGCAATATAATCAATTTATTAGCAAAGAGCTTTGTTCAGCATGTAGTAAACTTCATTCATGCGAAGCTCTTTCTTGAACTCACTGATAGTAGTATCTTTGTTGATATGAACCATTTCGATACCTGCGATTTCTGCATAGTCTTCCCAGTATTCTGCTGTCAGATCGTATGAGAAGCAAGAGTGGTGAGTACCACCTGCAAGAATCCATGCACCAGCACCTGTTTCGAAGTCAGGCATTGGTTTCCAAAGAGCGGAAGCAACAGGAAGTTTTGGCAATGGTTTTGGTTCGATACATTCTACATCGTTTACGATGAGACGGAAACGGTTTCCTAGGTCAACAACTGTAGCTGTACATCCTGTTCCAACTTTAGATGTAAACACAAGGCGTGCAGTCTGACTCTTGCGGATACCAATGCCGAGGAAGTGAACTTCCAGACGAGGTTTCTTGGCTGCTATTAACGGACAAACTTCCAGCATATGTGCCTGAAGGATTGAGCTGTTTTTGCCATCGAAGTTCAGAGTATAGTCTTCAAGGAATGAGCAACCGTTTGCAAGTCCCTGATTCATTACCCATACAGTGCGGTAGAGAGCTGCTGATTTCCAGTCACCTTCAGCACCGAAGCCGTAGCCTTCTGCCATAAGACGCTGTGAAGCAAGACCCGGAATCTGGTCGAAATGGCTGCCGTCTGTCTGTCCAAGGTCATCGAAGTTTGTAGTGAAACCTTTGGCACCTTTAGCTTTCAGGATAGCACGAAGAGCAAGTTCTGCCTTAGCTGCATTCCATACTTTCTGATATGCTTCAGTTGACTTGTCTTCAAGTTCTGCATCATGGTCATATTCGCTGAAGTAAGTTTTAACCAAAGCTTCAACTTCTTCGTCCTTGATATTCTTGTGATATTCCATCAGTTCGCTTACTGGGCAATAGTCAACGTGGTAACCCATGCGCTGTTCGGCTTCAACTTTGTCACCGTCTGTTACGGCTACATTGTTCATCTGGTCGCCGAAACGCAAGATAAGCATATCCTGAGAATCAGCCCAAGCAGCACATACTCTCATCCAAACAGCAATCTTGCTGAGTGTTTCTTCATCTTTCCAGTAGCCTACAACCACCTTGCGGCGAACACGCATACGTGTGCAGATATGACCAAATTCACGGTCGCCATGTGCGCTCTGGTTAAGGTTCATGAAGTCCATGTCCATAGTGTCCCAAGGAATTTCCTTGTTGAACTGGGTGTGCAGGTGCAGCAAAGGTTTCTTCAACTGCTGAAGGCCGTGAATCCACATCTTGGCTGGAGAGAATGTGTGCATCCATGTGATTACACCGATACATTTTTCATCATTGTTTGCTGCCTTGAATACTGCTTCTACTTCTTTTGAAGAATTTGCAGTGCCTTTATATACAACCTTAACAGGAAGTTTTCCACTTTCGTTAAGACATGCTACCATTTCATTACTGTGTGCATCGACTGCTATTACTGCGTCGCCTCCGTAAAGGAGCTGTGCTCCGGTTACGAACCATACTTCATACTGACTGAATGCGTTCATAATTTTTTATTTTATTAATAGGTAATAATTTGTTTATTTCAGTATTTATTAATTTCAGATGTTTTTACTTTTTCTGTCCGTAATAAGCGTTAGGACCATGCTTGCGGTTAAAGTGTTTTTCCACCAGCAGAGGATTCATCGTAAGGTTTGGGTTAGCTGCATATGCAATGCTTGCCATTTTGGCTACCTGTTCCATAACTACGGCATTGTGAACTGCATCGTTGGCATCCTTACCCCATGAGAAAGGACCGTGGTTTTTCACCAATACTCCCGGAGTGTGTACCGGATTCATTCCTTCGAAACGTTTTACTATCACATTTCCTGTTTCCTTTTCGTATTCACCTTTCACTTCTTCTTCTGTCATATCGGCAGTGCAAGGAATAGCTTCGTGGAAATAGTCGGCATGAGTCGTTCCTATGTTTGGAATGTCAAGTCCGGCCTGTGCCCAGGCAGTGGCATAAGTGGAGTGTGTATGTACCACACCGCCAATTTCAGGGAATGCCTTATAAAGTACAAGGTGAGTAGGAGTGTCGCTTGACGGACGAAGATTGCCTTCTACTACTTTGCCTTCCAGATCAACTACTACCATGTCTTCTGCTTTCATCTCGTCGTATGAAACGCCACTAGGCTTGATTACTACAAGTCCTGTTTCGCGGTCAATGGCAGAAACGTTTCCCCAGGTGAAAATAACAAGTCCATGTTTCACCAAATCAAGATTGGCATGGAATACTTTTTCTTTTAATGCTTCTAACATATTTGAGTCGTTTTTTTTAGTCAAATTTTGAATTTCGGATCCTTTTCGTATGCCTTGTCATTAAATTTGAACAGGCGTGCACCTCTTTTCGATCCGGTTTTGTCTATTTTGTCTGTCTGTTCTATAAAGTCCATTTCGGCTATGCGCTTGCGGAAGTTTCTCTTGTCCATGGTTTCACCGTAAATGGCTTCATAAAGATTTTGCAGTTGTGTCAGGGTGAACAGTTCAGGAAGCAGGTTGAAGCCTATAGGCTTATGCGATGCCTTTTCCTTCATTATCTTCCTGGCTTTCCTTACCATTTCCGAGTGGTCGAAAATCAATTCGGGAACTTCGTTAATGTTTACCCAGTGTGCATTGTGCTGCTGAACCAGTTCGCAGTCGTATTCGTTAATGTTTATAAGTGCGTAATAGGCCAACGATATAACTCTTTCTCCCGGATCTCTGTCAACATCTCCAAAAGCACCGATTTGTTCCATATAGACGTTTTCCAGTCCTGTAAGTTCGCTCAACACACGTTTTGCGGCATCATCGGCGCTTTCATTTTCCTGTATAAACCCTCCCATAAGAGACCATTTCCCTTTAGCCGGCTCAAAATTTCTCTTTAACAGTAGGAGGTTCAGTTCGCCTTTGTCGAAACCGAATATTATACAGTCAATGCCGACGTAGAATTTTGGATTTTGTTTGTAATAAGCTGTCATGTAAATACAGATTTTATATTGTTCTACATTGAATATGCAAATGTAGAACAATATTTATTTTTATTACCAGAAATATGCATAGAATAATCCGCAAAGGACTATAACTCCAAGTGTTGCTATTACGTCCCACTTGTTCCAGCTCTTTCTGATAAGTTCTTTATAGCTGTCTGTAAATGTTATTGCTTCTATCTGTTGTGCTGATGGTTTAGGAGTGAAGCAAGACACAACAATCATAAATACAATCAGGAATACCAGTAACCATATTTCGAAAATCAACCAGTTGGTCTGCCAGAACCAAGCTGTAGCATCCCAGAAAGAGCCTTCCATGGCTGCTGTACCACTCTTTGTTATTACGTTTGTAATGAGTCTTATCATACCTATGATGAAACCGCCGATAAGTCCCCATTCACCCGCTTTAGGAGTGATTTTCTTAGAGAATATACCGAGAGTGAACACTGCTACCATTGCAGGTGCCAACAGTGACTGGATGTCCTGCAAGTAGCTGTACAGATTGTCCATGTTCATCATAATAGGTAACCATAGCAATCCGAGGATAACAACCACTACTGTAGCTACGCGTCCTACGAATACATAGTGTGCTTCGCTCTTGCCCTGACGCATTGGTTTGTAGAAGTCTTCTGTAAACAGAGTTGCACAACTGTTGAAGAACGCTGCCAAAGATGTAACCAAGGCACATATGAAACCGATTGTTACCAATCCTTTCACGCCTGCAGGAAGAATATTTTTCACCATCATTGCAAATGCTCCGTCAGTGTCGTGCTGGTTTGTAAGATCCATTACAATACCGCTGTTTGGATCTTGTGCCAAAGCAACAGCTACCATACCTGGGATAAGGAACATGAATACAGGAAGAAGTTTGAAATAACCAGCAGCTATACTACCTCTGCGGGCACGTTTCATTACTACGTCGTCCGATTCGCCTTTCTGCTGTCCGAGTACACGCTGAACTATGTGCTGGTCTGTACACCAGTACCAGAAACCGATGATAGATGCTCCGATAAATACTGCAAATCCAGGGAATTTAGGATACATAGGATCGCCTTCATCCCAGTGGAACATATGGTTTATTCCATATCCGTCGTGAGCGGAACGTGCGTAATCCATCATGTTGCTCCATCCGTCGGCTATGCTTCCTTGTCCAAGTGCAGACAATCCGAGGAAGAGAACAAGGAATGAACCGATAATCAGAATAGGGGTCTGTATCGCTGACATTGTCATCACACCTTTCATACCACCCAATACTGTAAATACGGCTGTTACTGCAATCAGTCCCAAAGCTCCCCACCAGAATGGAAGTCCTAGAAGATATTCGAAGAAAATACCGCCGGTGAAAGCTGTAACACTAACTTTTGTAAGGATATATGCGATAAGTGTAATTATACTCAACCATGAACCTGTTCTCTGTGTGTAACGGTATTTCAGGAAATCAGGCATAGTGATGATTTTACCCATCTTGTTGTTAAGTAACTGATAGAAAGGAACGAATAACCATCCCAAAATAAGAATCATCCAGCCCTGCATTTCCCAGTGTGCCATGCCTACACCGTCTTTTGCTCCTGTTCCGGCAAGACCCACAAGATGTTCAGAACCGATATTTGCAGCAAATATTGCAGCACCTATCACATACCATGGTTCACCTTTGCCAAACAGATAGTCCTGGCTGTCGGCACCTTGCATAGCAAGTTTATCTTTACGCACTGCTCGCCATACAGCCCATGCTACTCCAAATATACCTATGATCAGAACAACCCAGTCTAACCATATAAATTCTTTTGAACTCCAATTCATAATGAAAATGTGTTTTTTATGATATTATACTTTTATTTATTTCTCAGTTCCGAATTTGAAAATGCAATGGCTGTAATATGTTTCACCAGGTTTCAGTATTACAGAAGGCCATTGTGGTTTGTTTGGGCTGTCAGGATAATGTTGTGTTTCAAGACATACTGAAGCACGCTGTGGGTATGCTATACCTTGTTTTCCTTTAACTTCTCCTGTAAGGAAATTTCCTGTATAAACCTGTATCCCCGGTTCGTTAGTATAAACTTCCAGTGTTATGCCGCTTATAGGACTTGTAAGTCTGGCTGCCACTTTTGTATCATCACCTTTTGTGTTCAGTACCCAGTTGTGATCGAAGCCATTTCCGAATTTCACCTGTTCGTTGTCGAATGCAGTTACGTCAGGAGCAATTGTTTTTGGTGTATTGAAGTCGAAAGGAGTATCTTTTACTGCCGTCATTTCACCTGTGGTCATGTATGTACTGTCAACTGGAGTTATACTGTCGGATGCTACATATAGTATATGGTCAGTTGCAGGTTTCGACATATCTCCGCTTAAGTTGAAATAAGAGTGATTAGTCATGTTTATGACAGTCGTCTTATCTGTTGTAGCATCATATTTAATGTCTATTGCATTGTCTGATGTCAGAGTATATGTTACGTTAGCTGTAACATTGCCAGGGAAATTGTTGTCTCCATCAGCCGATTTCATTGTAAGTACGATAGTGCTGTCGTTTGTTTGATTTGCCTCATATACCTGATATTGCCATCCGGTAGGTCCGCCATGCAGGCAATGTCCGAAGTTGTTTGTAGGAAGTTGTATTTCCTGTCCGTCAATATTTATTTTCCCCTTGTTTATTCTGTTTGCATATCTGCCTATGCTTGCTCCGAAGTCACTTGGTATATTCTGATAGTCATTTATATTATCGAATCCAAGTACCACGTCAGTCATTTTTCCGTTCTTGTCAGGTACCATGATGGAAACTATTCTACCTCCGAAGTTTGTTACACAGACCTCCATTCCGTTATTGTTGGTAAGTCTGTATAGACCCGTTTTCTTGTTTCCGTCAATAATAGTTTCAAATTTAGCTGGGTCAAGTCCTGAAAGTGTCAACTCAGTTTTCTTCTCTTGTGAGGCGCATCCACTCAATAGTATGATTGCAGCTCCCATACTTAAAAATGACTTTTTCATGTTTCTCATTAATATATTAAATGGTAAATGTTTTTTCACGGTGTAAAAGTAACACTTATTTTATTCCATTGTTCAAAAAAATATATGTTATACAGCATTAAAGTGTTGTTTTTACACTTATCGATTTAAGGTTGATGTTTTATCGTATTTTCTTCCTATCAGCGATGTGAATATCTGTTAAAAAATGACAGGTCGTTTTTTTAAAACGTATGAATTGCTGATTTTTAAGGAAAATAAAAGTAGAATTATAGTAAGCTATGATAGTTTTTCTGTATTGGATATCTAGATATGGTTTGATATACGGAGAGATGAGGCTTTCTTTCTGTTCAGACTATTGAAAGTTTATGCTTAATTTCAGAATCTCTCAGGTTTTTACGTTGATCCAAAATTGTGTCCGACATTTGTCCGACCTCTAAAACAGCAAAAGCCGCAACTTATTGAGTTACAGCTTTTTACTTTCGCACGGAAAGAGAGGCTCGAACTCCCGACACTCGGTTTTGGAGACCGATGCTCTACCAACTGAGCTATTCCCGTGTTTGCGTGTGCAAAGGTAGTACTTTTTTTTATATTGGCAAGCCTTTAATGAAATAAAAAATGAAAATATTTTGTTCTAAATATCTAAGTCATTGAAAGCCTGACGATATAGTTCTGATTTTTTTTCCAGCTTTAATGGATATGCTCTACTGGATGATGGCATTCTATACAGCAGAAGCTTTCTGTCGTGGAATAATATTTCTGTTTTGTTGCCTATGGATGGTTGTTTGACAGAAAAATATTCGCATATAATATCTGTAGCCTTTTGTCCTGTTGTGATTATGGCTTTGCATTTCGGCAGCTGTCTTAACAGTAGTTCGATATCTGTTGCTTCTACAACTTCCAGAAATTTGTCAGAAGCATTGTCCTGAAGTCTTATTACTGCTGTAGCTGTATCATATAATGCAATACCTTTTTCTGTTAGGAATGATTCAAGTTGCTCTTTGTTGAATGCTTTTTTGTCTTCAGTAAGAAAATGTTCTTTATCGTTGAAGAAAATGTAACCGAATATTCTCCACATATCGTTCTGGAGGTTAGGGTAGAAGAAATCCATACTCCATCTTTTACGTTGAGGTGGAAAACTTCCTAACATAAGTATTGAGGCATTGGCCGGAAGGAATGGTTCCAACGGATGTTGTTCAATGTCTTTAGGGTTTGTCATCATACCTATAATATTAAGGCGGGGTTGATTGCTTATGATTTACCAACTCCGCCTACAGTTCGTTCTATATTTAATCTTATGCTTTTGGTTTTGGCTCTTTCTTAGCCAGAAGGACAATGTTATATACATAATCATTCATCCATTCTTGTGAATATCCTAATGCGTGTTTGTATTGACGGATATTATTACAAGTCTTACGTACTCCATCGTCTTTCCAGTCTGTTTTCGTAAGTATATCGTTTATGGCTTTTTCTGTCATGTTGCGAAGCATCTTTTTCAGAAGGCTAGGCATACGGAATTTCCATTGCATCAAATTGCCGATAACCATCATCAGGTCTTGGCTGAAACCTTGGAACATGAACAGGTATGATTTGATGTCGTTTACGTTTTTACAGTTTTTCTTTACTGATGCATCTATTTCCTTAAAGAAACCGTCATTCAACCCGTAAATATCAATAAGCATTTTTTTGCAGCGTGATTTTTCTGCAATACCAAGCTTGTTGTTTTGAGTAGATACTTTAAGTGTACGTTTGAATACTGCCAAGTCAGGCAAAAAGTTTATATTGCTTATGCCCATCTGTGATGCCATTACGGCTTGGTAATACACACGTATAAGGGTCATAAAATCTTCCATTCCACCTACTCTTACAGGTTCTTCTGCATTTTCGGCATTTTTTTTCCCGAATAGTTTTGAAAATATGCTCATATATTTAAATGTTATTTATTTTTTACGGGTGCAAATATACGGAAATAAATTGATTTTGAACACTATTGTTTCCAATGTATCTGTTAACTGTGTATTCTAATTATATTGTTTCGTTGAAATTGCAACAGAATATCACCAACAAGTGATATCTTCCTCAATGTCTTTCATCTTATCTTTAGAAAAGACTGGGCTTTTTATTCCGTTTTTCTTTTGTGTCAGATAGTCATCAAGTAGTCTGAATGCATATTTGCCAAGCATAATGATTGCTATCAGATTACATATAGCCATCAGTGCCATTGTGACGTCTGCAAGGCTCCATACAAATTTTAGACTTGCTATAGAACCGAAAAACACCATTCCGCCTACAAGTATTCTATATATATGTATAACTTCTTTTCTTTTGGTGATGAACCTTATGTTGGCCTCACCGTAATAATAGTTGCCTAGAATGCTGCTGTATGCAAAGAACAGTATCGCTATTGCTATATATGTGCTTCCAATGTTACCTATCTGGCTGTTCAGTGCAGCTTGTGTGAGCTGTATTCCGTCAAGGTCAGTGTTGTAATGTTTCCCACTGAAAAGAATTATAAATGCAGTGCATGTGCAGATGAGCAGTGTGTCTGTGAAAACCCCGAGAGCTTGAATGAAACCTTGTTTGGCAGGGTGGGTGACGTGTGCTGTAGCTGCTGCATTAGGCGCAGAACCCATTCCGGCTTCGTTGCTGAACAATCCTCGTTTAATGCCTTGCATTAATGCCGCGCCTATACCTCCTCCTAAGGCTTGCTCAAAGCCAAAAGCGTTCTTTATTATTATACCGAAGATGTCAGGAAGATGGGTAATATTGCTTATAACTATATATAATGCAAGAATTATATATCCAAGAGCCATTATAGGAACAAGGATACTGCTGACATTGGCTATCCAATGTACGCCCCCGAATATAATAATGATAGTAAGTATCGTAATTCCTATTCCCATATATATAGGAGGTATGTTGAATGCACTGTCGAAAGCCGCGCATATAGTGTTACTCTGTACGGAGTTGAATGCGAAACCGAATGTGATGGTTATCAGTATGGCGAAAATTACTCCCATCCATCTTTTTTTAAGACCTTTTTCCATATAATAGGCAGGTCCGCCAATGTATGAATGTTTGCTTCTCACCTTAAAAAGTTGTGCTAAAGTAGATTCAACGAAAGCGCTGCTTGCACCAAGCAATGCTATTACCCACATCCAGAATATAGCTCCAGGGCCTCCTACGGTTATAGCAGTTGCAACTCCTGCCAGATTTCCGGTTCCGACTCGGCTTGCCAAAGATATTGTAAATGCCTGAAAGGAAGATATATGTTTCTCGTGACCGTCAATTTTTGCTGTTGAGTCTCCTAGGAGTCTTACCATTTCAGATATCATTCTGAACTGTACAAACCTGGTCTTGAAACTGAACCATAGGGCACATCCTAGCAACATAGCCACAAGTATGTATGTCCAAAGTATATAATTAGCCTGGTTTATTAATTCTGTAATGAAATTCATGTTTGTTCCTTGAATTTAAAAATGCATATTATTTTGTATTTTCTTCTTTAAGTCTGAAATAGAATGTGTGCTCTCTGAAGATTTGTTCCACTAAATCAAAGCGTATGAAATCGGCCAGTAATCTGCTTGTTGTTATACGTGGAATTCTTGAGAGTCTGCTGCATTGGTTTAATGTAAGTTCCTTGTTTTTTGACAGGATATCAAGAAGATATTTTTCCCTTTCAGAGTATGTTACAATTACCTTTTCTTCCTGTTTGTTGTGTTTCCATCTGTTTAGGAAAACAGTGTCGGCAAGAATATTCTCGTCATTTATTCTAACGTATGCCCATGGCTTATTGTTCTCATCAATTGCACAAACAGGCTTGTTTTTGCTTTCTTCTATGCTGACTTCCAGAACATCTTTACCTTGGACTCTGAATATTTTGTTTGATATGTTGATTTCAGGGGTGCAGTACATTTTGGCTGCAGCCTCTATCATGTATATTTCTTCTTCTGAGCGTACACCGGCTATTTTGCCGTTGTCTTTTACTCCAACCAACAGCCTTCCGCCTTCCGTATTCGAGAAGGCGGATATGCTTTTGGCTATTTTTCTTGCATCCGAAATAGCGAATTTAAAATCCTGATGGACATGTTCTCCTTCGTCTATCAGTTTTTGGATATAGTATTCGTCAGTAGGGAGCATAATATTTCGTTTAGTCTTGCGCTTGTGTGTGGTGTATTAATGTATTTTTAGTATTCACATGTTTTATGTGTCATTATGTCGAGTACAACCTTATCTGTCTCGTTCATACCTACAGAGCCTATTCTTGTGAGGTTTCTTATACTTAGATCTACGTTGTCTTCAATGATACCTTCTACAGATGTCACACACTTTTCTTCCATAGCCATTATGGCAGAGAATACCGCAGTTGATACTCCACTTGTTACTTTCAGTGCGCAACTAGGCTTTGCACCGTCGCAAATCATTCCTGTGAGGTTTGCAATCATGTTCTGTACAGCATATACTATCTGTTTGTATTTTCCCCCCATCAGATATGTTATTCCGCAACTGCTTCCTGTGGCTGCGACTACACATCCGCACAATGCTGAAAGGCGACCAAGGCTTTGTTTTATATATATAACAGAAAGATGACTCAGGACAAGTGCACGTATAAGTTCCTCTTCAGACTTGTTGTTGTCTTCCGCATAAACTACAACAGGTAGAGTGGCTGCTATACCCTGGTTGCCACTGCCTGAATTACTCATTACTGGAATCATAGCTCCTGCCATTCTGGCGTCGCAAGCGGCCGATGTATAAGACAAGATATGAGTGAATGTATTGTTACCCATTATCTCTCTCTCGTTTTTGCATTCCATCAGGGTTTTACCTAATTCATGTCCGTAATGTCCGTTAAGAGAGCGTTCAGCTGCCTGCTTGTTCAGTCGTTTTGACTCAAGTATGAATCGTATTTCATCAAGAGGAGCAGTTGTGGCAAATTCGTAAACCTTGTATAGGTTGAGGTTTAGTTCTTCCTCGTTTGTTTCATTGTTTTCTGAAACTTTTTCATTCAGAAGTATTTCATCGTTCTTGCTTACATATATGAAGTGTGTGTGTCCGCCGCTTATTATTGCTGTTGCTTCGCCTTTATCAGATGAACATTTCACTTCAATATAAAGCTTTTCTTCTATTCCATACTTCAGACTAATGTCTATAGTCTGCGATTCAATCATTTTTTTACCTTCTTCCACAGCCTCTGGAGTACAGTCTTTCAAGACTTCAAGCTGGTATTCCGATTTTCCTATGATTGCCCCCAGTGCTATGGCTATCGGAAGACCTATCATACCGGTGCCGGGTATTCCTACCCCCATGGCATTTTTTAGTATGTTAGCACTTAGAAGTACAGAAATCTTTTTAGGTCTTTCACCTAGTGTCTCAGTGGCTTTTGCTACACAAAGAGCCACAGCAATAGGTTCTGTACAACCTATTGCCGGGACTACTTCTTTTTTTATGAGTGCTATTATTTGCTCTCTTTCTGATTTTGAAATCATTTTCTGATTTTTATTTTTTGTAGTTCTTTAATCCTGTTTCGAGGAAATCTATATAAAGTTTAATATCCTCATCGTAAGAATATGATTTGTTCAGAGGCATACCTTCATTGTCAACCAATACGTAGAAAGGTTGAGCGTTTGCTCCGAACTTAGAACGTTGCAGATAGCTCCACTTGTCACCTACAGTACGCAATGTACGTTCCTTACCGTTTTCTGTTACAGTAATAGGCTCGGCCAATTTAGTCTTGTCGTCAACGTATAGTGTGATAAGCACATAATCTTCTGTCAACAGTTTGCTTACATTCTGGTCTGTCCAAACTGCCAGTTCCATCTTTCTGCAGTTTACGCATCCATATCCTGTGAAGTCTAGCATTACAGGTTTATTATTCATACGTGCGTATTCCATACCTGCTTCATAATCTGTGAATTTTGCATGTACTTCATTTTTATATAAGTTGAAATCCTGTGTCTGCATAGGTGGAGCAAAAGCACTGACAGCCTTTAGAGGTGCACCCCAAAGACCAGGAATCATATATATGGCAAATGATAGTGATATAAGCGCCATGAAAAATCTCGGTACACTTACTTTCTGGTCATCATCGTCGTGCGGGAATTTGATTTTACCCAACAGATACATACCAAGCAGACCGAATATAACAATCCACAATGCAAGGAATGTCTCGCGGTCAAGTATTCTCCATCCATATGCAAGATCGGCTACAGAAAGGAATTTCAGTGCGAAAGCCAGTTCAAGGAAACCTAATGTCACTTTGATGACATTCATCCATCCACCTGATTTAGGCATTGATTTAAGCCATGACGGGAATAGGGCGAAGAGTGTGAACGGTAAGGCAAGAGCTATGGCGAAACCAAGCATACCTATGGCAGGTGCAATAACGCTGCCAGTAGTAGAAACTTCTACCAGCAAGAAACCGATTATAGGACCTGTACAAGAGAATGATACAAGTGACAATGTGAATGCCATGAGGAATATGCTTAACAGACCTGTTGTCTGTTCTGCCTTGCTGTCAACTGCATTGCTCCATTTTGAAGGAAGTGTTATTTCGAAAGCTCCGAAGAATGATGCGGCAAAAACAAGAAGCATCAGACAGAAAAGTATATTGAATACAGCATTAGTTGATAATGCGTTAAGGGCACTAGCGCCGAAAATAAGTGTGATGGCAAGTCCAAGGGTAAGATATATAACTACTATTGAAGCACCGTATGTCCATGCGTCGCGTATTCCTTTCTTCTTGTCCTTAGTACGTTTGAGGAAGAAACTTACTGTCATAGGTATTATAGGCCATACACAAGGAGTGAACAGTGCAAGAAGACCTCCGGCCAAACCTGTCAGGAATATATATATCCACGACATTGATTCTTCTCCAGCATGCTCGCCGAAGCTGTTAAGTTCATTGATTACAGGTTTCCAATAGTCAGTTTTTTCAGACGAAGCAATTTTTAGAGGAGTCATGCTTATTTCAGAGCTGCCACCCGCATTATTTGTAATATCTTCTTTACTTTCACTTGCTGTGGCAGGACTTGTACTTGTTCCGTTAAAGTTGAAATCCACGCTGGTAGGAGGGAGGCAATTTTCATTGTTGCACGCACCGTATTCCAGATAACCCTTAATACTATAATTCTTATCTGTTATTTTTATTTTCTGTATGAATGTAGCCTTATCTTTGAAATATCTTACTTTCATACCGAAAATAGGATCCATTTCGTTTATTTCATTTCCAACTGGAGTCAGTTTGCCTATAGTTTCAGCTCCTTGGATTTGATCAATGTTGAAAGATGCGGAAATCGGACCACCTTCTTCTAATTCTGTTGAATAGACATGCCATCCTTTATCAATTGTGGCATTGAAAATAATTTCAGCCTCACTGTCTGAATTTTGTTTCCATTCAGTTTTGAATTTTATTGGCTCTTGTATTTGAGCTAGAGCCGGTAAGGCTAAGAGGACTGACAATAGCCAGTAGAACAATAGTCTTTTCGTCATTTTTTTACAATAAAATTAAGAGTTGATAATTTTTCTGCAAAGATACGTATTTTTTATATGATTTATAATTCTGCTAATTCTCTTATATGATTTTTTATGTGTTTTACTGGTGGTTTAGACCTTTTTTGAGAAAAAATGAATGATTTTTTCTGTAAAAGTTTGCAGATTCAAAAAAAATCCCTACCTTTGCATCGCTTTTGAGAGATAAAGTACTTCGAAAGGAGTTTTGGAGAGGTGGCAGAGTGGTCGATTGCGGCGGTCTTGAAAACCGTTGTACTGCGAGGTACCCGGGGTTCGAATCCCTGTCTCTCCGCATGAAAATCCGTTAAGCTATTGCTTGACGGATTTTTTTTGTATATGCTATACTTATTTATTGAGATAGTCATATCAAATAAAAAAATAGAAAACGCACATTTCTGCCATTGTTGGGTAACTATTTTTTTGTATAGTAAGTTACCCAACTAGAAACAGTGAATTATAATTAAAATGTGATGATATTGTTCCAGAATTAAGATTGTTTAATTTGTCTTATTCAAAAAGGTTTCCTTCTAAATTTTATTGAAGAAGTTCTTTTAACCTATTGGTGAGTTCTTCTCCTAAAATGTTTTCTCCTATCATTACACCTTCTGAATCAATCAAGTATGTAGTCGGTACAAATCTTACCTTATAAAGGCTGGCTACACCTGTTTCGTCTAAAAAGTTAGGCCAAGCAAGTTGTTCTTCTTTTAAAGCCTTTTCCCATTCTTCTTTTTTCTTGTCGATGGAAATACTGACAATTTCGAATCCTTTTTCGCTATATTGAGCATATAGTTTTTTTAGATTAGGTATTTCCTTTCGACAAGGATTGCACCAGGATGCCCAAAAATCAATTAGTAAATATTTCTTTCCTTGACGCAAAGTAGAAAGAGTAACATCGTTTCCGTTTTTGTCTTTAACGGTAAATTCAGGGACTTTGGTTCCTTCTTTTCCGGCAGGATAGAGTTCTTCCTTTACCTTCTGTCCGTAGTAAGATTGCTTGGCTGATGGAGAAAGTGCTTCATACCATGGTTTCATGTCTTCGCTTAGATATCTCGTAAATGATATCATCATTAAAGGTCCCCAGAATGAGTCTTTATTAGCCATTACAGTCTGATAATATATAGAATCTACTATGTTAAAGAATTTCTTGTCAGCTGTCATTCTGGCTTTTCCTCTTTCGCTTTGTTGTAGCTCCTTAATTCTGTTCTGGTCCTTCTGCTGGTATGCTTTCATCATCATGCTATCGTAATCTGCAAACTTGCGTGCATTATCAGCATACAGTGAATCCAAATAAGTACGGGCAGACAATAACGAATCATACTTTGTGCTGAGTGGCGAACCGCTAACTGATAAACCGGAAAGATTGTAAGATAGGTTACCGTTTGTTCCTCGTTCAGTTACAGCTCCACTTATTTCTATTGGTGTGTTTTCCAAAATAAGGCTACGCCATCCGTAGGCATCTTTCACTATCAGGCGCACAGCCCTTGGTTCTTCCACTTTTCCTTGAAATATAAACTGTCCATTGGTTACTGTTGTGTCTGCCATTGGGGCTTCGTTGTCGTGGCTCACTGGTACCAGTTGTACATGTGTTCCATCAGGTAATCCTTCAATACTTCCTTTTAATACATATCCATCGGTTACAGGCTGACCTGTACATGCCATCATGGCCAAACTTAAAAAGGCCATCCAAGAGAGATTTTTCTTTTTCATAACGTGGTTTTATTTAGATACATTCTGTTCAATAGTTCCGTTTCCAGGATTATTCAAAGCGCCGGCTGGGAAAGGCATAGTCCACAAATGTGAAGTCGGGCTTAGAGTATATTCTGTTCCATTGTAATTTTTTGTCATTCTACGTAAGTATTTTCCTTCGCTGTTAAAACGACGGGCATCTGCAAAAGGAACTATGGAGAATATCAACTCATTGTCTTTAGTGTCCCGAATTAAAGAAAGAGCTTCCTCAAGTGTACTTGCAGTTGCAGGACGATACATCTCGGGGCGGATGCGTGTAGCGCGTACTGCATTGAGCGTATTCATCGCTTCTGTAAAATCATTTTGCGTTGTTAGTCTTGCCTGACATTCGGCTTTGATGAGATATGCCTCGCATGTGGTTAGTCCTCCATGATTGAAGAAACCGGAAGTCAAAGCCGCATAATATGTGTCGTTATTATCTACCTTAAGTTTCCAGCGTGAAAGGAATCTGGCATCTCCATCTTCAAAGCGTGCGGCTCTTTCTACAGGAATGTTATATTCATAGCTATCGTAGTTTGACTGTCCACCGTAGCGTAAATAATAGTTTTCCACGTAATCATATTGCATAGGGGTGGCGAGCTTGTCGTAGTTATCGGGGTCTTCAATAGCGATATGATGTTCTTCGTAAAAAGAATTCCAGTCATATAGCTGATTGTTCTGTTCCAAGGCCAAATTGGAATAGCGTAATGCTTCTTCATAATTCTGCATTTGCAGATATATCCTGGCAAGTAAAGCATAACCAGCCCCTAAATTAGGATGAATTGCTGTCATTGATTGAGCTGGTAATCCCATTTCAATGGCTTCTTTAATATCATTCAACATGAAGTCATACAAATATTGAATAGAAACCTGTTTATAGGGTGCATCAATATTGGCACTTGTAATAAGGGGTACACTTAGCTTTTCTTCGGCAGTAGAGGCATCGTAGGTATCTGCATAATAGTTAGTCAGGACATCATAGCAAAGCGACCGTATCACTTTGGCGTATGCTATCACCTCGTTCCGTTCTGCGTCTGTAGCTTCAGTGGCTGTCGGAGCATTTTCTACAATCAGGTTACAGTTGGATATTGTCGCATATAGTGCATAATAAGTATCTTCATCTGAATTGTTCAGCATGATACGGTCGGCAGACTCATCCCACATGTAGTTGGCCCGATTGAGGCTTGGTGAGTTGACTTGTGCATTTTTCAGGTAAACGTCGTTCAGCAGATACAAAGCGTTCAAAATAGGTGTACGGCCATTTGTGTACTGGTCTCGTAACAGTGCTTCGAAGTCAGCCAGTGTAGTTGGTATTTTGGAGCCTTTCGGCGGTATGTTCAAGTAATCGTTGCATGCACTGCATATAATGCATGTGAGTACAATCAAAAGATTTATAAATTTAGTCATAAATGTCATGCAATATAAATGGTTAGAAATTCAGGTAAACGCCACACAGGTAGTTAGGCTTGGTATATCCGCCAAGCAAATACTTGGCATTGCTGCTTTTGGCCATTGTAAACACATTCTCCATGCCCAGCATGATACGTGCATTCTTCAGATATAGTTTATGACACCATTTTGAAGGAATGCGGTAGGTCAATGAAAGGTTTCTTAAACGCCAGTTTGTTGCATCAATTACGTTTATAGAGGAGTTGGCATACATACTTTGGTAGTTATAGTTGTAGAGTGGGCTTTCCGTAGATATATAGCGTGGTATATCAGTATGAGCTTCGTCACCAGGTTCACGCCAGCGATTTTCTATGTCTTTGCTGACTACTCCCATATCCGACGAAATAAATGCTGTGTTTGTGTTACGCATTTTATGTCCGCCTTCAAACAGAAACTGAGCAGCCAGTTCCCAGTTCTTCCAGCGTAGATTTGTACTGACAGAACCATTATATATTGGTACGGTAGTTCCCAGGTAAACGAGGTCCTCAATTTCCGAAGGAGTCATATCTGTATATAATTTTCCTTCTGCGTCATATACTTGCGGAGTTCCGGTCTCACTCAATCCTGCCCATTGATAGCCATAAATGGCATTGTATGGATTTCCTACACGTGGATATGCGGTAGGGTAATCAATTACCAGATATGCTACCGGAGCTTTCACATTTACATACGTTACTTTATTTTTGTTATAACCTAATACACCGCTTACATTCCAGTTCCAGTCGTTGTGGCGAATAACATCTCCCGACAGCGTCAATTCAAAACCTTTATTTGTCATTTTTCCGTTATTGATGGAATATGTGCTATATCCCCATCCTTCAGTCGGTACGCCATTGGTATTGGCAAGAAGGTCAGTTCCTTTTTTATTGTAATATTCAATAGAACCGTTGAGGCGATTACCTAACAATGCAAAATCTATTCCTACATTGAGAGTTGTAGTCTTTTCCCAACGTAAATTGGGATTCGGACGACTTGAAATAGTACCCTGAATACCTCCTACCTGGTTATTATTGTTATAATATGCTATCATGTAAGGAGCTGAGTTCTTTGCAATGTTACCGCCGATACCATAACTTGCACGAAGTTTTAGCATGTTGATCCATGCAACATTGAAGAAAGCTTCACGATCAATATTCCAGCCAGCTCCTACCGACCAAATAGGTCTTTTCTGATATTTGGAACCAGTTGAGAACAGATTCGTTTTGTCCCAACGAATACTTCCACTTACCATGTACTTTCCGTCATAAGTATAGGCTGCATTGCTATAGACCGATACATAACGGTTTACAAGTTCACGAATGTAAGCAAATTTTTGTTGGCTAAAGGACGCATATCCCCATTGCCCATTGAAGTTGCTTAGTTGTCCGGCATTAATCATGCTGTAAGTCAGCAGTTGTGGATCATAATTGTAGAGTGTACGGTCGTTATATTCCATTTTGTTTTCTCGGGTTTCCGTACCCAGAATCATGGTTATATCATGTTTCCCGGCAATTGTTTTGTTAAAATCCAACTGTTGACGGAAATTATAAGCATGTGTCGTATTTGCTGATGTAAAAAATACATTGCCATAAGGTAAGGCAAATGTGGAAGTACCGTCATTATTTGATGTAGAAAATGTATTTACCATGTTTCTCACCTCAAAAGAGTCTTTTCCTTTCAATTGCTCAGTTTTATATTCTGCATATTCATACTGGAAGGACGCTGTGTATTTTAGCCAGTCGGTAAACTTGAAAGTGAGTCTGGCGAATGTACGGTTGCTGAAATCACGGCTTTTCGTCAGATTCATTCCGATTTCATCCAGCGGTGTTATGTCCAGATTATATAAGCCGTTGTTGTGCAACAGATTCAGATTGTACAGACTGTAACGGTCTTCTTCTGTATTTGTATAATACGTACCGTCACTGTTCATCAGTCCGTCATAAGGCATATAAGTATAGCCCGGCGAAAAGAGATTAAATGATTGTGTGGTTCCTTTTCCATAATTCAGGTAAGTTCCTACATCCAGAGTAAGCCACGAAGTCATTTGTGTTGAGTTCTGCAAATTAATACCGATAGTGTTATTTTCTGAGAACTTATCCTCCAGCTGGTTTTGGCGATATGATACGGATGCGTTGAAAGTGTTTTTCTCTGTTCCTTTTCCGATGTTCAGGTTATATTGTTGAGAAAACGGATTACGTTTGCCGTATTTTTCTATATCCTTGTAATAACGGTAACCTTGTGAAGCCAGTCCTTTCAGATTGCTTTCAAGTTGGTCTTGAGTGATATTCCCGGCATAATAGTTTAGTATATTACGTATTCCCTGAGTTGAATATGACATGTTATCCAAAACTGTGTTAGCGTAGCTTCTTACATCACCTTCATGTAGTTGGGGGTTCTGTGCAGCCCATTCACGTTCCAGCTCAATCATCGTGGCCGATCCTGCCAGATATTTATCAGCATACGTGTCATAAGGATTAACTGTCAGTGTAGCGGAAAATGACACATTAAGTTCGTCTTTTTTTGCTCTTTTTGTTGTGATTACAACGACTCCATTTGCAGCGCGAGCTCCGTAAATAGAAGTAGCGGCAGCGTCTTTTAGTACAGTGATGCTCTCAATGTCTTCCATATTAAGATCTGGTACACTTTCTATCCAGTTACCATAACCATCGTTGGTCGTTTTCTCTACGGGGAAGCCGTCGATTACGTACAATGGGGTAGTAAGTCCGTTCATTGAGGTAACTCCTCGGATTTTTCCATCACTGTATCCTGCAACACGGCCTTCGAGTATTGCTCCCATATTGCTAAGGCGTTGTGTCTCCAACTTTTTGGAGTCAACTTTTGAAAATGCTCCTGTTGCACGTTCTTTAGAAATGGTTTGATAACCTGTTACGACTACCTCATCAAGAAGTTCTGATGAAGGCTGTAAAACGATAAAATAATCATTATCGGCATTCAGTTTCACCCGATGTGTTTTATATCCCAGATAGGAAGCTTCAATCTCTTTTGTATCAGATGGAAATGTCAGTGTAAAGTGTCCCTGAACATCCGTAATGACAGCTGCAACAGATCCTTTGGCGTCATCATTTACCTGTTTTACGTGGGCTGCAGGCAGCGGCTCGTTGTTTTCATCCACTACAATGCCATGAATTGTGCGGTTGCCCTGCGCATGAGTTTCGCAGACAAACATAATAAACGTACATAGCCAAAGCAGGAAGAGGATTCTGAAACGAGTTTCATGTAATGCTACTTTCTCCATACTTATATCTTTTTTTTAAGGTTATAGATTTAAACTTGAATTTTGCTCATGTGCAAAAATGTAAAAAAAAGATATAATATTGATACTAAATACGCGTTCAAATTCGACAATTGTTACTTTAGGAGAAGATTTTTTGTTAAAACGTTTTTTATCCTTCTTTTTTATGCATGGTAATAACCTTATTGCGATATTGTTTTGGTGGAATCCCTACAATATCCTGAAAAATTTTATAGAATGTGCTCATGGAATTAAATCCCACTTCAGAAGCTACGGCCTTTAATGGTATATCATTTTTAGGATCGCTAAGCAAACGGATAGCCTCCTGAATTCGATAACTGTTGACGTATTGCGTAAAATTCTGTTGTGTTTGCTCATTGATTATTTGCGACAGATAAGTGCGGTTTGTTTCAAGTAAGTCGGCAACACGCTCTTTTGTCAATAAGTTTTCTTTATATACCTTTTGTTCCTGCATTAGTTTTTCCAGTCGTTGAAACAGGAAAGTTTTCTTTTCATTACTCAATGAAGAGGCAGCATACTTTTCATTGGTAGAAGAAGTTATACTTGCTGCAGTATTTATATGTTCCTGCTGTAAGGAATTAATTATGGCTTTGAGATGTTCTTCCTTGCGGATTGATTCCTGATGTTGTCGTACGATACTGGTATATAAAATGTTTTGTCTCCTATACAAAAGCCATAACGTAAAGGTGACAATCAGAATCACTAAGAGGACGCAAAGAAGGGCTTGTTCCTTTTTTTCTTTCTGTAGCAAAACAAGTTTCCCTTCCCGTATTTCATTTGCCTGACGTTCTGTATCGTACTTTATGCGAAGTTCACTCAGCATTTTTTCTTTATCAATATTGAAAATACTGTCTGTTTCCTGCTGTAACTTTCGTTGCCAGGCAAGTGCTTCGGCATACTGTCCCATGTTTTCATAACAGACGGACAATGTATTGATTACTTGGTTTCTATATATCGCACAATTCTCTTCTTTAGTGAGTGATAAGGCTTTTAGTAGTAAATCTATAGCATGCTTATTGTATCCATCTTCTTTTAATGCTATCGCATATTCATTCAGTAAAATAACTTTGTAGGATGTCTGGTTCATAGTATTCAGCGATAATCCTTTCCTGTAATATTCAATCGCCTGTTTTTTATTCCCTTTAGCAAATTCTATCATGCCGTATATTGCGTACACATTCCCTTGATTGTAATACTCGTTCTGGTTCATGATAAATTCGGCTTCCTTTATATACGGTAAAGCTTTATCATATTCCTTACGCAGATAATACATATATGAAGTGTTTAATGAACCGATAAATATAAGATAGGCTGAATTTTGTTTATGCCCCATTTCGTAAGTTTGCAGTGCATAAGTCAGGCCCTCAGGATTGTTTTGTAAAAAATAAATACTGGAGATATTTCCCAGCAGAATAGCTTCAAGTTCACTGTTTTCACTTTTGTGGGCCGCTTCTATTCCTTTAAAGAAATAATGCAGGGCAGAATAATAGTCTTTGTTAATGTTACTGGCATATAACCCCATTCCGTTATAAACGGAACATAAAGCCGAATAGTTATTGGTGCTTTTTCCCAGTAAAGATGCTTGCCCGAGATGATTTATTGCGCTCGAATCACCTAACATGACGTGTGCTTGCCCTAATGCGATATGTGCATACAGCAAGCTATATTCATAATCTTGTTTTTCATATCCTATACGAAATAATTCTTCTCCGTATTCTATTACTTTATGATAATCTGCTTTGTGTAAATATAAAAAACAAAGTTCTTTTAATACTCGTACATCTTTTGGATTGCGTTTTAATATCTGTTCCTGCTGCTGTATGGCTGGAAGAATGTTTTCTTGTGCCTGACATGTCAACAGGATACAAATAGTGGAAAATATAATTATTTTAAGTCTTAATTTTATGCTTATCTGTATAGGGCTTGATTTCGGCATGATATTCTTAAAAATTTATTTATTGCATTGGAAGTGCAATAGATGTATTGTAAAATGGTCGTGAATTAGTCATAAATGAACTGAATTACTACTATTTCAATTCTTTAAAAGCTTCCGCAAAGAACATATTAAACCACTTAATGCTGTGATTTGTTACTTCATGTTTTGCTGATTTTTTCTATTTCAGCGTATTCACACATGATTATCAATGATTTATGCTGCAAAGATAGTATAAATTATGGTTTTAGACTAATTTGCGTATTTATTTGCATTCCATTTACGTTAAGGCAAATGACAAAAAAACTCCTGCAACCATTTAGATTACAGGAGTTTATATATTCGATTAAGTATAGATTACTTATTCAAAGCAGTAGCAACGTCAACTGCACATGCAACTGTACATCCTACCATAGGGTTGTTACCGATACCCAGGAATCCCATCATTTCTACGTGAGCAGGAACTGATGAAGATCCAGCGAACTGAGCATCTGAGTGCATACGACCCATAGTATCTGTCATACCGTAAGAAGCAGCGACCGAGCATCCCTGTAACCAGCTTAATTGACTATAAATCAAATCTATAGTGGCAATAGATAAACTCCGTGTAAATAAATAAAAGAACTAATTATAAAAATAGGCTGCATTATGGTCAAATTCCATTTGCAATTCCGTTTGTAAGAGAAATCCATGTTTGGATTAAGACCGTATTCTGATTTGAGTGTCGATAAAGTATAAATCACCGTCAATGCCATAAAGTACATTGTTAGGAACTACATCAAACACTTCATATTCTGAATTATGATATCCGTCGTAATAGTCCATTTCAAAGCCTAATGCTTTCATGTAGGTAGCTATTTCATCTTCTGTAGCTTCTCGCTCAGCTAAAATGTAAGGTTGTATAAGAACTGCACAGAACTCTTTTTTACCATTATAGGCGAAACCTATCATCTGATAAGGTACGTTACCAAATAACTTGTTGTGTGCATTTATGCGGATGAAGAAATTCTCCAAATCATCACCTGCGTATTCAAAATTATTCAGTTTAATAACGATATTATCTTTATTTCCTGTATAGACCTCGTTTTCTCCACCTTTGCTAAGAAATTCAACATTTAAGTTAGAAAGAGAAATCCATAAATTGTTGGAATTGGCAAAGTCTATCAACTCTTTTGTTTGCCCTCTCTTATAGCTCTCTGTTGGTTCAAGCGTTCCTGTTGTCTCCTTTTTTCTTCTAACGATATAGGATGCTTGCTCCAGAATGCTATTGATTGGCGAGTTCGTTCTATCCATTCTTTGTGAAATTCATTTATATATTCCATAAATCTTATGTTTATGAGTTCAAAACAAAGATAGTTATTCTTTTTTTAACTTTCATGTTTCTGTACAACATTTTATTTCTTTGGGCTTATAATCTGGATATTTTCTTAAGATGTAGTATCTACATAAAAGAAAAACAGCATAAGAGTTTTAGGCTCAAATGCTGTTCTATCTTCTGGTTTTATAGTATTATTAATTGTTTGATATTCTGGTTAAAGTGTATATGTCATTGCTAAGACTTCCATCATCTTCCATTTCTTGCAATGTTAATGTAGTTTCAGTTAATCCTATTATTTTACTTTTGTACCATTCATCTTCATCGCTATATTTTTCCATTAAAATATCATTCTCCACTTTATATTCTCCGTATTCAGAGTAATCATCATCATCTGTACTGAATAATTCAAATTTACCATTTTCATTGTAAGTAACATGAGTTGCGATGAATGGAACTTCACTTGAATATTTCCAAGTTCCTACGATAGATGCTTTGTCTTCATCTTTACTACAAGATGAGAAGGTTACAATTAAGACCATAAATAAGGTCATTTTCTTTGGATCTTTTTAAATTGTTTCTTCTTACTTGATAAGACAAGATAACCAAAGAAAAGGCTATTGGAATATCCCTAAACAATGAATTACGGCAAACAAAAAAACTCCTGCAACCATTTAGATTACAGGAGTTTATATATTTGATTAAGTATAGATTACTTATTCAAAGCAGTAGCAACGTCAACTGCACATGCAACTGTACATCCTACCATAGGGTTGTTACCGATACCCAAGAATCCCATCATTTCTACGTGAGCAGGAACTGATGAAGATCCAGCGAACTGAGCATCTGAGTGCATACGGCCCATAGTGTCAGTCATACCGTAAGAAGCAGGACCAGCAGCCATGTTATCTGGGTGAAGTGTACGACCTGTACCACCACCTGAAGCTACTGAGAAGTATGGCTTACCAGCAAGAACACGTTCTTTCTTGTAAGTACCTGCAACTGGGTGCTGGAAACGAGTAGGGTTAGTAGAGTTACCAGTGATTGATACATCTACGCCTTCTTTCCACATGATAGCTACACCTTCGCGAACATCGTCAGCTCCGTAGCATTTTACTTTTGCACGAGGACCGTTTGAGTAAGCGATTTCACGAACTACTTTCAATTCGCCAGTGTAGTAGTCGAACTGAGTCTGAACGTATGTAAATCCGTTGATACGAGAGATGATCTGAGCAGCGTCTTTTCCAAGACCGTTCAAGATACAACGGAGAGGTTCTTTACGTACTTTGTCTGCTTTTGCTGCGATTTTGATAGCACCTTCAGCAGCGGCGAATGATTCGTGACCTGCCAAGAATGCGAAACATTTAGTTTCTTCGCGAAGCAACATAGCAGCCAAGTTACCGTGGCCAAGACCTACTTTACGGTCGTCAGCTACTGAACCTGGGATACAGAATGACTGCAAACCGATACCGATAGCTTCAGCAGCTTCAGCGGCGTTTTTGCAACCTTTCTTCAAAGCGATAGCACAACCTACAACGTATGCCCATTTAGCATTTTCGAAGCAGATAGGCTGAGTTTCTTCACAAGTTTTATAAGGATCAAGACCATACTGTTCGCAGATAGCGTTAGCTTCTTCGATGTCTTTGATACCGTTAGCGTTCAAAGCAGCAAGAATCTGTTTGATACGACGGTCCTGGCTTTCAAATTTTACTTCTCTTATCATATGTTCTTTCCTCCTTATATTATTCGTGACGTGGATCAATGTGTTTAACTGCACCCTGTTCTGCTGTGAAGCGTCCGTAAGTACCTGTTACTTTCTTCAATGCTTCGTTAGCGTCTGTACCTTTCTTGATTTCATCCATGAACTTGCCAAGGTGAACGAATTCGTATCCGCAGATTTCATCGTTTTCATCCAAAGCGATAGTCTTGATATATCCTTCAGCCATTTCAAGGTAACGAGGACCTTTAGCTAATGTTCCGTACAATGTACCTACCTGGCTACGGAGACCTTTACCCAAGTCTTCAAGACCTGCACCGATCATCAAACCGCCTTCAGAGAAAGCTGACTGAGTACGTCCGTAAACAATCTGCAAGAACAATTCGCGCATTGCAGTGTTGATAGCGTCACAAACCAAGTCAGTGTTCAATGCTTCAAGAACTGTCTTACCTGGAAGGATTTCTGAAGCCATAGCTGCAGAGTGAGTCATACCAGAGCAACCGATTGTTTCAACCAATGCTTCCTGGATGATACCTTCTTTCACGTTAAGAGTCAGTTTACAAGCACCCTGCTGAGGAGCACACCAACCGATACCGTGAGTCAAACCTGAAATGTCTTTGATTTCTTTTGATTTAACCCATTTTCCTTCTTCAGGAATTGGAGCCGGACCATGATTAGGTCCTTTTTTTACAACACACATGTGTTCAACTTCGTGTGAATAAGTCATATTCTTTACGTTTTTATTGATAATAAAAAAATAAGTTATTTCGTAAAAGTTTGGATAGGCACACTTGCCTTTTCCGAACGCAAATTTACTTCTTTTATTCTTTTTTGCAACCCTAGGATGCAAACTTTTTCTTGCATTTTATAATTATTTTCATGTGCTTCTGTCATTTTGCAAACTCCACTTGTCAAAATGTTTTTTTATATTTCTATATAGTATGTTTACCTTATTATATATATAAAGAAACGGGGCTGCCGTTTCTTGCAGGGCAGTCCCGTTGATAGTTCCTATTTTTGTAGTGTAAATACAAATTCGAGTCCCCCGTTTGGAGCATTCTTTGCAAATATCGTTCCTCCGTGGAAGAGTACGGCGTTTTTGACTATCGCAAGTCCCAAACCTGTACCTCCAAGTTTTCTTGAACGTCCTTTATCGACTCTGTAGAAACGTTCGAACAAGCGTGTAAGATGTTCTTCTTCTACACCGACTCCGGAATCAGAGAAACTGAAATAATAGAACGTATCGTCTTGGCGGAAACAGTTGATGGTTATCTGTATGTTTGTTCCGGCATATGCTATTGCGTTGTCCATCAGGTTTCTGAATATGGAGTATAGCAATGAGTGATTACCATTTATCATCAATGCCTGTGGCATCAGATTTATAACCTTTATATGCTTTTCTTCCAGTCCCAGATTAACCTCATTGATTATGTTTTCTACTACCAAGCTCAGGTTCACGGCTTCTCTTTCCATCATTTCCGGTGCTTCGTCCATTCTTGTCAGTACGGATATGTCGCGCAGCAGTGTGGTAAGTCGGTTGCTTTGTGCATAGCTTCTTTCCAGGAATGTCTTGACTGTTTCTTTCGGAATGTTCGGATTGCTTAGAATCGTTTCCAGATATCCCTGTATGCTGCTTACCGGTGTTTTCAGTTCGTGTGCGATGTTCTGGGTGAGCTGTCTCTTCAGGCGTGCTTGCTCTTCTTCCTGTGTTATGTCGTTTATTGATATTTCGAACGACAGATCCTGGAAAATTATACATTCTATGGTGAATGTTCGCGCATTTTTGTTGAGGTGTAGTGCTGTTCTTTTCTCTTCCTTACTGTAGTTACCTTCGTTTTTGTTGAGGAACTCTATTATCGGTTTGAGTTCCGGTATTGTAAAAATCTCGTCGGTAGAACTCAGGTTACGGTCCGAAATATTATTGATATATTGTGTGAACAGGCTGTTCACCAGGATTTCCTTTCTTTCTTTAGTAAATACACCAAGCCCTTCGTGCGATGTCTGCAAGTGCGAAATAAGCTTTTCTCTTTCTATGTAGAGTGCTTCTTTGGCTCTGTGCAGTCTTTTGTAGATGGTAATTATGTGCTGCGAAATTTCTCCCAGCTCATTTTTGGGGAATGTACGCAGTATATCCATGTCTATAGGTTCGTTCTTGTCGGCTTTCAATGCGAATTGCTGCAGGTTTGTAATTGATTTTCCCAGTTTGCAAGTGAACCTGTAGAATATTATCATCAGAACTATGCAGATGAGTATTGTAAACCACACATATCCCATGTCGGCCTCCAGATGTTCGGTGAGGCTTAGATTGTATGGCAGTGCCGAGCGTAAGATTATACGATGTTTAGGAAAGTATTTTGCAGAGTAGAAGAATTCTTCTCCGTCAATACTTTCAGAGAACCTGTTTATGGCATATCCGCTGCCGTACATGAGTGCGTCCTGTACTTCCTTTCTGGAAGAATGGTTCTGGAATTCTTCCAGGTTCTTGTCTGTAGAGTCGAATATGACTTTACCTTCGGGAGTGATTATAGTGACACGCAGATTCGGAATCATGTGTGTCATGATATAGTTTTTCAGCGAGTCTAGTGAACCGGCATCAGCCATATAGCTGTACAGCTGTTCGTTGTAGTTCTGTAATTGGGTGTTCAGAAGTTCTGTCTTGTATGATTTTTCGCGTTGATATTGGAACAGCATGAAGCAAGCTGCAAATGCTACGAACAGAGTTATGACAGACAAGAACAACTTACGGCTGAAAGTGAGGAGACGTATGTTAAACTTTGTCATTTCTTCGTTTTCAATTAATTATTCACATTCGAAACAATATCCATATCCCAGACGTGTTACAATGTATTTTCCGTATTCTCCTATTTTCTTTCTTAGTCGTGTGATGTTTACGTCGATAGTGCGGTCCAGTACATATACCTCGTCATGCCATACTTTTGCCAGTATGTCCTCGCGCGAAAATACTCTTCCCTGATTTTGCAGTAGGAGCAGGAGTATTTCAAATTCTTTTTTTGTCAGTGATATTTCTTCCCCTCGTATGACTACTTTCTTTTTACCGGAGTCAACTACCAGATCCTTGAATACCAGCTGGTCGTTACTCTTGTTCTGTACGCTTGCTGTACGTCGGATTACTGCTTTTACCCTGGCCAGTACTTCTCGCAGTGAGAAAGGTTTGGATATGTAGTCGTCCGCTCCCAGGTTAAATCCTGTGAGTGTGTCGTTTTCTGTGTCCTTTGCAGTGATGAAAATGATAGGGATATTTGCCGTATCCTTGTTCTTTTTCATCATACTTGCCATTCTGAAACCTGAAATTTCGCCCATCATCACATCCAGCAGCAGGACATTATATTGGGTCAGGTCCAGTTTCAAAGCTTCCTCTGCCGAATTGGCCGTATCCACCAGATAGCCTTCGGTTTCTAAGTTGAATTTCAAGATTTCACACAAATCTTCTTCATCATCTACGACTAAAATTCTGTAATCGTTCATAATGCCTTTATTTATTGTTTCACAAATGTATTCAATATTATTTTCTGGTGCAAAGATGATGCGATTTTATTACTGATGTGTGAAATAAATATTACAATTGTGTTACAACACCGGTTTTGTGAATTCTCCGGCTATTGAGCGGCTCATCTCGTTTCTTACTTCACGCGGTGTCAGTCCGTGTCCGAGCAGGAACATGAGTTTTGTCAAAACACTCTCTACAGTAGCGTCATAGCCGCTTATTACTCCGGCATCAAGCAGATGAAGTCCGGTTTCGTAGCGTCCCATTTCCACCATTCCTGTCTGACATTGCGTTATATTAACTATTACAATTCCGTTACGTGTCGCTTCTGCCAGTAGTTTTATGAACCATTCTTTCTGCGGTGCGTTTCCAGAACCGTATGTTTTCAGTACAACAGCTTTCAAGCCCGGAGTGTTGAGTACTGTGCGTACCAGTTTCTCCTGAATTCCAGGGAATATGGTCAATACCAGAACGTTGGTGTCGAACACATAGTGAGGGTGCATCGGCACTCCCGGCTGTACCTTCTTTATCTTGTCATACTCATATTTTATGTGTATTCCGGCAGTGGCAAGTGCTGGATAGTTGTATGAACGGAAGGCATTGAAATTTTCTGCGTTGATTTTTGTTGTGCGGTTACCCCTCAGCAGATGGTTCTCGAAAAAGATACATACTTCGGGTACCACGGCTGTTCCGTCCGGATGTTTTGCGGCGGCAATTTCTATTGATGTTATGAGATTTTCCTTACCGTCGGTGCGCAGAACTCCGATAGGCAACTGGCTACCGGTAAGAATGACAGGCTTGCTCAGGTTTTCAAGCATGAAACTGAGTGCCGACGCTGTATATGCCATGGTGTCAGTTCCGTGAAGTATCACGAAGCCGTCGAAATTGTCATAATTGTAGTCGATTATTTTCACCATTTTAGCCCATAATGCAGGCTCCATATCCGATGAGTCGATAGGCGGGTTAAACTGATATGATGATATTCGGTAGTTAAATCTTTTCAGTTCAGGAACGTTTTCCTGCAGTTGGTCAAAATTGAATGCTTCCAGTGCCCCTGTCTCAGGGTTTTCTATCATACCTATGGTACCTCCTGTGTATATAAGCAGTACTGACGGGTAATCCGGTTTAATCATAATGCGGTTTTTGTATCTTAATTAATGGTGCAAAGGTAGGAATTTTATGCCTTATTTAAAAATGTTAATCAATTTAATTTGTGTATGGATTGTGTCTATTGTCAATCGGAAGTCGTATGGAGTGATTGTATTCATGCTTGTTTTCTTACTATTTGTAAAGTAAATACTTGTGCCTTGATTTATAATGACAGGTAAATCGGGTATATGTTTTACGCTTGATGATGTGATAAAAAAACTGAAATATGTATTTGGCGCGTAAGTATTGTAATATTTAAGCGATAATACTGATATTGGATTTGAAAATATTTTAGTATAATAGTTTTGAATTTCAGAATAATTGATAACTTTACAAAAACGAATTTTATGGATAATATGAGTAATATTACTAAGGAACAATATGAATTTGCGTTAGAACGTATCGAGGAACTTCTTCCTCTGGTAGGTGATGATACTCCGGCCAATGATAATAAGGCTATAGAACTCACGATGATGTCTGATATAGTGATTGCTTACGAGAAAGAACATTTCCCTATTGATAAACCTACGGTATCGGAGTTGATAGAACTTTCGCTGGAAGAGAAAGGCATGACGCAAAAGCAGCTTGCGGCGGAGTTAGGAGTAAGTCCTTCAAGAGTCAGCGATTACGTGTCCGGTCGTTCGGAGCCAACTTTGAGAATTGCCAGATTATTGTGCCAGATTCTTAATATCAAGCCATCTGCGATGTTAGGATTATAGTTCTATATTATGCCTAAATAAACTTAACCGGCGTTTAAACAGTATTTAAATACCGTTTAAACGCCGGTTAAGCATTGTTTGATTTGTTACGGTCTTGCCACATTGACAGACATGACGCTTGCTTGCGAAGCATCATTCTGCCCCTTCACATACGCACGGAAAGACTTCACCTTTACTTTGTCTCCATTGGCTATCGGATAGATGTTGCCGTTCTTTAGGAAGTAGCCCGCGGTGGGTGTATCCACACTCATCGTACCTACCATGAAGCTGTCTGTCGCAGGGGTGGTTACCAGTTCCACGCCTGCGGCACTTTCGGCGCTGAAGGTGATGCTGCCTGTACCGGATGTTCGATAGAACAGCGGCTTGCCGGCTTCAAAATCGGTTTCTATGAGGGTAATCACGTCACTGTTCAGCGTATTGAGCATGGAAGTCGTAACAGTCGGTTTCGCTTCTTCCTTTTTTCCGAACAGTCCTAAGAAACCTGTCCGTTTTCTTTTTGGGGGCTCTTCCTGCGAACTCTTGCGGGCTATTACTGGAACCCGTCGGGCTATTTTGTCTTTTATTTCTTCCTGTTCGTTGAGTACCAGCATGATTTTATTCAGCAGATTTTCCTTTTCAGCCAGCAGCCGGCAGACGCTGTCTATACGTTCGCTGCGATAGCTGGACTTGAACAGGCTGAGCAGACTGTCCACCTCCAGACGCTTCTTATGGTATATATTCATATCTTCCTCATTCCAGTCCAGCACGGTCTCACCAATAAGGGATAAATCCACCATTTTAACATATACCTCGTGTATGTCCTTGCGTAAACATCTTATCTTTTGGCTTGTAATCTCTAATTCCTGTCGTCTGTGCTGTTCGTTGAGCCAAATATAGACGATGCCGAAAATGACGAATAGTATCAGCACATATCCTGCCGCTATCTTGGTGCGCAGGTGTCTGGTTGCTATTGTTTTCTGTTTCATGCGGGTTACCTCATTTTTTATATTATTCTTTTCTCCTTATTAAAATGCAGCCCACTGACCTTACGGTAGCGGGCTGCGGTGTCTGTATGATGTTACCGGGCACAATACTCCCGCCCGGAATGGGAGTTCCTTTCTTTATTGGGGTTATACTTCAGTTATCTTCCGTTACGGGCGGAACTTTTCTCGCCCGACAGTTTACTGTTTCTTCAATGTCGGCAGCGCTCCGTTGAGTACGTAGTGCCAACCTGAGCCTGCGCTCTGCAAGGCGGTGTTCATGGCGACAACTGCCGTCTGCCAGGTAACGTCAGTGCCGTCCACCTTATGAGTGTCATCCTTGCCGTTATTAGAACCGGTGCCGCTGCTGAGATTGCTGTCCCAGTAGCAGGCAGCGACAGTTCCGATGTAATTTTCACCCACGATGCCGCCGATTCTACCTCCTCCTAAGCTGGTAATTTCGCCCGTGGCGTGGTAGCAGCCGGTTACGGTACCTTGGGAGTTAATTCCCACCACACCGCCGACAAAGGAACCATCCGTACTCGTGACAGTCACGTTGCCCGTGGAGTAGCAGGCCATGAGGAAGCTATTGTTTCCCAGGTTGCCCAGCACGCCGCCGACACATAAACTGCCCGATACAGCCGCTGTAGAATGGCAGCCATCGATGATTACCCCGAGATAGCTGCCTCCGGCTATTCCGCCGACATTGACACTACCCATCACAGTCCCTTCCGCCGAGCAGCCGGAGATGGTGCCATAGTTTGATCCCGCAATGCCGCCGGTATCGGTGAACCCCTTACCTGTCACCGTGCCATTGACCGAGCAATTCTCTACAGTGCCATAGTTCTGTCCCGCAATGCCGCCGACGCAGTTTGCACCGGATACGCTTATATTTGTCAGCGTCACGTTCTGCACCTTACCTCCACTGTCGAGACAGCCAATCAGTCCTACATTGTCCGTTCCCGATTGGTCAATCTTCAGCCCCGTGATGGTATGGCCGCCGCCGTCGAAGTTGCCGGTGTATGGTCGGCTTTCAGTTCCTATCGGCGTCCACTCCCCGGTCAGGGTGATGTCGCCGGTCAGGGTGATGTCGATGTCGGTCTTCCCCTCTTCGTTCACCAGCTTGGCTACATTTCTCAGCCCGTCGTCGGTGGTGACGGTGTAGCTGCCGTCGCCCTCTATGGTGTATCCCGGGTCTTTTGCCGCAGCGAGGGAGACGGTGTAGGTATATTCCTCGCCCGCCTGCCAGTCGGTATCGTTCTTCATCTTATAGACGAAGACCTTGCCGTTGGTGAATTTGCAGGTAATGAATGTCGTGCCCGTTGCCACACTTTGCGGGGCGACGAGGGCGGTGTAGGTGTCGCCGCCCTTGTCATGCGGGGCGATTACAGCCGGGTTGCCATTCTCGGTGGAGAGGCCCGTCAGCGACACGGACTTCAGCCCCTCGGTGTAGTCCGTCAGAACGACGGTCACCCGTGCCGTGCGGTGGGTGAAGCGGAGCGTGGGGTTGCCGTAGCTCACCGTCTGTTCCTCGGCTACGATGAAGTCGCTGCCCTCGAAGTCTTTCCGGGCACTTTGGTCGGCAGCTACCTTCACGGCAGGCGGGGTTGTCTCGCCAGCGGTGTAGGGCCACCACGCCGTGACGGTGATGTTATTGTGGTTGGTCCAGTAGTGCGGGTCATCGGAGGTCAGCGTGGCGCCGGTGTTGTCGGAGGTGGAGGGCGTCACATTGTATGCCTTCACCGTGCCGCCAATCAGGACGCCCACTAAAGAGACCCCTTCCCAGTTGCCGTCCACGGGGGCACGGGTACCGGCGGTGGCTGTCGCGTCGGGGTTCAGCCCCGTGGCGGTGAAGACGACGGGTGTGCCTTCCGCCCCTTCCGGCAGGAAGCCCGCTTCGTCCTGCGTGCAGGCAGTAAAGCCGAGCAGCAGGGCGAGGGCTGCGGATATATGGATGGTTGTTCGTTTCATGATGCGTGTTGTTTAGGGTTCGTTATTGTTTCTTTTGCAGTACGGGCAGGTCGTCGGTACCGAGTACCCACTGGTAGTCGTTGTCGGTAAGGGCAGCGTTCATGCCACCAACAGCGTCCTGCCAAGTGGTCGTACCCTTCACCTTCGTGGCACCTACCGTTCCTCCTTGATTATTTGCTCCATGTCCGGCGTTTCCGCCATAGAAGCAGGCGGTGATGGTGCTATAGTTGTAAGCAGCGATGCCGCCATTAGCATAATTCGTTGTTAAATTTCCATCGAACCAACAGCCAATAATGCTACCGCGGTTGATAGACGCAATGCCACCGACATCACCGCTATTTGCAGTAATATCTCCATTTACGGAGCAGGCAGTAATGGTGCCGTAGTTGGCATTTGCTATGCCGCCGGCCGCACCGTTTTGCTGCACATCGTAGTCCACATCCACCAGTTGCAGGTTCTTCACCTCGCCGTTGCCGCCGATACCGCCGAACAACGCAGCACTCTCACCCTGCGGATTGTCCGTAGTGATGGCCAGCCCCGTGATGCGGTGTCCCTGTCCGTCGAAGGTGCCTTGATAACCGGTACTAGAACTGAAACCACTGCCTATCGGTGTCCATGTCTTGCCCGTCAGGTCAATGTCGGCGGTGAGGGTGCAGTTGATGGTAGGGTCGGTCTGCACAGCCTCTGCCCATTCCTTCAGGCCGTTAGCGGTGTAGACTGTGTAGCTGCCGTCGTCCTGTATGAAATAGCCCAAATCCTCTGCCGTGCCGCTCTCGCTGCCGCCGTCAGTCCAGCCGCCGATGGTGCAGCCCTCCAGCGTCAAGCCGGTGGCGTTCACATTGACGGTGTAGGTGTAGCGGCTGCCGGCTGCCAGCACCACATCGCTATGCGGACGGAAATAGTAAGTGCCTCCGCCTAAATCCACCTGTATGAACGGGGTATTCGCCTTCACGGTCTGCGGTGCTGTGAGGGCTTCGTAGGTGTCGCTGCCCGGCGCGTATGTTTTGATAGTGGCGGGATTGCCGTTATCCGTGCCCAGGCCGGTCACGGAAACATCTGCTCCCGTCACGCTCGTGATGCCGTCTCCCGGCTTAAGAAGAAGCGTTATACGCGCCGTGCGGTGGCTGAACTCAAGCGTCGGGTTGTCGAACTGCACTGCCTGGGCTTCGGCGGAGATGAAGTCGCTGCCCTCGAAGCCTTCCTTCGTGCTTTGGTCGGCCTTTACTACCACATCGGGCATCGTGGTGCCGTATGGCCACCATGCCGAAACGGTGATGTCCTCACGGCTTGTCCACCAGAAGGGGTCGGTGTCGCTGCTCAGGGTGGCGGAGCGGTAGTCGTCTGCATCGGATGCCGTCACATCGTATTCCTTCACCGTGCCGCCCACGCTGAGGGCTACGGTCTGTACGCCCTGCCAGTCGCCGTCCACGGTGGCGCGTGAGGCAGGGGTTGCCACGGCTTGCAGGCCGGTGGCGCGGATTACCAATGGATACTCGCCTTCGGGCAACGTGCCGCCGCCGAGATCGTCCTGCGTGCAGGCGGCGAGGGCGAACAGCAGCGCGGTGGCTGCGGGGATAAATAATCTATGTCTCATAATTCTTCATTCTTAATTAATAATGTCTTACAGGTCAGCGCCCACTTCTCCGCCGTCTACGTCGTTCCACTTTGCAATGGTGGCTTCGCTGACTTCAAGGTTTTTGTTGCGTACCTTGACGGTATAGGTATAGTTGTTGCCCGCCTGCAGTGCGCCTTCGGGCACGGTGAGCGTGGCACGATAATTCTGACTTCTGTAATTCACAGTCAACGGCAGGGATGCAGCTGTCTGCGGGAAGAGGATGACCGATGACGTGAGGTTGCCGTCGGCCAGCTCCATGGTCAGTTCTCCGGTCTGTGCCCCGTCGTCTGCGGTGGCAATGCCGTCGGCCGTGTTGAACGTACCGGTGAGTATCAATCCGCCCAGCGTGTAACGTTCAGGCTTGACCACACTGAAATCCACGTCGTCGCCCGCCTCGAAGGTAAGGGTTATCCGGCTCATGCGGTGGTGGAAGGAGTTGTCTGCGCCGCCTTCAGCCGTTTTGTCGGTGAAGCTCACCTCCGGGCTGTTTTTGTCTCCCGTGGCTCCTGAAGCAAAGAGGAAGTCGATGGCAGGCTGGTTCTGCTGCGCCGTGGCATCGGTCGTGGCTGCGAGGGTGCCTCCCGCTGCGTTGTACGGATAGTAGGCGCGGAAAGTATGGGTCTTTACATCTTCGATATAGATGACCTTTTCTTCTGCCTCAAATTTCCCGTTCTTCAGGATGAAAGGCACGTTGCCGTACCGGGTATCGTTGCCGATGTCGGTGACGCCGATGCGGTCTCCGTTATCCCATGTGGTTCCGCTGGCGCGGGTGGCGGGGGCGATGTCGGCGATAAACCGGGCGGCCACGGGACCGTCATTGTTCAGAATCTCGTTGTCGTTATTGCAGGCTGCCAGTGCGAGGGCGAGCGCCGCAAGTGCAAAAAATCTTGTCTTCATTATATCTGTCATTTTATTAGTTACAAATCGGCATTTACATCATCACCTTTCACTTCTTCCCAGCCGGTAATTCCGGCTCCGTCCACTTCCATGCCTTCGGGAGTCTCAACCAGCGTTCCGCCGAGGGTCAGCGATTCGCCCTTTCCGGTGTTGAACTCCTTGAGAGCTTCCGTAAGGTCGCTTTTCAACGTGGTGGGGGTCGGGTTGCCGTCAGCATAGCGGATTTCGCCCGTCAGCAACTGTTCCGTGCCGGTCACACCCAGCAGCCGCACCGTGGCTTTCCACTTGCCGGCATCATCACCTTCGGTTATCTTGGTGAAGGGCAGTACGACGCTCGAAGCGGCTCCGTAGGTATCGGTTGCGAAGTCGAGTGTTCCGGCTGCACCCGTCAGATGGGCAATAATCTCCGTGATGCGTCCGGCGGCATCACCCGTCGGCTCGACGACAAGCGTCAGCTCGCGCACCTGCTGCTTCATCGCGGCGGTCAGCGGATAGTCCTTGTCTTTCTCGATGCTCAACTGTTCCGTATAGGTGAAGAACCATCCCGGAGTATTGTTCACAAAGGCATCCGTGCCTGCCCGGTTTCCCGTGGCTGCGGCAACGGTGGCGGTGGTGCCGCTTACCGTGATTCCTTCAGCCGGGTTCCACACCGCAAGGGTGTAGCTTCCCGGAGCAAACAGATGGTCGGGGGCATGGGTGGCGGAAGTCTCCGTACCCGTATAGTCGCCCATGTTGACCGTCCATGTGGCAGGTATGTCGATGCCCTCACCGCGGGCCGACCAGTCGGCTGTCACCGCAATCTTCCCGTAGTCGGGATGCGGCGTGTCATAAAGCGTGTCCTTCACGCAGGAAGAGAGCAGCACGGCGGCTGCCATTCCCATCATATTTATATATTGTCTTGCTTTCATATTCGATTATTCTCCGTTTTTAGAACAACTTACATAAATCGGGCTGCGCCTCGGCATTCTAAAGTAAACTTTAATGCGCTCGGCTTGCACCAATTTTCCATACCAATGTCACACCGGCATTGATGGGGCCCCACCAGTCCTTTGTCTCGTTGCCACGGCGCACGCGCACACCGTCGATGACTTCATATTTCTCATAGTCGGCATTCAGGTAGCCCAAGCCGAGGTTGAAATCAAGATTCAGTGCCTTGTTCAGCCGCAGCTGATAGCCGGCAGTGATGCCGCCACCCATCAGGTCGCCCTGCTTGCCCGTTTCGGAGAGCTTGTAGTTGAACTGTCCGGCCTTGAACATCGCACCCAGATACCAGGCTTTCTTCTCGCCCATGTAGTAACGCACTTCCGGAGCCACTTCCCAGAGTGCATAGCGGCGGTCCTTGTCGCTCCACGTCCAAGAAGTCCACGAGCCGTTTACGGCAATGCCCCACGACGGGCAGATGCGCCATTCAAGTCCTAAATCGGGTGTCAGGGTAGCCCAGCGCAACAGGTTGGCACGCAGGGAGAGATGATAATCATTTGTGATTTTGGTTTCCGACGGCGTGTCGGCAAGTGTGTTTTGTTGAGCGGCTTTCTCTGCCTCTGCCTTTTCAGCGGCAAGTCGGGCTTCTTCCGCCTTGCGCTGCTCTTCGGCAAGCCGTTCCTGTTCGGCACGTTTTTCTGCTTCTAATCGTTCGGCTTCCGCTTTGCATCGGGCTTTCGCATCCGTATCCGTTACGGCTGTCTCTTTTACCGGTACCGTCAGGCGCACGGTGACGAAATCACCTTCTGCCGCATGGTTACGGGTGACGAAGCATTCTTCCGTCAGTTCCCGGCGCACGATAAGTTCCGATTTCACTCTATTCGAGCGGATTCTCGCCATGGCGAGATTTTCCGTTTCCGTGGGTTGCGAACAGCAGTATCCGTCCACATGCAGCGGCATCCGGCCTCCGAGTATCTCTGTCTTGTACTTCTCTACACAGGCTTCCAGCCTCGCAAGTTCCCCGTCATTACCGTTCCAGGGTACATAGAACATGTCTTTTCCTGTCTTGAAACGGAAAGTATAGGTCGTGTCCGCCTGTTCCTGTGCCCCGGCGGGAAGCAGGAACAAAGAAAGGAAAACTGTCCAAATCCATTTTTTCAGGCATCTCATATTTTTATTTGGTTTAATTTACTAGTTAAATCTACAATACTGAAGTTCAGTTATTCAGTCTGTGTCCTTCATGTTTACTTTCAAATCTCTTTCAAAATCCAAACGGGCGCGCGACTCGTAACGGAAAAAATTATTATAGTACGTGTCCAGTATTCATAATCAAAACGTTTTCTATAAACCCGTATATAATCGTAAACGAGAAAGGCGTATGCCAGCAAATTATAGGAAAGTACCGTAAAACGGTACATGGAAGAATCCAATAGACCGGCAACGTATGGCAACCACAGAAGAGGTATCAGGCATAGAGCCGCTGTAACTTTCCACATGCTGAATCCGGTAAGGCGGTCGGCATATTCAAACGGATCGTTGTATTCCTGACGCATGAACAGGATACAGGATACCTGACAGGCAGGAAGCACAAGTGACATACTGTCGAACCACTGTCCGGGAGTTACCGTTTGGGACAGGTTCTTGTCCAGCAAGGTAAGCAGTGACATTGCTCCCACAAACAGGACAAGGAGGGAGAAGATTATTTGCATTCCGCGTCCGGGATAGTCGTAGCGGAACGGACGTTCCAGGTAGTCCACATCAGGACGCATCCAACGGGGCATCCATGAAGTATTGCTGTAATCGAGCGTAAACGGAAACGCTGCCAGTCCGCCCAGCAACAGGAATATACTTGCTATGATAGTCATTTCTGTATTCATACGACATTTGTTTTAATGGATTTAACGGGGCATACGAATACGGAAAAGGGCGGAAAGCTCCCGTAAAAAGGAGTTTCCACCCTTGCATGTATTGATGATAATAAGTATATTAACGCGCGAAGATACGCCGGTCGCAATGTGTGTGTGTGTGTGTGTGTGTGTGTTTACACAAATCTCACACATATCCAAATTATCAGCACACTTTTTTGAAGGAAAATATATGCAGGATGCGGCAGACAACAGAACATTGTCTGAACAGATTACTATATTTCCAAAAATGGGCCGCAAACCGGAATACATTTTAATTCAATTTATTAACTGCCGCAAAGATAGCGTATTTTGACGATAAATAAAGTATAAATCAGGGAAATAAATATTTTTTTACTGTATTTCCAGATTCATTTTCAGCCGTTCTATCGCCCGCTCAGCGTTTCCGCTTTCTTCGTTGAGTAGGGTCACGAACCGGCTTCCGATGATGCACCCTGCGGCGTGTGCTGCCGCCGCCTCGTATGTACGGCGGTTTGAGATGCCGAAACCTATCATGCGCGGGTTGCGCAGGTTCATGCCTTCTATCCTCTTGAAGTATTCCTGTTTCCGGGCGTCAAAGTCCTTCTGTGCTCCGGTTACGGCTGCCGACGATACCATGTAGATGAATCCTTCGGTATTATCGTCGATGAGGCGTATTCTTTCTTCCGATGTTTCGGGGGTGATGAGCATTATCACTTTGATGCCGTACTTTTCGGCTATTGGCTTAACTGATTGCATGTACTCATCGAAAGGCAGGTCGGGGATGATTGCCCCGTCGATGCCTGTGCTGCTGCAACTCCTGAAGAACTGTTCCATTCCGTATTGCATTATCGGATTGAGATAGCCCATAAGGACGAGCGGTATGCTCACTGTGTTGCGGATGCCTTCAAGTTGTGCGAACAGTCCGGTCAGTGTCATGCCGTTGCGTAGTGCCTGACATGACGCGTTCTGAATCACAGGACCGTCGGCAAGAGGGTCGCTGAAAGGTACTCCTATCTCAATCATATCCACTCCGTTCTTTTCGAGTGAGGTTATCACTTCTGCTGTATTGTCGGCTTTAGGTGCGCCTGCACAGAAATAGATTGAAAGAATGTCATGTTTCTTATTGCTGAAGAGTTCGTTTATTCTGTCCATAGTTGTATCTGTTTTTATTCTGTCCTTAATCGTTTTATGAATTCGGCGATGGCTTCGATGTCTTTTATTCCCGGAGCTGTCTCGAAACCGCTGTTGATGTCTATTCCGGCGAACGACGGATGGCGGAATGATGAAATCTGCTCCAGGCTTTCCGGTCTTATTCCACCGCTGAGCAGGAATGGTGTATTTCCGTGATAGCTTTGTGTGAGCGTCCAGTCGAATGTCTTGCCCGATCCGCCGTAGGCTGCGCAAGGGGTATCGAAGAGATAGTATCGGCACAGCCCGTCGTATGGTGCTGTTATGGTGTCGGCATTGTCAGTTTTTAGAGAGAAGGCTTTTATTATGTCTATACCTTTGCTTCGTATGGCTCTGCATTGCTCGGGCGATTCATTTCCGTGTAGCTGCACTAGGTTGAGACCGAACTCTCTTACCTTATATAATATATACTCCGTTTCGCTGTTTACGAATACTCCAACGCGGAGCGATGAAGCCGGCATGTACTCCGGAACTGCATCTGCGAAACGCGGTGAGGAAGGATGGAAGATGAAACCTGTCATGTCCGGTTTCAGTTTGTCCAATGCTCTTATATTTCCGGCATGTTTCATGCCACATACTTTGATAATCATTATTGTATTGTTAAATGATAGTATTTATTTAGTGTTACACGTTCGTGTCACTCTCGTTACACGTACGTGTTACGCGTGTGACACGTCTGTGTTCCGCCCGTTACACGTTCGTGTAACGCTAATTGCGTCTAAGCTTTTTATTGCTTCAGGGCTGTTTCCAGTTCTTCGATGAGTATTTTCAGTGCGATGGACGGTTCTGCGGTTTTCATGAATGATTCTCCCATGAGGAATCCGTTGTAGCCTGCCTGTCGGAGTCTGATGATGGTTTCTGCCCCTGAGATTCCGCTTTCCGATATGTGCGGTATTCCTTTCGGAAGTTTTTCGGCAAGGCGGAATGAGTTTTCCACATCTGTGTGGAAACTACCGAGATCCCGGTTGTTCACTCCTATGAGGTCGATGCAGTCCGTCACATATTCCAGTTCGTCTTCCGAATGTATTTCCAATAAAACTTCGAGTCCCAGGCTGTGCGCCATTTCTGCGAGGTGTCTGCATTCGTCCTTTTCAAGTGCGGCGGCTATCAGCAGTATGGCATCAGCCCGAAGGACTACGGACTGCAATATCTGATATTCCGATATGATGAAATCTTTTCTCAGAATAGGGGTGGTTGGAGCTGCATGGCGGGCTTTGAAGAGGTCTCCTTCTTTGCCTCCAAAGAATTTTCTGTCTGTAAGGACTGACAGTCCTGCCGCTCCGGCTTTTGCATATTCTCTGGTTATCTGCTTGATATCGGCTTTGCGGTTTATCCATCCCTTTGAGGGAGAACGACGTTTGAATTCTGATATTATTCCGGTGGAAGATGACATTATCGAACGGCTGAGGCTTAACTTTTTTTTTGATTTGATAATGGACACTATTCTTTCGAGCATCTTCATGGTTATATATTCCTTCTGCAGGTTGATTGTTTTGCGCGTGTTGTCTATTATCTGTGTGAGAATATCTTCTTTCATATTTGTGGAGTTATTATTGGTTTATTTCAATGAATTTTTTGAGAGTCTGCATGGCACGTCCGCTTTCGAGTGATTCGCGTGCCTTGGCTACACATTCCTCTATCGGCAGTTGCGGTTCTATGGCCTGTATGGCGAATGATGCGTTGATGAGTACGCATTCGGTCTGTGCCTTTGTGGCGCGGTTGTCCAGCACATTGTCGAAAATTTCTGCTGCCTCGTCGATGGTGTTTCCTCCGTAGAGTTCTTCGCGGCGTGCTATGGTGAAACCTATATCGGAAGGTTTGCAGATGGTTTCATAGCGGTTGGTCATAACCTTGAACTCGTCGGTGAGGGATATTTCGTCGTATCCGTCAAGATTGTTTACTACGGCGAAACCGATGCCGAGACGTTGCAGTGTGTTGGTGTAGAGGCGCATCAGTGTAAGGTCGGCCACTCCGAGCAACTGGTATGCCGGGATGCAGGGATTTACGAGAGGGCCGAGCAGGTTAAAGATGCTTCTTACTCCGAGTTCCTTTCTTACGGATGCCACGGCCTTCATGGCCGGATTGAAGAGAGGCGCGTGCATATATGCCATTCCGCATTCTTCCATCGACTTTCTCAGGCGGGAATTGTCGTTGGTGAATTTCACTCCGTGTTCCTCCATCACGTTGCTTGCTCCGCTCACGGAGGTACTGCCGTAGTTGCCGTGTTTGGCTACCTTATATCCGGCTCCTGCCACTACGAAGCAGGCACATGTGGAGATATTAAATGTGTTCTTGCCGTCGCCTCCCGTGCCTACAATGTCTATCGGTCTGTATTCGCTCAAATCGATATTGACACGTGTGCTGAGGAGTGCTTCGCGGAAACCTATCAGTTCTTCTACTGTTATTCCCCTCATCTGGAAGACCGTGAGGAGTGATGCTATCTGGGTATTGTTGTATTTCTCTCCCGTTATGTTTTTCATGAGCGTACATGCTTCATCGCGTGTAAGTTCCTCATGATTGAATAGTCGTTTGAGTATTTCTTTCATTGTTGAATGTTTTGTTTAGTTGACGAGTTGACAAGTTAACAAGATGACGAGGTTACCGTCCGGATGGAGAACCTTGTCAACTTGTAACTGTAGCCTTGTTACCTTTATTATATGGAAATCCAGTTCTCAATCATTTTCTTTCCGTCTGGGGTAAGTACTGATTCCGGGTGGAACTGAATGCCCCGGACATCGTATTCCTTATGCCGGATTGCCATTATGTAGCCTTCCGCACTGATGGCTGTCACTTCCAGACAGTCGGGGAGAGAATCGTTATCTACAACCCATGAGTGATATCTTCCTACGGGGATTTCTTCGGGAAGACCTTTGAAGATATAGTCATCGGCTGTGATGCGGATTTTACTTTGTATTCCGTGATATACTTCTTTCAGGTTTACCAGTTTTCCTCCGAACACTTCGCCTATGGCCTGCTCGCCAAGGCATACACCGAGGATAGGCTTGTGGCCGGAGTAGGTGCGTATCACGTTGAGAAGGAGTCCTGCCTCTTCGGGTATTCCCGGGCCGGGAGAGAGGAGTATCTTGTCGAAATCCTCAAGTTCTTCCATACTGAAACAGTCGTTTCTGAGTACTGTCACTTCTGCGCCAAGCTCCTTCACGAGGTGGCTGAGGTTGTATGTGAATGAGTCGTAGTTGTCTATGATTACTATTCTCATATTTGATGTTATTTAAAAAGGTGACGAGTTGACAAGTTGACGAGTTGACAAGGTTTTCTACCATCCGGATGGAGAGCCTTTCTATTAACTTGTTGACTGAAGCCTTGTCAACTTATTATAATTTCTCTGCCAGTTCAATGGCTTTTCTCAGTGCTCCGAGTTTGTTGTTTACTTCCTGCAGTTCGTTTTCGACATTACTTTTTGCCACTATGCCGCCTCCTGCCTGAAACCATAGCTCGTTGTTGCGGCTTACAAATGTACGTATTGTTATGGCCTGATTAATATTTTTTCCATCTAAACTGATGAAACCTATGCATCCGCCGTAAACGCCACGGTTGTGTGGTTCGTATTTGCTGATAAGCTGCATAGCCATTACTTTTGGGGCTCCGCTCAGTGTTCCTGCCGGAAAGGTGTCGATGAATGTACTTACAGCGTCGGCTCCGGTGTTTACTTTTCCGCTCACACGGCTCACGAGGTGTATCACGTGGCTGTAGTATTGAGGCTCCTTGTAGAAATCAACTTTCACATCGTGGCAGTTGCGGCTAAGGTCGTTTCTTGCCAGATCTACCAGCATGACGTGCTCGGCATTCTCCTTTGGGTCGGCAAGCAGGGCCTCTGCTGCTTTACGGTCGGCTTCCTTACTGCCTGTCCTTTTGGTGGTTCCTGCTATCGGGTCGATGCTTGCGATTTCATCCTCAATCTTGCAGTGAGTTTCCGGAGACGAACCGAAAATTCTGAATCCGCCGAAATCGAAATAGAACAGGTATGGCGACGGATTTATGCTTCTCAAGGCACGGTAAAGCTTGAAGTCATCGCCTTCGTATCTCTGTATAAACCGTCTTGACATGACTATCTGAAATACGTCGCCTCTCATGCAGTGGCTTATTCCGCGGCGTATGTTATCGCGATGTTCGTCGTCGGTCAGTGTGCTGGTGGTTTCTCCTACAGTTCTGAACTCGTATGCAGTGAAGTTGCGGTTGTTTATGGCTTTTTCTATCTTGTCTATATGACTAGGTTCACCTGGCGACTGCAGTTCTAGCAGTACCATTTCGCTCTTGAATCCGTGGAAAACGATGAGGTATTTATATAATATGTATAGAATTTCCGGTGCGTCGTTCTTCGCGTCTATACTGTCTGGAACGTCTATGTTTTCAAAATAGCGGACGGCATTGAATGTGGTGTAGCCATATACTCCGCAGTATGACGAGTATTCACCTTCTATCCCGAAATGTCCGAGGAAGGTATTTATGGCATTTTCCACGCTTCTCTTATTCTTTACAGATGTTTCTTCTGTAGTTCCGTCGGGGTAAGTGGCGATGGCTTTCCCATGGTTGACACTTATGCTTGCTATCGGGTTGAGGCCGATGAATGACTTGTTGTTCTCTGTTCCGTGATAGTCCGAACTCTCCATCAGTACACTCTGAGGGAAAAGGTCGCGCACTTTCAGGTATGTGCTTACCGGCGTATGTAGGTCGCCCAGTATTGATTTATGTATGGTGGTGTATTGGTATTTTGTATTCATCTTTGGATAATTAAAAATTAAAAATTAAAAATTAATAATTAACAACTAACAACTAATAACCCTTATATTTCAAATAAGTCTCAATATCCTTGTCGCCTCTTCCCGACACTGTAAGTACAACAATATCTGTAGGCTTGAAGTTCATTTTCTCTAAAGCTCCCAAAGCATGTGCCGATTCAAGAGCAGGTATTATCCCTTCTAGAAGTGTAAGTTCGTAAGCAGCCTTGATTGCTTCGTCATCGTTTATAGCCAATACTGTAGCGCGATGTTCTTTGGCAAGATTGGCGTGCATAGGACCTATTCCCGGATAGTCCAGACCGGCAGAGATGGAATAAGGTTCGAGAATCTGTCCGTTAGTATCCTGCATTACCAGAGTCTTGAAACCATGAATGATACCGATTTTACCCAGTTGGATTGTGGCAGCCGACATACCGCTGTTCAATCCCAGTCCGCCTGCTTCGGCAAGTACTATTTTTACTCTCTCATCGTCCAGATAGTGGAATATCGTCCCTGCTGCATTGCTTCCTCCGCCTATGCAAGCCATCAGATAATCAGGATAATCGCGTCCTTCGTGTTCCATGAGCTGCTTCTTGATTTCTTCGCTGATGACGGACTGAAGTCTTGCCACCATATCAGGATAGGGGTGAGGGCCTACTGTAGAGCCTATCACATAATAGGTATCAGTAGGATGACAGCACCAGTCGCGTATGGCTTCGTTTGTGGCATCTTTCAGAGTCATGTTGCCGGAAGTTACCGGGCAGACTGTGGCTCCAAGCATCTTCATTCGTTCCACGTTCACGTGCTGGCGTTCCACATCGGTTTTTCCCATATACACTATACATTCCATTCCCATCAGTGCGCAGACCGTTGCTGTAGCCACACCATGCTGACCGGCTCCCGTTTCTGCTATGATTCTGGTTTTTCCCATACGTTTTGCAAGCAGTACCTGACCTATGGCATTATTGATTTTGTGGGCTCCCGTGTGGTTCAGATCTTCTCTTTTCAGATAAATCTTACATCCGTATTTTTCGGACAGGCGTTTGGCTAGGTAGAGTGGGGAAGGGCGTCCCACATAGTCTTTCAATAACTGCGCGTATTCTTTCTTGAATCCTTCATCTTCAAGCACCTTTGAATATGCTTCCTGAAGTTCGCTTACACATCTGTGCAGTATTTCGGGGATGTATGCTCCACCGAATTCTCCGTAATAACCTTTTTCGTTTACTTGGTAAGATTTCATATCGTTATTGTTTTTTAAATTGTTTCTGAAAATGCAAAAAAGCAGAACGGGCTGCCGTAAAGTACGACAGCCCGCTCTGCTTTTTTAAATTACTTATATCTTTAAATTTGGTATATACACGCGACTGATGCCCTTACGACTTTTGGAGTTGTAAGTGGCGCCACCAGAAGAATGTATTTACCATTGAGTTTGTCATAAATGTTATGTTGTTTGTTGTTTCTGCGGCAAATGTATGTATTATTTTTTATAATCCAAACATTTGGCTGATTTTTTATTGAAAATATTTCACTTTGACTCCGACATTCTTGCAGTCGGCGCCCATTGGCGGATTTTCCTTGAATATGGTTATCTCTATGCTTTTGATGGTCGGGAAATCAGTGAACAGACGTTTGGATATCCTGTAAGCCAGGTGTTCAAGGAGTTTTGCCGGTATATTCATTTCTTCCTTTACAGCCTCATGTATCTCTGCATAATTGATTGTTCCTTCAAGATTGTCTGTAGCAGCAGCTTCGCTGAAATCTGTTTCTATGTCAAGACTGACTTTATACTCTGCACCAACGGTGTTTTCTTGTGGAAGTACGCCATGATAAGAGTAGAATTTCATCTCATTCAGGATGATGTTCATTGATTGGGCTTTCATATATGCTATGGTTTAAAAGAAAAGGCGAAGAATTCCGTTATTGTGTAGGTATTCTTCGCCTAGGTTTGTCATTTATGTTTTAAGTATATTATCCGCATCTTGAAGAACCGCAAGTTGTACAGATAAGACAGCCTTCCTGATAAACCAATGTTTCGTTTCCGCAGTTAGGGCATTTCATACCTTTGGCTTCTGTTCCGTCCTGTACATATTTCTTCAGGGCACGTTCAACACCGACCTTCCATGTGTTGATGTTTTCGCTGTCAAGCTGAAGTGAACCTACAAGTTTGATAACCTGATCGATTGGCATTCTCCAGCGCAATACTCCTGAAATAAGTTTAGCATAGTTCCAGTATTCTTTGTTGAAACGTTCAGACAATCCTTCTACTGTCATTTTGTAGCCACGTTTGTTTTCGAACTGGAAGTCATAGCGCTTGTTTCCATTCTCATCAATGTTCTTGATGATTTTACCGCAAGTTACAGATTTAGGAAGCACTATACCTTCTTCATCATCCTGAAGACCGGTGAAGATTTCGTATGGATGTCCGTCGAGCAAGCCTACAAATGCTACCCATTTCTCTTTGTTGTTCTGGAAGCGTACCACGTCTGCTTCAAGCACTTTTGGTCTTACCTCTACAACCTCAGGACGTTTGCATCTGCATTCTTCTTCCTTGCGCTTTTCTTCCTTGTCTGTCTTTTGTGTTGAAACAAGGACTCCGGCACGTGAGCCGTCACGATATACTGTACATCCCTTGCATCCTGAACGCCAAGCTTCTACGTAAAGATTGTTTACGAGTTCTTCGTCAACAGTGTTAGGCAGGTTGATAGTAACACTGATTGAGTGGTCAACCCATTTCTGGATGCGTCCCTGCATCTTAACCTTCATAAGCCAGTCAACATCATTTGATGTAGCTTTATAGTAAGGTGATTTGGCTACAAGCTCGTCTATTTCTTCTTGAGTATAGTTCTTTGTTGTGTCCAGACCGTTGATTTTCATCCAAGTGAGGAACTTGTGATGGAATACGATATATTCTTCAAAAGCATCACCTGTCTCATCAACGAAATCAATTCTTACGTTTTCGTCGTTAGGATTTACCTTACGGCGTCTCTTATACACAGGCATGAATACTGGTTCTATACCAGAAGTAGTCTGTGTCATAAGACTTGTTGTACCTGTAGGAGCAATAGTAAGACAGGCGATGTTTCTACGTCCGTATCTCACCATATCTTCGTACAGAGCAGGGTCTGCTTCCTTTATACGGTTTACGAAAGGATTGTTCTTTTCTCTTTCGCTGTCATAGATTTCGAATGCGCCACGTTCTTTAGCCATAATAACTGACGAACGGTATGCTTCGATAGCAATGGTCTTGTGTACCTTTTCTGAGAATTCTGTAGCTTCTTCGGTTCCGTATCTTAGTCCCATAGCAGCCAGCATATCTCCTTCAGCAGTAATACCTACTCCTGTACGTCTTCCAAGACCAGACTTTCTGTATATCTTTTCCCAAAGATGACGTTCTGTATTTTTAACTTCATCGTTTTCCGGGTCAGAGTCAATCTTTTCAAGGATGAGACCAATCTTTTCCAGTTCGAGGTCGATGATATCGTCCATTATTCTTTGTGCATATCTTACGTGTGTCTTGAACAAATCAAAATCAAAGTATGCATCCTTTGTAAATGGATTTACAACGTATGAGTAAAGATTGATAGCCAGCAGTCGGCATGAATCGTATGGACACAATGGAATTTCACCGCAAGGGTTTGTAGATACGGTTCTGAATCCGAGGTCGGCATAGCAGTCAGGCACAGATTCTTTCAAAATTGTATCCCAGAACAAGACGCCCGGTTCAGCCGATTTCCATGCGTTGTGTACAATCTTTCTCCATAATTCATTGGCATTGATTTCTTTTACGAACTGTGGATTTTCCGAGTCTATAGGGAATTTCTGTATATATGGCTTGTTGTCAACAGCTGCCTGCATGAACTCGTCGTCAAGTTTTACAGAAACATTTGCTCCTGTAACCTTGCCTTCTGTCATCTTTGCGTCGATGAAAGATTCAGAGTCCGGGTGCTTGATTGAAACACTGAGCATAAGGGCACCTCTACGTCCGTCCTGCGCTACTTCTCTTGTTGAGTTTGAGTAACGTTCCATGAAAGGAACCAGTCCTGTAGATGTAAGTGCAGAGTTCTTTACAGGTGATCCTTTAGGACGGATATGTGACAAGTCGTGACCTACACCGCCTCTACGTTTCATAAGCTGCACCTGCTCTTCGTCGATACGGATAATAGCGCCGTATGAGTCAGCTTTTCCGTCAAGTCCGATTACAAAACAGTTTGATAAGGAAGCGACCTGATATTCGTTACCGATACCGGTCATCGGGCTACCCTGTGGAACAATGTATTTGAAGTGATCGAACAAGTCAAACAATTCCTGTGAAGTCATGCTGTTAGGATAGTTTGCCTCAATTCTGGCAACTTCATTGGCAAGGCGCCAATGCATGTCCCTTGGGGATTTTTCATAGATGTTTCCAAATGAATCTTTCACTGCATATTTGTTTACCCAAACACGCGCGGCAAGTTCATCTCCATTAAAATACTCTAATGAAGCTTCGTATGCTTCATTGTAGCTATAAACCTTTTTTTCCACGATATTATAAGAATAAGTTTGTATCAGTTGTATGTAGATATTAGAGAAATGATTGATGGTGCAAAGCTATCAATGTTTTTTTAATCGACAAAGAAAAAATATATAAAGTTATCAACAGCTTTTTGAAAGTTTTCCATTTTTATTGCTTATAGTGTTGATTTTCAGTTTGTTGTATGTTTTATATATCTGTAAAGTTTTCCATTTTGATTAACTTGTTTCTATTTTGTAGAATATTAGTCTTGAAAAAATATACAATGTTTATTTTTTATATTATCTTTGTGAAATAAGAAAAAATATAAATATGGATTCAATAAAGAATAGAAGAACGATACGTAAATACAAATCTCAGGATATTCCGGAGGATTTGTTGAATGGGCTGTTGGAGGATTCTTTCAGAGCCTCTACAATGGGAAATATGCAGTTGTACAGTGTAGTTGTAACTCGTAGTAATGAAATGAAATCTAAACTTGCTCCTATGCATTTTAACCAGCCTATGGTGATGGGAGCTCCTGTTGTTCTGACTTTCTGTGCAGATTTTAATCGCTTTAGCCTGTGGTGTAAGCAGCGGAATGCTGAGCCGGGATATGACAATTTCCTTTCATTTATAAATGCTCTTTCAGATGCATTGTTGGTAACTCAGAATTTTTGTACTCTAGCCGAGGAAAATGGATTGGGAATATGTTATTTGGGTACAACCATTTATAATCCTGAACCTATAATAGATTTGCTGAAATTACCTAAGCTGGTCGTTCCTGTAGCAACTATAACGGTGGGTTATCCGGATGAATGTCCTTCACAGCCTGATAGACTTCCTTTGAACGGTATTATTCATAATGAAGTTTATTCACAGTACACTCCAGAAGATATAGATGAGATATATGCTTATAAGGAATCACTTCCAGAAAACAAGCATTTTATTGAAATTAATAAAAAAGAGACTTTGGCACAGATATTTACAGATATAAGATATCGAAAGGCTGATAATGAAATGATGTCAGCAGGCTTGATTAATGTGTTAAAACGTCAGGGATTTTTTGAGTAACATAGAATTAGTATAAAAAATAAAGACCACATTTACTGTGGTCTTTTATTTTTTATGTTTATATTGAAATAGTTTATTTCATTCTTATACTAGCCTCTATTTCGTCAATTTCATTTTTGAATGCTTTATCTACGTCAACCTGATCTTTAACAATTTTGCATGCGTGCAATACTGTTGCATGGTCTTTCTTACCTATAAGCTGTCCAATCTTTGAAGAAGAGGTTTCTGTATGTTTCTTGGCAAGATACATAGCAACCTGTCTAACCTGAACGACTTCTCTTTTTCTTGTCTTTGTATGTATTGTTGAAGTATCTACCTTGTAGTATTCACATACCTTTTCGATTATATCTTCAACAGTAACAGGTTTAACTTCAGCGCATTTTACAGCCTTTCTTACTATTCTTTGAGTCAAATCAATATCTATTTCACGTTTGAATAGTATAGACTGTGCCAACAATGAGTTTACAATACCCTCTAGTTCACGAACGCTTTCATTAACGTTTTCAGCAATGTAGCTGATAACAGATTCTGATATAGTAAGACCGTCGCGACGAATCTTATTACGTAATATATTTTTTCGCAGTTCTGTATCAGGCTTCTCTAATTCGGCTACTAAACCCCATTTGAAACGTGTCAGCAATCGGTCTTCCATTCCTTGTAACATTACCGGAGCGCGGTCAGATGTCAGGATTAGCTGCTTACCATTTTGGTGTAGATGATTGAATATATGAAAGAAGGTATTCTGAGTTTTTGTTACTCCGGCAAACTCTTGTATATCATCAATGATGAGTACGTCAATAGTTTGATAGAAAGTAATAAAATCATTGAAATGATTGGTTCTTACAGAATCTGTGTATTGCACCTGGAACAAATGTGCAGATACATATAAAACTCTTTTTTCCGGGTATAGTTCTTTAATACGCGTACCAATAGCATTGACAAGATGTGTCTTGCCAACTCCTGAAGGACCATATATAAATAATGGGTTAAAAGTTCTGGCAGGGTTTTGTGCAACTGTTTCAGCTACAGTTCTCGAAAACTCATTGCTAGTACCTTTGATGAAATTGTCAAAATTGTAGTTAGGATTTAAATGTGGGTCCAAATCCTGTACAACTTGAGCTTGTAGAGGGTTTGGAGTCTTGTTTGCATTCTGCACATTGTTTTGCTGTACAGCCTGTGAACGTTTTGTTCCCTCTATATTTACTGTTATTTGGTTTGTTTTGTCTGTAAGAATGGAGTACATCAGTTCCGTACCTTCTCCTATTTCCTTATATATAGCGGCACGGAGTAAACCTACATACTTTTCTTCTAAATATTCATAGAAGAAAGGACTTGGTACCCCTATAGTCAATGCCTTATTGTCGTATTTAAGTGGAACAATAGGCTCAAACCATGTTTTATAAGCAGTTGCATTAACGTTATCTCTTATAAACATGAGACATTTGTTCCATAATGCAATAGCTTGATTCCCTTCAATCATATTTCTTAATCTAATATCTTAATTTCTTTTTTAGCAAATTATCTACGGTGCAAATTTCGGCATGAAATTTCAGAAAAACAAATCAACTTTTTCTTGCTTTTCTGAAAAATACTATAAGTGCTTGATTGTCAATTGCTTTTTATTCGTATAAAGCTTTGTTGGAATAAAATTGCAATGTATTTGTAATATCTTGAAAATTAGAAGATTGTTTATTCTCTAAAT
>NZ_JACJLE010000170.1 GCF_016901995.1 Bacteroides caecigallinarum | reverse complement strand
CAATCCTGTCCTTAGAGTGGAAATTCCTAAGGATAACGGCAAGATGCGACAGTTAGGAATACCGACCGTTGTAGACCGACTGATACAGCAAGCCATCACCCAAGTACTGCCCCCCATCTACGAATTTCAGTTTAGTCGGAACAGTTTCGGTTTCCGTCCGAGACGTGGTTGTCATGCTGCATTACGCAGGGCGAAAGACATCGTCAATTCAGGCTACAAATATGTAGTAGACCTTGACCTCGAGCGATTCTTCTATACCGTATGCCACAGTCGTCTGATAGAAATACTGAGCCGTACAATAAAGGATGGAAGAGTGGTTAGTCTTATACACAAATATCTCCGCAGCGGAATCCTGAATCATGG
>NZ_JACJLE010000169.1 GCF_016901995.1 Bacteroides caecigallinarum | reverse complement strand
CAATCCTGTCCTTAGAGTGGAAATTCCTAAGGATAACGGCAAGATGCGACAGTTAGGAATACCGACCGTTGTAGACCGACTGATACAGCAAGCCATCACCCAAGTACTGACCCCCATCTACGAAGCTCAGTTTAGCCGAAGTAGTTTCGGTTTCCGTCCGAGACGTGGCTGCCATGATGCATTACGCAGAGCGAAAGATATCGTCAATTCAGGCTACAAATATGTAGTAGACCTTGACCTCGAGCGATTCTTCGATACCGTATGCCACAGTCGTCTGATAGAAATACTGAGCCGTACAATAAAGGATGGAAGAGTGGTTAGTCTTATACACAAATATCTCCGCAGCGGAATCCTGAATCATGG
>NZ_JACJLE010000168.1 GCF_016901995.1 Bacteroides caecigallinarum | reverse complement strand
AATCGAGTAGGAGGAAAACGAAGTAGTTTTCTTCCTACTTTCGTTCTCCGACCTCTCCCACCACCACGCATGCGGTTCCGCACGTGGCGGTTCTTTATTTAGGATACCATTTGAGATACTCGTCATAAAGGGTTGGATACCCGGCAATTTTTAGTCGTTCATTAGTCATAGAACTGTGTGTTATCCAACTGTCAGCAATACGCCAATACCCCAATCGAGTATAACCCCATTCATTGGCTTTCCTCTTAGAGATTCCACATCGAATCAGATTGGATATTCTCGTCTTAGGGTTTTTCCAAGATTTCCATATACACATTCGTATGCGACGTCGTAACCATTCGTCCGTTTCAAGGAGAAGACGTTTCATGTTGGCAAGGTGGT
>NZ_JACJLE010000167.1 GCF_016901995.1 Bacteroides caecigallinarum | reverse complement strand
CAATATCTTCATCGGATAGCCCTTGTTTCCTTAAGAGGCTTATCATATTTCCTAGCATTTTATTTTTAGAAATTAGTTCCTGGCTCTTGCTCTCAAGTTCCTGGCTCTTGCTCTCAAGTTCCTGGCTCTTGCTCTCAAGTTCCTGGCTCTTACTCTCAAGTTCCTGGCTTTTGCTCTCAAGTTCCTGGCTTTTGCTCTCAAGTTCCTGGCTCTTACTCTCAAGTTCCTGGCTTTTGCTCTCAAGTTCCTGGCTTTTGCTCTCAAGTTCCTGGCTCATGCTCTCAAGTTCTTGGCTTTTGCTCTCAAGTTCCTTGTTCTTAAGCTCCAGCTCCTTATTCTTCATCATTATCGTAGTATCACGTGATTCTATTTCCGAAAGAATTTC
>NZ_JACJLE010000166.1 GCF_016901995.1 Bacteroides caecigallinarum | reverse complement strand
AGTAGGGTAGTGAGCAGTCCTTCCAGTACCTGAAAGTTAGCCTTGTCCCTAAGCAGGCGTTTCATTGCCCAGTCGAATCTGATATAATTTCCCATAATTTAAAATATTTTGATTTGTGCAAATTTAGTTATAAGATTTTGTTTTTCAAAGTATTGCTTTGTATGTGTTTGTGGTTTGTTATTAAAAACTCTTTACATTGATGATAAGTCGTTTTAATGTCTAATTCATATTGTTGTGCTCCTGTTTAAAGTTCCCCCGCGACTTTGCCTATTATTAGAAACGAACTTAAAGATAAAACTTTAAACTAATAACCTTATTAATTAACCTAAAAAAGGAAACAGTATGAGAAAATGGACTTATCTCGTGGCTGCTCTACTCATGAGCGG
>NZ_JACJLE010000165.1 GCF_016901995.1 Bacteroides caecigallinarum | reverse complement strand
AGGGGGCTTTCAATGAGGCGCAGCTACAGGGTTATGATGACTTCTGGGATGCAGTGAGAGTGGAAAGGACCCTTATGACTGATGCCTTGCGTGAAGGACATGCCAGAGGACATGAGATGGGACTTGCTGAAGGTCGTGCAGAGGGTCGTGCAGAGGGTCGTGCTGAGGAGCGTCTTGAGATAGCCCGGAACTTTAAAAAATCCGGTATTCCTGTTGATATAATATCAAAGAATACCGGTCTCAGTGAGGAAGAAATAGCTGCACTGTGATTGAGGATTATTAAAGAACTGCAACCATGGATAAAGAGCAGGCTATCGGAATTGCAAAAAGATACAAAAAACTGGTGGCAGAAAAACTACCCGTTAAGGCGCTATATATATATGGCTCGTACAGTAAAG
>NZ_JACJLE010000164.1 GCF_016901995.1 Bacteroides caecigallinarum | reverse complement strand
ATACCGTATGCCACAGTCGTCTGATAGAAATACTGAGCCGTACAATAAAGGATGGAAGAGTGGTTAGTCTTATACACAAATATCTCCGCAGCGGAATCCTGAATCATGGTATGTTTGAGGCGAGCCACGAAGGCACTCCTCAAGGTGGTCCTTTAAGTCCCCTATTAAGTAATATCATGCTTAATGAACTCGACAAGGAACTAACGCGAAGAGGTCATCTCTTTGTTCGGTATGCCGATGATTCAATGATATTCTGCCGAAGTAAAAGTGCGGCGAAACAAACTAAGGAATCTATTACCCGATTTATCGAGGGTAAACTTCATTTGAGAGTAAACAAGGAAAAGACAACAGTCTCATATGTCAAAGGTGTAAAATACTTAGGTTATTCCTTTTATAACT
>NZ_JACJLE010000163.1 GCF_016901995.1 Bacteroides caecigallinarum | reverse complement strand
GGTAGTTTTCAATTATTATCGTTTAAATAAAGTTCTGTCCTTCACAAACTTATCGACACGTTTGCTACTATGACATCTGCTGACTTCTCACGGCAAGCTTTACTCCGCTTATTTCGATTTTTTTTTCACTATTCTCATGCGTCCGTGAGACCTCCTCGGATAAGGGTATTAACTTTCCATCTTATGTCTGCTCCATTTACATTGACTGTTCCGAATAGCTATAGGACTTTGATTTGTCATGCAATCTCATCCACAGTCTTATGCCTTATATGAAGTTTCTGTTCGTCAGACCAGATGTTTGCCACCAGCTTCCTTTAGATTCCACCTCGCGATGGACACCCTTGCTTTTGGCTGTATGATTCCCGCTATTAGGGCTCATTGGGGACTTGCACCCGTTAGCTAATACTCATGCT
>NZ_JACJLE010000162.1 GCF_016901995.1 Bacteroides caecigallinarum | reverse complement strand
ATACGGGAATGGATAATTCGGAGGCTACGTTCGGAATCATGAATTTCGTGAAGGATATTGAAAGCGGAGACACTGACGCTTTCATGAAACGACTGACGACTTTCTTTGCGGACACTCCGTACGAGCTGGCTCGTGACCTGGAGCTGCACTACCAGAACGTGATGTTCATCCTGTTCAAACTGCTGGGATTCTATACGCAGGCGGAATATCATACCTCGGATGGAAGGATTGACATGGTGGTGAAGACACCGGACTACATATACGTGATGGAGTTCAAGCTGGACGGCACGGCGGAAGAGGCAATGCGACAGATAGAGAGCAAGGACTATGCCCTGCCTTTCGAATGTGACGGAAGGAAGCTGGTGAAAGTGGGTGTGAACTTCAGCTATGAGAAGAGGAATGTGGAGAGGTGGATT
>NZ_JACJLE010000161.1 GCF_016901995.1 Bacteroides caecigallinarum | reverse complement strand
GAGGAGGAGACAAAGGCGAAACTCAAGGAATTGTACGACGGGTATCACTTCAACGAGGATTGTGTGGATATTTATAACCTGTCAGGTTTAATGATTACTCTGGATTCTAAACAGTTAATGAGTAATTGGATAGAGGTTGGAACGCCTTCGTTTCTGGTGAAAATGCTTAAAAAGAGAGATTCTGACTTTGGAGATTTGGAAGGGGTTGAGATAGACGGCAGTCTGCTGGATAGTAACGATACTGCATCGAAAAATCTTATTCCGTTGATTTATCAGAGCGGTTATCTGACGATTAAAGCCTACGATAAGAAATCGAATACCTACAAATTGGGGTTCCCTAACGAGCATGTGAAGAATGCTTTCACGGTACTGATGAATAGTTTTTAGCTTATCATGTGACGGAAGGAAGCTGGTGAA
>NZ_JACJLE010000017.1 GCF_016901995.1 Bacteroides caecigallinarum | reverse complement strand
TGGTATCCTAAATAAAGAACCGCCACGTGCGGAACCGCATGCGTGGTGGTGGGAGAGGTCGGAGAACGAAAGTAGGAAGAAAACTACTTCGTTTTCCTCCTACTCGATTGGAATTAATATTGTTTTTATAGAGGCTTGTACTCAACGAATGCTTCCATTGCTTCGTAACATGCCAGTCCCAATCCGTCGTAAAGAGATGCAGTTCCGCGGTTACGGTCTTCACTTCTTTGCCAGAACAGACGTTCGTCGTTGCCAAGGAATGGAGCACTTTCCATCTGTGACTGGTGTTTTAGGATTGAGTTACGTTTTGCACGCAATTCTTCAGGACTCAGAGGAACAGCCATTTCGATGTTCTCTATTTCCCATTCTGCCCATGCTCCACGATACATCCATATTCTACAGTCTTTAAGCCATTCGGCTCCGGCATTCTTTTCTTCGTCGATAGCTGCAAATACGGCATCAGTACATACCCTGTGAGTTCCATGAGGGTCGGCCAAATCGCCTGCCACATAAATCTGATGAGGTTTTACTTCTCTAAGAAGGTTAAGTACTATTTCAATGTCAGGAAGGCTGATAGGGTTCTTTTCAATCTTACCGGTTTCGTAGAATGGAAGGTCGAGGAAGTGACATCTTGACAAAGGAATATTGTTGTATGTACATGCTGTACGTGCTTCACCTCTACGGATGAGTCCTTTGATGGTAAGAATGTCTCTTGAATCCATGTCGCCTTCTTTCTTTTCGGCAAAGAACTTCTTTATTTCGGCGTACTTGTCGCTGATAGTCTGGTTCTGGTTGTCGTCGAACAACTGATTGAAACCATTGATGAAGTGCATGAATCTTACAACTTCTTCATCGCCTACGGCAATATTTCCTGAAGTCTGGTATGCTACGTGTACTTCATGTCCCTGCTGAACAAGTCGTCTCAGTGTTCCACCCATTGAAATGACATCGTCGTCAGGGTGTGGAGAGAATACGATAACTCTTTTAGGGAATGGTTTTGCTCTTTCAGGACGGTAAGTGTCGTCAGCGTTAGGCTTTCCGCCCGGCCATCCTGTGATAGTGTGCTGAAGGTCGTTGAATACCTTGATGTTTACATTGTATGCAGAACCGTAAAGAGCAAGAAGTTCACTCAGACCATTGTCATTGTAATCCTTGTTGGTCAGTTTCAGGATAGGTTTGCCTAATGTCTGGCACAACCAAACAATAGCGCTTCTGATAAGCTTGTTATTCCATTCGCAGTTTGTAACCAGCCAAGGGCGTTGTATTCTTGTCAGATAAGCTGCGGCAGCAAGGTCTGTGCATACCACTGCATTTGTGTGCATCTGAAGGTATGAAGCAGGCAGTGTGTCTGTAATTTTTTCTTCTACAGTCTTGCGTATGATTTCTGCTTTGTCCTCACCCCATGCTAGCAGGAATACTTTTCTTGCACCAAGAATGGTTTTGATACCCATTGTAATGGAGCAAGGAGGAAGATTGTCAACACCAAGGTTGTGAGCTGCTTCCGAACGTGAAGTACTGTCAAGCAATATCAGGCGTGTAGATGAGCTGGCCTGCGAGCCAGGTTCGTTCATACCTATGATTCCTTTTCTTCCTATTCCTAGAATAGCAATATCTATACCTCCGAATGTCTGTATTCTTTGTTCGTATAGTCTGCAATGGTCGATGATTGCATCCTGAGGAATGCTGCCTTCCATTGTGAAGATGTTCTGTCTGTCGATGTCAACCTGCGAGATGAACTGCTTCATCAGATGGCTGAAAGTACTTCCGGCACCTTCGTTTATAGGATAGAATTCATACAGATTGAACAAGATGACATTTCTGAAGCTTACGCCTTCGTCTTTATGACGGCGAATCAGCTCTGTGAACAATGGGCGTAGTGATGATCCTGTACCTAATGCTATTGTACAGAACTTTCCTTCACGCTGTCTGTCCTGTATCTTTGCTATTATTTCATCTGCAATATGCTGTGTTCCTTCGTCCATTGATTCGAAAATGTTGGTTGTAATCTTTTCGAATCTTGTGATTACCGAACGTTCAACAGCATTTTCAGGCTTGTAATAGCGTGTTGATACGTTATTCAGCGAGATTTGCGATGTAAGATTAGTTCGCATAGTTTCTCCTTTTTTGTTAGGTTAATGAATTTTTTTAGTTCACTCTGTTAATATAACAAAGATAAACCCAAAAAAGTTGACAAGGTTTGTCATCAGGATAAGAAACATTGTAACAGAGGCCTTGTCAACTTTATATTTTTCAGTTGCTCTTTCGAAGCTTATCCAAATCAATTAAAGATTGTCTTTTTCAATATCTTTGAAGTATTTGTAAGTACCTACTTTAAGTTCGTCTGTAGCAGCTTCGTCGCATACGATGATGCCGTGCTGGTGCATCTGCAAAGCACTGATAGTCCACATCTGTGTGATACCGCCTTCTACTGCATGCTGCAATGCGCGTGCCTTGTTGTGACCGTTACAGATAATCAATACTTCTTTTGCTGAAAGAACTGTTCCTACACCTACTGTAAGAGCTGTCTTAGGAACTTTGTTTACATCATTGTCGAAGAAACGTGAGTTTGCGATGATAGTATCTGTAGTAAGAGTCTTTACGCGTGTACGTGATGTAAGTGATGAACCCGGTTCGTTGAATGCAATGTGTCCGTCAGGACCGATACCGCCAAGGAACAAATCTATACCACCGAATTTTTCGATTTCCTTTTCGTAGTTGGCACATTCAGCTTCAAGGTCAGCTGCGTTACCGTTCAGTATATGTATATTCTCTTTACAGATGTCTATATGATTGAAGAAGTTATTGAACATGAAAGAGTGATAGCTTTCAGGGTGTGATTCAGGAAGACCTACGTATTCGTCCATGTTGAATGTAACGACGTTCTTGAATGATACCTTACCCTGTTTGTTCAGTTCAATCAGAGCTTTGTACATTCCAAGTGGAGATGAACCTGTAGGAAGACCCAAAACGAAAGGTTTTTCTTTTGTAGGATTAGCTGCATTGATTTTTTTTGCAACATAGTTTGCAGCCCAATTAGAGATTGACTGATAATCTGGTTCGATAATTACTCTCATGATTTTTTGGTTTTATTAGTTTATAAATTTAGTTAACTATATTCTTGTAATGAAAATATTTTGATAACTATGCAAAGATACCTATCATAAATTAGAAAGGCAAATAAAAAAAAAGATTTTTTATTGGTGTGATATTAAAAAAAACTATTATTTTTGTAGCATATACTATAAAAACTATAAATATGGGACAGAGGCTATTGGATGAAATTAAGAAAGGAACTAAGAGTGCTACGATGAAACGTCGTATTATCACTCACTTTATATACAATGGTGATGCTACAATAACCGACCTTTCTAAAGATATGGATTTAAGTATTCCTACTATTACAAAACTGATAGATGAAATGTGTGAGGACGGGTATGTAGATGATAATGGTAAGTTGGAAACAAATGGTGGGCGACATCCTAATTTATATGGTCTGAATCCCGATGCAGGCTATTTCCTGGGGGTAGAAGCAGCACAGACTTATTTGAGCTTCTGCGTGGTTAATTTTAGAGGTGAAATCGTTGATTTTAAGACCAAAATACCTTTCAAACGCGAAAATACTGTTGAATGTCTGGATAAAATGTGTGACGAAATTTTGTTGTACATAGATTCGTTACCTTACAAGAAAGAAAAATATCTCAATGTTTGTTTGGGATTGCACGGACGAGTAAATCCTGTGACAGGATGTAGCTATGGAACATTCAATTTTGCACAGACACCAATCAGCGAAATGATTACCGACAGGATTGGAATCAATGCCTGTGTTGATAATGACAGTAGGACTACTGCTTATGGTGAGTATATGTTACATTCTGTAAAATGCCCGAAGAACCTTATTTTCATTAATATAAGTTGGGGATTGGGAATGGGTATAATAATCGACGGAAAATTATACAATGGAATGTCAGGATTTGCCGGAGAGTTTGGACATAACTTCGGATATGACAATCAGCAGATATGTCATTGTGGAAAGAAGGGATGTATAGAAACGGAAGTTTCCTGCTCTGCTTTATATAGAAAATTTATCGAAAGACTTAAAAATGGAGAAAGCTCCGTAATATTGAAAGAAAAGTCTATAGAAGAAATTGAGCTTGATGATATTTTCAATGCTGTTGACAGAGAGGATGTTCTTGCTATTGAACTCGTAGAAGAGATAGGACAAAAGCTTGGTCGTCATATAGGTGGATTGATCAATATATTCAATCCCGAACAGGTTATTATCGGCGGTGATTTGTCAAGGGTAGGAGATTATCTTCTTCATCCGGTTATTTCTGCAATCAGAAAACATACTTTGAATATGATGTATCGTGATTCGGATATCGTATTGTCCGAATTGAAAGAAAAGGCAAATGCTGTTGGAGCCGCTTTATTGTCAAGAAGTAATCTTTTTGTAATATAATTAATATTGTTATCTTTGATATTTAAGGTGAAAGCTGTCAGGTATATATGACTACTTGACAGCTTTTCTTTTATAGGTTTATTTCTTTTCTAAGATTATCCCATTTTTCAGAAAGTTCCTGCATGGAACCGAACAGAAGGTTTGCGCCTTCATCTAGCAGTGCTGAGTCTGGTAACGGTCCTGTATTTACAGCTATTGTAAATATACCTGCTGCAACTCCTGCTTTTACCCCTAGTGGTGCATTTTCTACTACAACAGCTTCGTTTGGTGCAATTCCTGCTTTTTTCAATCCCATAAGATATGGCTCAGGATTTGGTTTGCCGTATTTAACGTCGAATGCAGTAACCATGAATTCTTTTTGGAATATTCCGGGGAAATGATGGTTCAGATTGTCTATCAGTGATAGTTGTCCTGATCCTGTGACCAACACGGGCTGAAGTCCGGATTCTTTGATATTACGGAGTAAAGTATATGCTCCCGGCATAGGTTCAGCCTTTGGGAGAGTGTTGAAGATATCACTTTTGGTTTGGTATATTTTCTTTATTTCTTCTTCATCTGCGTTGCAGCCTCTTTCGCGCATGCAGACTATATTAATAGTACTTGCTCCGGTGCGTCCCTCGTGCATGTATGCTTCTTCTTCGCTAAGATTCATACCATACATAGACATGGCTTTGTTCCATGCTTTTGCATGATTCTTCATTGAATCGAACAAAACACCGTCCATATCAAACAGGACGGCTTTTAGATTTATCTTGCTATGTCCTTTTTCCTTTAAATAGTTTTGTATTGCTTGTTCAAACATTACCTGTGCTTTATATCATTTAAAGGCACGTATTACAGCGATGCCGTAGTACGTGCCTTGTTATTTCTGTAAGTTTATGAATCTTTATTTTTTCAGACGAGCCTGAATAGCTTCTGATTCTTTTTCGTAACCAGGTTTGTTGAGCAGAGCAAACATGTTTTTCTTGTATGCTTCAACTCCAGGCTGGTTGAATGGGTTTACTTCGAGGATATATCCGCTGATACCGCAAGCTTTTTCGAAGAAGTAAATCAACTGTCCGATGTAGTATTCGTTCAATGCAGGAACAGATACTCTCATGTTTGGAACACCACCGTCAACGTGTGCCAACTGAGTACCAAGTTCTGCCATCTTGTTTACTTCGTCAACTCTCTTGCCTGCAAGGAAGTTAAGTCCATCAAGGTTCTGTTCGTCTGTAGGAACACGCAATTCGTGGTTAGGAGTTTCTATAGATACTACTGTTTCGAAGATAGTACGTTCGCCTTCCTGAATCCACTGACCCATTGAGTGAAGGTCTGTAGAGAAGTCAACTGAACTTGGGTAGATACCTTTACCGTCCTTACCTTCAGATTCGCCGTAAAGCTGTTTCCACCATTCGTTGAAGTAATGTAGTTTTGGCTGGAAGTTAACCAAAATTTCAATCTTCTTGCCGTTGCGGTAGAGCTCGTTACGAGTTGCAGCATAAAGGGCAGCAGGGTTTTCGTACATATTTTCGTTAGCACAAACTTCTTCCATTTTGCGTGCACCTTCAACTAGCTTTTCGATGTCGATGCCTGCTACTGCGATAGGAAGCAAACCTACCGGAGTAAGAACAGAGAAACGTCCGCCTACGTTGTCAGGGATGATGAATGATTTGTAGCCTTCGTTGTCGGCTGTTACACGTGCAGCACCTTTCTTTGCGTCTGTAACGGCTACGATAACCTTGCGTGCCATTTCCTTGCCGCGCTGGTCTTCGCACTGCTTTTTAAGAAGACGGAAAGCAAGAGCAGTTTCTGTTGTAGTACCTGATTTTGATATATTGATTACACCGAATTTCTTGTCTTTCAAGAAGCTTGTCAGTTCATAAAGATAGTCTTCGCCGATGTTGTGTCCTGCAAAAACGATAGTAGGTTCGCCTGCTTTCTTTTCTTTCAACCACTGGAAGCTGTCAGACATAGCTTCGATAACGGCACGTGCACCAAGATAGCTACCACCGATACCTGCAACAACCACTACTTCGCAGTTTTCACGAAGAACAGCTGCTGTAGCTTTGATGTCTTCGATATGTTCTTTTGTTATAGAAGATGGAAGGTGAAGCCAGCCCAGGAAGTCGTTTCCAAGTCCTGTTCCTTTTTCAAGAGTTTCCATATAAGTCTTAACCAATGGCTCGTAAGAAGCCAATTTGCCTTCTGCCATGAAGCTGGCAGAATTTTCGATGTTTAATTTAATATTTTCCATATTCAAAAGTTTATCTGAATGAGTCTGTTAAAAGCTTTATTTCTATCATAGGATTTATGCGTTCGTACAATATGTTATAGACAGCATCAACTATAGGCATATTAACGTGTAAATGTTTGTTCAGTTCCTTGATACATTTTGTTCCGTAATAACCTTCGGCAATCATTTCCATTTCTATCTGTGCACTTTTCACAGAGTATCCTTTTCCTATCATCGTACCGAAAACACGGTTACGGCTGAAATTGGAATAGCTTGTCACCAGCAAGTCGCCAAGATAGGCAGAATCGTTGGTGCATCTGTCCACTGGATGTACTGTATTCAGGAAACGGTTCATTTCTTGAATAGCGTTGGAAATTAGTACTGCCTGGAAATTGTCTCCGTATTTCAGACCGCTGCATATACCTGCTGCAATAGCATAAACGTTTTTCAATACTGAAGCATATTCAATACCCGCCACATCGGTGTTTACTGAAGTTTTAATGTAATGACCTGCCAGTTGTTGTGCAAAGATTTTTGCCTTTTCAATGTCCTTACAGCCAACTGTAAGGTAAGAAAGGCGTTCAAGTGCCACTTCCTCTGCATGGCACGGACCTGCCAATACGGCAATGTTTTCTTCAGGAACATCATATACCTTATTAAAATAGTCAGAAACAATAAGATTCTCGTCAGGAACGATACCTTTTATGGCTGTCACTATGAATTTGTCCTTGATTTTTGTTTTCAGTTTCTTTAGATGACTTTTAAGGTAAGGTGATGGAGTAACGAAAATCAGTGTGTCTGATTCTCTTACTACCTTATTTATATCTGATGAAAAGTTGATATTCTTTACGTTGAAGCGTACACTGGTCAGATAAGCCGGATTATGCCCGAGACGTTTGAAATCTTCTATTCTGTCGTCCCTACGCATATACCAGTTTATTGATTCGGCTTGGGTAAGAATAATCTTTGCGATAGCTGTGGCCCAGCTACCTCCTCCCATAATAGCTATTTTACCAGGGAATTTCACTTTGGTAATTGTTTTATTGGTTTTTAAGTCATAAAGTCTTTAAGTTTGTAAGTCCTGAACCAAATCAGATACTTACAAACTTAAAAACCTAAATACTTATTTTATATTCTGTATCCAATTGCTGACTTCGTCAACTGTAGGATTCTTAAGCTCAAGTTTATACTTCTTGTTTACTCCGCAGATGTCCATGTGAAGTTTCTGAGGATTTACGTCCTTCATGTCGGCTACCATGTTGTATCCGGCTTTCTGGATCAGTGCTACCCATTCTTCCGGAACACCTATTTCCATGAATTTAGCAGGAGCATCCTTTGGTATCACCTTTTCAGGTCTCATCTGAGGGAAGAATAATACTTCCTGTATTGTGCTCTGACCAGTCATAAGCATAACCAGACGGTCCATACCGATACCCATACCTGATGTAGGAGGCATACCGTATTCAAGTGCACGAACGAAGTCCTTGTCGATAATCATAGCTTCGTCGTCTCCCTTTTCGCTAAGTCTCATCTGCTCTTCGAAACGTTCAAGCTGGTCGATAGGGTCGTTAAGCTCTGAGTAAGCGTTACACAATTCCTTACCGTTAACCATAAGTTCGAAACGTTCTGTCAAGTCAGGATTGCTGCGGTGACGCTTAGTAAGCGGAGACATTTCGATAGGGTAGTCAGTGATGAATGTAGGCTGTATGTAGTTGCCTTCGCAGAATTCGCCGAAGATTTCGTCGATAAGCTTGCCTTTACCCATAGTATCGTCAATTTCCATATTGAGCTTCTTGCAAACTTCACGAATCTGGTCTTCGTTCATACCTGTAAGGTCATAGCCTGTGAATTCCTTGATAGAATCAAGCATAGTCACACGCTTGAATGGAGCCTTGAAGTTGATGATATTGTCGCCCACCTTCACTTCTGTAGTACCGTTTACGTCAAGACAGATCTTTTCAATCATGTTTTCAGTAAATTTCATCATCCAGTTGTAGTCCTTGTATGCTACATAGATTTCCATACAAGTAAACTCTGGATTGTGTGTGCGGTCCATACCTTCGTTACGGAAGTTCTTACCGATTTCATATACACCTTCGAAACCACCCACGATGAGACGTTTCAGGTATAGCTCGCTGGCGATACGCATGTACAAAGGAATGTCAAGCGCATTGTGGTGAGTGATGAACGGACGTGCAGCCGCACCACCTGCGATAGGTTGAAGAATAGGAGTTTCAACTTCGATATAGCCTTTAGAGTTGAAGTATTCGCGCATTGAATTGTAAACTTTGTTGCGCTTTAGGAATATGTCTTTCACTCCGTCGTTTACCACGAGGTCAACATAACGCTGGCGGTAACGGAGTTCAGGATCTTCGAACTTGTCGTAAGCCACTCCATCTTTATATTTTACGATAGGAAGTGGTTTGATTGATTTAGATAGAACTGTAAGTTTCTTTGCGTGGATTGAGATTTCACCCATCTGAGTGCGGAATACGAAACCTTCGATACCGACAAAGTCGCCCAAATCAAGTAAACGTTTGAAAACTACATTGTATAAATCCTTATTTTCATCAGGACAGATGTCATCGCGAGTGATATAAACCTGAATACGGCCTTTGGAATCTTGTAATTCAATGAAAGAAGCTTTACCCATTACACGGCGTGACATAATACGTCCGGCTACAGAAACCATGCGAGGTTCTGCCTCATCGTCTTTGAATTCATCTTTTATATCAGTAGAAAATGCGTTTGTTACATACTCTGCTGCAGGATACGGGTCTATGCCCATAGCTCTCATCTCATTCAGACTGTTGCGTCTGATAATTTCCTGTTCACTTAGTTCTAATACGTTCATTTCTTATATATTAACTATATTTTGGTACAAAAATAAGAAACATTTCGGAATATATTAATATATGTATGATACTTTTTGCTTAAATAACCCTATGTGTGTCTCTTTTGAAATCTTTTTTATTGTGCCAAATGTCCTCTTCTGCTATCAAAAGTATTCAAATGTTTGCAAATGTCAAATAAAATGTCGTAATTTTTTGTGAGTTATCATTAAATTGTTACCTTTGGGCTCTTCTAAATGTGAAAAGCATGAAAATAGTTATTTTACAAACGGATATTGTTTGGGCCAATCCTTCGGCCAACATCGAAAAAGCAGACGAAATTATAAACAGATATGAAGGTGTTGATATTTTCGTATTGCCTGAAATGTTTTCTACCGGTTTTTGTACTAATCCGGAAGGTATTGCGGAAAAATCCGATTCCAAAACCTTAGAGTGGATGAAACATACGGCGCAGCGCAAGAAATGTGCTATTGCCGGCAGTATAGCGTTGGAGGAAAAAGGTCAGTATTATAACAGATTCTATTTTGTACATCCAGGAGGAACAGTAGAATGGTATGACAAGAAACATTTGTTTACTTACGGTGGAGAACACAAGCACTTTACAGCCGGAACACGACGTGTTATAGTCAATTATAAAGATGTAAGGATTTTGCTGCAAATTTGTTATGACCTGCGTTTCCCTGTATGGAGTCGTAACAGGAATGATTATGATATTGCTTTCTATGTTGCAAGTTGGCCTACTCCACGTGTAGAAGCCTGGAAGATGCTTCTCAAGGCAAGAGCAATAGAAAACCAGTGTTATGTAGTGGGGGTTAACAGAGTAGGTAAAGATCCGAACTGCGATTACATAGGAGGTAGTGCCGTAATTGATCCATACGGAAAAATAATCGAAGCTTGTGAAGACGGCAAGGCTTGCGAGGCTGTTGTAGAAATAGATATGTCGGAATTGGAAGCATTCCGCAAGAAATTCCCGGTATTGAACGATGCCGATCCTTTTGAAATAGTATAACTCGAAATATGGAAAACAATAAGAAATTATTACTCTTGGGCGACCAGGCTATAGCTTTGGGAGCCATTCATGCAGGTATCTCCGGAGTATATGCTTATCCGGGTACGCCTTCTACAGAAATTACAGAATATATACAGGAACATCCTTTGGCAAAAGAACGGAAATTACACAGCAGCTGGTGTACTAACGAAAAGACCGCTATGGAAGCAGCTCTTGGAGTAAGTTATGTCGGCAAGCGTGCTTTGGTGTGTATGAAGCACGTAGGTATGAATGTATGTGCCGATGCTTTTGTCAATTCCGGTATGACAGGGACAAATGGGGGAGTTGTAGTGGTTGCAGCCGATGACCCTTCAATGCATTCGTCTCAGAATGAGCAGGATTCAAGATTTTACGGCAAGTTTGCCATGATTCCTATCCTTGAACCTTCGTCACAACAGGAAGCTTACGACATGATGCAGTATGCTTTCGAAATGTCAGAGCGCGAGGGAACTCCTGTCCTTATGAGAATTACCACACGCATGGCGCATTCGCGTGCCAATGTAGCTGTTAAAGATGAGGCTTCTGAGGTAACTTCTACAGGTAGGCCTTCTTCTCCTGCCAATTGGGTTCTTTTACCGGCAAATGCACGCCGTCGCAATAAAGAAGTGATCGGGCTTCAGCCAGTGTTGCGCCAGCTTTCTGAAGAGTCACCTTTCAATAAGGCAGAGAATATATCTTCCGAGAAGGCTGATTTGGGTATAGTAGCTTGCGGCATAGGATATAATTATGTAATGGAAAATTATCCTGACGGATGTCCTTATCCTATTGTCAAAGTATCACAATATCCTCTGCCTACAGATAAGATAATAGCTTTGGCAAACTCATGTAAGGAAATATTGGTGGTTGAAGACGGACAGCCTTTCGTGGAAGAACAGCTTCGCGGTGTATTGCCTTCACAGTATGTGGTTAAAGGACGATTGAGCGGAGCATTGCCTCGTACAGGTGAACTCAATCCTGATTATGTAAAATCCGGATTAGGTATGGATGACACAGAAGTATATCCTTCGGCTCAGAATGTAGTTCCACGTCCGCCTGCACTTTGTAATGGATGCGGACATCGTGATGTATATGACGCTCTGAATAAAGTGGCTGCCGAGTATGCCGATACAAAAATTTTCGGTGATATAGGCTGTTACACTTTAGGAGCACTTCCTCCTTTCCGTGCTTTGCACAGCTGTGTAGATATGGGTGCTTCTATCACCATGGCTAAAGGTGCAGCCGATGCAGGTCAGTTCCCTTCAATAGCCATTATCGGCGATTCTACTTTCACTCATTCCGGTATGACAGGACTTCTTGATGCTGTGAATGATAAGTCTAATATCGTTGTAGTAATTTCTGACAATCTAACCACTGCCATGACAGGCGGTCAGGATTCAGCAGGAACAAACAAGTTCGAGGCTATCTGTCTAAGTATTGGGGTTGAGCCGGAACATGTGCGTGTAGTAGTGCCGCTGCCTAAGAACATGGACGAAATTACCCGCATAATTCGTGAAGAGATAGAGTATAACGGTGTATCTGTGATTATTCCACGCAGAGAATGTATGCAGACACTTAACCGTAAATTGAAACAGAAAAGAGCCGAAAAAAAATGAAAACAGATATAATTCTTTCCGGTGTGGGAGGACAAGGTATCCTCTCCATCGCAACCATAATAGGCGAGGCTGCCACACGCAGCGGACTGAATCTGAAACAGGCTGAGGTTCACGGTATGAGCCAGCGCGGTGGTGATGTTCAGTCAAACCTCCGTCTGTCTGACAAACCCATTGCTTCCGACCTTATTCCTCTTGGAGGAGCAGATATGATTATTTCTCTTGAACCGATGGAAGCTTTGCGTTATCTGCCATATCTCGCCAAGGACGGATGGATTATAACATCTTCCACTCCGTTCAAGAATATTCCGAACTATCCGGATGTTGATGCTGTAATGGCAGAGCTTAATTCTCTTCCAAATGTGGTTTCGCTTGATATTGATGCTATAGCCAAGGAAAACAATATGCCTAAATGCGGAAACGTGATTCTCTTAGGTGCGGCAGCTGCCTGTTTTAAGATTTTGGACAAGAAAACTCTTTATGACAGTATAGAACGAATATTCGGATCTAAAGGCGAGACTGTAGTAGAAATGAATCATCTTGCTTTTAATATAGGTTATGAGGCTGCAGCTTCCAAATGAATAATTTAAGACAAAAACTATTATGAGTAAAGTCTTCAGTAAAGAATTAGTAGAGCAGGTGGTAAAAGAGATGAAGGTTGCCGACCTACGCAATGCTACTATAGGCGATGTTTTGCTTGTAGCATCACGTCTGGAGCAGCTTACAGGCATACCTTTCATCCGTATGGACCAGGGTTCTCCGGGGCTGCCTGCCAACAAAATAGGAATTGAAGCCGAAAAGGCTGCCCTCGACAAAGGATTGGGGGCACAGTATCCCGCTGCAGCCGGAGTTCAGGAACTCAAGGATGCGGCATCTCGTTTCGTAAAGGCATTCATAAATATTGACATTTCCCCGCGTGCATGTCTGCCGACTACAGGTTCAGTGGCTGCATCGTTCGGAGCATTCATAGCATGTACACAGCGTATTCCGGGAAAGGATAAGGTTCTGTTCATAGATCCAGGTTTCCCTATTCAGAAATCGCAGTTGCGTATTCTCGGTATCAAATGGAAACTCTTTGATATATATAATTATCGTGGTGAGGCTCTCCGTGCTAAACTGGAAAGCATGATGGCTGACGGAGATATAGCCGCGATAGTATATTCGAATCCGAACAATCCTGCATGGTTCTGTCTGGATGAGGATGAACTGAAGATAATAGGCGAACTTGCCACTAAGTATGATACAATAGTGATGGAAGACCAGGCATATTTCTGTATGGACTTCCGCAGTCCGTTCGGTCGTCCGTATCAGGAGCCGTATGTGCCTACAGTGGCTAGATATACCGACAATTATATCCTTATGCTTTCAGCATCGAAAATCTTCAGCTATGCAGGACAACGTATTGCACTGGCATGTATTTCCGACAAACTTTTCGACAAGCAGTATCCCGCACTTGCGCAGCGATATGAGGATTCGGGAATATTCGGACCTACATTCATTGCATCCATCATGTATATGATAACTTCCGGATGTACTGCCACCACGCAGTATGCCATGGCGGAAATGCTGAATAAATCCGTTGAAGGAGTGATAGACTTCGTAGAGGATACACGTGAGTACGAACGTCGCGCACGCAGGATGAAACAGATATTTACCGACAACGGATTCAGTATTGTTTACGATTATGATGTACACCAAAAGGTTGGTGACGGTTTCTTCTTCACTTTGGGGTATCCAGGCATGACAGGAGGAGAGTTGCTCGAGGAACTTATGTATTATGGAGTCAGCAGTATTTCACTTTCCACAACAGGAAGCGATCAGCAGGGAGTACGTGCATGCACATCTCGCATGAGGGAAGAACTTTATCCTGTTCTTGAAGAACGAATGAAAGCCTTTAAGGCAGACCATCCTATATAATTACATTTGCAAATATAACATTAACGATTAAAGATAATACCCATGTTTTGGAATGAGAATAAGGAATGTATGCCTCGCGAACAGATGCGCGAGCTGCAGGGGAAAAGACTTCAGAAACTGGTGACATATGTTTATCATAATGTCCCGTTCTACAGAAAGAAAATGCAGGAGATGGACTTGTCTCCCGATGATATCCGTAGTATTGACGATATAGTGAAACTTCCTTTCACTACCAAACAGGACTTGCGTGATAACTATCCGTATGGATTGCAGGCTGCACCCGCATCGGAGATAGTACGTGTACACGCGTCTTCAGGTACAACAGGTAATCCTACTATTGTGGGATATACGCGTAAAGACCTTGCTATTTGGTCGGAAGTGATGTCACGCTGTCTCACGGCATACGGAGTTACTCGTGATGATACATTCTCGGTTAGTTACGGATACGGACTCTTCACCGGTGGTCTGGGAGCACACTACGGGGTGGAAAATCTTGGAGCAACGGTTATACCTGCATCTACAGGTAACACAGAAAAACACATTCGTCTTATCCGCGACCTGAAGATTACCGGTATAGCATGTACACCATCGTATGCCATGTATCTGGCAGAAGTGATGGAGAAGATGGGGCTTACTAAGAATGATCTTGGTCTTCGTATCGGTGCTTTCGGTGCAGAACCGTGGACAGAAAATATGCGTAAGGAAATAGAAGAACGTCTCGGACTGAAAGGTTACAATATCTATGGTCTGAGCGAAATAATGGGACCTGGTGTATCATACGAGTGTCAGGAGCAGAATGGATCGCATATCAACGAAGACCATTTCTTCCCTGAAATCATTGATCCAAACACACTTGAACCATTGCCTTACGGACAGCAGGGTGAACTTGTCTTTACTACGCTGACAAAGGAAGGAATGCCATTGCTCCGTTACCGCACTAAAGACCTGACATCTCTTATTGACACTCCATGTCCGTGCGGACGTACATCTGTGCGTATGACTCCAATCATGGGACGAAGTGATGATATGCTCATTATCCGCGGTATCAATGTGTTCCCTTCACAGGTGGAAAGTGTCATCCTCGAGATGAAGGAATTCGAACCTCAGTATATGTTGATAGTTGACCGCAAAGGCAATCTTGATACTCTGGAAATACAGGTTGAAGTGCGTCGCGATTTCTTCAGCGATGATATTGGAGCAATGCTAGCCTTGAAGAAATCACTTGCCGACAAACTGAAGAGTGTACTTTCTATCAGTGCCGATGTCAAGTTGGTTGAACCTAACAGCATAGCCCGTAGTCAGGGAAAATCGAAGAGGGTGATAGATAACCGTAAGTTGGTGTGAGATGCTCTTAATTTTTAATTTTTCATTCTTAATTAAAGTAACATGACTATAAAGCAATTATCAGTATTCCTGGAAAACAAGACAGGAAGAATAAACGATGTAGTCCGTACATTGGGACAGAATGGCATAAACATGCATGCCTTCAGTATGGCTGAGACAACAGATTTCGGTATTCTACGCCTTATCGTATCTGATGTTGATAAGGCCGTTGAGGTTTTGCGTGCACAGAACTTTGCCGTTATGTCAACTGAAGTTATCTGCCTCAGTTGTGACAATACTCCCGGTTCTCTTGCTGTGATTTTGGAGTATCTGGCAGAAGAAAAAATATTCATTGAATATATGTATGCTTTTGCTCAAAATGACAAGGCACATGTGGTGATAAAGCCTAACGACCTCAAGGCATGCCTGGCAGTGCTTGAAGCAAAAGGCTGCACAGTATTGAAGAAAGGGGATTTATAATAGAATTTATTTAAATAAGACAACTGGTCAGGTGAAAATATCAAACTCACCTGACCAGTTATTTTTTTAAGAATTATCGGTATTGTTTTTTCATCTCTTTTTTATATGCCGTAGGCGTTTTTCCTGTATATTGCTTAAATGCTGTGCTGAAATAGCTTTGCGAAGTAAATCCTACACTTACAGCGATTTCCACAAACGACATGTCGGTTTCCAGAAGTAGTTCAATGGCTTTCTCCATCCTGACCTTACTAATATAATCGTTTATTCCCATATTGGTAAGATTTTTCAATTTGCTATATACCGAAGTGCGGCTCATTCCAAGCTCTTTGCAAATGGTGTGTACTCCCAATTCCGGATCACTCATATGATTATTGATAACTGAATTCATTTTAAGGATAAACGATTCATCTACCTGGCTGAATGTTGTAGATTCTGCTGTAGGCAGTTTCCCTGTATCTGAATATGCTTTACGTGCTATGTCTCTGTTTCTGAGCCTGTTTTTAATGACCTCCAGAAGCATATCAATATCAAACGGTTTCAGGATATAGTCGTCAGCTCCATTTTTATAACCGTTTATTCTGCTTTCGTTATCGTCCTTTGCAGTCAACAGAATTACAGGCAAATGGCTTATTGAAAAGTCCTGTTTAATTGATTTGCATAACTGATATCCGTTCATGCCTGGCATCATAACGTCACTTATTACAATATCCGGTAAATGGCTTTTTATAAGTAACAGGGCTTCTTCACCTTCGGAAGCAGTAATGACTTTTTTGAAATACTCTTTCAGTACCGATTTTAGGAAACTTCTCAAGTCGGCATTATCATCTACTATCATAACAGTATAAGACAATGTATCCATGTCAGTAAGTTTCGTCCCTTCTGATTTATCATCTCCGTTAAAGTCGAATATCAGTTCATTCATATACTGTTTAGGCTCGTAAGCCTTAGTGTCATCCTGTCTTCTTGGAAGCTCGAAAAAGAATGTTGCACCTTCATCCTCATTGTTGTATGCCCCAATCTTTCCTCCATGCATTTCAACCAGGATTTTTGAGTATGACAATCCTATTCCCGTTCCGGTCTCTTCGCCGGCTCCTTGATAAAACCGTCTGAAAAGCATGGATGGATCTGTTCCTTTAAGTCCATGTCCCTGATCGGATACTGATATTTTTACGGAATCACTTTCAACAATGTTTTCTGTAGATATAGTTATAATCCCACCACTGAAAGAATGTTTCAGAGCATTGATTAGTAGATTTGTAAGTATGCTGTCAAATTTCTGTTTGTCCACTTCTATTTCACCTGCAGAATTATCTAGCTTGAACACAACATTGGCTCCAATGGCTTTTGCTTCCTCTATGAAATCCTGACCTATGTATTTTACATATTCGTTCACATCAGTTATACTTAAATTGAGTTTTCCGTTGCCAACTTCCATTTTCCTCACGTCAAGTACCATATTTATAAGATTCTTCATGCGTTGAGTCTGCCTGTAGATACCCTTCAGAGGAAGCAATAATGGATTTTCCATATCCAGAGTTTTCAATATTCTCTGTAATGGTGCGTGTATTAACGTAAGAGGGGTTCTTAATTCATGGCTTATATTTATAAGGAAACGAATTTTATCCTCATACATTTGCTTTTCACGTTCTTTGATTATAAGATTGTGTTTTTCTGTCTTTTTTCTGACTATCAAAATGTTTATGTAAATGAATACTAATACCAAAAGCAGAATGCATGACAGGAAAAACCATTTGGTCTTATACCATGGTGGAATGACCTTAAGTGTCAGAATACATTTTTCGTCTGTCTGATTACCATCTTTTGTATTGCATGATGCCAATATCCGGTATTTACCTGCCGATAATGAATGCAAAGCAAGCTCTGATCTGTATGTCTCGATATTCTTTTTTATATCAGGTCCATATATTTGAAATTTATACATTTTCTTTCTGAAAATATCTTCACCGTTAGCAAATACCCTTATAATCAAGCTACCTGATTCAGACATCTTCAGTTCCGGTATTTGGCCATCGGTAGAAAAAAAAGTTTTCATGCCGTTAAGCTCTATTTCAGAAAGATTCAGAGAAAGTGCAGACGTACTCTCATAATCCTGCAGTTTGTCTATTTTTAATAATCCTCTTACTCCGCCCATAAAAATCCGTCCGTCAGAATTTACGAATTTCGAGCTAGGCATATATTCATTAGGCATCACGCCGTCCGATTCTCCGTAAAACAAAAACTTCTGTTTATCTATATCCCAACAGAAAAGCATGGATTCGGCTCCTACCAATACTTTATTGTTTACACATACTACAGAAGATACACGATTGAACAGTTCTGTTTTTACCCACTCGTGTGTGTGATTCTTGTTGTCGTATCTGATTAATCCTTTATCTGTTCCAACCCAAATTATCCCTGAATTGTCCATGCTTACTGATGTAATTGAAACATCGTTTGAAACTTTGAAAATCATTTCCAATGTTTTGGTCCTGTTATCCAGTCTGTAAACATTATTTATATCGTTAATGTATGTATAGATGGAGTCATTTCCTATGGCAACCAGAGAACCGATACCAAGGTCAACATTATTTTTTTCTTTAATAGTATCAAATTTTCCGGTCTCTTCGTCATACCAATATACAAAATTCGCAAGGAACAATATAGATTTAGGAGTATTTCTGTATATGAAAACGGAATTACCGTGATTACAAAGTTCTTCGTTAGTTTTTTTATCTATAAGTATAAAAGGCTTTTTGGTTCCTGTGACTGTATCAAAAACAAAAATTCCCTCGGCGAAATTAAATATAAGAAGCTTATTATTTCCGAAATCGCAGATAGAAGTTACTTTATCGCCTATGGTAGATGGGAAATGAGAAAATTTTCCATTACTAAGATTGTACATATTTAATCCTCCGCCATTTGTACCAATCCACAGCCTGTCGTTTCCTTCCTTAAATAAATACAGTGCGGTACTGTTTGTCAGTCCGCTATTGTCGCCAGGAAGGACATCCTTATATGTTCTCATCGAAACTTCATGCATACATATGGCTCCATAGTAAATGCTGCCTATCCATACGTTCCTATAATAATCTTCATACAGGCATATTATAGAATTTGAAGGTAAAGAATAGTTGTTTTCGCTTGGTATATGTTTTAGAACTTTAAAAATACCGCTTTCTTGATTTAGTACGGAAATTCCGTCTCCATCAGAACCAAACCATATTTCGCCCTTGTGTTCAATAATACTCAGTACAATATCACTGCTTATTCCTGAATTCTTTTTTGAATAGTAATTAAGGAATCTGAGGTTCTTATCATAGCAGTGCACTCCTTGATTATACGAGGAAATCCAGATTTTCCCTTCATTGTCTTGATATGTGCATATTATATCATTTCCACATTCAGGAAAAGCAGCGTATGATTTTTTTGATTTCAAGTCAACAATTCTCATTCCGTACCATCTGTCGCTACATATTAGTGTATCAGTGCCGGAAAGAATCATATTTGATACATTATAATCATTGGGCAGGTTGAATGATATAAGATCTTTTATTTTCTTTTTATATATGTCGTAGGTATAAATGAAATTTTTTCCTCCCAATATGATTTCTCCTTTATTGACTATGGCACTTGAAGCTATCAGTGGAGATTTATCATCGTTTTCTATTATGCTGAATCCATTTATTGAGTAATCGTATATACTAATACCTTTATTGGTAAGCACCCATAAATGGCCGTTATTGTCTTGGAATATTTTATAGATATAGCTTCCTAACGGTGAGTTTTTATCCTTATTGTAATCTTTGATATTCTGGCCGTCATATCTGAACAAACCTGCTCTTGTGCCCATCCATATAAACCCATACTTGTCTTTAAAAATGCAATGAACTACCGAAGGAACATCAGACGGTAAATATATCTGGCTATATGAATAGTCAGCATATAGTTTGCTGACATGGAGCAACGAACTTAAAATAATTATTACAAATAATATTATCTGTGAGACTTTCATATTGGATTTTTGAGGTTTACTTTTACAAATGTAATAATAATACTTCAATATATAATGTCTTTTAATGTTTAATCTTAAAAGATACTTTTTCAATTCTTTATTTTCAAAAAATGCAAGAAATACTATAACAATATTGAAAATCATATATTTATGTCGATTTTTAAAAATCTAAAGTCATTTTTTAAAAGTAATGAAACTGTCTATTATATAATTTTGCAGCATGAAAAATACAAAGACTAACTTATTAATACCGTATTTTATTTTTTAAAACTCAATTTTATTGAATGGTTAACTTAAAACAAAAACCTATGAAAAAAGACATTTTTTTCAGACTGAATTCTCCATGGAGGAGATGTTTATTACAGTCAATTCCCGTAACCGTAGGTTTGCTTGTCGCAATTAATGCTTATTCAGAGACAAGTCCAAACCAGAACCTTAATCTAGTATCTGTATCACAGCAGAACTTTACTATTACAGGTACTGTGGTTGACGATAAAGGTGAACCACTTATAGGTGTGAATGTACTTGAGAAAGGAACAAATAATGGAACAATTTCAGATTTAGATGGCCGTTTTTCATTGAATCTTTCATCGAAAGATGCCGTGATTGTAGTTTCGTATATTGGATATAAAACTACAGAAGTCGCAGTCAACGGAAGAACGGATATAAGCGTAAGTCTTAAAGAAGATTCCGAAACTTTGGAAGAGGTTGTCGTTGTTGGATATGGAACTCAGAAAAAAGTTAATTTGACAGGATCGGTATCTTCTGTATCCGCAAAGGATATTCAGGATGTTCCCACTTCCAATACTACATCATTGTTACAGGGACGTATGCCTGGTCTGGTTATCAGCCAGAATGGTGGTCAGGCAGGTAAGGAAGATATGGAAGTGCGTGTACGTGGTGTCGGTACATTCGGAAACAATAATCCTATGGTAATAATTGATGGGGTTGAAGGTACACTTTCACAAATGAGCGATATTCCTTCGGCAGACATTGAGAATATTTCAGTATTGAAAGATGCAGCCTCAGCAGCCATTTATGGTGTACGTGCTGCCAATGGTGTTATACTTATTACAACCAAAAGAGGTAAGGCCGGTAAAGTTTCTGTAAACTATTCAGGAAATTATACCATTCAGACTCCTATGTTGCCTAAATATATTGACAGCTATCATTGGGCCTTGATGAAAAACGATGTGGCTCCAGATACATATGATACTGTTGCTCTTCAAAAATTGAAAGACGGTTCAGATCCGGATCATTATGCAAATACAAATTGGTTGGATGAAGTTTTCAGAAATGCAGGTATGCATCAACATCATCTCTCTGTTTCTGGTGGTAATGAAAATACTCATTATATGACTTCTATTTCGTATTCAAATCAAGAAGGTATAATGAAAAAAACAGGTGCGGAAAAGTTTTCATTCCGATCTAATGTAGATAGTAAATTGGGTATTTTTGATTTTGGATTGAATGTTTCGGGCAATAAGAATAATATAGACCAGCCTGCTTCCATTGCCCCAAGTGGTGAAACCAGCGTAATGCGTTATTTGTCATGGTTCTCGCGCCCGACTGTACCTGTAATGTATTCAAACGGATATTATGGATATGTTGACGGTTCGCTAAAAAATGCTGAGTTGGTAAAGAATCCTGTGCAGTTTATGGAACAAGGCTATAGACTGGACGAGACATGGAGATTTAACGGTAAGGCTTATGCAGGAATTGATATCATTGATGGCTTGAAGTTTAAGACAAGTCTGGCATATGCTTTTTATATGAATGCTACCAAGAAATATACACCTAAGGAATTAGGTAGATATGATGCGGAAGGTAACTTGCTGAAAGCTCCTGGTCAGAACAATAGGTTGGAAGATTATTATTGGAGAGATGCAACCGTTACAAATGAGAATATTCTTACTTATGACAAGAAGTTTGGACAGCACAGTCTTAATGTATTGCTTGGTCATTCTGTTATAACTTATAAGAGTTCAACAACTACGGCAGGAATAGAAGGATTCCCTACAGAAAATATTTACGAACTTAACGGAGGTTCAAAAAATCCGTCAGCAATAGGTGAAAGTAGCGAATATAGATTGCAATCATTCTTCGGACGTGTAAACTACAGCTATGCAGACAAGTATCTTTTCGAAGTAAATGTCCGTCGTGATGGTTCTTCACGTATGCCGAAGAGTAACAGATATGCAACATTCCCGTCAGTTTCGGCAGGTTGGGTGTTTACCAATGAATCATTTATGGAAGATTATCAATGGTTGTTCGGTAAGCTTCGTTTCTCATGGGGTAAACTGGGTAATCAGGAGATAGGAAGTTACGCTTATCTCTCAAGTCTGGGAGCTTCCGGTAATTACTATTTTGACCAAGGCAAAGACCCACAGACAGGTATGGTATCTACTTCTATCGCTAACGAGAATATAAAATGGGAAACAACCAGAACAATCAATGCGGCCATAGATCTTGGTTTCTTTAATAATAGACTTCAAACTACTTTTGAATGGTTTGATAAAAAGACTTCTGACATCTTGATGCAGTTGGCTATGCCTAATATTTTCCTTGGTTCTCTTTCAGCTCCTTATCAGAATGTTGGTACTGTAAGAAACAGAGGATGGGAATGGAATGTAAACTACAATGACAGTAAAGGTGACTGGACTTGGTATGCAGGATTTAACTTGTCGCACGTGAAAAATGAAATTCTTTATATGGGTGGATTGTATGAACGTATCAGCGGACAGACTATAAACCGTGTCGGTGAACCTATCGGTGCATATTATGCTTATAAAGCTATAGGATTGTACAGGACAGAGGCCGATCTGAACAGAACAAATTCGAAAGGTGAACTGATAAAACAAAACGGTGTTGCTCCAAAACTTGGTGATATCATGTATGAGAATATTAACGATGATGATAACATTACTCCAGAAGACAGAACTATCATAGGTAATCCTTTTCCTAAATACACTTATGGTATAAATATTGGTGCAGGATGGAAGGGATTCGACATTTCAACTTTCTGGCAGGGAGTCGCTGGTATTTACCGTTATAACTGGGAAACTACAACTGATATCCGAGGTAACTTTACTGACAGATGGTTGGACAGATGGACAACAGAAACGCCTGATGGAAAAATGCCTGCACTTGGTAATACAATGAACGAGCAGTTCTCTTCATTCTGGCTTGAAAATGCAAGTTATCTGAGATTGAAAAATCTTGAATTTGGATACACATTTGGCAGTATTTCAAAACTTGGAGTCTCTAAATTACGTGTTTACTTTGCAGGAACCAATATGCTTACTTTCACAAAACTGGATAACTGGGATCCTGAAAAGGGAGCTGACGATACAAGAAATGATAATTATCCAAATGCAAAATCATTCTCATTTGGTGTGAATATAACCTTTTAAACTATAAAAACTTACTATTATGAAATTTAGATTAAATATATACAGAGGATTGTTGTTGTCTGGATTGCTTATTACAGCAACTTCTTGTTCTGACAGTTTTCTGGATTTGAATAATCCAAACCAGGTTTCGGATAATACTTTCTGGCAGTCTGAAAGTGATGCTTTAATGGGGCTAGCGGCTTGTTATGACGCTTTACAGTCTGATCATTTGTATGATGATAATGTTGACGGTGGAGGATTCGGATTCCTTATGCGTGAAACCAGTACTGATAACGGACAACATACATGGGGAGACTGGATGCAGGGCAGTACAGTGTCTAAAGGTACTTCTGCTACGACAGACGGATGTTTCTCTAACTACTGGAATGCAAACTATGAGTTGATTAAGCGCTGTAATCTCCTTCTTTCTAAAGTGGAGGGCATTCCTATGGAAGATACATCAAAAAATGCAATTAAGGCTGAAGCTATTGCTTTGAGAGCATTAGGATATTGCAACCTAATTTCTCTATACAGGGATGTTCCTTATATTACAGAACCTTTGACATTGGAAAATCCGGAAGCTCCAAAGGAACTGAAAAAGAATATAGTTGATAATATTTTGGCTGATTTGAAGACAAACAATCCTAGCCTTCCTGATAAAGGTACAGAACAGAAAGGAAGAATGTCAAAAGAAGCTGCTTATGCTATAATGGGACGTATTGCTTTATTTGATGCAAGATGGGATGATGCTATTGAAGCTTATAATAATGTTATCGGTAAAGTTTCTTTATTTAAATCAGGTGATGGCTCGGATTTCGAAGCAAACTTTAGAAATCTGTTTAAAGAAGAAAACGAAGGCTGTGATGAAGTCCTCTTGAGTGTTCATTTCACTGGTCCGGGATTAAAGGAAGGTAGTACATTTGGTGTATGTTGGAGTGCCCCGCTTAATGCTATTGAAGCATCTATGAACCTGAGTGATGATTTTTATTGTATTGACGGATTGCCTATTGAGAAGTCTCAATTATTTAAAGGTAGTAAGGAAAAGGGAGGTCATACCAGAGAGAATCCTGACTATGCAAGATACGAAAACCGTGATCCACGACTTAAAGCAACATTAATGTTGCCTGGAATGACATGGAATGGAAAAGAATATACCAATAATCTTCCGGCAAAATCAACAGCTTGCATTCTAAAATGGTTTACTCCTGAAAATACAGCAAATGAATACGATGGAAGCTTGGATTATTACATCATAAGATACGCTGAAGTATTGCTTTCTATGGCTGAGGCTAAAGTGGAAAAAGGCTTGCCTCAAGCGGAAATAACCCAGTATGTCAATGAAGTCAGAGCACGAGTTGGTATGCCTGCTGTAGAAGAAGTCGAAGGCAAAAATTTGTCACAAGATCAGTTGAGAGATATAGTCAGACACGAAAGACGAGTGGAACTTGCTTTCGAGGATTTAAGGCTTGCCGATTTGTACAGATGGGGTGAATGGAAAAATGCTGTCGAAAGAATGAAACATGACAAAGAGTTCTATGGTGATGATTTTGCTGTTTATGATTTCAGCTATAGAGGCCCGCAAGATGAAGTTTGGCCAATACCACAGGGTGAAATTGATACCAATAAGCAACTCGTACAACATGATGAATGGAAATAATATAATAAGAGTTTGAATAATAGGGTTGCTCAAAAGGCAACCCTATTTTTATTAACCTTCTTGATTTTAATATTAGAATTATGTATAAAAAAGTTTACACTCTTATATCATCTTTCTTTATATTGCTTGGTATGTCAGTTTCATCATGCGACGGCCATAATGATGGCAATATATTGTTTATGGATGATTTTTCTGGTGATTCTTCTATCCCTGATACTTCCGTATGGGAACTATGTAAACATGCAAACAATGCCTGGTCGCAACATTTCAAATACGTCAAAGGATACGAAAATGTTAAGGTGGAAGACGGTGTACTCAAACTTAAAGCTTCAAAAGAAGACGGAGTATATAAAAATGGTGGTATCAGAACAAAAAACGGCTTTCCTTGTAATACTCGTCTGGAGGTAAAAGCCAGATTGACAAAACTTGTAAAAGGTGGTTTTCCTGCTATATGGCAGATGCCGATAAATGCGCCTGTATGGCCTAGAGGTGGTGAAGTTGACCTCATGGAATGGGTACAAGGAACTCCTTATGATGTATATCAGACCGTGCATACATATTACATAAACGGTGATTATGGTTCTGCCGGTGTGACCAATCCTAATCGTCCTACAGATTTCGATGTAACCCAATATCATGTTTATGGTGCCGATAGAACAGAGAAAGCTGTAATTTTTTATATCGATGGTGTTGAAACATGGAGATATGAAAATCAAAATCTGCCTTCCGAAGAAATGCAGTTCCCGTTTTGTGACTATCTTTATGACATAATATTGAATTTTTCTCTTGGAGGAGAATTGAACGGCAACCCTACATGGCCTGGAGAAATAGATGACAATGACCTTCCTGGAGAATTATGGATTGATTGGGTTAAGGTGACAAAGATATGATAAATATATGATTTATTGATTTGTCATTTGAACTGTAACTTGAAAACTGTATTCTTCTCATTGCTGCACACCAATGATATACTTCCGTTATGGAGACGCATAATCTGGCGGGAAAGACTTAATCCTACTCCCGTTCCTTCCTGTTTTGTTGTGTAAAATGGAACGAAAATATCCTCATAATTCTCTTTGCTTATAGGATTTCCGTTGTTTGATATGTTCACAATAACGGCTTCGTTAAGGTCTATTTCGGCAGTTATATCTATGGTTGTGGCTTTGGCTTGGATAGCATTCCTTATCAGGTTTACCAGTACTTGCGAAATCTGGTCTTCGTCTGCATAAAGAAGAATGTCTTCCGATTTCTCTACGTAACTTAGTGTTGCTCCTGATGCACTGATTTGTTCACGTGTCAGTTGGGTAACCCTGTCAATAAGCTCTTGCAGATAGAAAGCTTTTTTTACAGGTGCGGAAACACGTGTCAGCGAACGGTAAGTGTCAACAAATTTTATCAGTCCACGGGCTGATTCGGATATTGTGTCAAGGCCCAATTTGAGTTCTTCTCTGTTTACAGGCTTGTTTTCGGATGAAGTTATATCCATCGACAGTGTATGGCTCAGCGAAGCTATTGGAGTTACGGTGTTCATTATTTCATGCGTAAGCACACGGATAAGTTTGTTCCACGACATCTCTTCGTTGCGCGACATTTCGTTGCTTATGTCATTTATAACGATAATCTTAACATTCTTTCCCTGCAAAGAAGTTTCTGATGACGAAACTGAAAGTGTGGTCTGTCCTTTTTCATTGTAGAAAGAGACACGCATTTCGTTATTTGCTTCGGAAATGTTTTCAAAGCATTCCTGTATTTCAGGGCTGACATTTGCCAATTGGCGTATATTGCTTAGCGTAGCTACTCCAAGTATATTAAGTGCTGCCGCATTACAGTATGAAACTTTTCCGCTGAATTTCTCGTTCAGTTCCACTACCACAATACCTGTCTTTACCCTGTCCAGCATCTGACCGTAGTAACGTTCCTGTTCGTTTATTTCCAGTTTCTCCTTTTCGAATATCAGACGTATTCTGTTCAGAGTCTTGTTGAATCTGCGGTACAGTACTTTCTTCTCGTCAAAACGGAAGTTGGTCTCCTTGTCTTCCAGTGCGTCAAGAATGTACGAAACCTTCCGGTGTGTCTTTCGCGCATAATACATACCGGAAATTATTGCAGAGATTAATGCTGTAGCAATAATGATTAATATGACATTTTCATACGAAATCATATATTATATTTTTTCAGTTTCGTATATAGGGTAGGGCGGCTTATGTTAAGCGATTTTGCCACATGAGTAAGATTACCGTTATATCTTTCCATTGCGGCGCGTATGGTTCTTTCTTCCACTTCTTCCAGTGTCTCTTCTCCTGAAGCTGATGCTTGCGGTTGTATCTCATAGCTGTGTTGTCTGTCAGGCAGACAGAAGTCCGAAAGCTGAAGCTCCGTACCGTCGGTCAGGATTACTGCCTTTTCTATCGTGTTCTGCAGTTCGCGGATGTTTCCGTTCCATCTGCATGAAACCAATGCTTTTTCCGCTTCAGTTGAAATTCCCGATACCTCACGATGATATTTCTCGGCATATCTCTTTATGAATATTTCTGCCAGAGGTATGATCTCATCAGTCCTTTCTCTAAGGGGAGGGAGTTGCAGATGCATGGTGTTGATACGATAGTAGAGGTCCTCGCGGAACTCGCCGTTTCGTATCATTTCCTCAAGATTGCGGTTGGTGGCACAGATGAGGCGGATATCTACAGGAGTTGATTGCGAACTTCCCACCTTGCTCACCGTTCTGTTCTGAAGCACTCTGAGCAACTTGGCCTGTAGATTAAGAGGAATATTTCCTATTTCGTCAAGAAACAAAGTGCTGCCGTTTGCCTGTTCTATTTTTCCCACACGGTCTGTATGAGCGTCCGTAAAGGCTCCTTTTACATGTCCGAACAGTTCGCTTTCGAACAGTGTTTCCGTTATCGCTCCTGCATCCACACAAACCATCGGCTTCATGCCTCTATCCGACAGACGGTGTATTTCTGCCGCAAGCACATCTTTTCCCGTACCGTTTTCTCCCGTAATGAGAATGCTTGCGTCTGTTGAGGCTATTTTGTTTACCGTACGGAATATATTTTTCATTGCAGGACTGCTTCCCCAGTGCATTGTCGCAGCCTGGCTTATCGCAGGTTTTATGCTTTTCTTTTTTGTTCCTGCATCCCTGTGCTTGTAGGCAGCATCAAGCACAGAAATCAGTTTCTCGTTTTCCCAAGGCTTTACAATGAAGTCGAATGCTCCGCGCTTCATTCCCTCTACCGCCAGTGATATGTCGGCATAAGCGGTGAAGAGTACAACTTCAGTCGTAGGGCTTGTCTTTTTGATTTCCGAAAGCCAGTACAGTCCCTCATTTCCGGTATTGGCAGACGACTGGAAGTTCATATCCAGCAAAATCACGTCAGGCATAAATTCTCTTAACTGTGAATTTATGACGTTTGGTGACGCCACAGCCTTTACTTCCTTGAAGTATTTAGGCAGTAGCAGTTGGAGTGCTGCCCTTATTCCGCTATTATCATCTACTACTAATATTTTGGCTTTGTTCATGTTCACTTTTATACTTTGTTGTGCAAAAATATAAGTTTTGGAGTTTATTTTGTCCTGTTGACTGAAAAATTATCCGCAGACACATCCATTCATCACGAACAGATGTAGTCTGCGGGTTAATTAGAGAGAGATTTTTTATTTATTCTGTCTCCAATGATATGTTTGGAGATTCTAGTGCCAGCGAATTATATCTCATAACTACAAGTATTGCCGTAAGTACCTGTATGAACAGGAACACCAGCAGGAATATCCACCATGACACATTTACTTTCATTGCAAATCCCTGGAGATATTCGTTTATTGCTATCACTGCTACGGGTATCGAGATTATGAAACCTGCCATAACAATAAAGAAGTACGGCTTGTTTCCCAGCCAAAGCACATCGGTGTAGTCAGCTCCGAACACTTTGCGGAGGGCTATTTCCTTTCTCTTATGCTGAATGTCGAATATTACCATAGAGAAGACGCCGACCAGTGACAATACTATTGCTATTATTGAAAAACATAGCATTGTGTTGGCGAAGGAATTCTCACGCTGATATTGTGCGGCAGCCACATTGTCGTAGAACAATACTTCTGTAGGATATTCGGGTTCCACTTTGCTGATTATCTCCTTTATGTGGGATACCGCCTCAGTTCTGTCGTATCCGGAAGCGAGTCTCACAAACATATCCGATAGATACCCGCTTTCAGCCGGTAGGGAAATGAAGCATACAGCACTCTGGCTTTTGCGCATGGATGTGAAGTTTACATTGTCGCATATACCTATTGCTTCCGCTTCCATGGAAGGTATATTTCCAAGTTCTACACCGTAATTGTCCTTCATATATCGGTTTACTATAATGTCTCCTTTGCTCGTTTTCGGGAATGTTTTCCCTTCTGTCATCTTTATTCCCATCACCTCCGGAAAATCGGGAGTGACATATATCAGGAAGCTCGGAATGTCTGTTCCGTTATATTCTATTCCCTCAGTGCAGTAAGTGTCCTGTGCCCCGAATCTTTCGGACGTGAATGCCACATTCTCTATTTCAGGATATTTCTGAAGTTCTTCCTTTATCCATGCGCCTTTGTTCTTTACTATATCGCTTGTCAGTCCTACAATGGCTATACGATCCTTGTCAAACTTTGGGTCGAACTGAAGCATCATCCTGTTCTGCAGATAGATTGCCGCTATGAACAGAATCAATGAGCACGAAATGGCATACTGCACGCACAAGAGAGCTTTCTTGATTTTCATACCAGAAGAACTTAAGTTGAAGTTGCCTCTCATTGCAAGTTCTCCGGTATATGATGTGGCGAAAAATGCAGGATATATTCCAGAAAGTATTCCTCCGGACAGAGCCAGAAGCAGTGTTATGATTACGATGGAAGAATTCTTCCCGAAACTGAACACTGTGTTTACGATTCCCATTTCCGTGACAGCAGGAGAGAGGAAAACAACTGCAATCACAGCTCCGACAAATGCTATGAGCGACAGCAGGACAGTTTCCTGAATTATCTCCATACGTATCGTACGGGTGTCCTCGCCAAGTATTATCCTGGTGTTGATGGTTTTCAGTCTTGACGGAATGAGCGAGGTATAGAAATTTGTGAAGTTCAGTAGGCCTACAATGATTATGAGGAATGAGATAATGGTCAGTACATTGTATTGTGTGACGCTTCCGCTCCGGAACACACGTCCGTCTGACTTCTCTTCCTGAAAATATACGTCAACCAGCGGTGTGAGATAAATAGGGGTGAGACCACGGTATTTATCAAACTCGAACTTGCTGTTGAATTCATCCTCCACAAGAGAAACATTCGCGCTGTCGTCAAGACGGAGATAGCATACGAAATTGCTTGCCCCGAAGTTCTGAAGGAAGAAATCCGGAATCTTCATGTATATCTCGTTCCGTATCTGCGAGTTTGCGGGCAAGTCCTTGTAAACGGCACCTACAGTCCATTTGTCGGAACGCAGAAATCCGGTACCGGACTTAATCTTCACCTGTTTACCTATGGGGGATTCGTTGCCGAAAATCTTGCGTGCCGTACTTTGCGGAATGGCAAGCTGTTCGTTCTTTGACAGTGTGGCGGGATCGCCTTCTACAATCTTTATTCCGAATACCTTGAAAAAGTCTTCACTCACCACATTGGCGGTTTCTATGAATCCGCTGGAAATTCCGTCTTTCATAGTGGTGATATATACCTCGCCAAGGAACGGACATACCACAGTTCCCGCTACGATATGGCTTGAAGAGCGTATCACCTCGTCCGAAAATCCCGGAGGAAGTATCGAACGGAAAATGGTATTGTTGTCCGAAAGATCCACCCTGTAGATGTTCCCGGCGTCAGGATGGAATCTGTCGAAGCCTTTTTCGAAGTCCAGTTGTACGGATATGAGCATAAAGGCGCTGAATGCCAGAATCAGACCGATAAGGCTCATAAGCATTGGAACGAAGTATTTCCTCAACGTATATTTTATGTTTCTCAGTGCTTGCATATTAAGTTTGAGTTCTTGAGTTTTTAAGTTTTTAAGTTACGAGTTGACAAGTTGACGAGTTGACAAGGTTGCCGTCCGGATGGAGAACCTTGTTCACTTGTAACTGGAGCCTTGTCAACTTTAAAAAGAGGCTCGTCTCTTTTATTCATTTTTAAGTGACAATACCGGATTGGCATTCGATATTTTCAGGCTGCAGATTACCACAGTAGCTACTACTATTATAGCCACTATCAGGTCTGCTGCAATGAAATATAGCAATGACAGACTGACTTTCTCGGCAAACTGTTCCAGCCAGAGTCCTGCCACATAATATGCCAGTGCGTCGCCTATGATAAAGGCAACAACGAGCCATTTCATTATGCCGGCCACGAAAAGCGAAAGGATTTCTGCCGTGGTGGCTCCATTTATCTTGCGTATGGCAATTTCCTTGCTTCTCCGTTGTGCTTCATCGCGAACGTATCCCACGAGTCCGAGGAAGGCTATCGCTATGGAGAATATACTTCCGGCAAGGATGGTATTCTTCATCTTCTTGTTGTCGTCATACATGCTGTTCATTACCTGTTCGTATGAGAAAACCTCCATCTCCTTTTCGGTAATCACTTCACTCAGTTTGTTCTGAATTCTGTTTATTGTCTCAGGATTGATGTCCTTTACCTTTATAAGTATGTACGGCATATATTCATTATCAGCCTTGCCAGTAAAGCGTACGCTCGGACGTTTGTCCATTCTGTTCAGCAGTCCGATACGGTAGTCCTCGTAAACTCCCGAGATTGTCAGAATTCCAAGGTTCATTGCCGAAGAGTCTGAATGCTCGGTCAGATAAATACCTTTTCCTATAGGGCCGTCGTTCCAGTCTGTAAACTCTTTCATCTTTTCCACGAAGCTGCGGCTGACGGCAATCTCGTTTTCTGCGGCAGGCACACGTCCTTCAATTATTGGAATGTCAAAGAACTTGAAGAACCCTTCTGTACCGGCATACTGGTCGGCTATGTTGAAAAGTTCGCTGTCACTCCCGGGGAGATAGACATTGTTTCCCGAGCAATAGTCGAATGGAAGAGTGTATGCCCTCTCCACGTCAACCACATCTGGAAGCGATGATATTACTTCCACGCTTCTCGATGCCTGTACTTTATCTACTCCTCTGACATTATAGTATAACACGTTGTCGTAATTATATCCCGGATCATCATTCAGAGCCTTGTCGTACTGAGCGGCAATGATGAAAACGAAACTCAGAAGGAACACGTTTATGATGAACTGGACGAACAGCAGACAGAGTTTCCATTTCCTTTTGTTCTCCTTGTAGTTCATGAACGCCACGCTTACCGGAATCTTGTTGTAAAGATATCCCGGAAGCAAAGCCGAAACCAGAAACAACACCAGTATCACTCCGCAGAGTACAATCATCGTCTCTTTTATGAAAAGAGCCTCCAGACTGACTCCAAGCAGATATTCTATCGTCTGTCTGAATCCCAATATCATGAGGAATGCCAGAAGCAGTGAGAAGAACAGATATACTGATGTCTCTTTAATCAGCATACCGTATATGTTTGTTCCTTCTGCGCCATAGCATTTGTGGATACCTATCTCCTTCGAGCGTTTCACCATTTCCGATATGGATATAAGCATATAGTTCATCAGTGATATCAGAACCAGTACAAACGAAACTACGGAAAGGATGATTATAAGATTCCTTACGTACGGTTCGGATGTATGAAGCTTATGGAACGGACTGAGTACGCACCATATCTTGTATCCGCTGTTTTTCAGTTCCTCCATAGGCAGGTTCTTGTCCATCATTTTGCGTATGGCTGGATCGATGGATTCGGGTGTAACACCTTCTTCAAGTTTTACGTATCCTTTGTACCGGTCATTTCCAAGCCAATTGTCAGTACTTTCCTTAGGATAAGTTTCCATTGAAAGCAGAATGTCGTAATACAGACTTCCGTTTTCCGGGAAATCTTCATATACTCCTCCTATAGTGAATTTTAGTTTGGGCGCCTCTTCGTTGTAAATAATTCTTCCTACTGCCTTGTCAATGCCTCCCATCTTTTCGGCAAACGAACGGCTTACCATAATGTTGAATCTCTGAGCCAGTACTTCCTTCGGGTTTCCTGCCAGTATCTTGCGGTCAAAGACATCGAAGAATGCGGTATCCGCCAGGACCAGCGTACCGGTTACAAGAGCCTTTTCTTCCGTATAGAATTTGTCGCTTTCAAAAAGGAAGGTGGTACGTGTGGCGCTTTCCACTCCCGGTACATATTTCTTGAATCCCGGAGCGATACCGCCACTCACCTGATCATATTCATTAACTTCGCCCCTGAGTGAATAATTCGGTTTTATCAGATATATCCGTTCCAGGCCTTTGTAGAAATTGTCGTATGACGACTCAAAGCATACCTTGGCTATAAGAATACATCCTATGGCAAGACCTATTCCTAGAGACAATATTTTCAATATGTTGTTGAACTTGAGCATATTTTTTCGTTTTTATGTTACGAGTTGACAAGTTGACGAGTTGACAAGGTCTTATCCGGATGGAGAACCTTGTTTCCTTGTAACTGGAGCCTTGTCACCTGAAAAGAAGCCTCGTCATCTCTTTTATTCATTTTTCAGCGTTTCAGCCGGATTTTCCGAAGCTGCCTTATAACTGCATAGTGTGACAACTCCTACGGTAATTATTGCTACCATTACGAATGCTAGCAGGAATACCCACCAGTGCAACGGAGAGCGGTAGGCAAATGTGCTATAGTAATAATCCATTACAATATATCCCACAGGTGCAGCTATCAGGAAGCTTATAAGCAGTATGTAGAAGAACTTGCGGTTGAACATCTCCAGTATCTCTCGTATGCTTGCCCCATGAACTCTTCGCAGACCTATTTCCTTTCTGCGGAACTTGGTTTCGAACATAAGCAGACCGATTATTCCCATCAGTGATATGATTACTGCAAGTATGGTGAACAGCGTTATAAGGCTGATTAGTTTCTGTTCCTTACGGTATTGTGTTCCAAGTTCCTCGTCGAAGAACTTCAGGTTTATTTCTTCGGTGTTGAAGTTCGGCGAAATATCGGCCACCACTTCTTTCACTGCCTGAAGTACTTCGCTGTAAGTAGCTCCAGGATTGCTTCGGATATACAGGTGACATACAGGCCACCACGGGTTCTTGCCGAAAACATAGAATGCGAACGGTTCTTCCTTATAATGAAGTGGCTTGAACTTGAAGTTCTCACAGAAACCGGCAATATCAGTTTCACCTATATGTCCGCTAACTTTGCTCTCAAGGCTGAATCCGAATTTTTCTTTAGCAATTTCGTTGAATATGAAAATACCTTTTTCGCATTTTTCGTCTGCCTGTGTGAAGTCACGTCCCTCAACAATATCTATACCCATAAACTTCAGGAAGTTGTATGAGACTGGATAGCTGATGAAGCTTATATTCTTACCGTTGAATTCTCTTCCCCAACCCATTCTATATACGCTGACCAGAGATGATGCTCCCCATGCCACTTCCTTGATGGCAGTCTTCTTCTGAAGTTCGGTAGTGTATAAATCGTGATTGTTTGAGTTTACCGGAACGTATGCCGTGAACAGCGATTCCTTATTGAATCCCATGTCGTAGTTCATCATATAGTCGTATTGCATCTTGATGAAGAATGCGCACAGCACGAACAGGATAGATATAAAGAACTGGAAACCTACAAGTATATATCTGAATGACTTGCCTCTGCTCACTGTGCCCATTGTACCCTTAATGGCAAGGGCAGGAGAGAATGAAGTGACGTGCATTGCAGGATATATGCTTGACGCAACAGTCATTATCAGTGCGACAAAAACTGTCAGTATCGCCACTGCGGCATTATATCCAAGATCCAGCGGACAGCTTATAAGTTCGGCGTATGTGGAACTGCCTATAATCTTTATCACAATATATGAAAAGAAAAGCGAAACCACCACCAATATAGCCGATTCAGCCATAAAGCCCATTACAAGCGACAATCTGGAACTGCCAAGAATTTTCCTTGTATTTACAGAACGCAGTTTTGCCGGAATCTGTGCCATGAAGAAGTTCAGATAGTTTATCAGTGTGATGACAAGTATAAGCACTGATACTATGAACAATGTTATTGTAGTGATAATGTTACATTGGTAAACTATGGTATTGTCTGTAATTTTTAACTCGAACTGAAATCCTTCCAGCGGGAATATTTTTACTGTGTTTCTGCCTACGTATTCGTCTATCTCTTCCTGAGTAGGAAGTTCCATATCCGGATTGGAACTTATCATTTCGTTGACTAGATTTTTAGTAAAGTTGGTGGCATTTTCGCTGAAAGCATTTACGTTGTTCTTGTCATTAAGTTTTATAAAATATCTGTAAGACCATTCGCCGAAATTGTCTAATGACTCTTTCTCATAAATATTACTGTACAGAAGATCTGTTTCTCCGAATATGGAGTTCATCGCCATGTCCTTGAAAATGGCAGAAACGGTTCTCTTGTCCTTTTCGCCTTCCAGTTGAATTGCATCGCCAAGTTTCAGGTTCAGTCTGCGTGACGCTCTTTCGCTGAGTGCCACTACATTTTCTTCACCTATACCCTGGAAAGTACCTGCAACGGCTTCTATTCCGAATACGTCATATGTGCCGCTTGTCACCTGCATGGTGTTAAGCTCGAATGTCCTGTTGTCATTGCCGTCTGCTATTTTTATTTCAGTCTGAATATTCCCTTGTAGAACAGCATACGATTCAACCATTGACGACTGTTCTATCAATGATTCCATAACAGGGCGGCTCATGTTCACACTGTATTTCCCTTCGTCGAACCAGTCCTTATGTGTCACAACGAATATACGGTCCAAGTCTTTGATTTTGCTGTTGTAGTTCCAGTCGTAATTCACCTGAACCATTATAATATATATTGCTGCAAAGGCAACTGTCATACCTAACAGATTAAGTATTCCTGCACCTTTGAATAGTCTGATAATGTTTCTCATCACTTTGATTTTTTAAAAGTTATTATAGATACTATAGTCAAGTTCTTTATTATTCACTTTTAAGATTATTCACCGGATTGTCCGATGTGGTTTTCAGGCTGATAAGCCAGACGGAACCTAACGAAAAGACAACCACCAGGGCAAAAGCTGTTACCGGTATCCACCACTGGAAGTAAGGATCATATTCCACAAACTTGTCTATCTGACGTATGCCAAAATAGATGAGCGGAACAGCTATAACCAAACTTATGAGCAGTGATTTCATTGAGAACTTCATCAGGTTGCATTGTTCCATCCATGAATTTGAACCGAAAACCTTGCGTATGGATATGTCGCGTTTGCGTTGTGATACGAAGTAGAGGCTCATGGCTGTAAGTCCCAATAATGATATGATGAGTGCCGCAAATGTGAAAATGACGATAGTCTTGTTCAGACGTGTTATATTGTCGTATGTATTGAGCACTTCGTCATGATACCATTTTGAGTCGAAAGGTATTCCGCCTATTATTTCGTAAAACAAGTCATCAAGCTGTCGTTTGTACTCCTCATTCGCCGATGTGGTTTCTACCAGCACATTCCATGGTGAAACCTTTTCTACCGGAAGAATTCTCATCTGAAGAGGATGAACTTCATCCATCAATGAGCGTATCTTGAAGTCCTTGAACTGACCTATAATGTTGAATTTATCTCCATAATTATTGACGTAATAATCAGGGCCCTGACCTATTGAACTTAATTCTTTCATGGCATTTTCGCTTACGAAATAGCCATTGTCGGTGTTCCCGACTCTACGGTCTTCTGTAATCTTGATGTCAAACATCTGCAAGAATGATGAATCAGCAATGAATGTCTGAAAACTCATACATTTCAGTGTGTCGGCACTGTTTAAATAGTTTGTATAGTTGTTTCCTCCATCGTTTGGTGTTCCGCAAGCGAAAGAAACTCTTTTTACGAAAGGCAGTTTCAGTGCCTCGCTACGGAACTGTCTCATCTGCTCATTGCCCGCCATGACAGGATAGTCTATTATACTGCCATATTCATAACCAAGAGGAGCATTGAGTATTCTGTATATCTGCATGCTGAAATAGAAAGAACAAGTCAGCAATGCTATAGTAAGACAGCTTTGGAATATATTCAGTCCGCGGAAATACACCAGTTTGGTCTTGCGTCGGAACGTTCCCTTTACCACATCCATAGGATTGTATCCTGATAATATTGATGCCGGCACGATGCCTGACGCGAATGCCAGAACCGCAACAAGCAGGATGTATGATATTACTGTAATATATGATACGTCGCCCAGTATATCAAGTTTAACTTTAAGCAAATCCATGGCGTATGGCTCCACTGCCAGTGCAAGTATGAAGGATATAATGAAAGATGCTGCTGTAAGTATAAACGACTCAAGTATCATTCGCCAGAAAATATCTTTCCGTGAAGAGCCTAAGATACGTCTTGTCGCCATTTCCTTTGCTCTGTAGCTGGTCTGCGCCACACTCATACTCACGTAATTGAATATAGCCATCAGCAGGACGAGTACTCCTATTATTATAAAGGTCACAACAACCTTATAATTGTACTGTTTCAAGCCTATTGAAGACTGTATGTCTGAAAAATAAAACTCACGGACAGGAATGAATTTTACAGTTTTGTATGTTCCGCCTTCGTATATCCAGTAAAATGTCTTGAGATATGAAACTATATCGTCAGCCTTGGTGTTAAGATCTGTGTTCGGTAATAGACGGAAGAATAGATTTGCCCCACCTGAATTACTCATGTGTGTATTCTCTATTGCAGAACCATAATTATAGTATTTTATATTTTCGAATGGTAAAATTATTTCCCATTCATGAGGAATGACAGAGTTGTCTATATCCTTCATAATACCTGTAACTTTGTATTCGTTTGTTGCCATTGGCTGTATAGTCTTGAAGGTCTTGCCTATACAATCTGTGGTTCCGAACATCTTAATAGCTGCCGACTGGCTTATGACTGCATTGTCATTCGAAATCAACACATCATCAGGATTTCCATACAGAAGAGGAAAACCGAAGAAACTGAAGAAGTTCTTCTTTGCCATACCTACGTACAAAGTCATCTGTTTGTCTTCAGACATTACCGGATATTCAACACATCCGGAAATGGCACACCATTCCTCTATTTCGGGATAGCGGCTTTGCAGTTTGTCTCCTAAATTGTAATGTCCAGATGCATCTTCTTCGCTTGCCATTATATACGTCCTGTCGGCATCCTTCATATCTTTATCTACAGTAAGTTGCCTGAATACCATGTTCGATATCAGCAGTATGAACATGAGCGAGATGCTTAGTCCTGCAAGATTTACCAACGTGAAAACCTTGTTTCGGCTCAGGAACTTAAAGTATGTCTTATATTCATTCATATCATCTTGAGTTTTTGAGTTTTCAAGTTTTAGAGTTTGTTCTCAACAAACTCTAAAACTTAAAACTAACAGACTTGTATTTACAATTCATTTCTTACATCGCCCACGATACGTCCGTCGAAAAGGTTGATGATTCTTTGTGCGACTGACGCGTCTTTCTGTGAGTGTGTCACCATTACTATAGTTGTGCCTTCAGAGTTCAGTTCTGTCAGCAGATCCATAACTTCCTTACCGTTCTTTGAGTCGAGGTTACCTGTAGGCTCGTCGGCAAGTACCAACTTAGGGTTTGACACTACGGCACGGGCTATTGCCACACGCTGCTGCTGACCACCGGACAACTGCTGTGGGAAGTGGTGTGAACGGTGGCTGATGTTCATTCTTTTCAGAATCTCCGTAACACGCTGTTTGCGTTCTGCCGCACCGATGTTGAGATATTTCAGAGGCAGTTCCACGTTTTCAAACACATTCAGTTCGTCTATCAGGTTGAAGCTCTGGAACACAAAACCAAGGTTACCTTTGCGGAATTTTGTACGTTCGCGTTCTTTCAGGTTTGCCACTTCCTGTCCCAACAGTTCATAGCTGCCTCCTGTAGGATTGTCCAGCAGACCGAGGATGTTCAACAATGTTGACTTGCCGCATCCTGACGGCCCCATGATAGCTACAAATTCACCTTCGTTTATTTCGAAAGACACTTCGTTCAATGCTGTAGTTTCAATTTCTTCTGTACGGAAAACTTTGCTGAGGTTAGTTACTTTAATCATATTGTTTGAGTTTTTAAGTTTGTGAGTTTTTAAGTTTATTAATTCAACACCAGACAGTCATTGTTACCGAAATTGTCATATCCAGATGTGATGACCTTTTCTCCCGGTTGCAGACCTTCAAGCACTTCGTAATACTGAGGGTTCTGACGACCTATACGTATTTCTCTTTTATAAGCTTTCGAACCGTCCTCGGTAATCACATAAATCCATCGTCCACCTGTCTTTTGATAGAATGTGCCGCGAGGAATCATTATGGCTTCTTCAGGTTGTCCCAATTGCAGGTTCAGATAGTATGTCTGGCCTGTGCGGATATTCTCAGGCTGTGCTCCGCTGAATTTGAAGTCGGCTTTGAACTTTCCGTCGCGTACTTCAGGATAGACCTTGCGTATGACGGCATGGAACGATTCGTCCTGTCTTTCGAAATCGGCTTCCAGCCCTGAAGTGACACGGTCGATGTAGTGTTCGTCTATCTGGGCCTCTATCTTATAGCTGTCAAGGGTATTTATCTGTCCAACTTTGCTGCCCGACGGTACAGACTGACCGAGAACAACATCAAGCAACCCCAGTTCGCCATCTATAGGGGCAGTAATCACAAGGTTGTCTTTTCTCTTGCGTATCATCTGCATATTGATTCGCATATTGCTCAGACTTTCCTGCATCTGTTCCACCTGTACGCTGCGGTAAAGGCTGTCCTGTATGGAACGTTCCTTTACGAGTTCCAGTTTGTCCTTTGCCAACTGATAGTCTTCTTCGGCTTTCAGATAGTCCTCTTTGGCTATCAGGTCTTCGGCGTAAAGAGATTTTTGCGATTCGTATGTTCTGCGATAGCGTCTTACTTCCATTTCCAGTTGCAGCATTTCCTGATTTACGCTCAGACGTTGCTGTTCCATCGAAATCATTGTATTGCGGAGGATATTTTCCTTTTCTGCAAGGTCGGCTTCCGAGTTCAATATCTGCATATCGAGGTTTTCGTTTGTAAGGCGCAGGATTCTGTCGCCGGCTTTTACGTGCGAACCTTCTTCCATGAATATCTCTTTCACCACTCCTGTTTCAAGGGGACTAAGCTGTATGGTTGTCATCGGCTGTACCTGACCTGAGATACGGATGTAGTCATTGAATTCGCCTTTCATAACCTTGTTTATTGATAGGGTTTCCGCATTCACTCTCAGTGTGCTTACATTGTCTCTTATCAGGATGTATCCTATAAGGCACAACAGCAGCCCACCACCCCAGTATGGTAAAGCTTTTTTGCTGAACACCAGTGCCATTCCTTTTTTCTTTTCTATTGCTCTGTCCATGATATGTTATACTTTTTTTATTGTTCTATGTAACTTATTCCTTTATAATATTTCACTACGCTGCGTTTCAAATAATATTGCAGCAGTGCGTTCAGCTCTTCCGCCTGTGAGTTCAGGAAAGAATTTGTAATTGTCTGATAGTCGATAGGGGATACCATGCCCTGACGCATCTTCTTTTCGTGTAGCAGATAGGTGGCTTCCTGTGCCTTTGAACGTTTCATGGCAAGTACAAGCGACTTGCGGGCACCAGTCTTGTCCTGTATTGCACGCTGTACTTCAGACTTGATGTCGTGTACTGTCTGTCGGTATTGTGCCTCGGCGCGCCGGTACTCGTTTTTCTTTTTCGAAAGGTTTGAAAATTTTGAAAGTCTGTCATAAATAGGAAAGGACAGGCTCAACTGAATGTATTCGCCGGAGTTGTTTTTCCACTGCGAATTGAATGACGGTACATTGTAAGAGTCGTTTCCCGGATAACTGTAGTAACTGGTTGACCATCCACCACTAAGCGACAGACTTGGAAGAAACTGCCATTTTGCCGTGTTCAATGCAAATTTGGCTTTGTCCATCGTGCCTTTGGCTATGAGTGCTGATGGCTGTGAGCTGACCGCGTAATCCATTATTTCATCCGCTCGGTCCTCTTCTTCCACCAGTGCCGAATATTTTTCGTCTATCATCGTGCGGTCTATCTTGAGCTCTTCCTCCACGGGCCACATCATTACGGATTTCAGTGTGAGCAGTGCATCCTGGCTGTTGTTGTACGATGTCTCCAGTTGATATTCCCTGTCGGCAAGGTCGGCCTCCATCTGTGCCACATCAGGTCGGCTTTTCTGTCCCGTTTCATATTGTTTCTGCATCAGCAGCAAGCTGGCTTTCGAGTTTTCCACTTGTTTACGGAGAACTTCAGTCATTTCAGTGTGGTACAGTACATTGAAGTATGCTTCCATAACTGCCAGACACAGTTCATCGCGCAGCTTGTCTTCCTGCGAGATTCCCATCTTTACGGCTGTCTGCGAAATTCTGATATTGTTGATGGCGGAAAATCCGTTGAACAGTGTGATGCTTGCGCTCAGTGAATAACCGTTATTGAAAGATGTGGTATTGGTATAGGTGTTTGTTTCAGGGTCCACGGCACGTCCGAAATTACTGTAGGCGTATGTTCCTGCCGAAACAGACGGGGTGAATGTCTTTAGTATCGCATCGCGTCTCTCAGTACGGGCGTCGGCATTGTCAAGTTTTTGTATTTCATTTTTGGTGGAATATTCTATTGCATATTCCATACAGTCGCGTAGTGTCATTGTACGTAAGGTATCGGCAACGGATGTGGTGTCGCTTCCGTAAGTCATGCATTGCGTTCCTGCCAAAATTAGAATTATGGGTATAAATATTTTTTTCATTTTACGGTTGTTTTTACACTAACTATAATGCCATAACCGTGCCAGAAATGTAATTCGTTGATATAGTGATAGTTGATAAAAATGACTGTTGTGGCAACTGTAAGGTTTCTTTACAGTAGTGTAAAGATGGATTACACTGAGGTGTAAAATATAATGTATGAATGACAATATTGGGATTTTATTCTGATTAAATATGTAAAATGTATTTCAAAGTTATGAATGTTGATAATTTAAAAGTTTTTTGTATCAATGCAATATATTTAATTGGTATATTTGGGCGCCTTTTAAGCGGCATGGCTTTAAATGGTGTCGATAATACATTAAAATTAGATATATATGGAAAATATTGGAACAGGTCTGATGCTGATGCTCGTAGGTATGTGCACGGTATTCGTAATCCTTCTCATTATTATCTGGCTTAGTACTCTTCTGATTAAGGCGGTTAACAAATTTGCTCCACCCGAAGAGGAAGTCAAACGTAAGCCTGCAGTAGCAACAGTTTCATTGGAAGAGGATTCCGTGAAGGCGATTAACATTGCAGTGGAAAAACTTACAGGTGGTAAGGGCAAGGTAATGAAAATTGAGAAGTTGAACTGATTAAAGAAATGAAAACACATTAAGAAAATGGAAAAAGAAGTAAAATTCAGTCTGGTCTTCCGCGATATGTGGCAGAGTGCCGGAAAATATGTACCACGTGTTGACCAATTGGTAAAGATAGCTCCTGTGATAGTGGAAATGGGATGCTTTGACAGAGTTGAGACTAACGGAGGCGGTTTTGAACAGGTAAATCTGCTGTTTGGTGAAAATCCTAATAAGGCTGTGAGAGAATGGACTAAGCCTTTTCACGAAGCAGGCATCCAGACACATATGCTGGACCGCGCGTTGAACGGACTGAGAATGAGTCCTGTTCCGGCAGACGTAAGAAAACTGTTCTATAAGGTAAAGAAGGTTCAGGGAACTGACATTACACGTACTTTCTGCGGATTGAACGATGTACGTAACATTATCCCTTCAATTCATTATTCTCATGATGCCGGAATGATTTCGCAGTGCTGTCTGTGCATCACATATTCGCCTATACATACAGTGGAGTATTATCTTGATATGGCAAAGAAACTTATCAATGCCGGATGTGACGAAATATGTATCAAGGATATGGCAGGTATCGGACGCCCTGCATTCCTCGGTAAACTTGTTGCCGGAATCAAGAAAATCAAGGATATAACAATACAATATCACTCTCATGCAGGTCCCGGATTCAATATGGCTTCAATTCTTGAAGTTTGCAAGGCCGGATGCGATTATGTGGACTGCGGTATGGACCCTCTGTCATGGGGTACCGGACATGCTGACGTAATCAGTGTGCAGGCAATGCTTAAGGATGCCGGTTTCAAGGTGAAGGAAATCAATATGAATGCATATATGAAAGCCAGAACCATGATACAGGAATTTATGGACGATTTCTTAGGCTTGTATATCAGTCCGAGAAACCGTATGATGAATTCTTTGCTTGTAGGTCCGGGACTTCCCGGTGGTATGATGGGTAGTCTGATGGCTGACCTGGAAACAAATCTGGAATCAATCAATAAATATAAGGCAAAGAACAATTTGCCACTTATGACTCAGGACGAATTGCTCATCAAACTGTTCAACGAAGTTTCATACGTATGGCCACGTGTAGGTTATCCTTGTCTGGTTACTCCTTTCAGCCAGTATGTAAAGAACCTGGCAATGATGAATGTCATTCAGATGGAAAAAGGTAAGGAACGCTGGGCTATGATAGCAGACGATGTATGGGATATGATACTTGGTAAGGCAGGCGCACTGGCAGGTCCGTTGGCAGATGAAATAGTAGAGAAGGCAAAGAGCGAAGGCAGGGTATTCTTTACCGGCAATCCTCAGGACAATTATCCGGATCAGCTTGACAAATACCGTCAGATGATGGCTGAAAAAGGATGGGAGACGGGTCAGGACGACGAGGAACTGTTCGAATACGCTATGCATCCGGCTCAGTATGAGGCTTACAAGAGCGGAAAGGCTAAGGCTGACTTCCTGGCAGACGTGGAGAAACGTCGTGCTGAGGCTGAAGGCAGTTCAATGCCTAAGGAAGGTACTCAAGTGCTCACTGTAGATGTGAACGGAAAGCCTTATCGTGTGACTGTAGCTTTCGGTGACACAGCATTGCCAGCACAGTCTGCGTCTGCTGATGGTGCTCAGCAGGTTGCTGCATCTGGTGAGGGCAAGGATGTGCTTTCTCCGCTTGAAGGAAAATTCTATCTTACTAAATCGGCTCAGGAAACACCTTTGAAGGTTGGCGATAAGGTTAATCCGGGTGACACTCTCTGCTATATCGAGGCAATGAAGACTTATATAGCTGTAAATGCCGAGTTTGGCGGTACCGTTACGGCCATCTGTATGAACTCCGGCGACTCTGTATCTGAAGATGATGTATTAATGAAGATAAAGTGATAGATGTATGGAAGAGATTTTTGAACGATTATACGATATGACTGCGTTCAGCAATATCATTGCCGATCCGCGGTTTCTTATAATGTATGCCATAGCTTTCGTACTGCTTTATCTGGGTATAAAGAAACAGTACGAACCGCTGTTGCTTGTGCCGATAGCTTTCGGTGTGTTGCTTGCCAACTTCCCTGGAGGAGAGATGGGAGTGATACAGGCCGATGAGAACGGTATGGTGATGGTGAATGGCGTGATGAAGAATATATGGGAAATGCCTCTGCATGAGATAGCACACGAACTGGGACTGATGAACTTCATTTATTATATGCTCATCAAGACAGGTTTCCTTCCTCCGGTAATATTTATGGGTGTGGGTGCGCTGACCGACTTCGGTCCTATGCTACGTAACCTGCGTCTGTCTATTTTCGGTGCTGCTGCTCAGCTGGGTATTTTTGCAGTATTGCTTGTTGCCATAATGGTTGGCTTTACTCCTCAGGAAGCTGCTTCATTGGGTATAATAGGTGGAGCTGACGGTCCTACAGCGATATTTACTACTATCAAGCTGGCTCCTCATCTGCTTGGCCCTATAGCTATTGCGGCTTATTCATATATGGCTCTTGTTCCTGTAATCATACCATTGGTTGTAAGACTATGGTGCAGCAAGAAGGAACTCAGTATAAATATGAAAGAACAGGAGAAGAAATATCCTCCTACTATTGAAATAAAGAACATGCGTGTATTGAAGATAGTATTTCCGATTGCGGTTACTACTATAGTGGCATTGTTCGTGCCAAGCGCTGTTCCTTTGGTAGGTATGCTGATGTTTGGTAATCTTGTGAAGGAAATAGGTTCGAACACATCACGTCTGTTCGATGCTGCATCAAACAGTATAATGAATGCCGCAACCATTTTCCTTGGTATCTCGGTTGGTGCAACAATGACTACTGACGCTTTCCTGAACTGGACAACAATAGGTATCGTGATTGGAGGTTTCCTTGCTTTCGGTCTTTCAATATCAGGCGGTATTTTCTTTGTCAAGATCTATAATCTGTTTACAAAGAAGAAAATCAATCCGCTTATCGGTGCGACAGGGTTGAGTGCCGTGCCTATGGCGAGCCGTGTGGCAAACGAGATAGCATTGAAATATGATCCTAAAAACCACGTGTTGCAGTATTGTATGGCAAGTAATATCTCCGGAGTGATAGGTTCTGCAGTGGCTGCCGGTGTACTTATTTCTTTCCTTGGCTAAAATTCTTTAAGTGCGTTTGTTAAAGTTTTTTATAGCAAAACTGCACAATATTAAAGAAAAGTGAGCAAAAGTGGCATATATTGTAAATAAAGCAGTATATTTGCAGGCGTAATAACAAATTTAAATATATGAGTTATAATTTGCTTAAAGGAAAAAGGGGTATTATTTTTGGTGCCCTTAACGAACAGTCTATAGCATGGAAAGTTGCAGAGAAAGCTGTAGAAGAAGGTGCAATAATCACATTGTCAAATACTCCTGTAGCAGTACGTATGGGTGAAGTTTCTGCTTTGGCAGAAAAATTGAACTGTGAGGTTATACCTGCCGACGCAACAAGCGTTGAAGATCTTGAAAATGTCTTCAAGCGTTCTATGGAAGTATTGGGAGGAAAGATAGATTTTGTATTGCACTCTATCGGTATGTCTCCAAATGTTCGTAAAAAACGTACATACGATGACTTGGATTACGATATGTTGAGCAAGACTCTTGATATCTCGGCTGTTTCATTCCACAAAATGATTCAGTGTGCAAAAAAACTTGATGCCATAAATGAATATGGTTCAATCCTTGCATTGAGTTATGTTGCTGCTCAGCGTACATTCTACGGATATAACGATATGGCTGATGCCAAGGCTCTGCTTGAATCAATAGCACGTAGCTTCGGATATATTTATGGTCGTGAACATCATGTTCGTATCAACACTATTTCACAGTCGCCTACTATGACTACTGCGGGATCGGGTGTTAAGGGAATGGACAAATTGTTCGACTTTGCTAACCGTATGTCTCCTCTTGGCAATGCTTCTGCAGATGAATGTGCAGACTACTGTATCGTGATGTTCTCTGACTTGACTAAGAAGGTTACTATGCAGAACCTTTACCACGATGGTGGTTTCTCAAGTGTAGGTATGAGTCTTCGTGCAATGGCTACATACGAAAAGGGACTTGACGAATATAAAGATGAAAATGGTAACATTATCTACGGATAATTGATTTTTAATGCGAAACATTTTAATCATAATATTAAGTTTATTAGTGCTTTCTGCCTGTCGCGATGACAGGCAGGAAGACTTTTTTTTATCTGAAGGAAAGATAAAAATCCACAGATACGACAGATTGCAGTTTGAAGCTTCTGCGCTGAACAGCTTCACTTCGCTGCAAAAAATGAATATGGATTTCCCTCATGCGACAAAAATTCTTATCGAGGATGTTCTGGCACTGGGATCGGTGAATGATGAGAAAATAAACGACCGGTTATGTGCATATTATTCCGATACTTCTCTTGTAAATCTGATGCTTGATGTGGAAGATAAGTATAAGGACCTCGGTAGTTTTGAAAAAGAACTGACAAAAGCTTTTGTTAATCTGAAGAAGGAACTTCCGTCTATGACAGTGCCGGCAGTATATTCACAAATATCGGCATTGAACCAGTCTATAGTAGTATCTGACAGTCTTATAGGAATAAGCCTTGACAAGTATATGGGTGAAGATTATCCTATGTATAAGAAGTATTATTATAATTATCAGCGTAAATCAATGTCTCCCGACAGAATAGTGCCTGACTGTATTTCATTTTATCTGTTGGGGCTATATCCTTTCCCATGGGAGAAAGACCACCGCTCGCTGTTCGATATTATGATGTACAGGGGGAAGATTGCGTGGATTACTGAGAAAGTGCTTGGTGAGAGCGATTACGGAGCCCGTATATTGGGATATGATAAGGAACAATTGGCATGGTGTGAGAAGAATAAAAAATCGTTTATTGAGTGGGTGGAGAAATCAAGACACCTCGAAAGTACAGACCCAATGATTATCCGTGCCTATATACAGCCAACTCCAAATAAAATCCTTAAAGATGAAGTACCGCCGATGATAGGTGTCTGGATGGGAATGCAGTATATAAATGCATATATGAAGAAAAATCCGGATGTAACGATAGAGAAGCTTCTGGAAGATACTGATTATGAAGGAATGTTGATGGACATTGATATTTAGTATTCAAGTAGAAAATATGGAGACAGCATTATATTTATTACCGGTAACGTTGGGAGATACATCTGTTGAGAAGGTTCTGCCGGTATATAACAAGGAAATTATCAGTGGAATAAAATACTTTATAGTCGAAGACGTTCGTTCGGCACGAAGATTTCTGAAGAAAGTGAATCATTCTATCGTTATTGATGATTTGACATTCTTTACACTGAACAAACATACTTCTCCCGAAGATATTTCAGGCTTTCTGAAACCTTTGGCTGAAGGAAATTCCATGGGGGTAATATCTGAGGCTGGTTGTCCTGCAGTTGCCGATCCGGGAGCCGATGTGGTGGCGATAGCACAGCGCAAGAACTATAAGGTGGTTCCGTTAGTCGGTCCTTCTTCCATAATACTTTCGGTTATGGCATCAGGGTTTAACGGTCAGAGTTTTGCGTTTCATGGATATTTGCCTATTGATGCCAATGAGAGGATTAAAAGGCTTAAAGAACTTGAAAACAGAGTATATTCGGAAAATCAGACACAATTGTTTATAGAAACTCCATACAGAAACAATAAGATGATGGAGGATATAATGAAAGCTTGTCGTCCGCAGACAAAGTTGTGTATAGCAGCTAATATTACATGCGAAGGGGAATATATCAAGACTCGTACTTTGAAGGAATGGCACGGGAAACTGCCTGACTTGTCAAAGATTCCGTGTATATTCCTTATTTACAAATAAAATTCTTTCCATAAGCTGGCAGCGTCTTTAAGATGTTCCAGCTCTTTTTTTATGGATTTGTTCAGTTGGTGCTGACCGTTTTCCATATCTTCGAACTTGAAGAACTTTCCTTCAAGTCTTATGTCGCTTTCAGCTTTTAAGGGCAGTATGAATAAAAGAATGTTATTGCATATTCCGCATGAGCATTCTTCGCTATACTGTAATATAAGTCGTGGCTGAATGTTTTTTCCAGTAAATCTCTTGGCTGTTTTGGTGGCATACTTTATGCAGTCTTCTACTGTACCTTCAAGGTTTCTTTCAATAGGAAGGTCCCACATTTGTGATGGCATGTTTTTGTTAGAGAGCAGGAGCTTTCCGTTACATACTGGTGCTATGCGTATTATGTTTTGTTTTGACAGATCGATTTTTGCCACAAAATGTATTCCCAATGTATTTATAATAAGACAAATAATGTATATCGACACAGGAATGACATTTATCATGAAGAAGCGTCCCTCCGGACTCCAGTCGTGATTCAGTGTCTTTATTATATACAGAATTATGAGGTGAACCGATGAAAGAACAATGATTATTTTTGTCTCGAACTTGTATGAAAAGCATATCCTTATGCCTAGTTTGCTGACAATGTCCTTATATAATTCGGGGGCAGTGTGATAAATGAAAGCAAATGCCATCAGAGAGAACTCTACGGTAGGAGTGATGGTATTGAGAGGTACATATTTATATCCCCAAAACAATCTGAGAACAAAACATGTACCTATACCTAATGTACCAAGCAGGAGAAAGAAATTCAGGTCTTTCATCCTGATAATGTTGTATGTAAGCATTATCAGGCTTAACAGCAGTCCCACACCTAGCATTTCAGTGTTGGGAAAGAAATGCAGACCTATTAATGTGATTATGATTGGTAAAAGTCCTATTGATACGATTTTGTTTCTTAGATTCATGCCCATATTCTGTTTGTTCTCTTTCATTATATATCAAAGTTTCAACAAACAAAATACCGTGATTGTTCACTTGTGGATGATATGTTTTTCCGCATGATATGATGAACGTACCAGTGGACCGCTTTCTACAGTCTTGAATCCCTTGTTTTCTCCTATTATTCTATACTCTTCGAACTGTTCCGGTGTGACATATTCCGCTACAGGATAGTGCTTATGCGAAGGCTGCAGGTATTGGCCTATTGTCAGTATCTTGCATCCTGCTTCAAGCAAGTCGTCCATAGTTTCCAGAACTTCTTCCTTAGTCTCACCAAGTCCTACCATTATTCCTGATTTTGCTGTAATTCCGCTTTCCGAAATTAGTTTTATTACGTTGAGACTTGTGTCATATTTTGCTACGCTTCTTACCAGCGGACTGATTCTCCTTACGGTCTCCATGTTGTGTGACAGGATATCAGGTCTTGCCTCTATTACCTGACTTACCAGTTCCGGTTTACCCTGGAAGTCCGGTATCAGAGCTTCGATAGTAGTTTCTGGATTGACTTCTTTTATCTTCTTCAGTGTCTTTGCCCAGTGTGATGCTCCAAGGTCTTCAAGGTCGTCTCTGTCAACTGATGTGATAACTGCGTGGTTGAGTTTCATTAGTTTTATTGATTCTGCCACGTTTGCCGGTTCGTTTTCATCGAGTGGGAGAGGCTTACCTGTGCATGTATTGCAGAATTTGCATGAACGCGTACATATGGCTCCGCAAATCATGAATGTAGCCGTACCTTTGCCCCAGCATTCGCCCATATTGGGACAGCGGCCGCTGCTGCATATAGTGTGAAGTTTATGTGTATCTACAATTTTTTTTGTTTCTGCATATCTGGCATTGGCTCCGATACTTATCTTTAGCCATTCCGGTTTTCTGATGTGTGTCATAGTATGTTTGTTTATAGGTAGGCTATTATTTATAAGTTACAAGTTGACGAGTTAACGAGTTGACAAGGTTTCCATTAAGTTATAAACCTTGTCAACTTGTCAACCGGAGCCTTGTCAACTTTGGAGTTGAGCCTGCGAAACTACAGATTGTTGATAAAGAATTCACTTACTCTGGTCATAAGGTGATGTCTGGTATTACCACCGAATATGCTGTGATTACGGTTTGTGTAAACCTGCATATCAAACTGTTTGCCGGCCTGTACAAGTGCTTCCGCATATTCTGCACAGTTCTGATAGTGGACATTGTCATCGGCGGTACCATGGATAAGCAACAGGTTACCTTTCAGGTTTTTGGCTCTGCTGGTAGCCGAACCTGCTTCGTATCCTTCACCGTTTTCTTTAGGAGTACGCATGAATCTTTCTGTATATACAGTGTCGTAGTATTTCCAGCATGAAGGTGCTGCTATGGCAACTCCGGCTTTGAAAGCTCCACTTCCGTCACTCATTGACATAAGTGTGTTATAGCCACCGAAGCTCCATCCCCAGATACCGATTCTCTTTCCGTCAACGTATGGCAGTGAACTAAGGTATTTGGCTGTTTCAACCTGGTCTTCCGACTCTTTCACACCAAGATACATATATGTACATTTTTCGAATTCAGCTCCGCGTCCGCCTGTTCCGCGTCCGTCAACACATACCATGATGTAGCCTTTGTCGCACATATATGCTTCGAACATACCTCCGTCGCTGAAACTTCCGATGCCCCATTTGTCTAGTACCTGTTGTGAACCAGGACCGCTGTACTGGTGCATGATTACCGGATATTTCTTGCTTGGGTTGAAGTTTACAGGTTTCATTATCCAGCCGTTCAGTTCCGTTCCGTTGCTTGTCTTGAAAGTAAAGAATTCTTTCTGTGGCAAGTTCAGCGATTTGGTCTGTTCTTTAAGCTCCTTATTATCGAGCAGAGTTACAATTTCTTTTCCCTTATTGTTGTTGATGGTGATAAGGGTAGGAGTAGTCATGTTTGAGAAAGTATTTATGAAATATTCCATATTGCTGCTGAAGATGGCATTGTTTGTACCTTCTCTCTTCGAAAGCTTTGTAACTTCTCCTTTTTTGTTGACCTTGAATATGGCAGTTCTAAGAGGGCTGTTGTCGTATCCTCTATAGTAGAATTCATTTGTATTCTGATTCCATCCTAAGAAGTCTGTCACTTCGTACTTTCCTTTTGTAATCTGTCTTACAAGGTTACCGCCTATGGTGTAAAGATACAGATGATTGAATCCGTCTCTTTCGCTCATCATCACTATATTGTCTGTAAAGAACTCCATATTTGCATATGCAGGCTCCTTGATGTATTGCTCTGCCTCGTCACGAATAGTCAGTTTGCAGATTCCGCTTCTAGGATTAGCCATATACATGTCGAATCTGTTCTGATGGCGGTTAAGAGTCATTATAGCCAGTTTTTCCGGATCGGATGTGAACTTGATGCGAGGAATATATCCGTCTTCATCAAGCGGCAAGTCCATTTTTCTTGTAACCTTGCTCTTGATGTCAAAAGTATGTACTGTGACTTTAGAGTTTACTTCTCCGGCTTTAGGGTATTTGTATTCGTAAGCTCCCGGATAGTATTCGTATTCGCTTTTTTCAGGTGCCATGCCTTTATACCAAGGGAAAGAGAACTGTTTTACCAGACTTTCATCAAATCTGATGTATGCAATCATTTTGCTGTCGGCGCTGAACTCGAATGCTCTGTTGAAGCCGAATTCTTCTTCATAAACCCAGTCTGGGATGCCGTTAAGAACTTTGTTGTATTCTCCGTCCTTTGTCACCTGCGATTCACTGTTTCCGAAAAGAAGTTTCACAAGATATATGTTATTGTTTCTTACGAATGCTATCTGGAAACCGTCCGGTGAGAAAAGAGGAACCTGTTGTGGACCGTTCTTTGACAGAGGTTCCATCTTGTTGTTCTTTACGTTGTAGATATAATATTCGGCTGTAAACGAGCGTCTGTATATAGGCTTCGTTTCTGTCTGTATAAGGATTAGCTTTTCATCGGGCGACATAATATAGTCGTCGAACGATTTAAGACTGCAGTCGCGGGCTGTTGTTACGTCGAAAATTGTTCCGACTTCTTCTCCTGTCTTGAATGAGTACTTTACTATTCTTTTCTTGTCGGCGCTGATCTGAGTGTAATGTTCGCCGTCAAGCATTGGTCTGAGACCGTAAATATTCTTTGCACGGTATGTTCCGTTAGCAACATCTTTTAGAGTTACCTTTTCTGCATGAATGCCGAATGTCAATCCGACAATCATTAGCAATAGTGCGAATAATCTTTTCATGCGTAAATAAATTTAATGTTATAGTTCTTCTTTTTGTTCTATTCCTATTTTGTCTTTATTCTCTATTTCCGTAGAGTTCTGTTGCGGTAATTTTTTTATTTCTTTGTTTTCCTTTATCTCTTCATCCTTTTTTTCTTCCTTATCCTTTATGCCGAACAGCCATCTGAAGAATCTGACGAAGGCATTCCTTTTCTTTACTTTAGTAGTATTGCCTGTAGCAGTATCCTCTTTATCAGTAAGCTTCGTAGAAATTATTGAATCATTTCTTATTGAGTCGTTCGCTATTATAGTACTGTCATTCAAGAGTTTGTTCTTTATGATACTGTCGCTAAGAATACTGTCCTGAATCAAAGTGTCAGGTCTCAATATAGTACTGTCATTTAATGTGACGAGACTGTCACCGGCAATTTCCTTTATCGGATTATTCTCTATTACTACCGGTTTAGGTACAGGTATCTTGAATGCAATAGGTACTGAATATTTGCATCTTACCTTTACACCATGGTCAGAAGCAGGTGTCCATCTTGGCATGCCTTTAATCAGGTTCATGGCAACTGAGTCAAGCGATGCTTCCAGTCTTCTGACTACTTTGGGGCTTGTAATATCACCGTTTTTCTCTACGACAAACTGCATTACTACCACACCTTCAATCTTGTTTCTTTTTGCTTCTTCAGGATATTTCAGATTACGGTCTATGTATCTCTTGAAGTATTTCATTCCTCCGGGATATTCAGGCATTGTTTCTACGCTGGAATAAATCTTTTCACCGCTTTTCTTTCGCATCACAATAGGATATGCATCTTTCTGATTCATGAGGAACGGACTTACGGTCATAGAAATGTTTTCCATTCCGTCGGCTCTGATTATTATGTAATGATTGAAGTCGGCATCAATGGAGAACAGACCTATCTCGTCGGTCGTAGCATATCTTCCTGTTCCCTGTATGCTTACAGTTGCTCCCGTAATAGGTTCGCCGTCCTCGGTTGTTACTATTCCTTCAATATTGAAGGTGCTGTTTTCCTGTTTGAATCTTAATATATCTTCCTTTGTGTCTATACAGAAATTCAGTACTGTGTTTTCTTCATCCAGGGTAAATGTTTTCTCAGGGTTCTTGGTATCTTCGTTCAGATAGATGTTTGCTGTTCGTTTATAGTTCTTTGGAATTTCATATTCGAAATTGATAATTCCGCATGAATCAACTTTATAAACTTCGCTTCTTCCTGTTATTTTTAGAAAAATTTTTGTCTGAGGTTCACCTATGGAGTTCTTAACCTCCACCTTGAATTTAGTTTTTCCGTTATCATTGATACTGCTTATAATAGGATTTGCATTTGTCCTGATAACTGTCAATAATATTATGCTTGTTATATAAAGGTTAATTCTTCTCATTGATTTCATTTAAATAAAAAAGCTTTGCAAACGTTTTTAAAACCATTTGCAAAGCTAATAGTATTCTCTCTTATAAGTATAAGATGAATTGTTAATAATGATGAACTTATTGTCTGTTATTGTGTAATAACAGTCTTTTTCTTCAGACGGAAATATTTTCTCACTTTTCTGAGTTTCTCTTCCACGTGCTTGTGGCTTATCTGTATTTGTCGGCGATAAACGATACAGGTCGTTATGAAATATATACCTGTTTGTAGCCACAATGCTCTGAATTCAGTAAGTACGTCGGGCAGTGTAGCTCCCATACTGTTGATTCTTACGAATCCGTTTATACCGAATGTAGAAGGGAATATCCAGGATACTACCTTCCAAAAATCAGGTATTGCAGCTCCCGGCCATGAAATACCGGAGATGAACAACAGTGGTACTGAGGTAAATACATATATCATCATACACGATTCTCTGTGATGGATGAATATGGAGCATGTCATTGCAAAGAAAATACATGCCGACAGATACGGGAGGATGAACAGAAGCAATGTCGTCGGATTCGGAATCTGTACAAGGCTGAACATTCTGGGGACTACACACAGCACGTATGCCGACACTATGGCATAAATAAGGAAGTAAGCCAAAGATTTACCAAGCACAATTCGCAATGTACCGTTGTACTTTCTGCTTAAAGGTACAAGATCCTGAAATTTGTTCGTTTCTCTTGCCGTTCCCGCCGACAGGCCTATACCAAGCAATAAAGTTTGCTGTATAACCAGTATAAGTACGGCAGGAATAAGGAAACTGGCAAAGCCGTCCTGTGGATTGAACAATGATATATCTTCGTATTCAATGGGAGCTGTGCCTATTTCGTCCTGGCGTGCGGTTGTATTTCCCATTCGTTCGATTTTTATATCCTTGTTCATGTCAAGCGATACGTTTGTTGTAGCCATCAGCAGAGATTTGTAATAGAGCAAACCACTCATATCGCTGAAAATGCTTACCGAAGCCTGTTTCCCCTGTGAGATATTGCGGGCAAATTCTTCGGGGATGTATATTATTCCATATACCCTTCCTTCTTCGATAAGATTCTGTGCTTCCTCCATGTCGGCACAATAGGATTGCACCTTGATGTCAGGAGTGGCATCTACCATTCGTATAAACTCCCTGCTCAAGGATGAACGGCTGTTGTCAACCACGGCTGCAGGAACGTCTCTTACAACTTCTTGTGTATATATAAAGGCATAGACCAGAGGGTATGCCAATGGAACAAGAATGAAGAATATCAGAACACCCTGGTCCTTGAATACATTCCTCAGTTCTCTGGCACAGATGTGGAATAGACTTGAGAATCCCTGACGGACAATATTTTTAAATGATTGATGTTTCATAATTTAAAATAGTATTAAGGGAGATACTCGTATGTCTCCATAATAAGTCTTAGCTTCTTCAGTACAAAGAAAGGTAAGAGCAGAAACAGCATAAGTGCCACAACGGAATGCCATGCATAAATTATTGGATATCCGTTCAAAGCCTGGTTTACGTATAGCAGGAAGTAGTGCCTCAATGGGAAAAGATTGCTTAGAGCCTGAAGGGTAGGGTGCATTGCCATTACAGGGAATGTGAAGCCTGAAATGGAGAATGACAACACTCCCCACAGTGATGCGGCGCTCAGAGCAAGACGCATCGAACCGAACAATCCATAGAAGAAAATACCTACAGCCTGCGATGCCAGTACCAGCAATAATCCGGCCAATATCATAGGTAGGATACCTCCATGACATGGGAAATGCATAAATCCGTACAGGTAGATATTATGGAACGTAGCCATGATGAAGAACACCAGAGTCTGAGGAAGAATCTTTCCTACCAGAGCCGTAACAATAGAATTGTCGGCAAGTGCCATCAGATCTTTTCCTGTATTTTCCTTTATCTCCGTTCCTAAAGTATATGCTGTTGTCATGAATATCAATAGCATAAGCACACCCGGGAAAAGAGTGTTACACAGGTAAATGGAGTAATTCAGCCACGGATTGTTTATGGCATGTGTATCTATGACAATGGGTTGCAGAAATGCCATTGCCTGATCCTCTGTTGCTCCTTTGGCATAGAGAGTGGCTCTTCCTACTGCTCCACCTGCAAGCTCGGACATTGTCCTCATATCCCTGTAAATCAGTGATCCTGCAATGAGATATGAATAGTTTGCATAGAACGAAACCTTAGGCTGTCTGCTGGCTAGTGTTTCCTCTGTTGTTCCTTCAGGAATGTAGTAGAAAGCATATATATCGCCTTTTTGTACGGCTCTGCGAGCTTCAGCCACACTGGTGTAATGCGCCACTATTTTTGTCTGCTGGAATGCATCCAGATTTCTGATTATGTTTCTTGTGGTAGATGTGTTGTCGAGGTCCACCACCCCGGCAGGCAAGTCTGTCGGCAGTCCGTTACTCATCAGAGTAGCGAAAAACACATAACAGAGCAGGGGTGCAATAATCATACAAAACAGATACATCGGTTTTGTAGCGATACGAAGCACCTCGCGCCTCATTATTTTTATAAGTTTATAGGCGGTATTCGACATATTCCTTTATTATTTTTCAATTATGGCAGACATTCCTGGACGCAAGTTCTCTACAGTATCTACAGCTTTTGCTCTAACTTCAAAAGTCTTGAGGTCGAACTGTCCTGTAGTTTTTGTAGCTTTCCATGCTGCGTAGCTTCCCAGGTCTTTCATATAGTAAACCTTTAGTACGGCATCTTTTTCAAGAGCAGGAATGTAAGCCTTTATTTCTCCACCTACTGTGAAGTCTTTAAGCAAATCCTCTCTTACGTTGAATGTAAGCCACATATCGTCAAGCTGTGCCACATTCATAATAGGAGCGCCAGTACCTACCAGTTCGCCCACTTTAGGGAAAATTTCTGTCACTTCACCGTCTGCCGATGCTACAAGATAAGTCTCGTTTATATAAGAAGATACTTCTGCTACGGCACCTTTTGCACGTTCCACCTGAGCGGCAGCCATCGCCTTATCTTCAGCTTGAGCTCCGTTCTTTGCCATTGTATATTGTGCATTTGCAGCCTTTTCTGTGGCTTTCATTGCTTCGTACTGAGCTTTAGCCTCGTCTCTTTTCTGTTCTGAGATAACTCCCTGCTCATACAGATTGTTAACTCTTTTATATGATTTCTCGGCTATTTCCAGACCTGCTTTAGCTTTTTGCCACATCTCGAAGGCAGCCTGAAGCTGTTCGGCACGAGTTCCTCTGTTTGCTTTCTGGTTCATTGCCAGTGCAGCCTGTTCTGCAGCCTGAGCCTGCATCAGTTTGGCCATCACATCCGGTGCCTCAAGTATGGCAAGTGTGTCGCCGGCTTTTACCTGATCGCCTTCTGTTACGAAGTATTTCAAAATACGTCCCGGTACCTTGCTTGAAACCCTGTATTCAGTAGCTTCAGCCTGTCCCTGTATGATTTCAGGACCTTTACCAAGAGTGAAGAATCCAATAACGCTAACGATGACTATAGCAGCCACCAATGTGAAAAATGCCAGCAAAACGTTGCTGTGTTGTGATTTATCAGCCATATCTTTTTATTATTTTAAAGTTCCCATTGATTTTAGTAAATACAGTTCGCTCATTTTCATGTCTATCTGAGCGTCTATTTTGCCCGATTGTGCAGAAAGCCATGCTGTTTGTGCCTCAAGCACGTTGCTTGTAGGTATCACGCCTTCCTTGAAGCCAAGGGTCGCGAAACGAAGGTTTTCTTCAGCCTTGTCCATGTTCTGTTCTGCCATGTGAAGCTGTTTTGTAGCTTCGTTCACCTTATATGAGCTTTGTGTTACCTGAAGTTCCACTTTTTCCTTTACATCTTCAAGCTGGTATCTTGCAATGTTTGCTTCAGCTTTTGCAGCTCTGACTTTATAGATACCTTCTCCCCAGTGGAACACAGGAACTTTCAATACTACTCCTGCAGCCCAGAAACCTCTGAATTTGTTTTCGAAACCGTTGACAAGTGAAGGATTTGTTACTGCATAGTTTGCTGTAAGGGCAAGTGAAGGAAGGAATTCCGAACGTACCACGTTAACTTTCTGTCTGTATATCTGCGATGCCAGTTCAAGGCTTTTAAGCTCATGTCTGTTGGCTAAAGCAGTGTTTACATTACTTTCGGTATATAAATTAGGAAGTGTAAGGTTGTCCATATTTTCATCTTCCAGAGAAATATCTGTATCAAGAGGCAAACCGCATATCTGGCATAAAACCATCTTCGAAAGGCTCAGTCCGTTTTCCACTTTCAATAGAGTCACTTCAGCCTCGTTCTTCTTAACCTTGACACTCAGTCCGTCTGCTTTTGTGGCAACACCTTCGGCTATCATCTTGTCTATATCAGAATCAAGAGTTTCAAGCAGTTTGAGGTAGCTTTCGGCCAGTTTCTTTTTGTTGACCAGAGATACAACCTGCCAATAAGCCTTGTCTGTATTCAGGATAAGGTCTTCCATGCCGGTGGCGTGTTGCATCTGTGCAAGCTGTTCCGCATATTTTGTAATTTTGTTGTAAGCGATGATTTTTCCGCCCATGAACAATGGTTGGGTCAGGGTAGCGGCACCGGCAAACATGTTTCGTGTGTCTGTGCGGAAAGCGTCAACAAGTCCTTGACCTACTCCGTTAAGTCCGGCTGTAAGCCCTGGTATCATGCCTTGAAGCGGTTCCAATAGCGAAGCCAATATAGGATTTGATGCGGCAATCTGCTGGAATTGTTGTTGCAGTTGTGCTCCTGTTGCAGTACCGATGTTACTGATTGAATTTTTCTGCTCGTCGCTGAGCAATGAAATCTCTTTTTGCGTACGCATGTAGGTTGCCATGATGTCGAACTTGGGCAGATAGTTCGTAAATGCAGCCTTTTTGTTATAGTGGGCGGCATTTATTTTCTCCTGTGCTATACGCAGTTCCTTGTTATTCTGGATAGCAAGGTTTCTGCAACTGTCCAGTGACAGGATGCGTTGGCTGAAACCGTTTATAGTAATTCCGGCCAATAGGATAATGCTAAGAAATCTTTTCATACCAAATGAAATGTTTTTATTGTTTGGTTGTTTATGCAACATTGCAAATATATGCCTTAATAACAAATAAACAAAGGATATTGTTGAAAAGATTTCTATTTTTTATTTTATGATTGCCGATTTAGGTTTCAGGTCGATTGAATTATTAAAACGAAGTTTCTCATCAAGACTTCTTGATGCAGCATCCGGAGTCTCTGTTGTTGGGAAGCTTCCGGTTTCTATATGTTTTATTATAGGTATCATAAGTGAGTCCTGAGCTGTTCCCAACTCTCCTAATTCACCCTTGAAATTTTCTGCTTTTTCATAATCCGGCTTCAGACCACTAGTGTAATAATCGCTGAAATCTTCTGCATTGCTCAGCAGGCTGTTTGTCATCCAGAATTCTAGCATCGGGGCTTTCGCTTCGTCTGTATAGAGTTGTTGTGCAACGTTTTTTCCAAAAGTTGCAGTGCCAACCTGTATGAGTCTTCCGGCCATATATGGTCTCAGACAGTTAATCACTATTTCCGAAGCTGAAGCAGTGTTGCTTGATGTTATTACATATAAGTTTTTGTAATTTACGGGTGAACCGTTAGCCAATAATGACTGTTCGAAGTTCAGGATATCGGTCTGGTTAATCTTATCGTTATGTGTCATTTTAAGGAAGACATTTCCCATAGCTTCCTGAGGTGCAAGATTGGTGGAAACCAATTGTGCAATATTTACATATCCTCCCGGATTGTATCTCAAATCGAGGATAATATCATCTACTGATTGACCTGCTATATCTTTGAACAGTAGCTTCAGATTTTCAGCATCATTGTTTCCGAATTCGTTATACATTATATATGCAACCCTTTTCCCGCCAATTTCCATTATATCGGACTTGTAGATGTTTTTGTTTTCTACAATTCTGGGTGATGGCATTTGTACCGTCTGCAATGTGTCGAATCCTCTTTCATTCAATTTGCCCATAGTGAACAGATACGCTTCTTTGGGCGATGTGATATAAAAAAGGTCAGAACTGTTTATCTTCTTATTATTGGCAGCTATAATAAGGTCGCCTCTTTTTAATCCGACTTCTTCTGCTGGCGAATTTTCTTGGGTGTAGAGTACTCGTATTCCGTAAGAACCATTCTCGGCTCTTACCATTGTACCTTCGAAACCGAAAGTAGGGGTTGTGGATGTGCTTCTTGTGGTAACGAAAACAGAATCTATGTGTGAGAATGTGGCTCCTGATTTTTTGTCTTTTGAAGAAACCATTGAACTGAGGAACTCACTCGGCTTTTTAAAGAAATTGAGTGAATTCTTGTCTGGTATGTCCTGATAGTAGAGATATTCCTGCTGCATGGTTTCGTACATCCATGTCTGAGTTGTAATAAGCGCGTAATATTCTCCCGAACGGTCTTCACCGCATGAAGAAACAAGGGCGGATATAGCAAGTCCGCCCATTATTCCAGATATAATATTTTTCATCTTATACATTCTGTCGTGATTATTTAAGAGTAAACGAACCTTGTCCAATCATGTTGCCATCTGCAAAGACATATACTTTATATGTACCTGACGGCATGAATTCTTCTACATCCCAATATAATGTAACAGTCTGTTCCTCACCTGTATATTCTATCATTTTCTTCATAGAATACGAAATGTTTCTGTCTTCGTATGGAAAAGTGTTCGAATCGCTTTTAGTCAGAACTTCATTATCAGGTTTGGCTATTCTTACATATACAGTTTTATTTCCGGTTTTAGCTGTAATGTTCTTTACAATAGTGAATGATACTGCAAGTTTTTTTACGTCCTTGGCTTTTCTTGCTTCACGGTTGCGTTTGTTAAGCGGCTCTGTCACTATGTTTGTGGCGTCAAGCTGTGATGCCAATGTAACTTTTTCGTTCAGAGATTCTTTTTCTTTCGACAGGGTTGAAATCTGTCTTGTTGCTGCGCTATATTTACTTTTTACTTCTTTATTTTCTTCCTGTAGGGCTGCATTGATTTTGTTTAGAGAGTCTATTTGCATAACATAGCTTCTCAATACAGCTCTTACGGTTTTAAGTTCCTTTTTCAGCCTCATTATTTCAGCGGCATTGCTTGTCTTTACCTGGCGAAGTTCTTCAAGTAACCTTTGTGTCTTTAGCTTTTCGCTTTCCAGCTTTTCTCTGAGTGAGTCATTGTTTATCTGTATTTGCAATTCGTCATACTGTGTTGCAAAAGTACTGTACTCGTTTTCCATTTCCATTTTTTCTATGGCAAACAGTTCGGACATTTCTTTGTTTTGCTGCATCTGATGGATTGCAAAGAATGATACACCAGCTACAATAATAGCTAGAATTACTATGATTATTAGAGACTTATTCTTATTCATAATTTTATTTATTGGTAATATGCCGCAAAAATACAATAATTATGTCAAGATGTATGGTTTTGGTCTCCAAAAAAAACATAATATAGTCTCTATTCGAATATTACCTTCTCTGAAGGGTCTGTTTTCCATTTGCGGAAGGTGAATTGCGAATATTTTGATTTGTTATCTTCAATCCATAGGTTTAAACTATCTACAATATTATTATATTCTTCTTGAGTGTCTGAATAAAATACGGCTTTTTTTAATGCTGTTCCGCTTTTGTGATCTTCATGTATTGTTTTCCCTTTATATTCTTTAGGTAGAATACAGTTGTAATAATGTCCGGGATCGTTTCTATGGCAAATGCCATAATATCCATTTTTATATTCAGACACAAATATGTTATATAATCTCATTGTATTGTTAACACAAATCGTAGAGGCATTACTTGTTATTGCATTTTTGTTTATGTTATTGTTTATTTTGCAGTTTAAGATATTCCCATTGTTTTGATATACAAAAATACCTAGTAAGCCATTGTTGTATTCTAATTGCAAATTTGATATGCTACTGTTTATAATCGAACCTGTATTGATAACTGAGAAGCCTGCATAGCTTTTTTGTTTTTCCTGATACATATTTATGATTCCATTAGTAACGTGGCAGTTGTCTATAGTTCCGGCATTCATTCCCACGAACAAGCATCCTGTACTGTAAGAATTATATTCAGGTAAACTAAATTTACAGTTGTTTATGGTTAAATCTTTTATGTATCCGTTTTTTTTATTTTCTCCAAATAGACCAAGGTTTACAATGTCTTCTTGATTTATTTTCAGATTTGATAATGTGTGATTGTTCCCGTTGAATGTATAATTGAATTCTTTTATAATGGAAATTTTTCCCGCCTCCTCATCCGTGAAACTCAAGTCATTGTATAAATTGAATATTTTTTTGCCGTTTATCTCTGTATAGAAATCTTCAAGTTTTTTCCCTTCATATTCTGTTTCACCATTTATAAGATGAGTGAACGCTATGAAGTCTTTTGTAGTATAAATGCCGTTTCCTTTGTTTTTGCTTACATTACATATGTATTCATACCCTCTTTCGAAAATGTCCTCATTTATAATCACTTCTTTGGACATTATGTTGTTACTCTCTATCTTAAACGACAGGCTCATTCCATTCATAGCAGGTATGAAGAATTCATATTTACAATTATCGTTTTTATCGAAAGTAAAACTTCCGCTGTTATTCTCTGTCGTTGTGTATTCACATGTCTTAAGATTGATACTGTTTACTCTTTGAGGTATGTTTACGTGAACTTTTTTAATCGTATCGTTTAGTCCCTTCTCAATGTTTATAATGAATTTTGCAAAAATATGATTGAAACTTAAACTTATTTGTTCTCCGGCTTTAACGCTGTTTCTGTAGCATACAACATCTTTCAGCTCGCCATTCTCGTAATAAAGATCTTCGCTGCTGTGAATTATCGGATAATATGCTGTAATGTTGGCGTCTCCGTCATCAATATACCAATTGTCGTCTTTTAAGCCGCTCCATTTTCCATCAGTATAATATAGTGTGTCTCCGTTGGCTTTAACCCCTCCTTCACTGAAGAATAGTATGGAACCGTCTTCGGGTATATAGCTGACAGTTGATGCTCTGGAATTAATGTCTTTGAAACCGGACATGGAATTTCCGGTAATTGTAACTAGTTGAGTTTCTTTAAGATTGTTCTCTGTGAAGTTTTCTTTTGTACATGCTGCCAATATTAATATTGTAATGGCCGATAGTAAAGTGCTTGTTTTCATTGTTATAAAATTAGATGTATATATAACAGTCAGGTTATAACAATGGTCCATTATATGGAATAAAAAAACGCTGCCATACCTTCTCAGGCGGGCAGCGCAAGCTACAATACAAAATACAAATACAACTAAACGAGATATCTTAAATCATAAAGATTTAATTCTAAACTATTCCTTGAGCCATCATTGCATGAGCTACTTTCATGAAGCCTGCAATGTTAGCACCCTTCACATAATTTATATATCCATCAGGTTCAGTTCCGTACTTGACGCACTGTTCGTGGATATTATGCATTATATGATGAAGCTTTTCGTCAACTTCTTGTGCGCTCCAGCTCAGATGCATTGCGTTCTGGCTCATTTCAAGACCTGATGTTGCAACACCACCTGCATTTACTGCTTTACCAGGTGCATACATTATCTTATTTTCGATGAATGCATCTATTGCTTCAGGCGTACAACCCATGTTTGAAATTTCTCCGACGCAAAGTACGGAATTTTTTATCAAATTTCCAGCATCTTCGCCATTTAATTCGTTCTGAGTTGCGCAAGGAAGTGCAATATCTACCTTAACTTCCCATGGACGACGTCCCGGAACGAATTTTGAACCAGGGAATTTTTCAGCATAAGGTTCAACTATATCGTTGCCCGAAGCACGAAGTTCAAGCATATAGTCAATCTTTTCGCCACTTATTCCGTCTGGATCATATATATAACCGTCAGGTCCTGAAATAGTCACAACCTTTGCTCCCAACTGTGTAGCTTTGGTCGCAGCTCCCCATGCCACGTTTCCAAAACCTGAGATGGCTACTGTCTTGCCTTTAATGTCTATACCTTTCTTGTCCAACATATGTTTTACGAAGTACAGACCACCGAAACCTGTTGCTTCAGGACGGATCAGTGAACCGCCGAATTCAAGTCCCTTACCTGTGAAAGTACCTGTAAATTCGTGAGTCAATTTCTTGTACATACCAAACATATAGCCAACTTCTCTGCCGCCAACACCTATATCGCCTGCAGGTACGTCCATGTCAGGACCAAGGTGACGCCACAATTCAAGCATGAATGCCTGGCAGAAACGCATTATTTCCGCATCACTCTTTCCGCGAGGTGAGAAGTCGGAACCACCTTTACCGCCACCCATTGGCAATGTTGTGAGGGCATTCTTGAAAGTCTGTTCGAATCCAAGGAATTTAAGGATTGAAAGATTTACTGATGCGTGGAAACGGATACCGCCTTTATAAGGGCCTATGGCGTTGTTGAACTGTACTCTATAACCGATGTTAACCTGTACCTTGCCTTTGTCATCAACCCAAGGTACACGGAAAGTTATTATTCTGTCCGGTTCAACCAAACGTTCTATCAATGATACTTTTTCGAATTCAGGATGTTGGTTATAAACATCTTCGATAGAGAGTAATACTTCTTTTACTGCTTGCAAATACTCCAATTCACCGGGATGCTTAGCTTCCAGTGAAGCCATGATTTGGTTGATATTCATAATTCAAAATATTAAGGTCTGACAAAATGAAATGTTTTGTATATGCAAAGTTATGAAATTATATGTATTGGCAAAATCTTCCGGCGTGTTTTTGTGTGAAATAATGATAAAAAGTAAGTATGCTTTAAAAAGTCGGTCTAGTGATGAATTGATTTTAGAGAGTGTTAGGAAAAATTTAAGCACGCAGAAAGCGGAACACGTTCGTGTTACGCCCGCGACACGTAGGTGTTACACGCGTTACACGTTCGTGTTCCGCTCGTTACACGTACGTGTAACGCTAATTGAAACTAAACTTTTTTTATTGAAATATTATTTTTTTCTGATAAATCTCTTCATTCCCTCAGTGTAGAACACACGTGTAGAGTCCTTATCATCCGAGTATATGAAATATGCGTCAATTTCCGGGTGTGCGTTGCAGATGGCAACAGCGGAGTCCAAACCAAGAACCATGAATGCTGTAGCATAGGCGTCTGCTGTAGCACAGTTCTTTGCTACTACAGTCGATGACAGAATATTGTGCTGTACTGGGTATCCCGTACGAGGGTTGATGGTGTGGGCATATTTCTTTCCGTCCTTATAGTAGAAGTTGCGATAGTTTCCAGATGTGGCAAGTCCGGCATTTGTTATTTCAATAACCGTCTGAAGTTCCTGGTTTACAGACAGGGAGTCATCTATAGGTTTGTTTATTCCTATTCTCCACGGATTCATTTTCGGATTCTTGCCTTTCAGGACAAGTTCGCCGCCTATGTCTATCATGTAGTTTTCCACTCCTTTGCTGTCGAGCAGGCGTGCCACATGATCCACTCCATAACCTTTTGCTATGGCGCTGCAGTCAAGCATAGTCCTGCTGTCCTGCTTTATTATCTTTCCGTCTTTCAGTGAAATCTTTTCGAAACCGACAAACTGGCGCAGTGAGTCTATCGTCTCGCGGCTTACGTTCGTTGAACTGTTGAACCCAAATCCCCATGCGTTGACCAGAGGAGCTACAGTTATGTCAAAAGCTCCGTCAGTTTCTTCTGATATTCTTTTTGCCAGCGTATAGACGTCTGTCAGAAGACTGTCGGCAGTCATATCGGTATTATTGTTTATTTTTGTAATGACAGAAGACTTGTTGAATGGTGATAGTGAGTTGTCAACTTCTTTCAATGCAGCTTCAATCTCCGGTTTCAGGTTGTCGGCATGCTGATATGTTATCTTATACACTGTGCCGAACACTAGTCCCTGGTCGGTGTGAAACGGTGGCTGTTTCTTCAATATGAGTACTGTTCCCACTATTAGCAGAACGAGGAATGGTATCTGCCATTTCAATGATTTATTGTTCATGTCTTTTATTTGTTTTTTATGATAAATGTTCGATAAGTATTTTTACTCCTATGCATATCAGTACCAGTCCTCCGAATATCTCCATTCTGAGATTGAATCTTTTGCCGAAGAACACACCGATGAGGCTGCCTATTACTGATATCACGAAAGATGCTACGCCTATGGCTGCTAGCGGATATGCCAATGAGCTTAGTGTGCTGAATCCGGTAAAGGCGAATGATATGCCTACTGCCAGTGCGTCTATACTTGTGGCAACAGCCAATGTGAGGATGACTTTTAGTTTGCTTGGGTTGAAACTTTCGGATTCTTCATCACTGAAGTATTCCTTTATCATTCTTACGCCAAGAAATGTCAGGAGTCCGAATGCTATCCAATGGTCGTATGCCTCTATGTAGTGATGAAAGCCTTTTGCTCCCAACCATCCAAAGAATGGCATCATAGCCTGAAAGAAGCCGAAGAAGAAGCCCATTTTGAGAAATGTTTTCCACTCAACCTTATGTAGTATTATACCGCTTGCCACTGAAACGGTGAAACAGTCGATGGCGAGGCTTATCGCCAGAAGCCATATTTCAATTACGCTCATATATTTTATATTTGACAAAATAACAAAAGGACATAAAGGTTTTGTTATGTCCTTATATTAAAACGGAAGATTATACATCAGATGATAGGATAGTGTAAATCCTGTTCCTGCATTTTCACCGTATCCAGGTATGTACCAGGGTTCCGTGTTAGGGTATTTGGTGTAGCTGAGGCGTTTTTTGTATCTGACGCTCCACCCCATACAGAAACCTTTGTAAATTCTGACTTTCATTCCGCCTACCAGTTCCAGCCAGTGGGCTGTGGTGTTTACACCATGATATGAGAACGGCACTTGTATTTGTCCGCCATAATTAGGGTCGGTCATTGTCGGTCCGTCCACATCGTAAACGAATGATGAAAATCCGTATCTGATTCCACCGTATAGAAATCCGGGCAGATGAGGCTTGTTGTAAAAGAAGTTATAGTCGGCTCCTATCTTGAAAAATGGAGCAGCCGTCTTGTATCGTATATCGGTGGCATCGCTTATTGTGTTCACTTTACCGTATCCCACCTCTAAAACAGGCAGAAAACGGTTCAGGAGATTAGCTTGAAGCATTACTTCGCTGCTAAGGATGTCGCTGCCCAATACATAGTTGCCCAGACCGGCCACTTCTACACCTATGGTGGTTCCCTGATACAGTTTTACGTTTTCTGTCTTTTCCTTGTCCTTTTTATTTTGTGCGAAAGCATACATCGGACATATCAGCAGACTACTGAGTATCAGAAACTGTAAAATATATCCTGAAGTTTTCTTTCTCATAATTGTCAATGTTTGCATTTATTGTTACTATGGAGTCTATCCCGTTGCTGTGTGTCACTTCCGTTGCTTCGTGAAACATCATTGTACCGCAATCGACACTCATAAAATATGGTATATTGCGATGTTTTATTGTGATATAGTCCTGCTGTTCACCGTTGTAATTTATAATGAAAGTAGTTTGGTCAGCATAGCTCAAAGGCACTTTGAATGTGCTGAGGTTGCTTTCTTTGTTTATCAGTGTATCGTTTATTACTGAGTCTTTCACTATTCTTTCTATGATTTCACCATTTTCAAGAGTGTCATAAACCGTTACGTCGGTAGTTATCTGTCCTATAATACTTGTGGGGACTGTAGGTGCAACGGCTGTTCCGTGCTGGTTCACCATGGTGAATTTGGCGTATGCCATGGCATTGGGCGGACAGCTTTCACCTTCGCAACTGTTCAGGATAAATGTAGCAAGCAAGGTTATCGCTATAAATATTATTGGTAGTCTCTTCATCGTGTGTTAAAGTTCTTTTTCAATTTGATATTTGTTTCTTTCCGTGGAGTTTCTCGCTATAAGTTCTCCAAGGAAACCGGCTAAGAACAGCTGTGTACCCAATATCATAGTGGTCAGTGCAAGGAAGAAATACGGGTTATCCGTTACCAGACTGTATGGGTTGCCGGCATGCATGTTGTATATCTTCATAGCTCCTACTGCTATTACAGCCACAAATCCCAAGAAGAACATTATTGATCCCAGGAAACCGAATATATGCATTGGCTTGACTCCGAATTTAGACAGGAACCATAGGGAAATCAGGTCAAGGTATCCGTTTACAAATCTGTTTATTCCGAATTTCGTCTTTCCGTATTTGCGTGCCTGATGGTGTACCACTTTTTCGCCAATCTTGCTGAAACCTGCATTTTTTGCCAGATATGGTATGTAGCGGTGCATTTCGCCGTAAACCTCAATGTTCTTTATCACTTCGCGTCGGTATGCTTTCAGTCCGCAGTTGAAGTCATGCAGGTTCTTGATGCCGGACACTTTTCTGGCTGTAGCGTTGAACAGTTTTGTAGGTATTGTTTTCGAAAGCGGGTCGTATCTTTTCTGTTTCCATCCTGAAACCAGGTCGTATCCGTCTTCCGTAATCATTCTGTAGAGTTCCGGAATTTCATCTGGACTGTCCTGCAGGTCGGCATCCATGGTAATGACTACATCTCCTTCAGCTTTTTCGAAACCGCAGAACAGGGCAGGGGACTTACCGTAGTTACGGCGGAATTTTATACCTTTAATATTATCGTGCTTTTTGCTAAGATCTTCTATAACGTTCCACGAGTTGTCGGTACTACCGTCGTTTACAAAAATTATTTCATAGCTGAAACCATTTTCGTTCATTACTCGTTCTATCCATGCCTGAAGTTCCGGCAAGGATTCTTCTTCATTATATAAAGGAATTACTACTGATATGTCCATTTGGATATGTTTTTTTTATTTCTTGATTATTTTATTTTATGGATTCTTCTTTCTTCGCATTGCCAATAATGCTGTAGGAAGTGATAGCAGTGCTCCGTAGAATATGTTTTGGAATATTAATTGCATGGTAAGCTGGAGTGCAGACATTGATGCTATGGTTTCAAGATTTTGTATCAGCTGGTCTATGGAAGTCTCCAGGTCTCCGGTCAGAGTTGATTTCAGACTTTCCAGTTGTTCCATATATGTTCCTGCTAAATATCCGTTGTCTATGAACTGAAAATATATATAATGTGCCGCGGCTGTCAGCAGTGAAGCAAAGAAATACATGTATAGCGAGAATACCCATCCGCGCAGGAATGACAGCTCGCCGCAGCAGTAACGTTCTCTGTATTTACGTATATATATGTAGCCAAGTATTGGGACAAACAATGTCATGAAAATGAATAAAAGCTGCAGGAGTGGTATTTTGAAACCTATTGGCAGAAATGAGAATTTTATTATCCAGAATATTCCCATCATCGTACCGAAACGCATTGCATGTTCTTGTAGTGTCTTTGGTTTGTCTTCCATGTCTTTTCTATATATGTAATTATAGTGCAAAAGTAAGTTTTTTCGGCATAGGAAGTATATAAAACGAGGAAAAATCATCTTTTTATGGGAAAAACTTTATTTTTTTATCGAAGAATAGTTGCGTAATAAAAAAAAATGCCTACCTTTGCACCCGCAATCGAGAAACACCGATACGGTTTAAATCGAAAGCAGACATAACATGGGTAAGTCCCATACGGCCAGCTCCCTTCGAATCCTCCAGGGCTTGATCGCAGCAAAGGTAGTTGGTTGTAGCGGCGCGATATGGTAAGCTTACCCACCTGCCTCTTTAGCTCAGTTGGCCAGAGCACGTGATTTGTAATCTCGGGGTCGTTGGTTCGAATCCGACAAGAGGCTCGAAAAAACAAACATATTTGGAATATTATTCCCCTTGCCTCTTTAGCTCAGTTGGCCAGAGCACGTGATTTGTAATCTCGGGGTCGTTGGTTCGAATCCGACAAGAGGCTCAAAAAACAAACATATTTTGGAATATTATTCCCTTTGCCTCTTTAGCTCAGTTGGCCAGAGCACGTGATTTGTAATCTCGGGGTCGTTGGTTCGAATCCGACAAGAGGCTCAGAAAATCAGGTTGAATATTCAATCTGATTTTTTTGTTGTTATAAACGAAATGCCGTCCGGAAATCTTTTGGGATGTTCGGGGGACAGTAGAAATTTAGTGGGGATAACCATACAACTTAGCAATTCTGAAGAGAAAGAACTTTTTATCCGTTACTCCATGCAGATTGGCTCTGAATAGTTTGATTTTA
>NZ_JACJLE010000160.1 GCF_016901995.1 Bacteroides caecigallinarum | reverse complement strand
AGGTAGCCGTACCGGAAGGTGCGGCTGGAACACCTCCTTTCTGGAGTGATACCGTAAAGATATCAAGAAGGTTTATGCTTCTTGTACTACAGGCAAGTTTGTTTAATTAAATATTGGGGGATTAGCTCAGCTGGCTAGAGCACCTGCTTTGCACGCAGGGGGTCAACGGTTCGAATCCGTTATTCTCCACGTAATGAATTAATAATTAAGAATTAAAAATTAAAAGCGGCAATGCTGCGGATAATTATTAATTATTCACTTTTAATTATTAATTGAATAGAAGATCTTTGACATGATGTAACAAGCTGAAAAAGTAAAAATTTGGTCAAAACCAAAAGAGCTAAAAGTATATATCATCCGCTCTGTTGAAAAAACAGAGTGTGTACGTGATAATGAAAGTAAATAAGGGCGCATGGCGGATGCCT
>NZ_JACJLE010000159.1 GCF_016901995.1 Bacteroides caecigallinarum | reverse complement strand
GTGACTACACGGGTATCTAATCCTGTTTGCTCCCCATGCTCTCATGCCTCAGCGTCAGTTACAGTCCAGTAAGTCGCCTTCGCCACTGGTGTTCTTCCTAATCTCTACGCATTTCACCGCTACACTAGGAATTCCACTTACCTCTCCTGCACTCTAGTTAAACAGTTTTATGTGCTTTCTACAGGTTAAGCCTATATATTTAACACATAACTTACTCAACCGCCTACGCATCCTTTACGCCCAGTTATTCCGAACAACGCTTGCCACCTACGTATTACCGCGGCTGCTGGCACGTAGTTAGCCGTGGCTTCCTCTGCAGGTACCGTCCTTCCTCTTCCCTGCTAACAGAGCTTTACAATCCGAAAACCTTCTTCACTCACGCGGCGTTGCTGCATCAGGGTTTCCCCCATTGTGCAATATTCCCCACTGC
>NZ_JACJLE010000158.1 GCF_016901995.1 Bacteroides caecigallinarum | reverse complement strand
GAACATCCCGACCTTGTGATAAGTCTTCTCAACGCCCTGCTCCCTTTCGAGACGGAGGATGAGAAGATAGTGAGCGTGGAGTATCTTCCGGCAGAGCTTTTCCCGGAAACTCCATTGAAGAAGAACAGCATAGTGGATGTGCGCTGCAGGGATGTTGCAGGGCGTATCTTCATAGTTGAGATGCAGATGATATGGTCGCCTGCATTCATGAGCCGTGTCCTGTTCAATGCTTCGAAGGCATACGTAAGGCAGCTTGGCAGTGGCAATGATTATAATCTGCTGCAGCCTGTGTATTCGCTTAATCTGGTGAATGATGTGTATATGCCGGAAGTTGAGGGGTATTATCATGATTACAGGATAGTGCACATGGAGCATAGCGAGAAGGTGATAGAGGGATTGCGCTTTGTGTTTGTTGAGCTTCCGAAGTTCAAG
>NZ_JACJLE010000157.1 GCF_016901995.1 Bacteroides caecigallinarum | reverse complement strand
GGCTTACTTCATCTACCTTGAATGTCTGCTTTTGGAACGGACTCAGTTCCAGAATGTCGTTAGTATGAATTCCGCGGAATTCAGTCTTTCCATGATAAACAATGTCCTTCCCGTGTCCTAGAGTGAAATAGACGATATTTATGCTGTATATTTTTCTTACCTTGTCGTATCCTTCTCCTCTGTTTATGTATTCAGTCACCAGTTTTGATGTTCCGAAAAGCATTCTTTGGAAGTAGGCATATTCGTTGTTGTTCTGCACTTCAATCAGGATAAGGTTTCCTTTTGAGTTTTCCGCCAGCATATCCACACGGTTATACTTGTCGAATTCCTCTTCCTGATTGCTTTCGCTTTCCAGCAGGTTCTTTATGGTTATTTTTTCGTTCAGTAGGGTAGTGAGCAGTCCTTCCAGTACCTGAAAGTTAGCCTTGTCCCT
>NZ_JACJLE010000156.1 GCF_016901995.1 Bacteroides caecigallinarum | reverse complement strand
AGCATGAGTATTAGCTAACGGGTGCAAGTCCCCAATGAGCCCTAATAGCGGGAATCATACAGCCAAAAGCAAGGGTGTCCATCGCGAGGTGGAATCTAAAGGAAGCTGGGGGCAAACATCTGGTCTGACGAACAGAAACTTCATATAAGGCATATAACCGTGGGTAAGGTTGCAAAGCAAACCAAAGCCCTATAGCTATTCGGAACGGTTGATGGATTTTTCTTGAGCTTGCGAAAAAATGGAGCAGACATAAGATGGAAAGTTAATACCCTTATCCGAGGAGGTCTCACGGACGCATGAGAATAGTGAAAAAAAAATCGAAATCAGCGGAGTAAAGCTTGCCGTGAGAAGTCAGCAGATGTCATAGTAGCAAACGTGTCGATAAGTTTGTGAAGGACAGAACTTTATTTAAACGATAATAATTGAAAACTACC
>NZ_JACJLE010000155.1 GCF_016901995.1 Bacteroides caecigallinarum | reverse complement strand
AATTCTTCTAGACAAATCAAATAATATTTTGTCAAGACATTCGCAATAGAAGATTTTTCACAAATATAATGCAAACAGAGTGAAGGACAAAGAGGAAATTTAGTTTTTTACTGTGTTTTATCTTACTAGGATAGGTATATTGGTGCTTATTCTACGGTCTATTAAGCAATAAATACAATATTTACAAATGTCGTAGGGGTGGGCTTCTACTATATGTGTGAGTAAAAATAACGCTTAGTGGACATGTATGATTATCTAAATACATTTAAGCAGTGTTCATACATTGTTCGCTAAGCGTAAATTAAATGTAAAAAAATATCTATTTTACTTTCTTATACATATTCCGCTAGTTTATTAATTCCTATATTCAGCTCTTTAGCAATATCTTCATCGGATAGCCCTTGTTTCCTTAAGAGGCTTATCATATTTCCTAGCATTTTA
>NZ_JACJLE010000154.1 GCF_016901995.1 Bacteroides caecigallinarum | reverse complement strand
CTATTGGAGAAAAACATTTCCTGAGATAAATTTTTTAATCTTGAAAAAAAAATATGTTCCTATAAAATATAAAATATTTGTGGCTTTAATACTTGGTCATTTAGATAGAGTGTATAAGGCCTGTCAATTCATTGTATTTCATAAATTATGGTAAGAAAAATCATAGAAGCATGTAAAGATAGAAGTGTAATTACTTTAAATGAACATTTATGGATTTTCCTATTGATGTTTTTTGTTAGTGCTACAGAAATACTTTTATCTGATAAATTTACATTATTAACAATATTAGACTCAATATCTTGTGGATTATTTGAGTCTGTTTCTTTACTTATACCATGTTTGTTTTTACCTAAAAGAATAAATAAAATATATGCTGTAATATTATTAACTGTATATGAATTAAGTCTTATTATTGCACTTATAAGTTATGGTTTTTATGGTAAAGT
>NZ_JACJLE010000153.1 GCF_016901995.1 Bacteroides caecigallinarum | reverse complement strand
GTGACTACACGGGTATCTAATCCTGTTTGCTCCCCACGCTTTCGCACCTGAGCGTCAGTCTTCGTCCAGGGGGCCGCCTTCGCCACCGGTATTCCTCCAGATCTCTACGCATTTCACCGCTACACCTGGAATTCTACCCCCCTCTACGAGACTCAAGCTTGCCAGTATCAGATGCAGTTCCCAGGTTGAGCCCGGGGATTTCACATCTGACTTAACAAACCGCCTGCGTGCGCTTTACGCCCAGTAATTCCGATTAACGCTTGCACCCTCCGTATTACCGCGGCTGCTGGCACGGAGTTAGCCGGTGCTTCTTCTGCGGGTAACGTCAATGAGCAAAGGTATTAACTTTACTCCCTTCCTCCCCGCTGAAAGTACTTTACAACCCGAAGGCCTTCTTCATACACGCGGCATGGCTGCATCAGGCTTGCGCCCATTGTGCAATATTCCCCACTGCTGCC
>NZ_JACJLE010000152.1 GCF_016901995.1 Bacteroides caecigallinarum | reverse complement strand
TGCCTATGATATATCAAAGCGGATATCTTACAATAAAGGCTTACGACAGAGATTTCAATACCTTCCTTCTTGATTTCCCGAACAATGAAGTAAAGGGGGGATTCCTTACTATGGTGGCTTCGTCATACCTACAACCAACTGAGGAAACCGGCGGGTGGATAAGAAGTCTTGTTGTAGCACTGCGCAAAGGAGACGTGGAGCAGGTACGCGAGCTGTTCACTTCTTTCCTCTCCGGAATACCTTACACAATGCGCCGCAAGGAAAACGAGGTGGAACGTGAACGGTATTTCCAATATACCTTCTATCTCATTATGCGTTTGGTGAGTGTTTATACCGTCTATGCCGAAAAAGTACAGAGCCAGGGACGTGTGGACTGCATAGTGGAAACATCAGAATATGTATATATCTTTGAGTTCAAACTGGACGGTACGGCCCAAGAGGCGCTTCAGCAGATAGAGG
>NZ_JACJLE010000151.1 GCF_016901995.1 Bacteroides caecigallinarum | reverse complement strand
CAAGGCATCCGCCATGCGCCCTTATTTACTTTCATTATCACGTACACACTCTGTTTTTTCAACAGAGCGGATGATATATACTTTTAGCTCTTTTGGTTTTGACCAAATTCTTACTTTTTCAGCTTGTTACATCATGTCAAAGATCTTTTTAATGTGAAGGTTACGGAGTCGGACCGTTTTTCCGGGGCCGGCCTTGTGTTTTAGGCTCCCCTGCCTCCTATATCTAATTAAACAAACTTGCCTGTAGTACAAGAAGCATAAACCTTCTTGATATCTTTACGGTACCACTCCAGAAAGGAGGTGTTCCAGCCGCACCTTCCGGTACGGCTACCTTGTTACGACTTAGCCCCAATTACCGGTGTTACCCTAGGGCGCTCCTTGCGGTTACGCACTTCAGGTACTCCCGGCTTTCATGGCTTGACGGGCGGTGTGTACAAGGCCCGGGAACGTATTCACCGCGCCGTGGC
>NZ_JACJLE010000016.1 GCF_016901995.1 Bacteroides caecigallinarum | reverse complement strand
TCAATATATAACCGGAATTTCTTTCATCCCACTGATAAGTATTCTTATCGGTAACTTCACCATCTGCGTTATAGATGAAGTTTATCTTATACATACGTTTAAGATATTTACCTTCACTTACAGAATAGGCTTCAATATTTGTAACTTTCTTATCTTCAGAGGCTACATTATAAACTACTTTAGGAGTTGACAAAGACACTGACGCGACTGCTGAAATGATTAATTCTGTTATCATAATAATTTAATTTTTAAGTTAGACTTCATTTGTTATTTCTTATGCTGCAAAGGTATGCGCAAAGAACAAGAGTTTATGTTATCACCATGTTATCTTTAGGTTAAATACTATAGTGTTTATTTACTCCGTGAAAACAATTCTGTCCAATAATTATATGTCAATTTTCAAATGTCATTATATTTGCATTTGGAAAAACAATATATATGAAATACAAGAATATAAGCATCTTCGTTTTTATCGGAGCATTTGCAATAATAATACTTCAAATATTATGGCTGTATAATACATACGTAGCTCTGGAAAATAATTTATATAAAGAGAGTAATTCCATACTGATAAAAGCGATAAGAAGAGAAATATCAATTAGATTTAAAAAAGCACCTAAGGGTACTGAGACTGTGGGTGTAAGTATTCCAGCTGATGCTAAAAAAAATGATTTGGCACCAGAAATAGTCAGTCTCAACGAAGGCTTGTCTAATATAGGTATAGAGATGTCTTTATCAAAAATAGATTCTATAGCATCTGATATGTTTAATGCCATTGATTTGCCATGTTCTATTTCCGTAAATAGAATAAGAATTTCCGATAATAAAATATTATCTTCAAGCAATCCCAATCCAAGTGTTTTACCATGGAGGGAAATAAAATCTGGGATTATAAATATTACAGCAGACTCATCACAAGGTGTTCAACTTGTAATCCTAAATCCATACAAGTTTCTTTTCGGGAAAATAAATTTACTTATTATAATCACCATCATTGTACTAAGCTTTATAATAGCATGTATTATTTTCCAAATAAAAATCATCTCAAGGCTGCAAGTTATTTTACAAATCCGTGAGGACTTCTCATACGCCATGGTACATGACATGAAAACACCCCTAAGCACTATTATGATGGTACAGGATATGCTGAAAAGCGGAAGACTGGAAGGCAAACCGGAAATAAAAAACAAATACATGAACATAGCGGAAAGCGAAACAGACCATCTGTTTGCTCTCACCAACAAGATACTTACAATTTCCAAACTGGAGAACCATAAACTGGAGATGAACAAAACAGAAATCGAACTTAAACCGATAATAGATAAACTGACCGAGAAATTCAAGGCCAAAGCACAGAAACCTGTAAACTTTATAATCAGTTTGCAGGCCAAAACTGCTTACGCCGACAATGATTATCTGGGTGAAGTAATAAGCAATCTGATTGACAATGCCATCAAATACTCAAAGGAGAGTGTGGAAATAAACATCACCACTGAAGAAAGCAAGCGCTACACCATCCTGAAAGTACGCGACAATGGTCTGGGTATATCCGAAGCCGACCAGAAAATCATATTCCAGAAGTATGAACGTGCAGCGGCGGCAAAGCGCAGCCGCAGAAACGGAGCTTCAGGATTCGGACTGGGCCTGAACTTTGTTGACCAGGTGATTAAGGCGCATGAGGGACGAATATTCGTCAACAGCACAGAAGGAGAATTTACGGAATTTACTATCTATCTGCCGCTTGATACTCCAAATAACAGACATAATCGGTAAAACACAAGGCTGCTTATTATTATGGCAATAATATCATATATATCAAAAGTGCCATGTATATGAAAAAGACCGAGAAACTCGTATGCAATATAGACTATTGCAGCCCCTATTGTGTATTGCTTTATTGAGTATCTGTTATCAATGCCATAAGCGCATAGTACCGCAGCAGGTACGCAAACGACACTACCTATAACATCTGCCAGATGAAAATCATTGATATGATTCTCATATACATACGGACGGTACGTGTGCGACAGTACCAGCCCGATAGCGGCAATCAGGATACCTGAAATTATAAACTTTATATTTTTGTCCATTCTATTTTTTACACTATTTAGATACTTATCCTTTTCCGCATGATAACAAATATCTTCCTTTCCCCATTACGCTCTATCTCCAAAGTAAGGCTCTTTGCTTGTCGGATATATGATTCTAATCTGCCGCTTGAAACGGACATTATGTCGAGTTCGATTGCTCCTTTATCAATAGCAATAACCTTATCACCTAACATTAACCCTGCTTTTTCTGCCGGCCCATTTATTTCCAAAGCCGTAACGCAAATAGTATTGTTGCGGACATTAAGGCGTAAACCGAGTGAAGGCAGCCCGTCTTTAATGACCTGAAGTGCACTATCAGTACGTTGTTTTATATATAGGTCACCATTAGCAAGTATGAAATTGATCTTTCCGGCAAAGATGTTGCCAGCAACATTTCTGTCAATCGATGGTATGTAACTTAACGTACAGTCTGGTATGGCTATCCCATTACAAAACACGGTAATGTCATGAAACTCCGCAATGGTATCGGTTAGCCCCTCTCTACGATAGTTGGTATACATTCTCGGTGTTTGGCGTTTTAGTAGCGTCTCATAAACGTTCTTGTCTATTATGATGTCATAATTCGAACCTAAATCAAACATCACGTTCAAAGTATCGGTCTGTTCACTATACAGCTGTAAATCATTTACAGATTCCTTTATAAGAGTGAATCCTTTACTCTCATGTCGCAACAACTGCTCATTGTCAAGTGCGAACATAACCATTTCATTATTATCCATATCAAATTTCCAACCTATGTTTTCCATGATGGCCCGTCCTAATACCGGTCTGTAAAGCGCATTATACATACCGTTATCTTTCGGGACTGACGTGAAAATAACTCCTTCCAATTTCCCATTTCCAAGAGTGATATCATTCACTTTATATAGTTTTGAGAAGTAGGCTTGTTTGTAGAAGTTAAACGTTGGCATAGGCTTTCGCTTCCAGTATTCCGCTTCATATCGGTCAAGAACTTCTTGCTTGGCAAGCGAAGTAGATGCTTGTGTATCAAATAAGAGTGTATCAGTATATTGATCGTTTACTGTAGCAACGACTCCAAAATAACCGTTTGGGTCACGAATTATCGGGAAGGTCTGATAGAAATCTACACTTATATTTTCAACAGCTTTGCTTTGTTCTACATTGAAGTTTCTAATCCAAAAGATTATGTAAACAAGATATATAAGCACACAAATAAATAGGATTGACAGTATGCGGAATATATAACGAAAGTATTTTTTTATCATATAATTAGAATTTGTTTTTTGCTCAATTATTCTCTCACTTTCAGATAGAGATCTTTATTCGGCTTGCCATGTTCATTAAGGGAATGATGTAATACAAAATTGCAATGGTGCATAAATTCGGCTCCGATATAGTTGGCATTCACAATGCGGCTGTTCACAACCTCGCAAGAATCAATCCGTGTTCCGGCAATCGTAACAGGGATCTTGAAAATAGAAAGTGTATCAGTTAATTCTTCTCCGTGCTTCGTGATTTCTTCTTTATAGTGGAAATGCGTTTTAAGCCGATCTGCAAGAGCGTTATTTATTTCTAATACTCCAGCATAACCCATATCGAGTGTAAAGCATACTTTATCATTTATTCCTTCAATATAAATCGGAATGGAATCTTCACGAAGACCTTGAGGATAATAAATCATACCTATAGTTTCCTTTGCCAACAGGTCTTTATTATTGGAATGAAAAAGTGTCATCATTCCAGTTTCTGTATCAAATTTCCATGTGCCGATAGCCAACATTTCTGTTCCGAAAATGCCTTCATCTATTACGTTGTATATTATATTATCCTTACTGATGCTGTTAAACATTGGTTCTTGTATGCATGCATCACCAAAAGAAATAGAAGTAAATGTATACAACTCAGGCGAATCTTTTTTCTGATAAGCATTGGTACTTTTAATAGGCAGATTTCCCCAGTATTCGCCACTATACGCATGTATGGAATCTTCTCGCATAAGACTCGTTGCTTGCGTGTCGATGCGGAGAGGTACTTTATATTTGCCGTTAATGACACAATCAATCAAAAACCACCCCTCTTCACTGTATTGAATTGGATATTGATAGCAAGCATTTTCCGGTAGAGTTGAACGGTAAGCAAGTGTATGTGAACTATAACGGACGAACGGATAAGCAAACCAAGCAATTATTGCACTGATTAATACTATTAATATTGCCGTGATAATCAAATTACGTTTTGTCTTTTTCTTCATTGCATTATTTTTTTATATAAATTCATTGAAAAGAATTATCTTTAAGTTGAGTAAACAGGCTAATTTGTCAATATATATTTTACAACAAATTCGCTATATTCACTATAATAATGTTGCTACATAAAATCTATATTACAGATAAGTTCTGCAAGATTAATGACTTATGCTGCAAAGGTATGCGCTAGGAACAAGAGTCTATGTTATCTTTAGGTTAAGAGATTCATTTTTCTCTATACTCCAATATATCTCCAGGCTGGCAGTCAAGTTCCTTACAGATAGCCTCCAAAGTAGAGAAGCGAATAGTTTTGGACTTTCCAGTTTTAAGTATGGAAAGGTTTGCCGAAATAAGGTCTATACGTTCTGCCAGTTCACCAAGCGAAATCTTACATTTCGCCATCATTACATCCAAGTTTACTATTATAGGCATATATGTCAGTTTTTAATCTATCAAATGTCAATTCCTGTTCTTCTTTCATACGTATCCCTATCTCAAAAATATAGGCTATAAGCACAAACATCATACCTAATATTATAAACAGTACACATACTTCAGTAGGCATTTCAAGAGGACTTAAATGAGATATAACACTTATCAGTACTCCAGATAATGTAGTTGAAATTCCTATAGCATTCAGGATACGTTTATTTACCCTGCTGAAAATGTTTCCTTTTCTTACATTATATACCATAACGTATGAAAGAACACCAATAAACATTATGGCATAGCTTTCTATACCCACTACGAGGGCGTGCCATATAAATGTGCCGCTATCATCTTTTCCCATCTCATAACAAAGTTCCAGTATATTAGGAAATCCGTACATAGCTGCGGCTATTATTGTTATCATAGAAATAACCTCGCAATATCTTACAAGTTTTTTATCAGGCTTAATCTTATTCATAATTCTATTTATATTAAATAGTCAAATTTGATTACTTCTTTTTTGTATAAACAACCAGGAAAATGGACAATGTACTAATAAGAACTCCGACGAGTATTCCAAAGGCTATTCCTATTTTAATGTTTCCAACATTTGCTCCGATTGCTGCACCGAGCATAAGGCCTAAGGCTAAAATCGGTCCACTGATCAAATAGTATTTATATTTATTGTTCATACTTTTTAGTTTTTCCAGTTATCATTATGCAACAAAGGTATGCGCATAGAACAAGAGTTTATGTTATCGCTACGTTATCTTTAGGTTAATGCTTCACTCATCAGACAAATTCATTTCAATCCATTCCCAGCATTTATCAATACCCTTCAACCTTTCAACCATAGACATAGGTATATGAAAATCAGGATATAAACAATCCAGCTCATTGCGACTCACATCCGGTCTTTCAAAGTAAGAATGACTTATATAGCCCTTTGTGCCTGTAAATGGCAGTTCAACAGGCAATACATCACCAAAACAAGTAGGCTTCTGTGAAGTCGGAGTTCCTATAATGGGGAAAAGATGATTATCCTTTATAGTTGTAAGCAAATAATTTGCACTGCTGAAGGTGTTCTGGCCTTGTATGAATATTACCTTCCCTTCAAAACATTTTTTTATTTTGGAAAGGAATAGCAAGTTCTCACTATCTTCCATCGGAATAAGTTCTCCAGGTTTACCTTTGCTACAATCATAGAAATCAGGCATACACTTGAAAAGAAAATCTGATTTTCTGACAAATGTCTTATATCTTGAAATAGTGTCCGTATCAACTCCAAGATATTGGAGAAGCTGGTCGCCAAGCATACTGTTTCCTCCGCCATTATAACGCATATCAACCACCAGCTTCCGTATATGATTCTGCTTTATATCGGCATCCATCTTGTCTATAAATTCGAGAAAAGACGGCAGAAAATTCAAATAATTATCTTCAACTTTGGTACCCGTAACCTGACATAATTGCAAATATGACTGCAAATCGTACATCGCATTAAATTGCAGATAACACTTATCATCAATTATCTGATAAGAAAACAAATCATCACGCTTCACGGTAACAGGATATGGAGGGAACTTCACTTGATGCCATCCGGAACGATTCTCTGTTTCCGATTCAAAAAGCAGACTATTTCCATCATGAAAGCCAAGACAAACTCCCTTTGCAGTATCTACTCCTATCTGATGCAGAAATGCTTTGCGATTCAGATAAAAACTCCATAGCCCTGCTTTTACTTCATTCTCCGATGGCATTGCTTTACGCATAGCCAACCTGACATCTTTAACGGATATTCCATTTATGGAAACAATCTCTTTTCCCGTGAAATCAGGATATTCTGAATCTATGGCACGCAGATAAAAACAGCCTTCATAATATCTTATCTCAAAAGGATAAATTAATCCATCTTCAGGCATGAAATAAGTATGTGCGTCTTCAAGTATGGCTAACAGAGAATTCAAGGCAAACTGGAAGTGCTGCAAGTCTTTCACATCCTGCATCTCATAACATACTTTCTCTGCCTGTCTTTCAAATCTGTTGACTCTTTCAGGATTAACTATACTGACAGGATGAAATAACCTGATAAAACGCAAGAGGTTCATTACCTCACTCTGATATTTATTGTAACTTTCATCAGAGAAGATTACCGATATTTTATGGAAAGTATTATTGTCCATCATGATATCATGATTTTAAGAATCTTCTTTATTTTCATCACTTGAGTTTTTATCTGAATTGGCAAAAAATAAGTAATACATCGTACCAAACATATTTCCTAATGCAATACCTACAGCTAACTTATCCATCGCAACACCCAAAACTATTCCTAATAACACACCCCACAACAAACAAGTTGCAAAACTTAGCTTTTTATTTCCTTTTTTATTCATACAATCAAATAGAATAATATTACTAAATTAGCCATATACTATCTCATATTTTCGTCTGCCTTATATCTGCACAAAGCCTGTCCACTGTAATGGCGCAGTCTCCATACAATACTAGTTTCATCAAAAAAGAACATTATTGATAAAAGGCCAAAGTAACATATTGAAATATCACCTATTATAAAACCTAACAGCAAAGGGATATATCCGCATACACAATGTGCAAGGATATTAGCTATACGGAAATGAATTATCCTCATATCTCCTTTATAAAAGAGACGTACGGTATAGTTATGTTTGTTATATATTACCGCAAATTTACTATATGACCGAGGATTGATTATAATATAAACGACAGCCTGAATTAACCAGTTCAATAAAATACCACAAAGCAAACTGGAAAGTATTAAATATTCGCCTTTACTGAAAAATTTCCCTGAAGTTACATCCATACTTTCAATCCCATGTACGGCATAAAACAAGAACAGAATAACAGGAAAGATAATAATAAAGATTACAATTACTTTTAAATTTATATGCTTAGGTTCTGTGATGTCTATCATCACTTCCTCTCCTTCAGGGCCTCTTCCATATGAAATCAATGTTCCTTTTCCGGATGACTGTCCGCTAAAATATTTCTTAAACGCTTTCATATCTATTGCATTTTTTCATCTTATTCTTTATCACACTGCAAATATAATGTGATACAATCAAATCATTTGTTATCCTTATGTTATCTTTAGGTTAATACTTCAATTTATGGTTTATATTAGCAATCATAATATTATATTTGCACTGAAAAACCATTAAAAAGTCATATAATATCATATATGGAGACTTCAAAACGTAAGAAAAACATATTATTCATCACCATACTGTCTGTCGTAGGACTTGTCGGGGCTATGGCTCTGCAGATGATATGGATATACAATTCGTATGAACTGATAAAAAACGACATTCTGAATGAAGGTTATGCTACCATTGAAAAAGCCTTGGAGGAAGAAGGAAATATGAGATTCGGACAAACTCCCAAAGGAACAAAAATCATGAGCGGACCTACAAACGACACCATTCCTCCAATGACATATTTTTATGAACGGCTTTCAGACATGGGCTATCCAATGTCATTACACAATCTTGATTCCATTACTGCCGAATTATTAACCCAAAACGGATTAGGAAACAAATATTATATAGACATTATAAATTTAAGAACTGGAGAAAAAATAAATGGTATCGGTACTCAAAAAGAACCGTCCTTTATGGCTGTCAAACCCAAATACTTTCCAATCCGATCAGACTATACCCAGGTTGTCCAGCTCATCATCACCAATCCCAATAAGACTTTTTTAGAGCGTATGGGCCTGATGCTTGCCGGCACATTCATCATCATGCTGCTCGTAATCGTCTGCATCAGTTATCAGGTAAGATTCATTTCACGCTTCGAGAAGATTTTCCAGATTCGCGAAGACTTCTCATACGCCATGATACACGACATGAAAACACCGCTCACATCCATCATCATGGCTCTGAAATTCCTCAGAAGCGGTAAGCTTGACAACAGGCAGGAAATGAAGGACAAATACTTCGACATTGCCGAGAACGAGGCGGACCATCTGCTTACCCTTACAAATAAAGTGCTGACAATATCCAAGCTGGAAAACCATAAACTGGAGATGAACAGAACAGAAGTTGAGCTTACTCCTATAATAGACAAACTGACCGAGAAGTTCAAGGCGAAATCGCAAAAGACGGTAAATTTCATTACAGATATAAAAGCCGAAACTGCCTATGCCGATGCTGAATATCTGGAAGAGGTAATAAGCAACCTCATAGACAATTCTATAAAATATTCGGATGAGAGCGTGGAGATAAAAATAAGCACTGCTCAGGACGACAGATACACTATGCTGAAGATACGCGACAACGGATTCGGGATTTCAGAAAAAGACATTCATCTTATATTCCAGAAGTTTGAACGCGCGTCCGCAATAAAGCGTAGCCGCAAAAACGGCGCATCGGGTTTCGGACTCGGACTGAGCTTTGTCGATCAGGTGGTAAAGGCACATCACGGGAAGATATTTGTTACCAGCATTGAGGGTGAGTTTACTGAATTTATAATATATTTGCCTCTGACAGACAGTGAGGAATAAACCAAAATCAATAATAATATGACAAACAGACAATTGAACTTCGATAATATAGACAAGGTGGAGAACCTCATTTATACTCCGCTGGAAAAGAAATACCTGAAAGTACAGATAGTAAAAACAGTATTGGTTTATATCATCTTTATAGGACTCACACTTCTGCTCCTTCTGGCAGAGGAGTTCACCTGTCGTGTGGCAACGACAATCGGCATAGAATGTGTTTTCCTGACAGCTATGATTGTAAATCTTTTTCTACTTCCCAAGGCCTATGCCTACAAAGGATTCGCCATCCGCGAGCATGACATCACATACCGTTCAGGAATCATATTCCCTTCCGTAATTACGATTCCTTTCTGTAAGATACAGCAGGTCAGCGTACGCCAGAACCCGATAACACGCATTTTCGGGCTTTATGCCATCGACATCGTAAACGGTGCGCAGATGCTTGAAGCTACCAGCATTCCGGGACTGACTGAAGAAAAAGCAAACGATATTAAGGCACTTATAACAGAAAGCATAAGAAATGAAAATAAATGATTTCTCAATACCGCGCAGGATGAGTAAAAGTGCTTTCGTGATTTTCTTCGTGAAGGCTCTGAGAAGCTATGCAAGTCTTATCCTGATACTTTTCACTGTCAGGATATTCGATTCGTCCGATGAAACTTCTGTCATGGAATACATAATAATGCTTCTGTCCTATCTGGCAGGATTCATTGCCTTATCGCTGATAACCGCATTCCTAAGTTTCTATTTCAAGAAATATTACGTCGAGGACGGTAATCTGATTTTTATCCATGGTGTAATACAGCATGAAAGGACAAGCATCCCTCTGAATAAGATTCAGTCTTTACGTACCAAGAGCGGTCTCATCTATCGTATGCTTGATATGAAAGGCGTCTCGTTCGACACGCTTGCATCACGGACTGAAGAGATAGAACTCATCCTTGACGATGACGACTGGGATGCTCTGTTAAGCCGTGTGGAGACTCAGGAAAATACACAGGAGGAAGTACAAGAGACTGAAGCTACGGAACAGGCGGCTACAGAAAACAGTAAAACCATTAAACTGGAGGTAAGCAACCTGAATCTGATTAAAGGTGCTCTCTGCCAGAATCACCTGAAAGGCATGGCTGTGCTGTTCGGTGTGCTTGCCACGCTGTACAATCAGATAACTTCCGTCAACGACAAAGCCGCAAATTATTTCATTGACTATGTAGAGACACATGCCGATTCTTCAGCGTTCTCTGTTACAGCTGTTTTAACGGTCATCGTGATATTGTACTTAGTAATACTGATCTTGTGGATGGGAAAGGTTTTCCTGCAATACTTCAATATGGATATACGTATGGGCGAAAAACAGCTTTTCTTCGAAAGCGGACTGATTACACGCAACAGCAGCCGGTTCTCGTTCGACAAGGTATGTACGCTTTACGTGAAAAGGAATATCATTGAAAACTGGTTGGGATGCTGCACTATAATGGTCAGGCAGGCACTGAATGCTACAGACGAAAAGAAAGGTGCCGACGTAAAGATTTACGGTTCATCGCATGACGGAAACTTCCTGAGCTGGTGGCTTGGAAAAGACTATACCTCCTCGCCCACTGTCATTTCTGCCCGTTCCGGTTATGGTCTGCTTGGCTACACCATAAGATTCGACATTCTGATTTCGCTGGCAGTAGCCATAGTCTTGTGCCATTACGGACAATACATCTGGCTTTTTGCTCCCATAGCTTATATGCTGGTTTCGCTTGCCAAGGGACTTCTTGCGGTACGCAGAAGCCATATCACCCTCAAAGAGGACTATATGGAAATAAGCAACGGAAAGTTTGCCGAGATTTATAATTATGTGAAGTATGACAACATAGAGGTAGTACGTATGGTTTCCACTCCTTTCACACCATATTATCACAGGGTGAAACTGGTGATTTCCACCAATGGAACATCATTCGCCATAAGAAGTCTGAAAGAACAGGAGGCAAAGGAGATATACGAACTGTTGTTACTTAACTGCCACAATAACTAAATCATATTTTCAGCTCTATTCAATTTTTATTTTACAAATAAACAGACAATACGATATTTTAAATATCTTTGTATAGAAAAACCAGAAGAACAATGATAAAACTGTTATTAGTAGAAGACGACAAGAATCTTTCATACATAGTCCAAAGCGGACTACAGGATATAATTGGCGGATATGAGGTAATCACCGCTTTCAATGGCAAGGAAGGCTTGCAGGCATGGGAGGAGCATCATCCTGACATCATCATATCGGATATAGACATGCCGGTAATGGATGGTTTCGAAATGGTACGCCATATCAGGGAGACTGATGGCGACACCCCTATTCTTTTTGCCTCTGCACTTACATCGCCAAAGGACGTCAGAAAAGGTTATGACATAGGCGTGAATAACTACGTGAAGAAACCATTCATCCCTGACGAACTGGATGCCCATCTGCACGCTATACTGAAAATGAAGGAAGGCTCGAAAACACGCGATGAAAGCGGAATGTGCAAGTTCGGGAAATATACTCTTGATGCAGGACACGCTACGCTGCACAACAATGAATCGGGCAATAACACTACACTGACTGCAAGAGAGGCACAGGTTCTGCAACTGCTTGCCGAAAACAAAGACGAAGTGGTAAGAAGAGAGGTTATCCTGAACCGTTGCTGGGACAAGAATGATGATTATTTCGCTTCGAGAAGTCTTGATGTGTTCATCACAAAATTGCGAAAGCTGTTCGAAAACGACCCTCAGGTAGAGATCAAGACAGTAAGAGGTGTTGGACTTATGCTTACTGTAGGGCAGTAAGTATTATTTACAGAAAGCTATGAAAAAAATTATTCTAATAACCGGAGGACAACGCTCCGGCAAGAGTACATACGCTGAAAAGCTTGCACATCAGCTAACGGACAGGCCTGTCTATCTTGCCACAGCAAAGATATGGGACGAGGAGTTCCGCCAGCGCGTATTGCGCCATCAGCAAAACCGCGGTCCGGAGTGGACTAATATAGAGGAAGAAATGGAATTAAGCAAGCACAATCTGGAAGGAAGGGTTATCGTGATAGACTGTATCACACTTTGGTGCACTAATTTCTTCTTCAAGCATCATGATGTCCAGAAAACACTGGACTCAATAAAAGCAGAGTTCGACAAATTTACCGTTCAGGACGCGACATTCATTTTCGTGACAAACGAGATAGGTCTTGGAGGAGTATCAGAGAATGAGATACAGCGCAAATTCACAGATGTCCAAGGATTTGCAAACCAGTATGTAGCTTCGAAAGCCGATGAAGTGATTTTCATGGTTTGTGGTATTCCAATGAAGATAAAATAAAAAATAATCAGAAAATGAAAGAGTTTAATATCAAACCAATACACGATCCGCAGTTTGAACTGGAAGTAATCGACAAAATAGACAATCTTACAAAACCAAAAGGTTCTTTGGGCCGACTAGAAGAGCTTGCCAAACAGATTTGCATGATCCAGCATACACTTTCTCCACGTTTAAGCAATCCATACAACATTCTGTTTGCCAGCGACCACGGTATAGTGGAAGAAGGAGTTAGCGTCTCTCCAAAAGAAATAACATGGCAGCAACTATATAATTTCCTGGATGGTGGTGCTGGAATAAACTTTCTGTGCCGACAGCATGGATTTGAACTGATGCTGGTAGACGCCGGAGTAGATTATGACCTGCCTTATGACCGTGGAATAATCAACATGAAGGTAAGAAAGAGTACCCGCAATTATCTTCGTGAGGCGGCAATGACCAAAGAAGAAATGGAACTGTGCATCGAGAGAGGAGCTGAATGCGTGGAAATGGCCTATAACAAAGGATGCAACATAGTAAGCTTCGGCGAAATGGGTATAGCAAACACATCAGCCTCATCACTTTGGATGTCATCTTTCGCTAATATACCATTGAAGCAATGTATCGGTGCCGGAGCAGGACTACAAGCTAAAGGTATAGAGCACAAATATCAGGTCTTGAAACAGGCACAGGACAATTTCAAGGGAGAGCACACTGCCGAAGAAATAATTTGCCGGTTTGGAGGATACGAAATGGTAATGGCTGTAGGAGGAATGCTTAAAGCTGCCGAACTCAGGATGATTATTCTTGTTGACGGATTCATTATGAGCAACTGCATACTGGCAGCATCACAACTTTATCCTGAAGTTTTGCAATACGCCATTTTCGGTCATCAGGGTGACGAAGCCGGTCACCGTATTCTGCTGGAACATCTCAAAGCATCGCCGCTGCTTCATCTCAATCTTCGTCTGGGCGAAGGAAGCGGATCTGTTTGTGCCTATCCTATAGTAGATTCTGCTGTCAGAATGCTGAATGAAATGGACTCATTCAAAAACGCATCTATAACAAAATACTTTTAAACTCTAAAGACTAAAAAAGACTATCGGAATGAATCAGATTCTTGCAGCTTTTATATTCTTCACCCGTCTGCCGTTCTGGAAAATCAAAAGCGTACCGGACGAATGTTTCAAACATGTAGTCAGCTATTGGAGTTTCAGCGGATGGCTTACGGGCGGTATCATGGCGATATGTTTCTGGGGTGTAAGCCAGATACTTCCGGTCTCAATAGCGGTAATAGCGGCGCTTACAGTCCGTCTTCTCATAACGGGAGCATTGCATGAAGACGGACTTGCCGACTTCTTCGACGGCTTTGGAGGCGGAAGAGACAGGGAGAGCACTCTCAGGATTATGAAAGACTCCCATATCGGTACATACGGTGTCTTGGGATTAATCATATACTATCTTCTGGGGTATCAGCTTCTGAGTTCTATAAATCCGTCATACACTCCGTTTATACTGCTATGCTGCGATTCTTTCTGTAAATTCGTGTGCAGTCACATATTATGGCTACTGCCCTACGCCCGTAAAGAAGAAGAAAGCAAAGCAAAGGTTATATACTCAAGACAAAACTATAAGGAAGAAACAGCATCAGCCATCGGAGGACTGCTTCCGCTTGTATTCATGCCTCACAGTTTCTTCATAACACTGCCGGTTCCGATACTGGTATTTATCTATATACAACACCTGTTGCGAAAACGATTGGGAGGATATACAGGCGACTGTTGCGGAGCGTCATTTCTGATATGTGAACTGTCAATGTGGTTCTCCATTGCAACAGTTTCAGGATTGATCCGATAAAAACCTAAATACGATGAGTACAGGAAAAAAGAAGAAAATAGTATGGGTGAGACATACCACCCCGGATGTAATCCCGGGAACATGTTACGGCCAGACCGATGTACCGTTAAAAGCGTCATTTGAAGAAGAGGCATCAAAGTGCGCCGCACAGCTGAAGAAATACTCTTTCCAGAAAGCATACACCAGTCCACTCTCACGCTGCACACGGCTTGCCGGGTTCTGCGGCTTCAAGGAGGCTGTCCATGACCCGCGGCTTATGGAGATGAATTTCGGCGACTGGGAGATGAAGCGTTATGACGAAATAGATGATCCATATCTGTCCCGGTGGTTCGACGACTACTTCCATCTACCAGCCCCTAACGGCGAATCTCTGGAAATGCAATATTCCAGAATATCAGCCTTTATTGACAACATTCTTAAAAAGGATGAAAACGAAATCGTAGTTTTCTCCCACGGCGGAAGCATAGTATGCGCTATGATTTATGCCGGTATGGCAACATTCGAGAACGGATTCAGCAAACAGCCCTCTTATGGTGAAATCGTAGAAACGGAGTTCTGATACCAAGACTACTATACAGGAAGAACCCCTGACGAGATATAAATCACGGCGGCAACAATGATAATCATAAAAACTTCCGAAATCCTGTTTATACGGATAGCCACATCAGCATCCTTGCGTACAAACAGACGGTTGTTACTGCCTATAAATGGTTTATACACCAGTTCCCCGAAATAATTGTGAGGACCTCCGAAACGGCAATTCAAGATACCGGCAAGCGCAGCTTCCGGATAACCGGAATTAGGACTTGCGTGTTCATGCCCGTAACGAAGCACAAATCTCAACAGCGACGGACGTCCGGAAGCCATTACCATCAGAAAAGCGGTGATACGTGCCGGTATAAAATTGGCGATATCATCAATCTTTGCCGCACAATATCCAAACAGTCTATAGCGTTCATTCTTGTACCCTATCATCGAATCAAGGGTATTTATCATCTTGTACGTCAGCATACCAGGTACACCCAGCAGCATAAACCAGAATAACGGAGCAATCACCCCATCACTCAGATTTTCAGCCAAGGTTTCCAGTGCAGCGGCACGTACTTCCTGACCGTCAAGCTCATTTGTATCCCTGCCTACAATACGTGCAACCTGCTTCCTGCCTTTTTCAAGCGACACTTCCATGGCATCGAATACCATCCTGACCTCGTCTATCAATGTCTTTCCTGCCAGACAATAGAACACTGCAACTGACGAAAGAAGCACACCAGCCCAGTTACTACATGAAGAAACATATTTCAAGAGGAAATAGGAGGCTATAAAAACAACCGCTATAAGCAGCAAGGCCGTGAACGCTCCCTTTATGCGACGGAAACGTCCACTATTCAATCTATGTTCGAAAAAGCGAATCATATTTCCGAAACCTACCACAGGATGAGGCAACCAAAGAGGGTCGCCCAACAACTTGTCCAACACTACTCCCGCCAGCAACGGTAACAATACATTCAACGTATGCAAATCCATTCTTTAATACAATTAATCAGTTCATCATTTTCTTCAGGCATCTGTACGGCAATCCTGAAGAAACGTTCGTCAAGTCCATCAAAATTCGAAGCGTCACGAATCAATATTCCTTTTTCCTCTGCCAGAAAAGTTTTCAGTTCCGAAGCCTTACCTTTTTTCAGGCGCACAAGCATATAGTGAGTATCCGATTTCATGACATCCATCTCTCCAGTAATCTCCAAAGCAGAAGCCACACGGTCTTTCTCACAGAGCAACGCAGGCAAATCGATTTCAAACTCATCATGATGAGTCAGCAGATAATGGCCTGCCGATATGGCAAGAGCATTGACAGACCACGGCATCTTGCACTTCTTCAAGCGGTTTATCAGTTCCGGATTTCCGGTAACTCCACCCAATCTGAGCCCCGGAATGGCAAAATGCTTCGTCATGGAATGGAGCAACAGCACATTAGGCAACATAACTGTTTCCTTGGCCGACAATAACGAGACCGCGGTAAACGCCTCGTACGACTGGTCTATTACAAACAGACATCCCGGATTATTGACTATCATCTTACGGAGCTCATCCACATCCACAGCTTTCCCCGTAGGATTGTTAGGATTACATATCCAGCAGATATCGCAACCGGAAATATCCATCCGCTCAAAAGAATAAGCCTTTATGATTTCATGCGAATGCAACCTGCAAGCATCGGCATATTCGCTGAATGTAGGCATCAGAATTACCGAACGGTTTTCCCTGAAAGCCTGTGCTATAAGATAAATAGCCTCGGTAGCTCCGTTTGTGACACAAATCGAAGCATCCACAATATCCAGTTGCTCCGCCCACAATCTTTCCAGGGAATATGGCTCCGGTTCAGGATAAGAACGTATGCATGATATCACACTGCACAAATAGGCATTAAGCCCGTCATGAGAAACATTTCCATAAACATTCGAGCTGAAATTCATACGGATTCCATTCCTGTACTGAAAAATATCATCACCGTGTCCTTTAATCATTATCTGAAAGTATTTTATACAACAATGGCATATTTATGTGCGAACGAACATGAGCAGCCAGCCTGTCATACTGTTCTTCCTTAAATGATAGATAATCGGATATATTCCCTTTTTCAATGTCTGTATAAGGCGCCAACAGATAATTGACAACAGCTTCATTATCCAATATTCCATGCATATATGTACCAAAACATTTCTCTCCCACTCTCCATCCTTCGGCTGTTCCATCCTGCAGATAATTCAAAGGAACTGCATCGCTGTCAGCCGATATACTGCTTTGTCCCATATGAATCTCATATCCTTTGCAGATATCTCCGTCCGGGGCCAGAAATCTGAATTCAGTCTGGCGTGTAACCTTTTCCGACTGCATGACAGTAGAAACAGGCAACAGTCCAAGTCCCGGCAAACGGCTTATTCCTCCTTCCACACCGTCCGGATCTTCTACAGACAGTCCCATCATCTGATAACCTCCACAGATACCGAAAACGGTTGCTCCGTTTCGTGCCGCCCTGACTACAGCCTCAGCCACTCCGTTCCGGCGCAGTTCCAGCAAATCATCCAGAGTACTTTTTGTTCCGGGCAATATCACTATGTCAGCCTTGCTTATCTCCTCGGTATTATTTGTATAATACAGATTTACACGCTCGTCCCGCTCCAGACGGTTGAAATCAGTAAAGTTTGACAAATGACGCAACAGGACGACCGCAATGTTAACCTTTCCGCTTACTGCCGCACGCTGTTTCTGCTGCAATTCCAGAGAGTCCTCCTCTTCTATATAGATATCCTTATAATAAGGAATCACGCCAAGCACCGGCACACCGCAAGTCTCCTCCATCATTTTCACGCCTGATTCAAACAGGCGCAAATCGCCACGGAACTTGTTTACTATTATTCCCTTTATGCGCTTACGGTCTTCCGGCAACTGCAATGCAATAGAGCCGTAAGCACTGGCAAACACACCGCCACGGTCGATATCAGCCACCAGAATTACATCCGCACCGGCATACCTTGCCATCGGCATATTGACAAGATCCGTATCCCTAAGATTAATTTCGGAGATACTTCCCGCACCTTCCATCACTATAGGATTATAACGCGCCGCCAGTCTGTCGAAAGCGGCACATACCTCACGGCGCAACTCGTCCCTTCCCTCTTTGCGGAAATATTCGTACGCACTGCGGTTACCTATAGGCTTTCCGTTCAATACCACTTGCGATGTATGATCCGAGCTCGGTTTCAGCAGCAGAGGATTCATATCCGTATGACACGGCACACCTGCAGCCTCCGCCTGTACAGCCTGCGCCCTGCCTATCTCCAGACCTTCAGGAGTGGCATACGAATTGAGAGCCATATTCTGTGCCTTGAAAGGAGCCGGACGATAACCGTCCTGCAGGAAAATCCTGCACAATGCCGTTGCCAGAACACTCTTACCAACATCACTGCCTGTACCGGCCAGCATCAAAGGGTGTAATCGTTTGATATGTATAGTCATTGATTTCTAAATTTGATTATTATTGATCAGAATCTTTTTTCTTTCTTTTGTAAGAAAATTTCAACCATATCGCTAAGTTCTCCGACAAAAAATTCCGGATATCCGCCCGGCAAATATACATAATCAGCCTGAGGCAATTCATCACCTGCCAGCGGACTGAAAGTCACTATATCTGCTTTTTTTGAAAGAACATCAATATTTTCCTTATAGATAAAATTGAAAGCGGCATCCTTCGCCAAAGCTATTTTCGGCCGGTCATAACCGTCGAACAGGCCCATCACACCTTCAACCACACACACCGACGCGTCTTTAGCGTAATGATAATAAACCTCACCCACGTGACATTCAGAAGCCATCCAAGTATCCAGATTTACAGTTTCCCTACCGGCGGCTATTGTATGAAATTTTCCGTCAATGTAATCGGGACCGCATTTAAACGGTTGTACACACATTCCCTTTCTTTTGAGAACGCGCAACAGTCCCATCGTAAACGTAGTTTTTCCGCTTCCTGACGCAGCAGCACCAATCAAAAACTGAGGTTTAACTGACAACATATAGTCTCCTATCCTTTTATAAAACGGACACAAAAGTACGAATAAAACAACAGATAACCAACTAAATTGTCAGGACGCCAATAAAACCATTCTTAATAATACGCTTATCTTATCTCACTTTTCAATAACTGCCGATACAACCTCTCTCAGCGGCAAATTGTCCGATTTTAGCATAAGTTATATATTTACAAGCCTAACCATTTCCCCCCAAAAAGCACGAAGCCCCCGGCAAAGTAAATCTGCCGAAGGCTCCTGTTTTTTTATTCTCTTATCTCACTTTTTAATATCCGCCGATCCAACTTCCATAAGTCCATCCTGAAAAATTACCATCCCATGTTTTTTCTGATATTAGCGCATACCGTATCAAATCTGTCAATAAGCTGCAGCCATCCTGGTACATCCCTGTTCATCCATCCCATTACTACTATCATTTCACGGTGAATATCCTCCACCCGATTCAGATTCCAGCAGATGGATTCATTATGGAAAACCCTGTTACGGAATGTCCGGAATGTATTCAGTGGAGCAGATACATTCTTTCGCTGCCGGTCTTTCTTGGGCATGAAAGGAAACGCCCTTCTCAAATCTTTCCACAGCAAACGTTCATACTCGCTATTCAGCAGAGAAACCCAGAATCCAAGCGTCAGTTCGGCAATTACCTTCGAGGGAGTAATCGATTCATGTCTGCCTGCTATCTGTTTATTAGCTTGAGTAATATAATGGTTCAATCTCGACAATCCTGGAGTGTTTGCGAAGACAGCATACCAGTCATCTCTCCCTGTCATTGTCTCTAATTCACGGCTTAGAGCACCTCTAATACTGACAAACTCGTGTAAAACGCTTCGGCCAGTTCCAGATTACACTTATAATGCAAGATAGCACGCTTCTCGTCCTCAGGATAAAGCCTGAAATATCTTTCCATCCTCTTAGTAGAGAAAACTTTTTCAAAGAATGCTTTGTTATGTTCCATATCTTTTGTACTTTTGTATCGCAGTCCCGGGCGTTCCTCTCCCAGCTTTCAGTTACTGGTGATGAATCCGGGTTTTTTTATGCGTGTACGTGAAGATACAATTATTTCTTTTCCAATCAAATTCTTAGCTTCAGTATTTTTTGAGTTAATTGCTTTTTTCTATTTCCTAACGCTATATGTGCAAACACACGAAGCCCCCGGCAAAATAAATCTGCCGAAGGCTCCTGTTTTTTATTCTCTTATCTCGCTTTTCAATAACCTCCAACACAACCTTTCTCACAATCGGCATGTGCCTGACGGAAGCCGGAAGACAAATGGCTGGGCATTGCAGACGGCTTTAAGGCTATATGGATAGAAGAAGACCGCGAACAACTGAAAGGAAAGGGAAAGGATAAGGATATACTGCGAAACCTGCAATTCACCCGGCGGTATATTAAAGGCAAGAATGTTGTCCTGCTGGATGATGTACTCACTACCGGAGAAAGTTTCAGGCAGCTGAAACGAAAAATGGAACAACTGGGAGCATTGTACGTTGTCGGGGTGTTCCTGAGAAAGACAGTGTAATATTTTGATTCTTTTGTTTATTTCTTGTCTTTTTAGTCTAATGATTGCCCTTTCTTATTCTTCCACTTCACCGGCAACTAACAGGAATCCCATACTTACAGCATATTGGCTTTTTTCAATATGGCACGGGCTATTATCAATCCAAAAGACCTGTTCCACCTTCTCCTTTTATCAGGAGAAGCGGGACAAGAAACTTTCTATGTAACGTGAGCTACAGCATGGCTGCATACTTGCGCACCAGCTTCAGACGCTCCATAAAAGAGGGGTCAGCAGCCGCCTGCTGCATATTGCAATCAAGCTGCATCCGCATCAGTAGCGAAGCACTGATACCCAAAGCTGCCTCGAAAAGCATCGCTGTCTGCGTAGTAATCGGCCTGCGGCAGTTGAGAATGTCATTCAATACCTTGTAGGAGATGCCCATCTGCTCGGCCAACCTGCGCTGCGAGAGCTTGCGTTCTTCGGTCTCTTCTTTCAGCAGTTCGCCCGGATGTATAGGGCGTTGACAGATGTATTTTCCCATAATTATTCTATTTATAATGGTTTGATAATTCAAGTATATTGCAGATAGTCACCACCGTTTCCGATGAGACCTGTTCTACCGTGAACTCAATGCGGTACTGGTCGTTCACACGGATGGAGGAAATACCAGACTTGTCACCTTTCAACACTTCATAATGAAGCGAGTGGATAACGTAAAGTTCTTCCACGCTTCTTGCTTGTTCCAACACTTTGATGCGCAACTGGTAGCGTGCCACGATATGCGGCTGGAAACGATGTTTCTTGTCCGTCGTTTTCCCTTCCTCGTACAATTGGCGCAAGTAGTCCTTATCAAAGTTTATCTCCATTACTTTACATCTTGTTCACGAAGCAAAGATAATTAATTATCTGCAACAATCCACTATAAAAGCGGAATATTTATTTCTAAATGCACGAAGCCTCCGGCTACAGCCGAAGGCTCCTGTTTTTTTATTCTCTTATCTCGCTTTTCAATAACCTCCAACACAACCTTTCTCACAGTCGGCATGTGCCTGACGGAAGCCGGAAGACAAATGGCTGGGCATTGCAGACGGCTTTAAAGCCATCTGGATAGAAGAAGACCGCGAACAGCTGAAAGGAAAGGGAAAGGATAAGGATATACTGCAGAATCTGCAATTCACCCGGCGGTATATTAATGGCAAGAATGTTGTCCTGCTGGATGATGTACTCACTACCGGAGAAAGTTTCAGGCAGCTGAAACGAAAAATGGAACAACTGGGAGCATTGTCCGTTGTCGGGGTGTTCCTGGGAAAGACAGTGTAATATTTTGATTCTTTTGTTTATTTCTTATCTTTTTAGTCTAGTGATTGCCCCTTCTTATTCTTCCACTTCACCGGCAACTAACAGGAATCCCATACTTACAGCATATTGGCTTTTTTCAATATGGCACGGGCTATTTTCACCTGCTTGCTGAAATCTGTTTTCTCCTTCTTCTGATAAGCCTTATCCGCTTCCTTTACGAAACGTTCGGCTTCTTTCCCTCTCAGCGTAGGAATTGCTTTGATTTCTAATGCCATGACTTGTAATAATTTGGTTTTCTGCTGCAAAGATAGGAAATTTTCGGCAAATCACTTTCTCTGACGCCCATTTTTATGATAAACGGTTCCACAACCAGTAGTGTCCAATTCCTGTTGTCTGTTCCGCAGGCTTTGACGATACCTGAACGGTAATTCAAAAGACCTGTTCCACCTTCCCCTTTTATCAAGAGAAGCGGGACAGGAAACTTTCTATGTAACGTTAGTTACAGCATGGCGGCATACTTGCGCACCTGCTTCAGACGCTCCATAAAAGAGGGATTGGCAGCGACCTGCCACATGTTATATTTCAACTGCAGACGCATTAGTGAATCCGCAGGTACATTCAGAGCTGCCTCGAAGAGCATTGCTGTCTGTGCCGTAACAGGACGACGGCAGTTAAGAATGTCATTCAACATTTTATAGGAGATTCCCATCTGCTCTGATAACTTACGCTGCGAAATCTTGCGGTATTCAATCTCTTCTTTCAGGACTTCACCAGGGTGAGTAGGATATGCCGGAGTGAGGTTGTTGGCAATCATAGTAGAATCTATTCCTTGTATCTCAATCATAAGTCGTCTGTTATTTATAATGGTTCGATAAATCTATTATATTGCATATTGTAGCGATAGTTTCACCTTCTCTTGTCCGTTCCTCAAACTCAATGCGGTACTGGTCGTTAACTCTAACAGAAGAAAGACCTTCCTTATCGCCTTTCAACTTTTCATAATTCAACGAGTTGTATTTCAAAAGCCCTTGTACATTCGGAGTTTCCAGCATTATGTTGATAACACGTATATATTTCCGTACCACTTGTGGCTGATACCGGTGCCTCTTGTCCGTCTGCCCCGTAATGTACATTTCCTTCAAATACTTTTCGTTGAATATTATTTCCATGCTACTCTGTATTGTTCACACAAAGATAATAGATTATCCGCAATAATCCACTATATAAGTGGAAGTATTTTATATAACTGCCATCAGTTTTCTGTTTCTTACCGAAAGGCTGTCGGCATATTGGCTCAACCTCTCGCTTTGTTCTTTCTGGCGGGCTATCATACCGCTGTTCAGCGTATTGAGCATGGTGGTCGTTGCGGTCGGTTTCGCTTTTTCCTTTTCCCGAACAGTCCTAAGAAGCCTGTCCGTTTCCTTTTTTTCGGTTCTTCTTGTGAACTTTTCAACGCAATGGCTGGCACTTGTCTTGCTATCTTTTCCTTTATCTCTTCTTGTTCGTATAGTACCAGCATGATTCTATTCAGCAATTTTTCCTTTTCAGCCAGCAGCTGGCATATGCTGTCTATACGCTCGCTGCGGCAGGTTCTGGACTTATATATACCTCGTGTACATCCTTGCGGAGACTTTTTATTTTGTAGGTAGTAGCTTCCAATTCCTGTTGTCTGTTCTGTTCATTGAGCCCAATATAGACGATGCCGAAAATGACGAATAGTATCAGCACATATCCTGCCGCTATCTTGGAGCAGTGCGGCTGCAGCCGGGTAAGTAAAATGTTTCAACAAGTTCATATCGCTTCTAAGTTTTATGTTTCCAATACTACTTATGGTAGTTTATTTTAGAGAGTTCTCGCTTGGCCGACCATCCCAGCAAAGCCTGTTCCTGTTCTTTCAGCCTCTGGAACTCCTTGACAAGATACAGCTCGAATTCTACGGAAACCCAACTGGCAAACTTGAAAGCGATGTCACGCTGCGCATACGTTCCGCCTCCGGCACCGTTTTTCGAGAGGATGCCAACCGCTCCGGTCAGTTCCACCCACCTTGAAGGACTCATGGTGAATGCATTGCTGCCCGCTTCTGCCAGAAGGGGGTCGAATTCGACCCCTTTAAACGCGGGGTTGTTTAGTTGCTCCCACAGTCCGAGGTATTCCAGCGTGTTCTTCAGTCGCATCCAGTTCTTCACCACGTCTTTAGGCTCGGCAGGATTTTTCTGGCGAGCGATGTCCGTGATGCAGATATAGTCAATGCCATTATGCTGCAACCATAGTCATATCATACTTTGGTACTACAAATATAAAAATAATATCTGTTGACCGTATTAGATTTCATTGCTTATTTAATTCTAAATATTCCACTTCAAAACATATCAGTCGGCAAAATTAGTCAAATATTTGACTAATTGAATAAAAAGAATTACTTTTGTAGCGCGAATACAAAAACTTAATTCGATGAATCAAAACGAAAAAGTTATTTCAAGGGCATGTATCCTGCAACTTATCCGTACACGTATGGCATCACGACAGGCGATGCAGAAACTGCTGAAAGAGTCAAATGCGGGGATAACATTCGAAATGCTGCAGATTATGAGCTGCCTGTGGAGCGAACAAGGCATAAGCCAGCAGATACTGGCGGAAAGAACGGCTAAAGACAAGGCATGCCTGACAAATCTGATGACCAATCTGGAAAAAAAAGGTTATGTATGCCGACAGGAAAATCCTAACGACAGGCGTAACAAACTGGTCTTTCTTACGGAAGAAGGTGAAAAATTCCATCAATGGATAGCACCGAAACTGGACGATTACTACAAAAGGCTTGAAGATATAATTGGAAAAGAAAAAATACGTCAGACAGAAATACTGCTAAAAGAACTCCAACATGCCATTGAAACTTACTAGACATATCTTACCGTTATTGATGACCACAGCGTATGCAATAACAGGACATGCACAAACCGACTCTATGCATATATCGCTGCAACAACTATTCGATTTGGGAACGGAAAACAGCCTGCAACTCTCTGCCGACAGACTGAAAGAACAAATGGCATACGAACGTACACAGACTGCACACATGGCAAAACTCCCCGACATAGGGATAGGATTAAAGGGAGGTTTCCTGGGACAACCCATTGTGTGGCAAAACGGACTGAGCAATCCTAGCCGTCCGCAGACACCGGACTGGCAACAGAATTATGCCATCGACTTCACACAACCTTTATATCAGGGAGGACGAATAAAATACAATGTCCGCAAGGCAAACATTGAACATGAAGTGGCAATACTGCAAACAGCCACAAACTGTGCCGACATTAAATTATCACTTCTGGAACAATATCTCAGCCTGTTCAGTCTGTACAAACAATGCATGGTGCTGAACAGAAACATAGACGAATCAAAAAGAAGACTGAAAGACATCCGACGCATGGAGAAAGAAGGTCTGATAACGAATAACGATGTGCTGAGAAGCGAAATGCAACTGACAGAAAACAGGCTGTCGCTTACGGAAACAGAAAACAACATACGTCTGGTTTCACAGCAGCTGGACATCCTGCTAGGTCTGGACGAGACATTGCTGCTGATACCTGATACAGCTTTACTGGGACAGGATTTCGTGACAGAATCATATACGGACTACGTAAACAAGGCTTTCTTTTCCGACCCGTACATACAAGTGCTGCAAAAGCAGACTGAACTGGCACAGAACAACGTCAGAATAGTACAGGCTGAAAAAATGCCTCAACTTTCACTCACGGCTTCAAACACTCTGGCAAGACCGGTTTCAAGAACCTTGGCAGATATGTATAACAACAACTGGAACATAGGATTATCGGTCAGTTATTCATTGTCGTCGCTGTACAAATACAAACATCGCATGAACGAAGCGCGCCGTGGAGTAATGCTGAGCCGGAATGCCGAGGAACAGCAAAAACAGCATATCCGCACTAACATAAATGCCGCATTGCTGAAACACCACGAGGCGATAAACCAAGTGGAAGCATTGAGGCTGTCAGTGAAACAGGCTGAAGAGAATTACAGGATTATGAACAACAGGTATCTTAACCAGCTTGCAATCCTCACAGACCTGCTGGATGCCGACAATCTACGGCTTAATGCCGAACTGGAACTCACTACGGCACGCACAAGAGTGATTTATACTTATTATGAACTACAACGAGCAATAGGAAATATATAAAGCCATGTCTGTCTATAACAAATACAAACGTTTGAGAAAACAAAAACTGCGTAACATCGTACTCAATACGGTATGTCTGATAATAGCTGTCTCCGGACTTATATGGACAGTAAACTATTTCAGGAGATATTTCAGTTATGAAATAACAAATGACGCATTTGTAGATCAATACATCGCACCGGTAAATATACGCGTGTCGGGATACATAAGCGAGATACGTTTTAAAGAACACCAATACGTAAACGAAGGTGACACACTGGTAGTGCTCGACAACAACGAATATCTGATACGCCAGAAAGAGGCACGTGCGGCACTTCTTGACGCCCAAGGCTCGAAGGATGTACTTACATCGGGCATACAGACATCGCACACCCGCATAGCGGAACAGGAAGCCAACATAGCGGAAGCCAAAGCTAAGTTATGGCAGTCTGAACAGGATTTCAGAAGATACGAACGGCTTTTGAAGGAAGAGTCCGTGCCACGACAGCAATACGACGTGGCTAAAGCCAATTACGAAGCTGCGCAGGCCAGATACACAGCACTGTTAAGCCAAAAAGAAGCGGCAAGATCACAATATGACGAGGCAAACAAAAAACAGGTAAATGCTGAGGCAAGTATCCTTCGTGCGGAAGCTGCCCTTGATCTGGCAAACCTGAACCTTTCATATACTGTAGTCACTGCTCCATACTCCGGTTACATGGGACGGCGCACACTTGAGCCCGGACAATACGTAAGTGCAGGACAAGTTCTGTCATACATTGTCAGACAGTCAGGCAAATGGATTACTGCCAATTATCGTGAGACTCAGATAGAAAACATATACATAGGGCAGCCGGTAAGGATAAAGGTTGACGGACTGCCGGGGAAAATACTTCACGGACATGTTACGGCAATATCCGAAGCCACAGGTTCAAAATATTCACTTGTACCTACCGACAATTCCGCCGGAAATTTCGTTAAGGTACAGCAGAGAATACCTGTCAGGATTGATCTTGACGACGTAAGCGACGAATGCATGAGTCAGTTACGCGCCGGTATGATGGTTGAAACCGAAGCATTGAAGAAACGATGAAGACTGCACGCGAATTAGACATTCCGATACGCCGCTGGGTGCCCGACTATATAGGAGTAATAACAGTATTCCTGATTATACTGCCTGTAGCAATGCTTAACGGGACTTACACGGGAAGCATAGTAGAAGTATCGAACACCCTGGGCGTATATACCGAGGATATAACCATAGGATATTATGCCGCTTCGGCAGGAATGGCCATATCCTACCCCATCGTACCAAAAATTCTGAACGCCTTCTCATCGAAATCCCTGCTTCTGGCAGACCTGACTTTACAATTCTTTTTGAGCTGGTTTTGCGCACGACAGAACAACATCGAACTGCTTATAGCCTCAAGTTTCGTCATCGGGTTCCTGAAAGGATTCATCATGCTGTGGGTCATACGCAGAATAAAATTCATATTCAGCCCCAATGATGTGCGCAGCGAATTCTATGCGTACTTCTATCCTCTGGTTTTCGGAGCTGGACAATTGTCAATGGTAGTAACAGCACTCCTGGCATATCATTACGACTGGAAATACATGTATTATTTCATGATGATACTGTTGCTGGTGGCCATTGTTGCCATCATAGTATTTCTACGCCACGACCGTCCTTCGAAACCTGTAGCGCTGAGCGAACTGCATCTTCGCGAAATGCTTATAATATCCACCAGCATACTGATGCTGATATATGTAATAACATACGGCAAGACACTCGACTGGATGGCATCGTCGAGGATTTGCCTGTATATAGCCATCGGGCCGTTCCTGCTTGCCCTGTTCATATGGGAACAGTTCCATTCGCCCAAGCCATACGTAAGCCTGAAACCGTTATTGCAGTGGAAAGCCATACTGGGATATTTCTATATGATACTGATAATGTTTTTCAGTACTTCGACTAATCTGATGACAAGCTATCTCACCACCATACTGAAAGTTGACAATACGCACAGCTATACACTCTATATATGGCTGTTGCCCGGATATATAACAGGTGCCATAATATGTTTCTGGTGGTTCCGCTGGCAAAGATGGCGCTTCAGGTTTCTAATAGCCGGAGGCATGGCATGCTTTGCGTTTTTCTTCGGGTCACTGTATTTCACCATCTCACCCGACAGTACATACGAGATGCTGTTTTTCCCTCTCATCATGCGTGGTCTGGGAATGCTCACTCTTATAATAGCATTTGCACTTTTTGCGGTAGAGGATCTTCCACCCAAATACCTGCTGTCGAACGCGTTTTTCCTGATTACTTTCCGGTCGGTACTTACACCTGTCATAGCATCGGCTTTCTACAGCAATACATTATACCGGCTACAGCAAAAATACATGGTGCAGCTGGCCGAGAATATCACACTGACCGACCCTCTTGCCGCATCACGCTATTCATCGGCACTGACAGGCAATCTGCAACAAGGATATGGAATAAACGAGGCCACACAACTGGCGACAAATACGATGAACAATATTCTGCAGCAACAATCTACACTATTGGCTCTGAAACACATCCTGGGATGGTTGTTTGCGGTTACTCTTGTTATCGCCGTCATATCCCGCTTCATTCCTTTTCATAAGACTGTACGCGTGCCTGTAATACATACGGGTGAAGATATGGTGTGATGTGAAAAAAATTATTATTTCATCAAACTTTTTTCCGGGATATATGGTTATTATATTTGCAGGATATAATTAAACACCAAATAAAGATGATAACCAACAACGACATGCTGTTGGCCTTCGGGCTTACACTGATAGCCGGACTGTCAACCGGCATAGGCAGCCTTATAGCATTGCTGTCGAAAAAGACAGACACACGGTTTCTGTCGGCGTCACTAGGACTGTCGGCAGGAGTAATGATTTATGTATCATTCATGGAGCTTATGCCGGAATCCGTGCATCTGCTCAGCGGAATATACAGCGAACGCGAAGCTTCGGTATATATGCTCCTGGCCTTTTTCATAGGTATAGGGCTTATAGCACTTATAGACTTTCTGGTTCCTGAAGATGAGAATCCGCATGAGATACATTCGTCGCAAGGCAATGACAAAAAACTGAAGCGGACGGGAGTGATGATGGCACTTGCCATAGGAATACATAATTTCCCGGAAGGACTTGCAACATTTACATCGGCGCTTACCGACCTTGAAATAGCCATACCTATTGTGTTTGCAATAGCCATACATAACATACCTGAGGGAGTGGCTGTATCTGTTCCTATCTATCACTCCACAGGAAGCCGCAGGAAGGCATTCTGGTATTCATTCCTGTCGGGAATGGCCGAACCTATCGGTGCACTGATAGGAATACTTTTCCTCATCCCCTTCTGGACCCCTTCAATCAATGCGCTGCTCCTTGCCCTGGTTTCAGGAATCATGGTATATATATCATTCGATGAGCTGCTGCCAAGCACAGAAAAGTACGGACATCACCATTGGGGAATTACCGGTGTAATCTCCGGTATGGCAATAATGGCGGTAAGTCTGTTGCTGATATAATATAAAGAAAGCAAATACCTGATTTTGTGTTAAAACAGGCTTTTAATTTCTATTTTCAAAGAAAAATATGTACATTTATAGACATAAACCTATAAAACCTTATGTTTATGAGAAAGTACATTGCAGAACTATTAGGCACTATGGTCCTTGTATTGCTTGGATGCGGTAGTGCAGTATTTGCCGGCGGTACAGCCGACATAGTAGGTGCAGGAACAGGAACTATCGGAGTTGCGTTAGCTTTCGGCTTATCAGTAGTAGCTATGGCATATTGTATCGGAAACATTTCCGGATGCCACATAAACCCTGCCATCACTTTCGGAGCATGGATAAGTGGCAGGATTGATACCAAAGACGCCTTTATGTACATAGTGTTCCAGATTATCGGAGCCATCATAGGAGCAATGATACTGTCGATACTGGTTGGAACCGGCGGACACGCAGGACCTACAATGACAGGAGCCAACACTTTCGACAACGGAGAAACAGCACAGGCATTCATCGCCGAAGCGGTATTCACTTTTATATTCGTCCTAGTGGTATTGGGCACTACTGACGAGAAAAAAGGCGCCGGAAACATGGCAGGCCTGGCAATCGGACTCACCCTGGCATTGATACACATTGTATGTATTCCTATTACGGGAACATCTGTCAATCCGGCAAGAAGTATAGGTCCGGCTATCATGGAAGGCGGACAGGCACTTAGCCAGCTCTGGCTGTTCATCGTAGCACCGTTGGTTGGTGCGGCATTCAGCTCACTGGTATGGAAATTCATAGGCGGAGGCAAACGTTAAAAAGTCCCGTCATTTAATATCAAATCCACCCCTGTATTGCAACAAAAATATTGTTATAATACAGGGTTTTTTGCTTTATCAAATACATTTACAATAAAATAAAAGGGCAGAAATAAAGAAAAATGGGTCTTTTTTTGGGATTTATTATATAATAAAGTAATTTTGCTCTATATAGAAACGAGCATAAAATATGACACATTTAGAAAAACTGGATTATATACCTCAAAACATAGACCTGATGGCAGGAATGGATATTACGGGAAATATCAAACATCTGTTCAAGACTCCATCAAAGGTTCCGGGATATATGTTTCTGTTATGTTTCCAAGGAACATGTTCAATAACAGTGCATCTCACACAATATACAATGAAAAAAGGGACATTGCTTATTTTGCTGCCGGACCTTTATTTTCAGATATTGGAGCAAAGTGATGACTGTAAATTCATTTTTGCCGGATTTGCTACCGAACTTGTAAGGAGTTCGTCATTATTCTCAAAATCGATAGAATACACTCCTTTTATATTCGAAAAGCCTGTTTTGCAACTTGACAAAAAGGCGTTTGACCTTATGTATAGCTACTTAAGGATAATTATCAAGGCAAAAAACATTTCGAACAACATTGTCACACAGGAGCAGGCAGCACTGACTTTCACACAGCTGATTTTGGGACTTGGAAATCTTATAAAGAACGGAAAGAGTGTAAACCAGCAATATAACAGAAACCAGGAAATAGTGAAAGAACTTGTCAGAACTGTGGTAATGAACTATCATACGGAAAGAAACGTAAGTTTTTATGCTGACAAGATGCATCTGTCGCCTCAGCACCTCAGTACTACAATAAAGAAGATTACGGGAAAGACCCTGACAGACATCATATCTTCATTCATTATAAATGATGCGAAAGCAAAACTGAAATCAACGGAAATGACGATTCAGGAAATAGCCTACTCACTGAACTTCCCTGACATCTCTTTCTTCGGAAAATATTTCAAAAGATATACAGGCATGTCGCCTAAGCAATACAGAAACACTGAATTATAAAAAAAAGGAAATGCTATGTCTCATCAACATTGCATTTCCTTTTTTTCATTTATCCTTAATCTCTTCTATCGGAGTTATATCGACTATGTTTTCCTCTTCTTTCATTACTTTTTTCTTGAAGCGGATCAGCCTTATCAGGTCAGTCAATGAATAGACTATGGCGGAAACACCAAGTATCGTAAAAGGAAGTGTCGCTGCCTGGAACGGATTTGCCAAGACCACTATACCTGCCAATAACACCAACACAGGAATAACATACATCAGGAACGGCACTCTGGTGATACTGCGCACCGAGATGAAATTAAACAACTGCGAAAGTCCTGCCAAAACCAACAACACTCCAAGTACATACATCAGTGTGGTAATGAAAAAGTCAGGCATAATCATAAGCCAGAATCCCAGCAAAGCACTACCCACTGCAGCAACAGGAAATACCGATTTTATTCCTGCCTCTTCCCTACGCTTTGCAGTTGCAAAATATCCAAACACACCTATAAGTCCTGGTAGCAGGAACAGAACTCCAATTGTTATCACAAGATAGCGTACAGCTTCGCCTGGCCATACCACCAACAGAATGCCTATTATAAGAGCACATATACTGCTCAATGCATAGTAATTAAAGTTTCTCATAACAAAATTTTTGTTTTTATTATCAATACGAATTTAAGTATTTATTGCATAAATAACAAAAATATCTCCAATTTGATTGCCTCATATACCTACTTATAGGTATTTTTAAGTATAATTTTACCAAATTATAGGTATTGACGCCACTTTAAAAAGCGGATACCTTTGCCATGACTTAAAAACTATAAAACGGACATAAAATCATGGCAACTGGAAAAATCTTATTTACGGCCGTTTTCTCGGCCCTTACACTCAATGCCGCATTTGCCGACAACAGTGCAGAAAACAAGAAAGAAGAAAAGAAAGAAAGCAGACTTACCTTCGGAGGATATGGCGAGGCTGCCTACAGCAGAAACTTCTTCAGTGACAACTATCTCAGATACACCGATGCGAAAAACTATACCGGAGAAAGTCACGGCAGATTTGACCTTCCACATGTTGTTTTCTATGTGGGATATGACTTTGGCAAAGGATGGTCGTTGGGTAGTGAAATCGAGTTCGAGCACGGAGGAACTGAAAGCGCCGTAGAAATAGAAGAGGAAGAAGCCGGCGAATACGAGAGCGAAATAGAACGCGGAGGCGAGGTGGCACTCGAACAGTTCTGGATTCAGAAATCTTTCTGCAAGGAGTTCAATATCAAGATGGGACATATCATAGTACCTGTGGGAGGGACAAACCAGCATCATATGCCAACAGAATTCTTCGGAGTTTATCGTCCGGAAGGTGAAAACACCATCATGCCTTGTACATGGCACGAAACAGGAATCAGTCTTTGGGGACAGGCAGGAAAATGGAGATACGAGGCCATGTTACTGCCCGGACTTGATTCCGACCGTTTCAACCGTATGAACTGGATTCAGGGGGGAGCCGGAAGTCCATACGAATTCAAGATTGCAAATGCAATGGCAGGAGCTTTCAGAGTGGATAATTACTCGATAAAAGGACTGCGACTTTCAGTGAGCGGATATGTAGGCAACTCGTTCAGCAACACTCTGAGCAGAAGCAAGAAAGAGAAGTTCAAGAATGTGAAAGGTACAGTGGCTATAGGGGCATTCGATTTCGGATATAATGACCACAACTGGATAGTCAGAGGAAATTTCGACTATGGCCACCTGTCCGACGCTCAGCTGATAAGCGAATACAATATGGGAATGAGCAGCAACTCCCCTTCTCCCAAACAGGCAGTAGCATCTGATGCCATTGCCGCCGGAATAGAAGCCGGATACGACCTTTTCTCTCAGTTCGAAAAGACAAGGGCAAAGAACCAGAAATTCTACATCTTCGGAAGATACGATTACTATGACTCAATGCACAAAACCAACGGACTGAAATACGAATATTGCGGAAGAAACCGCATAGCGGCAGGTATCAACTATTTTCCAATGAAAGAGATTGTAATCAAGGGGGAATATTCCATAGGACTTCTGAAAGATATTTACAATAACGAACCTGCCATATCGCTCGGCATAGCCTACGCAGGATTCTTCACAAGATAATCAATAACAAACATGTATAACTTTAATTCAACAACTAAAATGAAAAGTATTTTAAAGACTTCTGCCTTTATAGCAATGAGTGCTATCATGGCAACATCAATGACATCGTGCGATGAAAACAATGGTGAAAACCCAGGCGAATTGTCTGCAAAGGAGCAGACACTGAAAGATGCTGTTACTCCCTACGTGAACAACACCGTAATCACCACCTACAAGAGTATGGCTGATGCGGCAATCAAACTGATGAATGCATGTAATGAAGCGAAAGACAAGTTCGACAGCGACAAGGACGGAGCTCAGGCGAAAATCACAGAAGCAGGCAACTACTGGAAGGAATCAAGAAAATACTGGGAACTGAGCGAAGCATTTCTTTTCGGCGCAGCAGCCGATTATAACATCGACCCGCATATCGACTCATGGCCTCTTGACAAGGTGGCACTGGAACAGCTGCTTAACAACCAGGGCATGATGAATGCCATCGGTGAAGGCGGCGGTGCATACGTAAGCGCAAACCTGGGATACGGTCTGCTTGGTTTCCATGCCATTGAGTATATGCTCTTCCAGCTCAACGCGTCAGGCGACAAATCATCGGCAAGAGACGTAAATTCACTAAACAAAAACCAGATGATTTACATGGCGGCTGTGGCTGAAGACCTGTGCTTCCAGTGTGTACGCCTCGAAGCTTCATGGGCAGGCATGGATAATGTGTCATCAGAAAAACAGACTATACTTACCGACAACGAGCTTGAGCCAACATTCAATTACGGAGAAAGCATGCTAAATGCAGGTCAAGGCGGTAGCAAATACGTCAATTACACTGATGCCGCTCAGGAAATCCTTCAAGGCTGCATCGACATTGCCGACGAAGTGGCTGAACAGAAAATGGGACGTCCTGCCAACGGAAGTAGCGAAGAGGATAAGAACTATATCGAATCGCCATACAGTCTCAACTCTATTGTTGACTTTGCGGATAATATCCGAAGCATCAAAAATGCATACGAAGGCAGCAACGACGGAGACAAGTCCGTGAGCGACTTCATCGCATCGGTAAATGCCGAAAAAGATAAAGCTGTAAAAGACGCTATAGCAGCCGCAATAACATCTATAGAGAAAATTCCTGAACCATTCGCAAAGAATGCTACAAGCCAGACTACCAAAGATGCCATAGCAGCAGTGGCTAAAGTATCAAATACACTTAGTGAAGCAGCAAACGTATTGAATGAAAATTAATAATAAATATTTACAGTTACAGTGTAAAGTGTGTAACCATAGTGTTATACACCTTTCACTGTTTAACAAAACATAGACATGTATTAAACATCCTTTAAATGTAAAATAACTAACTTATGAAGAAATTTTATTTACTTGCAAGTACAGCGTTATTTGCCGGACTGACTGCATGCCAGGACAATACCGGCGACACACCGGATAACGGCAACCAGCCAGGTGAGCTTCCTGAATGGTACTACACAGGCGGTGAATTAGGCACAGCTTTTCTGGCAACCTCTAATGCCTTAGAACAACCAACTCCGGCAGTAGAACAGGCCGGCATGGACAGCCAGTTCAAGAACGGAGAAGCACTATTTGAAAAACCTTTCATGAGTAATCATGACGGAGTGAGAAACGGACTAGGTCCTGTGTACATACGAACATCGTGTATACACTGCCACCCAGGATACGGACACGGGAAGAGACTTCCTACCGGAACATTCGAAACAAACAGCATAGGAAACGGATGTCTGCTGGTAGTTTATAACCCTCAGACAGACGCTTACGTAAGCTGGCTTGCCGGTATGCCGCAGACACATGCCGTAGAACCGTTCAAGGCTCCGCTGGACGAAAGCAAGATAACTGTGGAATGGAAAAACCATACAGACGAATGGAACAACACATTCCCCGATGGTGAGAAATACGAACTGCAATATCCCGAAGTAAAAATACCTAAAGAAGCAATTTATGTAGTCAATAAGGGATATACACTGCCGGAAGACTATGATGTGAGGATAGAATCAACTATCGGTATCTACGGTACTGGACTTCTTGATGCCATTTCGGACGAAGATCTGAAAGCCGAATATACCAAACAGGAAGCCGACGGACTATTGCCTAACGGTATAAACCCGGCATTCTTCAAGAACGGAGAATGGGTGAAACAGTACAGCAACTCAAAGCCAACAGATGTTATACCCGGAACAGTAAAAGAAGAGCATCCGTTCAAGTTCACATATGCACTTAGCCGCGGACCTCTGCAGGACGCAGCAGGAACAAACGCCCTGTGGAATATCACAAACGTGACAAGAACAAACAGAAGATACCACTACCTTGACGCAGCAGGAACATATGCACAATATTCTGCAAAGGATCCTGAGGTACAGGCCGGATACAAGGATTATATCGAGCAGGCAGATCCCGAAAAGAATCATCCTACATGGCATCCGGCAAGCGAAAATCCGGCTGATATCGAGGCTGCAATACTTGCTTATCTCACCTCGAAAGAACTTGACGTGGAAATGAGCGATGATGACTATGTGGACTTCATGGTATGGCACAGAGGTCTTGCAGTGCCGGCAGCAAGAAATGTTGACGACCCGGATGTACTGAAGGGTAAAGAACTCTTCGAACAGATAGGCTGCACATACTGCCACAAACCGTCATGGACTACTGGCGACGACAATTTCTACGACCCTAACGGCGTTTTCAGCAAAGGCGACAACCGCCTTCCTAAATATCCTAACCAGAAGATATGGCCCTACTCGGACATGATTCAGCACAAGCTTTACATGGAGAACGATATCCGTACGGGATGGTGCAGGACAACTCCGCTTTGGGGAAGAGGACTTCACCAGAAATGTACAGGCTCGGCTACAGCCGACAGGCTTCATGACAACCGCGCACGAAACGTAATAGAGGCGATTATGTGGCACGGAAACAAAAAGAGTGACGCATACTATACCGTACAGAAATTCAGGGAATTGTCAAAAGAAGACAGAGATGCAATAGTAAAGTTTATCGATTCGATATAAGATATAAATATACAAGACTGTCCTCCCATCGACGCATCGGAGGACGGTCTTTCAAACAGACATTCGCTATATATGATCAACAAACTGCTGAAAATCTCCAAACGCACTACCGTCATCACAATATCGCTGCTGATAATAATCATGGTATCAACCACAATAGCAGAAAAAACAAACGGCACATCATTTGCCAGCCGACATTTCTATTCCAATCCACTGTTCATGGCATTATGGTTCGCAGCCGCAATTTCCGGCATAGTCTATATTATAAAACGGAAACTGTATAAACGGATAATCACTTTCTGTATGCATGCCTCCTTCATCGTTATACTGGCAGGTGCATTCATAACCCATACCTCAGGACTGCAAGGTAGCATACATCTCAGAATGGACGAAAATCCCAAGCAGAGTTTCAAGACGACAGACGAAAAGGAACACAAACTTCCCTTCAGCATTTCGCTAAAGGAATTCCGAACAGAATATTACTCCGGTACAACCACACCCATGGATTATATTAGCACAATATCAATACACGACGGTTCGGATACGGAAGGAACAGTCTCGATGAACCGTATATTCAAACACAGAGGTTACCGTTTCTACCAGTCGGGATATGATGCCGACGGAAAGGGAAGCACACTATACGTAAGCCACGACCCGATTGGCATTGCCGTCACTTACACGGGATATATACTACTCTTTCTTTCAATGATACTGTTCTTCTTTGAAAAGAAATCCGCTTTTAAGAAGAGAATATCTGCAGCATGCATATTACTGTCCATACCATTTGCATCATCGTTTGCCGAAAACAAACTTCCACCTACTCTCCCTGCAGGTACAGCTGAAGTCTTCGGAAACATACGCGTAAACCATAACGGACGAATTGCTCCACTGCAAACCCTTGCCATTGATTTCACAAAAAAGATATACGGAGGAAAAAGTTATAAAGGGCTGTCGGCTGAACAGGTACTGACAGGATGTTTCTTCTATTACGACTACTGGAAAGAAGAGCCGTTTATCCGCATAAAAAGCAAATATGTTCAGAAAGTACTGGGCATAGAAGGAAGGTATGCCAGACTGACCGACTTTATAGGAAGAAACGGATTTAAGATAGACAATCAGCTGAAAACAGAAAAAGACATAAAGCGCATCCGCGAACTGGAAGAGGCAGCGGAGAAATTCAGTCTGATAAGCTCTTTATGTACGGGAAATCTTCTGAAGATATACCCGGTATTCGACAATGAGAAAGGTACATATACATGGTACTCCATTCCTGACAATCTGCCATCGGACATTGAACGCGACAAATGGCTTTTCATAAGATACAGCATGAACTATATTGCAGAGAAAGTGGCAATGAAAGATTTTGGCGGAGCAGAAAAACTGACAGACAAAATCATAGGATTTCAGAAAAAGGAAGCCGGGAACTCACTGCCATCGGATACTGAATTCAAGGCAGAGAGGATATACAATTCATTTGCCAATCTGAAACTGCTCGCCATGTTCTGCCTTACAATAGGCATATTCGGCTACATATTCCAGATTTATAATGTGGTAAAGGGAAAGAGAAAGAACGGAACGAACCTCTGTCTGTTTATACTGCTGTTCCCTACCCTGGGCTACGTGTCTGGGATTATTGCGCTGAGATGGATTATAAGCGGCCACATACCTGTTTCGAACGGTTTTGAGACTATGCTGATTATGTCTGTCGTATCAATACTGTTCAGCATTATTTTCTACAGGCATATGAATAATTCCGTATCGGTAGGATATATGATTTCCGGACTCGCTCTGCTGGTGGCAATGATGGGCGACAGCAATCCTGCCATAACACCGCTTATGCCGGTTCTGTCATCTCCGCTTCTGAGCATACATGTTATGTCCATCATGATTTCTTACTCCCTGTTTGCCATCATGATGCTGAACGGAATATCTGCCGAAATTCTTCACAGGAGCGGGAAAAGAGACAATGAGATTTGCAGTCTGGAAAACAGCAGCCGTATAATCCTTTATCCAGCCGTATTCCTGCTGGTGTTCGGAATATTTATCGGAGCGATATGGGCAAACGTGTCGTGGGGAAGATATTGGGGATGGGACCCAAAAGAGGTATGGGCACTCATCACCATGCTGATTTACTCGGCAGCACTGCATACTGAATCTATCCGTTCTTTCAAAAGCCCGATGTTCTTCCACCGTTTCTGCATAATGGCTTTCATATCGGTGCTGATTACTTATTTCGGGGTAAACTTTATACTTGGAGGTATGCACAGTTATGCGTGAGTGAACGGGTGATGAACGATAACTGAAAATTACTTTTTGTCAAAATGATATTTCAACCTCTCTTAAATCAGGAAATTCAGTGGAATGTCTATTCTGTTTCCTAAAATCGAATTTTCACGGGTACAAGCAAATACATAATGATAGATACATTCATATTAATAAAGAATTTATAATCTAATTTATAGGATAAAAATATCAAATTATCAGCATATTCGCATCCAACATATCATAATCACAAAAAAATTTTGTTTAAATAAAGATAGAATATAGAACGAAAAAACAGTGAATTTCAACTTAAATTCCGCCCAAATTCCACTTCAAAAAAAAATGTACTGATGTCTTGGATAGGATGTGCCACCATTTTAATGAAAACACACGCCCATTTTTGATGAAATAACAGTCCGTTTTATGTCATTTGACTCATAACGTATCGCCATATTTAACTATCATACAGTTTTTACTTATTATATTTTCAAGTAAACACCATAATTAATTTAACATTTCATTTTATTTAAGCCAAACAGGGAAATACACAAGACAGGGAAAGTATAAATTAATTATCATTTTGATAAATAATATAGGGATATAATATCATTATGCACATAGAAATTATCCAACCAAGAACCGGACAAATTATATACCTATTAAATATGATTATACTAACCAATCATATTGACCATACCTTAGGACTTATATCAAGACTTTAATAAAAAACAGAAACGCCCGCCGTACACCGAGTTCATCCAGTGTTCAGCGGGCGTTTATCTAACATTCATTCTGCGTTAAGCGCGCATTTAAATTCCGATTATTTTCAGTTTAGACGTATCAATATACTTCCACTTTTGCTGCAAGCGACTTACATTTGTCACGCAGTGCATCAAGGTCACCTCCTACCTTGTCATAGCAAACTACTACGCCCATACGACGGTTAAGTTTTGTATATGGCTTGCCGAATATACGCAAGTATGTGTCAGGCTGGGAACATACATTCTCTATACCCTTATAGCGAGGAGCGTCCTTGCTTGCTATCGGTGAAAGAATTACCGCACTTGCACCTATGTGTTCCTGAGTAATTCCCGGTATAGGCAATCCAAGAATAGCATACAGATGAAGTTCGAATTCGTTGAGGTTCTGTGTATTTGCCAATGTCACCATACCTGTGTCATGAGGACGTGGTGAAAGTTCTGAGAAATAAACACCATTGTCATGGCTCAAGAAAAATTCCACTCCCCAAAGTCCGTAACCGGTAAGGGCTTCAGTTACTTTTGCAGCCATCTGCTGTGCCTCAGCCAAATGTCCTGGAGCGATACGTGCCGGCTGGAAGCTTTCGCGATAGTCGCCTCCCTTCTGTACATGGCCTATAGGAGGGCAGAACAATGTAGGACCGTTCTTCTGAGTAACTGTAAGAAGCGTAATCTCGCTGTCGAACTTGATGAACTCTTCTACAATGAGTTCCTTGATGTCGCCACGGCTTCCGCTGCATCCATAATCCCATGAATACTGAAGATCCTCAGGACCTTTGGCTACAGACTGTCCTTTTCCTGAAGAAGACATCAATGGTTTGATAACACAAGGATAACCTATCTTCTCGGCAGCCTCTTTAAGTTCTTCGTATGATTTTGCATAGAAATATTTGGCTGTTTTCAGTCCCAGTTCTTTTGCAGCAAGGTCACGTATCTCCTTACGATTCATAGTAAAGTTCACGGCTCTTGCACTTGGAACAACCTGAATACCTTCTTTCTCCAGATGGAAAAGACGTTCTGTACGAATAGCCTCAATTTCAGGTACAATAATGTCAGGGCGATATTTTGCTACAACCTTGTCAAGCGCATCGCCATCAAGCATACTGAACACCTCACACGCGTCGGCAACCTGCATTGCGGGTGCACCGGCATAAGAATCACATGCAATCACATACTGTCCCAATCTCTTGGCGGCAATTACAAACTCCTTTCCCAATTCTCCGGAGCCAAGCAAAAGTATTTTTTTAGTCATAATTATAAGAGTTTTTGTCTATATATCTACAAAGATAACATTATGTCTGCAAAGATAACATTTTTCCGAAAATATTATACTTATGAATTACAATATTCTGTGGAACAGAAAATGAGTCGGGTGAATTATGAACGGCGCCTGTGAAACCAACACTATACTTACAGAAGCTGCAACTATCCACAACAAGATCATAACAACTTTCATGGAAGTGGACATAGGCTCTTTCTTACCTGTAATGTGAAGTATAAGATGGATAAGACCAACTACCGGTATTCCTATCAGCAACAATCCGCAAACAACCATAGTGACAGCCACACCGGCAGATGTTCCAACCATATCCCAGTTGATGTAAGGTAATGCCTCATAGAAAAATGCCGGAACACTGACCAACACTCCGGTAGCAGCCATAAGCAATGCAAAAAGCACTATTAAGACTACTATCACTACAGGAGCACAGCATATAGCCAATATGACAAATACCAACTTTACGATGAAGCCTAATACCGAGAAAAATATATTTCCCAATTTTTCAATAAATGTACGTGGCTTCTCGGAATGGACATAATCATTCATCTTTTCAAAACCGTCTGTCACAGTTTTCCCTATATTCTCCATATTCACCGGCTCGCCTTTCATCTGAAGTTTCTCTGTAGCGGTATGTGCCACTGGTATTATAATCCATGCTATGATATATACCAAAATGAACCCATGCAACAATATAGCACAGACTAAAAACAAGATTCGCGTCCATGCCACATCCCATCCAAAATATGCGGCAAGTCCTGAAACTACACCACCAAGGACTTTATCATCGGGATTTCTGAAAAGACGACGTTTCACTGTGTCATCACCGTTTGTATTGTTACGATAATCCTGAGTATTTTCATTAGACTCATCATCTGTATTGATTTCCTCCGGTCGTCCCATGCGGGCTATCACTTCCTCCACATTCTCTATAGTGATGACTTGCTGACCATGAGAGATATATTCGGAAAACAGTTCAGCTATACGGTTTTCCATGTCCCTTACTATTTCATCAGCATCGGTCTCACTACGGAAATGATATTTCAGATTATTCAGATAATTGTCCAATAATACATATGCATCTTCATCTATATGATAAACCGTGCCACCTAAATTAACTGTCAATGTCTTTTTCATTTTGATTCAATTGTTAAAAGTTCGTTCCTTAAATGATTTACCGTATTGGAGAGTTCATCCCACGCCGTTTCCAACTCAGATAATACCCCCTCTCCATCAGAGGTAAGTTTGTAGTATTTGCGTGGTGGTCCCTGAGTTGATTCAACCCACTCATACGAAAGGAGACCATCATTCTTCAGTCTGGTAAGTAAGGGATAAAGCGTACCCTCAACTACTATAAGCTTTGCATCTTTCAGTTTTTGGATTATATCCGATGCATAAGACGGTTCTCTGTGCAACAACAGGAGAATGCAGTACTCAAGCATACCCTTTCGCATCTGGGATTTTACATTATCTACATTCATGATTTTATTATTACTTTGTTTGTATGGCACAAATATATGTATAATTAGATTACCTTGCATTACAAAGTACCTGATATTTTACTATTTTTAATACAATTAACTAAAGTCCGGTTACAATCAGCCCGATAAAAACGTATTTTTGCGAGAGTACAACTAAAAACAAGAATATATGACTGACATTAGAAAAGCTACTACAGAGGATATCAAGCTGATAAACGAGTTGGCATGGATAGCATTTCCCGCAACTTACAAGGATATCCTGACAAAAGAACAGATTGACTACATGATGGACTGGATGTATTCGCCTGAAAATCTTTTAAAACAGATGACGGAAGAAGGACATATCTACTATCTGGCATACTCGGACAACAGGCCTGCCGGATATGTGTCAATACAGAAGGAAGGCGAAGACCTGTTTCATCTGCAGAAAATCTATGTCTTGCCTGAATTTCAAAAAGAGCATATAGGAAAACAACTGTTCTGCAAAGCCAAGGAAGCAGTAAAAGAAATAAACAGGAAACCATGCAGAATGGAGCTGAACGTGAACCGCCACAATCCGGCTCTGGGATTTTATCTTCATATGGGAATGAAAAAAGTTTCGGAAGGTGATTTCGACATTGGAGGAGGTTACTATATGAATGATTATATAATGGCGATTGATGTGGAATAAAAAAAATATGCATGCAGACAGTGGGAAATGCCACTCTGCATGCATATTTTATTTATTATAATTCCTCAAAATTACTGGTGCTGTTCTCTCAGCAAGTCATTTACAGTCTTAACCGGATTGAATGTGCTCAAAGGAACTTCAACGAAGATAGTGTTCCAGTCACTCATTGAGCCATTCCACAATCCCGGAAGTTCAAGTGCCTTAAGTTCCTTGCCGCCTTTTGATTTATATGAAATAAATCCTGTAGCCTTGTCAACATAATTCACAAGATTGAACTTGTTGCCCTTATAGTCGCGAACGGCACAAACCAGGTCAACCGGATTGAAGTGTGTACCCTTTTCGAACATTGCTTTCTTTTCAGGATCGTTCATGTCAATCTGTGAACTTTCCAAAATCTGCAATGAAACTGTTCCGTCAGGATTATAAGCCAAGAACGGACCACCACCAGGTTCGCCCACATTCTTAACCATACCGCAAACACGCATAGGACGGTTAAGTTTCTTACGCAGGTAAATTACCAGGTCGGCATCTTCCATATCCTTTATATCATCCTTGCGGCAATGGAGCTGCTGCTGAACGAAACGGATGATATTTTCCAATTCATCATGACGATAATGACCGCTGTCAAGTAGCTGAAGATATTCGAAAGCCTGTTTCTGAAGTGTTACAAGAACTCCGGCAAGCAACTTCTTATAAGTTACTGTATCACCCTTCAGTCTGTCAGGAACAACATTATCTATATTCTTGATAAATACTATATCTGCATCAAGGTCATTCAGGTTTTCTATCAATGCGCCGTGACCGCCCGGACGGAACAAAAGTTTGCCGTTGTCGCGGAATGGCTTGTTCTCCATATCTACAGCAACTGTATCTGTGCTTGGTTTCTGTTCAGAGAAACTGATGTTGTATTTTACACCATATTTAGCAGCGTACTGAGCGACCTTTTCATCTACAAGTTTTGCAAACAGTTCACGATGTTCTGTAGATACAGTGAAATGTACATTCACTTCCCCACTCTTTCCGGCAGCATACAAAGCTCCTTCTACAAGATGCTCTTCGAGCGGAGTACGAACGCCGTCTTCATATTTATGGAATTTAAGCAGACCTTTTGGCAATGCTCCGTAGTTCAAGCCGGCAGATTCCAGAAGATTTGCAACAACAGCTTTATAATTGCCTTCTGAAATCAAAGCTTCAATACCTTTACCGTTGTTCTTTACGCAAGCAGCATCAAGGTCGGCATAAAAAGCAAAATTCTTGATATTGTTAAAGAATTTCTTTTCGAAATCGGTTGTAGGAACATCATAGTCTGCGCCAAGGAATTCGAACATATTCTTGAACATACGGCTGGCAGCACCAGACGCAGGTACAAACTTGACTATTTTCTTATCGCCTTCCTTATATGCGTCCCAAGCTGCAAGATATGTTTTCTGTGCTTCTTCACCCGCAAGCATTATACCACGGTTTTCTACTGATGCAGCTGCAAATAATTTTAGAAAAGGGAAACCTTTTTCGAAACAAGCTAACTGTTCGGCAATCTGTTGTTCGGAGATGCCTTTCTTAGCCAATAAATCTTTGTCTTCTTGTGTTAACATATTGTATAAATTAAGTAATGAATTCGTTCAATAGTATAGAAATCTGCTCAAAATTATAAAAAAGGGCGAAATATAACTAATATAATGAAGAAAAAAACTACCTTTACACACAAGAAAAAGGATAAAGTCATGGAAGAAACAGCTTTTTTTAACAGTAATGAAAAGGAATTACTCTTTACATTATATAAAAAACTACTAAGGCTATCAAAAGATACTCTACAAAAGGATGATTGCAGAAAGATAAAATCGCATCTTATCAAGGTGATGAAGAACGGAGGTATTCCAAGAAATGCATTTGGAATGAATCCGATAATAAAAGACATGCAGACAGCCGTCATCGTAGCTGAAGAGATAGGTATGCGCCGTGCCTCCATACTGGGTATAATGCTTCACGAATCTGTGAAATACAATCTTTGCACTCTTGATGAAGTAAAAAACGAATACGGAGAAGACGTAGCAGGCATAATCAAAGGTCTTGTAAAAATAAATGAACTTTATGCCAAAAGTCCGACTATAGAATCGGAAAACTTCAGAAATCTTCTGCTCTCATTCGCAGAAGACATGAGGGTTATTCTTATAATCATTGCAGACAGGGTAAACCTGATGCGACAGATTAAGGACTCAGAAAACGATGAAGCCAGAATCATGGTTTCGAATGAAGCGGCATATCTGTATGCTCCTTTAGCACACAAGCTAGGATTGTACAAGTTAAAATCCGAGCTGGAGGACTTGTCACTGAAATATACGCAGCATGACATTTATTATCATATAAAAGAAAAGCTGAACGCCACAAAACAAGCGCGCGACAGATATATTGACGCCTTTATCGAGCCTATCAAGAAGAAGCTGGAGGATGCAGGACTGAAATTCCACATGAAAGGAAGAACAAAGTCAATACACTCGATATATCAGAAGATGAAAAAACAGGGTTGCCCTTTCGAAGGTGTTTACGACCTGTTTGCAATAAGAATAATCCTGGACTCTGAACTGGAAAAAGAAAAACAGGAATGCTGGCAGGCATATTCGATTGTTACCGACATGTATCTGCCTAACCCGAAACGTCTGCGCGACTGGCTGTCGGTGCCTAAAAGCAACGGATACGAATCGCTTCACATCACAGTGATGGGCCCTGAAGGCAAATGGGTGGAAGTACAGATACGTACTGAAAGGATGGATGAAATAGCCGAGAAAGGTCTGGCTGCACACTGGAGATACAAAGGCATTAAAGGTGAGACAGGGCTTGACGAATGGCTTAACTCCATACGCGAGACACTGGAAAATGCCGACAGCGATATCGAGGCCATGGATCAGTTCAAGCTCGACCTTTATAAGGATGAAGTGTTTGTTTTTACACCGAAAGGTGACCTCTACAAACTTCCTCAAGGAGCAACAGTCCTGGACTTTGCCTTTACCATTCACACGAACCTGGGAAGCAAGTGTATAGGTGCAAGGGTGAACGGAAAGAATGTCCAGCTGAAACAGATTCTGAATAGTGGAGATCAGGTGGAAATCATGACCTCCAACACTCAGGTGCCGAAGCAAGACTGGCTGAACTTTGTAACTACATCAAAAGCCAGGACAAAAATACGACAGGCACTAAAAGAAATAGCGGCACGACAAACACAGTTTGCCAAGGAAACGCTTGAACGCAAATTCAAAAACAAGAAAATTGAATATGACGAGTCCATACTGATGCGACTTATCAAAAAAATGGGCTTCAAGAGCGTAACCGATTTCTACAAGAGCATATCCGACGAGAGCAGCGATATAAATACGATTATCGACAAATACGTGGAGATGCAAAAGCGCGAGACGGAACAACGCGAAGAAGTGATATACAGAAGTGCCGAGGCATATAATCTGCAACAGAACGCAGAAGCCAAAGACTACTTCAAAGACGACGTGCTGGTGATAGACCAGAACCTGAAAGGTATTGATTTTAATCTGGCAAAATGCTGTAATCCTATCTATGGAGACGATGTGTTCGGATTTGTCACTATCTCAGGAGGTATAAAGATACACCGCTGCGACTGTCCTAATGCTCCAGAGATGAAGGCCAGATTTCCGTACCGTATAGTACGCGCCAGATGGGCAGGCAAGAGTCAGGGCAAACAATATCCTATTACGCTGCGTATAGTAGGACATGACGACATAGGTATTGTTACAAACATCACGTCTATCATCAACAAGGAGAACGATATACTTTTAAGATCAATCAGTGTAGATTCGCACGACGGATTGTTCTCGGGAATGCTTACGGTAATGGTGGACGATACATCAAAACTGGAAGCACTGATAAAAAAACTAAGGACAGTAAAAGGTGTAAAACAGGTGAACCGAGGTTAAAATCAATCTGTTACAGCAATATTCTGTTAATTTTGGTGATTAAAAGCATTTATAAATTAGATTATAAACTAAATTCGCAAGAAGAATTATAAAAGTAGAACAAGTATGAAGAAGTTTATTCTTACCACAGTTATGTTCTTCATGGGCATAATCATGGTAATGGCTGCCGGTACAGCAGAAATAAAGTTTGAGACAACGACACACGATTTTGGCAGTTTCTCGGAAAACAGTCCTAAAGTGACATGTACTTTCAAATTCACTAATGTAGGCGACGGTCCTCTGGTCATTCATCAGGCTATAGCGACATGCGGATGCACGGTACCACAGTATCCAAAGGAACCTATCAAACCGGGTGAAAGCGGTGAAATTACAGTGACTTACAACGGCGCGGGAAAATTTCCCGGCAGATTTCAGAAAACCATTACACTACGCACAAACGGAAAATCTGAAATCACACGTCTGATTATAAAAGGTGATATGATGCCTGCAGCAGCTGACACAAAATAGCATAAAAAAACGAAGAGACTGACAACAGCCTCTTCGTTTTTTTATATAAGAATGAATTATTTCAAAAGTTCACCGAGTTTTGCAGCAATGTCTTCGCCACGTAAATCTCTTGCTATGATGTTTCCTTCCTGATCAACAAGAACTGTTGCCGGGATAGCACGTACACCATATAATGCAGCACCTTCACACTGCCAAGCCTTAAGGTCTGACATCTGTGGCCATGTGATATTCAGATCCTTGATAGCCTGTTTCCATTTGTCGGCATCCTTATCAAGAGATACACCTACGATACCGAAACCTTTAGACTTGAACTCTTTATAAGCAGCAACAACGTTAGGCATTTCCTGACGGCAAGGTCCGCACCAGCTAGCCCAGAAGTCTATAAGTGTATATTTGTTCTTGCTCACAAAGTCAGAAAGTTTTACAGTCTCTCCTTCAGGAGTATTCATAGAGAAATCAATGTATTTCTTTCCTACTACTGTATTCATTGCATTGTCAACATATTCTTTCAAACGAGACATAGAAGAAGATGACATGAATTTCTGAGGCAGTTTATCCAACAAAGCTTTTGTCTTTTCCACTTCGAAAGAGAAACCGTTAGACTGCAACATATAAGCACCTACAGCATTATTGATATTTGCTTCTGTCTGTGCATAAACATAATCCATGCATTCTTCGGATACCTTATCATATACCTTAATCAAAGAATCTCTCTGTACATCTGTAAGAGTAGTATCTGTACGGAAAGTAGTAGCAATAGTATTCATCTGGTTTTCAAAACCTGAATACTTTTCTATAAAGGCTGCAAAAGCATCATTGGACGGAGTTCCGGAAACTTTTGAATTGCCTTTAGCCATATCTACCTTGATTGCTCCATCTTCAATAAATACTGTTGCATTGATGTCCTGAGTTTCATCACCATATATTATAAACTTAGGTGCAAATACTGAATCAGGCATTCCCTTGAATTCAAACTTACCGTTCTTGACTATGGCAGAATCCAAAGTGAAGGCTTCTCTTCCATCATAATAACGCATGTAAACATAGTCACCATCCTTTGCACCGTCTATGGTACCATTGATAGTATAACCACCTTTCTCCTGGCAAGCAGCCAATGCCATTACACCAACTGCAGCAAATAGTAATCCTTTTTTCATTTTTATTTTTAATATAAAATTATTGCCTGCAAATTTATATCATTATAATTTAATAAAGAGAATTATCGTGACGTTTTAATTATATTTAATTCAACTTTTATAATAAAACTCCCAAAACAAGGGTATAAGACAACATATCCAATATGTAATATCAACCAAACATTCTGTCATACCAAAACATACAGGAAAGCCGCTGTATTCGAAAGCCACCATAAACTGTATGACAAAAAACAGTGAGACCAAATATGACGGGAAACGAGAAAACATATACGACATACCTTTCACTACATCTGTATCGCTACGGTAATGATCGGCAGAATAGCCATATACCATAGATGTTACTCCTATACCTATAGCCAATATACACAGAGCGCCATCGTGTAACGGCGAATCAACATACCTTCCGGTGACGCCACGTACAATATTCCATGGTCCCCATGCCAATAAGGCATAAACCATGAAATAGGCAACCGCTATCATAACAGCAGCAACCAGGGATTTTTTCTCTTTACCGGACATTTTACGTTCACGACGTACCATACGCCATATCAAGCCGCCCAATCCCGAATGCAGGAACAACCCCACAGACATGAAAAAGAGTAATACTAGATATAGCGCAGGCGATGACATCAGTTTTTCTTCTGTGTATCTGAGGAACCATCTCAACGCTTCAGTACTTATGATATTCCTTATGCCATCCCAGGCATAGACACTGCCTATCCATGAAAGTACGGCAACAAACCACCAAAGCAGAAAAAATACTGTAGCCGGATGTATTATGTTTTTATTCTTCATCTGGTTCAAGATTGTCAATATCAAGAATTCTCAGTTCGAATGCACGGGTTACCAGCCTGCATGCATTCACACCTACACGTTCGTCCGAACGGAATAGTCTGTTTATCAGATCGTTCTGTCGCTTTTCAATAGACTTGACTCCAAATGGCATAGCTTTCAGGTTTGTTATCATTTCTTTTGTATAGCCAAGGGCAAGGTGACGGAGCAGTCTTTCATCGTATTCATCAATATCATAATCGATTATTGCTTCCTGACGTTTCTGCTCAACAGCAACACTTTGTTTGAACCGTGAAACTATTTTCTCAAGAATAGGATAGTTGAACACAAGTTTCTTGCCTTCCATAACCGCCTGCACATCTACAGCTGTCAACAATTCTCCTGTCTTTAATATTATGCCATCGGCTCCTGCATTAAGCGCATCTACCCAAAGCTTTTCATTCAATACCTCACCTGTAAATATCAATACTTTTATTTCAGGTTTCTGCTTATGCAGGCGTGAACATATTTCTACGCCGATAGTGGTAGAACCTCCCAGTCCCAAATCAAGCAACACAAGGTCGGGCGTTTTGGTTTCAAGCAAGGTCCAGAATTCGGCTTCTGTCATTGCTGTTCCTATCACTTCCGCATTAGGTATCTCATGACGGAAAATCTCTTCCGTACCTTTAAGTTCCAACTTTACATCCTCTACTATTATTACTTTAAATTTTTCCATCTTTATATGTATCTTAGTTTTTAATATTTCTATTTACACTTTTCAAAGGCAAAGTGAACCAAACGCAGAAACCTTTTCCTCCGTCAGCTACCTTTGCATTAATCCGGCATCCTCTTCTTCCACCGAACTCGTCATGATCTCTTATAATCTGCTTGCATATCAGATATTCCGTTCCGTACAATACGTCTCCATTATCGGACAGACCAACTTTTGCATTATCAGGATAAAACAGCATGTTCAGTTCTTCCTGCGTGAAGTTACGCCTGTAGTCAACAAAATCGAACCTTGCAAATCCTTCATCAACACTAACGGTAAGCGTAAGATTTCCTTCTGCGTTATACCTTAAAGCTTCGTCTATCAGATTTTCCAAAAGGAAACGAAACAGTATTTCATCTCCGGTCACAAAGCATTTATGACGCAATTCTATGTTAAACACAGGATAAGTTTTCAGACGTTTTACCGATTTGAGATAATACTTGCGAATATCTTCCATAACTGCCGGAACATCTATTGCAGCGCGCCTGAAAGTTACGCCATCAAGCATTCTTGAAGCGCATGAGGACAACAGGACGAATATATCTTTATAATAATTCACCAGTTCGTCCATGTCTTCCAGATCTTTCAATACTGTGTCGTCTGACGCACAGCCATCTTCCGCATATCTGATCTTTTCGACTATTTTCTTTAGTCTTCCCGGATAGTAAATGGTTTCGTGCTTGATTGTAGAAAGACAATTATCAAGTACAAGATTCTGTACATGCAACATGTTTTCTTCGTGTTGCGCCCTTAAAGTTTCATCTTTAGCAAGTTCGATATCCTGGAAATGTTTCTCTACCTGCACTATGGTATGATATAAAGCGACTCCCAGATATTCGCTCACAAGCTCAAGCAGCAAACGGTCTTCGGCCCTGACAGACCTGTCACTACTCATAAGCCCCATGACACCTATACACTTGATACCTCCGGAAACATCAACCCGAAGAGGCATAAAAATCCAGTTATTCCCGTCATAATCAATTATACATCTGCCAGAATACGATTTATTCAGCTTTTCAAGTATAATCTCATCATCGCAATCTTTATACCACGAGCAGTTCAATTTCTTTTCCGAATCATCATATACACCTATTACAAGATTATCTATTGTAACAAGCTCATTTATATCGCGGAATATAACACTGACAGCATTGGAACATATTTCTGAAGGCGACTGCGAATGATTGTCGGACGCAAGTGACGAAAAGACAGAGCTGTTAATCGTAAGCACCTGTTCCATGTTACATCTGTAATGAAGCATGCGCCGTAAATAAATCACATAATATGCAACAACTCCCGCTATTATCAGCACAACAAAAAGCATTATAGCCACAATCTTGTTATTGGCCGATCTTTGCATTTTCTGACAATATTGCTCCAGTGATTTATCCTCACTAATCTGCTTGTACAAAGTAGTGTAAGCCTTATTATTGTAATAATATTTTGAAAATTCCTTAATGGCAAGACATGCCACAGCCACTTCATTGCGCACATCAAGTATGATATAGTAGTCCGTATCGAATTTTTCTCTCAGCCACACCAGTTCCGGAATATCATCTTTATTTCCGGTATCAAGAAGAGGAGACTTCTTTCCTGAATATTTAATATAGTGCATATTCAGATAATGAAAAGCACTGTCTGCAAAATTCAAGGCTCTATTATATTGGGCTTTCACATTACTTTCATACACCATATTGGCATACGTATTTGCGATAGAAAGAAGGCTGTCGTAACCGGAAACTACGTAGCCGTTTTCTGTAAACGGGATTGAATCCGAGCCACCCCAAGCATGGCATGGGGAATATCCAAAAGTTATCAATAGAATTAATACAGCAATAACCTTTCTTACCCCTTTAGGCAGGCGGAAATAAAAACGACTTCCCTTTCCCGGCTCACTGTCGATACCAAACATACATACACTGAACAACGGACTTGTCTTGCGATACTTGTCAATTATACCCTTACAGTTCATCAATCCAAAACCATGTCCTTTCTGACGGACAAGCTCATCTGTATCCAAAGCCGTATCCACACCTATCTTCAAGGAATCATATACCTTCTCGTTCAAGATACGCTCTACATCTGAGGATGAAAGGCCGGGACCATTGTCCGAAACGGATACCTCCACATAATCATCACTCTCGCGGGCGGACAGAACTATCCTTCCTCCCGAAGACGTGTACTTACGGGCATTATCTGTCAATGTATTTATCATAAACATTGTCAAAGCCTTATCAGCTTTCACCACACTATGACACTCCTCTACATCAAGATGCTGTTTCTTCATCTCAAACGTATGTCTGCCCTTGGCTATGACTGAGAAAAGTTCGTCAAGTTCAAAGTTTTCTATATTCAGGCTTATGTCACCACGTTTCATCTTTATCCAAACAGCCAGTATCTCATTATAATCATTGATTTTGGACAAGAGTTCGTTGATATAATCCAACTTGGAATTTCGAATGTCGGCAACCTTTGCGTAAGACGCCTTTCTTAGCTTATCGACTTCGTTTATCACTCTGTCAATATACGGGATAATGCCTGTAACTATTGCCACACATGCCTTCTTCACCTCATTCTGGCGTTTGTTCTCGGCAATATGTTTTCTGTGTATATACTCTTCCTGTTCCAGCCTCAACCTTTCATCGGTAAGCATCATCAAATTCAATCCGTTCTCAAGCGTCCATGCCATATATGGGGTAACGAGTTTCATTATAGAAATCTCATCATGCTTCAACTTTCCTTTTTTCTTGAGCCACAAACGCCCTACCGGTTCTTCTTTTCCAGGAGCAACAAGATCGAGTACCGGTATTCCAGCCTGACCGACCCATTCAGGTCTGTCATCATTATTCTCTCCGGAACTCAATTCAATCCATAAATCATCTGACACAGTTATACTTAACACATCTATTCTGACTGCATGCTCTACCATATCAACCACTTCGTTTACTCCGGAGGCATCCTCTGGAACGGAAGCGGTTATGTTCCGGCAGACTTCAAGCACTTTGCCCAGCTTGTCCATATAAAGGTTATTCCTGATTCTCCAGAACCTATTAAGGACAACCAATGCTACAGCAAGAACGAAAAAGCCAAGCATCACCATCATCAAAAGTATGTTCAACAAATATGATTCTCTGTCAAGAGATGCATACCTGCTTTCCAGCTCCTTGTCCTGACGAGTGTAATCAAGAATATCAAGATAGATATTTCTGTTATAATCCGACTGGATTTTCATCCCCATAGCTGAATAGGTACGGCTCAACTGCTCCCTAAGACGGGCTATCCATTCAGGAACAGTATTTATACCATCTTTATTTATCCACTTCAACTCTAATGAATAGGGATATTCAGGATTGTATGTCATCAGGCGGTCTGTAGTATCACTACATGCATAGAACTTTTCATGATGCATATTCACATACTGCAAAGCCATATCAAGCAACGGCAAGGCCTTCTCTGGCATACCTATATAATTATAATATGTGGCCATTGTCCTGTACGAACCTGAAATCTGATACCAGTCGCCGTAATCGCGAAACAAACCGAGCGCCCTTTGTGCCAAATTCAAAGGCAGACTGTCCAATGGGCAATCATACTCGTTTACCGCCTCCAGCCATCCTTTTCTTTTAGACGAAATCAAATCCCTGTTCGATCTGAAATTCAGAATCTCGGCCATAGCCTGTAAAGCATTCGCCTCGAAATACACATAACCTCTTTCACTAGATATCCTAAAGCAGTCCATCAGATATCCAAACTCTCCTATCACAACATCGTCCGCAGTTGGAGCAGAATACATTCCTCCCGACCCTCTCATATACATATAATTGAGAAACTGAGCGGTATCTGACTCTATCTTATTGATATCAATGGCATCAATCTCAGCCATTGATTCTTTTTCCTGCTGCAAATAATAAAAATATACTCCAGATGCTATATGAAATTCGGACAGTGCATAGTTAAATCTAGCCGAAAGGATAGAGTCTGTCTCAACCACCCTATCCTGTTTTATTCTCTTGATACGTCTTTGGGCACGATTTCTGTAATCATAAAACTCTTTATTGGATGATGTACGCTGACAAATCTTCATCATTCCGACATCGGCCACAAGACACTCAACCTCATTGTCGGAAAGCTCTATAACTTCTGAGAACAAAGACATGGATTTCTCGAAGTCCATCGCCATGTACGCACAGAAACCCATATTGTTAAGCACCTGAGGGAATTCAGAATAATCAGGTGATGCCAAAAGATATGCCTGATTGGCAACCTCTGTAGCCCTGGACAAATCTTTATAGCGTAATCTGTAAGAAAGGCTATTCAATGAGTCAATCTCCGATACGACTTCGTCAGGTATTTCATATTTATTACATGAAATACAAGCTACAAATAATGACAATACAATAAACAAATCGAAGATTTTTCTCATCCTGACCTCCTAATATTAAACCATAACAACCGAATTATCGGAATTTCACGGAAGTACTCACCTCCGCAGTACCATACTTCCAAAGGGAACAACAGTTTATTGACAATACATTCAAACAAAAAGGTTGTATCACTCCCACTTAACCGAAGTAATACAACCCCCTAAATAAAGCGTTGTCCCAAACATTATTTCTTAGATTCTTCCAAAGAAGCTTTTCTAAATTCTTTCAACACTTTTTCCAAATCCAAAGAAGCCTTACGTGCACGTGTACCGGCAGCTTTGTTACCTTTTTCAGCTTGCTGAGTAGCATCAGCAACAAGAGCAGCGCTCAATTCCTGAATCTTTTCAATTAATTCGTTCATAAATTATAATTTATTAAATTTTTAAATACCAAAACCGTTTATTATAAACCGCTTAGTATCTTCAAAGTAAATATAAAAACTTGGATTTACATCATAGCAGATGTGATATTTTACATCATTTAACCAAAGAATACGCAATCTTATATCTTATTATCTATTTGTCTGATTTCTTTTTACAAAACGGAAAAATTATATGTTACCATCATCATTTGGATGACAATACCTCTATCTCAACGACATTTACTGTCTTACTGTCAATACGGAAACGGTTGTCTGTCCTTTCATTGACCAACCATACTATTTCCTCACCTGAAGTAACGACCATAACATTCTCTTTCTCAAACAATGACAGCTTCCTGTCACGTAAATAATCACGTACTTTCTTAAAGCCTTTCATGCCGAAAGGAACAAACTTATCGCCTGATTTCCATTTACGTAATTTCAACTCACCACAAAGTTTATCGGCATCAATATATGCTATGTTATTGCATTTGGGAACTTCAAAACCTGCCCCCACTGAAAACATTCGTACATTAAGTCTGTAATCTTCTTCACCGGCATTCCTCTCTCTCAATAAAAGCTGTTCCCTATCTCTAAGCAAAACCCAATCATTGGAAAAGAACATTTTGCCGGAAGTCGATTTAAGGCTTCTCATTACATCCTTTATCTGCGACGAATTAAATCCCAACGGAGACAACCATTCATACAATACTGCCTGTGGAGATACTTCACACAAAAGTTTTTCTATTGACATGCCATCAGGCGAAACCATTACACGCTCGATTGAAGAATTAATGGCCTGTCTGTATATGGCTGCTACATCCGCCAACCGTTGTGCAGTCTCGCATACCGACTCGCAAAACGAAGGATTTATCTGTTTGAAAAGAGGTATAATGTCAAGTCTTATTTTATTACGTGTGTATATATCTTCCAGATTTGTGCTGTCTGTAACATAATCCTGTCCGATTTGTCTCAGATATTCAAGAATATCATCTCTTCCGGCTTCAAGTAACGGCCGTACTATAAATCCGTTCTTAGGCATTATTCCTTTCAAACCGTTTATCCCTGTACCACGTGAAAGATTCAACAAGAAAGTTTCAACACTGTCATCCCTATGATGAGCAACAGCTATACACGAAGCTCCGTACTTCTTGCGTATTTCATCAAACCATCCGTAACGGAGTTCACGCGCTGCCATTTCTATAGATAAGGAGTTTTCACGGGCATAATCCGATGTCTGAAAATGAACAACCTCGAGAGGAACAGAAAGTCCAGCACAAAGTTTTCTTACAAAATCTTCGTCTCTGTCCGATTCGGCTGCACGCAAATGGAAATTACAATGTGCCGCCACACAGTCATATCCCAACGACAGCAATATACGCAATAATGCTACAGAATCGGCTCCCCCACTCAAGGCAACCACAAGTTTGTCTGTTTTGCCAAACAGCACTTTTTCACTTATATATTTTTCTATCTTACTTTCTAACATATTGCAAAAATAACGTTTTTATATATACAATAATAATGATAGAGACAATTTTATGACAATACAAAACAACATGACACATCCGGCCGGAAACGAAAGCATCAATTTTATTATTTAAAAACAATCTAAATAACTTGCATAAAAAATTACTATCATCTATCTTTGCCAAAAATTAGCAATAAAAATGAAGTTATCTGAACTCAAAACAGGAGAAAAAGGAGTAATAGTAAAGGTATTAGGCCACGGGGGTTTCAGAAGAAGAATCATCGAAATGGGATTCATCAAAGGAAAAACCGTTGAAGTGATACTTAACGCTCCACTCAAAGACCCTATCAAATACAAGATTATGGGATATGAAATATCATTACGCAGACAGGAAGCGGAAATGATAGAAATAATCAGTGAGGAAGAAGCAAGAAAAACAGGCAGAGACACATCTTTGTACGATCCCATTTCGGAAAACATCCCGGTTACGGAAGAACAAATGAAAATCCTTGCACAAGGGAAAAGACGTACTATAAACGTTGCCTTAGTAGGCAATCCCAACTGCGGAAAGACTTCCCTATTTAACATAGCATCAGGTTCGCACGAGCATGTAGGCAACTATAGTGGTGTGACAGTTGACGCCAAAGAAGGCTTTTTCGATTTTCAGGGATATCATTTCAGGCTTATCGATTTGCCTGGTACTTACTCATTATCAGCTTATAGTCCTGAAGAACTGTACGTCAGGAAACATATCATAGAAGAAACGCCTGACGTAATAATCAATGTGGTTGACGCCGGAAATATAGAACGGAACCTGTACCTCACCACACAGCTTATCGACATGAATGTGAGAATGGTTATCGCTCTTAACATGTACGATGCCCTGCAGAACAGCGGAAACAAACTTGACATTAAGAAACTAAGCCAATTATTGGGAGTTCCTGCCGTTCCGACCATAAGCCGTACAGGAGAAGGTATAGACGAGCTGTTTCACGTAATAATAGGACTGTACGAAGGTGCCGACTTTATGGGACAAAAGGAAGAAATACAGAATGAGGCTCTTCAGGAATACCGTAAATGGCATGATGCATACGTGCCCGACCATAAATACGGAAGTCATAAGGAAGAGGAAAACGACTTTACTCCCAAAAACTTCATACGTCATATCCACATTAACCACGGTCCGGAACTGGAAAGAAGCATTGAGGCTATAAAGAAGGAAATAGGAAAGATTGAAAATATCAGACATAAATATTCCACACGTTTCCTGGCTATAAAAATGCTGGAAAACGACAAGGATATAGAACGTCGTATTATTTCCGACATGCCTAATGCCGACACAATAATAGAAATCAGGAATAAAGAAGCCGAAAGGCTTAAAGCCGTGCTTAACGAAGACAGCGAACAGGCTATAACCGACGCCAAATATGGTTTCATTTCAGGAGCCCTGAAAGAGACATATACAGACAATAATCAGAACACGGAAATGTTCACACGTATAGTGGACAGCATAGTAACCCACAGAATCTGGGGATTTCCTATATTTTTCATATTCCTATACATAATGTTCGAGGGCACTTTCGTAATCGGCGACTATCCTATGCAAGCCATAGAATGGCTGGTAGGCGTAATAGCGCAGACTACAGAATCATTCATGCCCGAAGGTCCTTTAAAAGATCTGATAATAGACGGTATTATAGGAGGTGTGGGAGGAGTTATTGTGTTCCTGCCCAACATACTTATACTATATACCTTCATTTCAATTATGGAAGACTCAGGATATATGGCACGTGCAGCATTCATAATGGACAAGATAATGCACAAGATGGGGCTTCACGGTAAATCATTTATACCTCTTATAATGGGATTCGGCTGTAATGTACCTGCAATCATGGGTTCACGTATAATCGAAAGCCGCAAGTCCAGACTTGTGACAATGCTTATAACGCCTTTGATGTCGTGCAGTGCCCGTCTGCCTATTTACCTAATTCTGATTGGGGCATTTTTCCCAAGCCATGCCAGTCTTGTTTTACTTGGCATTTACAGTATAGGTATCATTCTTGCAATCATTATGGCAAGGGTTTTCAGCAAGTTCATAGTGAAAGACGATGACACTCCATTTGTTATGGAACTTCCTCCTTACAGAATGCCTACCGCAAAATCAGTATTAAGACATACGTGGGAGAAAGGTGTTCAATATCTGAGGAAAATGGGTGGCATAATAATGGTTGCTTCCATCATAATATGGTTCCTGGGATATTACCCTAACCATGACCAATATTCATCACAGGCAGAACAGCAGGAAAATTCATACATCGGCCAGATAGGAAAAGCCATAGAACCTGCAATAGAGCCTTTGGGATTTGACTGGAAAATGGGAATCGGTATCCTGTCCGGAGTAGGCGCAAAGGAACTTGTTGTAAGTACACTTGGAGTTTTATATGCAGATGATGAAGAAGTAGATAGTGTAAGCCTTGCCGAACGTCTCAATATCACGCCCCTTGTAGCCTTCGGATATATGCTGTTTACATTGATTTACTTTCCGTGTGTTGCCACAATTGTTGCAATAAAACAAGAATCGGGCAGTTGGAAATGGGCAATATTTGCAGCCACATATACCACAGCCCTCGCATGGATAGTATCATTCCTTGTGTATCAAATCGGAAAATTGTTTATGTAAATGGATATTCAAACTGTAATAATAAGTATAATAATAATCCTGTGCGTAGTCTTTGTAGGACTACGCATTTACAGGTTATTGTCCGGTAAAGGTAAGTCGGCATGCGACTCATGCACAGGTTGTGCGCTAAAAAACACATGCCAAAAGAAATAAAAAGAACTTTTTTTCACCAAAGTATTGCATATTTAAAAAAAAGCAGTACCTTTGCATCGCATTTGAGAAAAATGACATCAAATGACTTCCGGTTCCTTGGATGAGTGGCTTAGTCAGCGGTCTGCAAAACCGTGTACGGCGGTTCGAATCCGCCAGGAACCTCTTCTTACTGAAAAATTAATTGCTACGGTTCCTTGGATGAGTGGCTTAGTCAGCGGTCTGCAAAACCGTGTACGGCGGTTCGAATCCGCCAGGAACCTCAAACAACAGGCAATGCACTCTTAGCTCAGTTGGTAGAGCAACTGACTCTTAATCAGTGGGTCCAGGGTTCGAATCCCTGAGGGTGTACAAAAGAGAGGATGTCAATCAAGACATTCTCTTTTTTTGTTTTTATATATCATTGAATTTTGTAATTTTGCGGCACTAACAAATAAATGTATTAATTATGGGTCTATTATCATCCCTGTTCGGAGGAAACAAGAAAGATGAAAGCAGCGAACAGGAGAAACAGGAAAAGAAAAACTTTGAAATTCTAAAATATGATGGTATCAGGGCACGCAACATCCGACAGTTGCCATATGCCATCAAATGCTTTGAAGAAGCTACTGCAATAAAAGAAGACGTAGAGACAATGGAACTTCTGGCCGCATCATATCTTCAGACAGGAAAAACCGACGATGCGAGAACAGTATATAACCGACTGGCAGAAATTGCTCCAGAAAACACCAAAGTACTTCTTTCACTTGCAGGAGTATGTTTCATACAAGAAGATTATCCGGCTATGAAAGAAGCGTGCGAAAAAGCAATATCCATTGACGATAAGAACAAAGCTGCGTTCTATCTGGCAGCAAAGGCTGAAAAGGGAGAGAAAAACTACATTCAGGCAATAGTAATGCTGACAAAGGCAATAGCCATTGATGAGGATTTTAAGGATGCATATCAGCTGAGAGCAGAAGTTTTATGGGAAATGAGACAAGCCAAAGAAGCTATAGAGGATCTCGATTCCATTCTTTCAAAAGAAAACGACGACGAAGATGCTTTGGTTCTGAAAGGTGAAATCTGTGCCGCTACAGGCAATATCGAAGAAGGGATTTCATATTTAGACAAGGTTCTCTCAATGAATCCTTTCAACGAAAAAGCTTATATAATGAAGGGAACAGCATTACTTGGCAATAAGGAATTCGATCAGGCTATAGCCGTTTACGACGAGGCAATTGAATTATCTCCTGAAAACGCGAAGCTATATCAGGAAAGAGGCAGGGCAAAATTGCTTAAAGGCGACAAGGACGGTTCTGTTGAAGATCTGAAAAAAGCAATAGAACTGAATCCGGAAAGCGAAAACCTGATAAACGGAAATTACAACAATTTTTCTCAGGAAAATAAAGTAGGAATTTATTAATAGAAAACAGCAAAAAACCGGAAATGAAAGCGATACCAGCATTACATTTCCGGTTTTTTATTACTCTGAAAAACAGATTACAGTATTATATACTTCAGCAAGCTGTTTCATGGCACGTTCAAGGACAGAACGCTGCGTACCGATATTCATCCTCATAAATCCTGCACCTTCACGACCAAACATCTCACCGTCATTCAATGCAAGACCGGCTTTGTCGGCAAAGAATGAATTAAGTTCATCATGGTTCAACCCGAGTTCACGACAGTCAAGCCATATCAGATATGAAGCCATAGGACGGATAGCCTTTATTTTCGGAGTATTCTCTTTCAGGAAAGAATCGACATAATCTATATTCCCCTGAATATAATCCAAACACTGATCCAGCCACTCAGTTCCATTAGAATAGGCAGCCTCAACAGCCGGAAAGGCAAACACATGTCCCGCATTCAACTCACCGGCTTCAAGATAAGTCTCAAATTTTCCACGCAAGGCATCATTATATATTATTGTATGCGATGCTGCAACACCGGGCATATTGAATGTCTTACTTGGAGCCATAAAGGTTACCGAATTCTTTTTCGCCTTCTCAGACACCATCGCAAAAGGCAGATGCTTATGAGGAGGAAGTGTCAAGTCGGCATGTATCTCGTCAGAGAATACCAAGATGTTATCTTCTGCACATATTTCGGCAAGTTCCTCAAGCTCTTCTCTTTTCCATACTACCCCACCCGGGTTATGAGGATTACAAAGAATAAGCACGCGTACACCTTTCTTTATGCTTCTCAGAAGTTCAAGATTCATTCTGTACTCACCATTCTCGAATATCATAGGACACTCCACCAACTGTCTGTTGTTTCTCGTTGTCAGCCATGCAAATGGATGATAAACTGGCGGCATGATGACAACCTTATCGCCCGGAGCGGTAAAACAATTCAACGCCATTCCCAAACCGGCAACTATCCCCGGAACGTAATTGATATGTTTTTTCTCTACCTCCATTCCGTAACGGGCCTTAACCCAGTTTATTATTGAATTGTAATAGCCATCGTGTTTTACCGTATATCCGAATACAGGATGTTCACAACGTTTCTTCACCGCATCGACCACAAAATCCGGTGTAGCGAAATCCATATCTGCCACCCACATCGGGATAAGATCGTCTCTACCCCATATATCTTTCATTTCGTCAACCTTGACAGAATTTGTATTTCTTCTGTCAATCAATTCATCAAAATTATACTTCATAATGATTATTCTATGTATTATAAATATTAAACCTGCATTACAAAATAAGGTAATAATGCTCGAAAATTAAAAATTTTGAAGAAAATTTTCATCATATTCTTGTTTTTTCAAGAAAAGTATTACATTTGCATCAGAAACGATAACAAAAAGTATAATATGAAAACATTTGCAACATACTTCTTCTTTTTCTTTTATTACTTTTACTTTAGCAATAAAGTGAAGCGGGAAGTCGTATGTGTAAGATACGTAAGATAATCAATACAAAATAAAATAACGAAATCCCGCTTCTGTATGAGGCGGGATTTTTTTTAATGGTATAATAAGAAAATGAGAAAGATAGCAATTCAAGGAGTAAAGGGCTCGTATCACGATATAGCTGCCCATAAATATTTTAAGGATGAAGAGATAGAACTTATTTGTTGTAATACATTCGAAGAAGTTTTTGCACAGATGAAAAAGGACAGCGACGTGATAGGTGTGATTGCAATAGAGAATACAATAGCCGGAAGCCTGCTGCACAACTACGAATTACTTCGTGAAAGCGGCGCCACTATCATAGGAGAACACAAACTCAGAATAAGCCACAGCATCATGTGTCTGCCGGAAGATAATTGGGAAGACCTCACAGAAGTAAACTCCCACCCTGTAGCCCTGGCACAGTGCCGCGACTTCCTGCACAATCATCCGGAACTGAAGGTAGTAGAAACGGAAGATACAGCAGGTAGTGCCGAGAATATCAGAAAAAACAACCTGAGAGGACATGCAGCCATCTGCTCCAAATATGCTGCCGGACTTTACGACATGAAAATCCTGGAAGAAGGAATAGAAACAAATAAACATAACTTCACCAGATTTCTGGTCATCAGCAATCCATGGCTGGCAGATGAGTTGAAAGACCGCTCTAAGGTAAACAAGGCAAACATAGTATTCTCTCTTCCTCACAGCGAAGGAAGCCTTTCGCAAGTTTTGTCAATCTTCTCATTCTATAAGATAAACCTGACAAAGATACAGTCACTGCCGATTATCGGACGCGAATGGGAATACATGTTCTACGTTGACGTAATGTTCAATGATTATTTAAGATACAAACAGTCTATAGATGCAGTTACACCGCTTACAAAAGCACTTAAAATTTTAGGAGAATATGCAGAAGGAGAATCAACAATATAACATACAGCCGGCCGACAGACTGGCAAATGTCAGCGAATACTATTTCAGCAGAAAGCTGAAGGAAGTGGCAAAGATGAATGCCGAAGGTAAAAACGTGATAAGCCTCGGAATAGGTAGTCCTGACATGCCACCTTCAGAAGAAACAATCAATGTTCTTTGCGAAAATGCCAAGAGACCTGACGCTCACGGCTACCAGCCTACAGTGGGAATACCTGAACTGAGGAAAGCCATGGCCGACTGGTATAAAAGATGGTACAATGTAGATCTTGACCCAGCCACAGAGATACAGCCTCTTATCGGCTCAAAAGAAGGTATCCTGCACGTGACACTGGCTTTGGTAAATCCTGGCGATAAGGTTCTTGTTCCAAACCCTGGCTACCCTACCTATACATCGCTGAACAAGATTCTTGGAAGTGAAATAATCAACTATAACCTTCGTGAGGACAACAACTGGCAGCCTGATTTCGACGAATTGGAAAAGATGGATCTCACAGGAGTGAAAATCATGTGGACCAACTACCCCAATATGCCGACAGGAGCCAATGCCACAATGGAACTGTACGAAAAAATTGTTGATTTCGCACGCCGTCACAACATCGTAGTAGTGAACGACAATCCATACAGCTTCATCCTGAACAAAAAGCCGATAAGCATACTCAATGTTCCCGGAGCAAAAGAATGCTGTATAGAATTCAACTCCATGAGTAAGAGCCACAACATGCCGGGCTGGCGTGTGGGAATGCTGGCAACAAACGCCACTTTCGTACAGTGGATACTGAAAATAAAGAGTAACATCGATTCCGGCACATTCCGTCCATTACAGCTGGCAGCTGCACAGGCATACAACAACAGCGCAGAATGGCACGAAGAAGCCAACTTCAATGTTTACAGCCGTCGCCGAAAGCTTGCCGAAGAAATAATGAACGTATTGGGATGCACATTCGACAAGAATCAGGTGGGAATGTTCCTCTGGGGCAAGATACCTGAATCATACAATGATGTAGAGGAACTGACAGAAAAAGTCCTACACCAGGCAAGAGTTTTCATCACTCCGGGATTTATCTTCGGAAGCAACGGAAAGAGATATATACGTATTTCGCTTTGTGCCAAAGAAGAAAAACTGGCAGAAGCACTTGAGAGAATAAAGAATATGAAATAAAAAGAAAATACAAATAACTACTAAAAGATTACAACTATGGCACTCGAATTAGAACCTATCAGACTGGAAGGCGTATCAGAAGAACGTCCATTGATCATAGCAGGACCTTGCAGCGCAGAAACAGAAGAACAAGTAATGACAACAGCAAAACAGTTGGCCGACAACGGAACAAAAATCTTCCGCGCAGGTATATGGAAACCACGTACAAAACCGGGAGGCTTCGAAGGTGTAGGAGTTGACGGTCTGGCATGGCTGAAAGAAGTTAAGAAAGAAACCGGAATGTACGTTTCCACAGAAGTTGCAACAGCAAAACACGTTTACGAATGTCTTAAAGCCGGTATAGATATATTGTGGATAGGTGCACGCACTACAGCCAATCCGTTTGCAGTGCAGGAAATAGCAGATGCCTTGAAGGGAGTTGACATACCTGTATATGTAAAGAACCCTGTAAACCCAGATCTGGAGTTATGGATCGGAGCAATGGAAAGAATAAACAATGCAGGAATTAAACGCCTTGGAGCAATCCACCGCGGTTTCTCATCATACGACAAAAAAATCTACCGTAATCTTCCGCAATGGCATATTCCTATCGAACTGAGAAGACGTATTCCTAACCTACCTATCCTGTGCGACCCAAGCCATATCGGCGGCAAACGTGAGCTCATCGCATCACTCTGCCAGCAGGCCATGGACCTCGGTTTCGACGGACTGATAGTGGAATCACACTGTAACCCTGACTGTGCATGGAGCGACGCTTCTCAGCAGGTGACACCGGATATTCTTAACTATATTCTCAACCTGTTGGTTATCCGTAAGGAACACCAGTCAACAGAAAGCCTCAGCGAGCTGAGACGTCAGATTGACGAATGCGACAACGAGCTGATGGAGATTATGGCAAAACGTATGCGTGTGTGCCGCGAAATCGGAACATTCAAGAAAGAGCACAATATGACTATTCTCCAGACAGGACGTTACAATGAAATTCTTGACAAGCGCGGAGCACAAGGAACACTGTGCGGTATGGATTCTGAATTTGTGAAACATGTATTCGAAGCCATACACGAAGAAAGCGTACGTCAGCAGATGGAAATAATAAACAAGTAAAAAGAACAAGAAAATTATCAAGACGATGCGTATATTAATATTGGGAGCCGGAAAAATGGGCTCCTTCTTTACCGATGTATTAAGTTTCGACCACGAAGTGGCAGTTTACGACATAAAACCTCAGAACCTGCGCTTCATGTACAACTGTCTGCGTTTTACTTCACTGGATGAGATTAAGGAGTTCCGTCCTGAACTTGTAATAAATGCAGCTACAGTGAAATACACGCTCGACGCATTCCGCCAGGTACTGCCGGTAATTCCGAAGGACTGTATCATAAGCGACATTGCATCAGTAAAGACCGGTCTTCAGAAATTCTACGACAACAGCGGTTTCAGATATGTATCAACCCACCCTATGTTCGGTCCTACATTTGCCAACCTTGACCAGCTGAGTACAGAGAATGCCATAATAATAAAGGAAGGCGACTGTCTGGGCAAAGTGTTCTTCAAGGATCTTTACCAAAGACTTGGACTCAACATTTTCGAATATACATTCGATGAGCATGACGATACTGTAGCATATTCATTGTCAATACCGTTCGTTTCTACATTCGTGTTTGCCGCAGTGATGAAACATCAGGACGCGCCCGGTACAACATTCAAACGCCACATGGCAATAGCAAAGGGAGTACTTAACGAAGACGATTATCTGCTTCAGGAAATACTGTTCAACCCACGTACTCCGAAACAGGTGGAAGGAATACGTACCGAACTGAACGAGCTTCTTGACATAATAAGCCGTAAGGATGCCGACGGCATGCATGCCTATCTTAGCAAGATTCGAAACAATATAAAATAATAAATTCACAGGCTGTTACATGTATTCAAGATCACGTAACAGCCTGTATTGTTATACAATAGTCGTATTATAAATCCAGCACTTCCAGATCGTCCGGAACATACACATTACCATTGAAATTCTTTTTAGCCTCAGCAGTATATTTTTCTTTACGGCTCGGAAGAGTCTTATCCTCTGTGTGGTACAACAACAGGTTTTTCACACCAAGTTCCTCAGCCTGTACTCCTGCATCAAGAGCTGTACTGTGATGTTTCTCATATGGTTTGAATACATCTCTGTCCTCATAAAGACAAAAGGCCTCACACATGAGCCAGTCGGCATTCTTCACATACTCTTTATTATTCTCATTGTAAGGCTCGTCGCCCAGACAGACAATAGTTTTATTGTCAGAAGTTACAGCCTTAAAGCCGAACTGCTTCTCTTTTGTGGAATATATATCAAAACACTGAATTTCCATTCCGGCAGCACTGAACTTATCATTTTCCGACAGTACATTGAAGTTTATGCCATTCCCTATTCTGGCAACAATCTTCTTTGGCAGAGTGTTTCTGCATATCCAGTCAAGAACAAGTATCGCCTTGTCATGAGAATATACATTAAGCTCACCGTTATATTTTCCCTGCTGCATTCTCTGTGCAATGGTTCTGACTATCCATATTATGCCCAAGATATGGTCTGTATGAGCATGAGTTATAAAAATATCATGTATATCGTTAATCTCGATACCTGCCTTCTCAAGCTGTACGAGGATACCGTTTCCTCCACCTCCGTCAACCAGCAACAGGTCATTTCCATTGTGAATTGCGAAGCAGGTGTTATAACACTTAGTTACGGCAGCATTACCTGTACCAAGCATTGTAATTTTTGAATTTCCTTGCATAAATCTGTTATCAGATTACATTCGTTAAAAATAAAAACCCGCTTAAAAACCTGATGAAAGGCTTTTAAGCGGACTCATATATATGTTTTAAATAAAGATTACTTTCTGTCAGCTTTCAGACGGTCAGCCATAGCCTTAGCAAGTTCTTTTGCCTGAGCATAGTTGTCTTGCTTCATAGCCTGCTTCATTTCTACAGGGTTGCCTACAACCTCGAACTTCAGCTTTTCAGTGTATTCGCCAATCTTCTTCACTGCTGCACTAGCCCAAGTATATGAGCCGAAGTAACCCATCACACGGTTCTTCACTTCGCGGGCAGCAATCTTGCTCAACAGTGATTCCATTTCAGGATAAAGGTTCATGTTGTATGTAGTACATCCCACAATAAGACCTTTGTACTTGAACACATCAGCCAAGATATATGAATGATGAGTGTGAGAAACATTGTGCATGATGATATTCTTGATACCCTGACGGCTCAGTTCTTCAGCAATTGCCTCAGCCAGTTCCTCTGTATTGCCGTACATAGTTCCGTATGCTATCACAACACCTTCTTCAGCTTCGTAACGGCTCATCTTGTCGTACATATCGATAACCTGAGGAATCTTTTCTTCCCAAACAGGTCCGTGAGTAGAACAGATAGTGTTGATTTTCAGTCCGCCAAGTTTCTGCAAAGCCTTCTGTACAGGATTTCCGAACTTACCAACGATATTAGCATAGTAACGGCGCATTTCATTCCAATAAATATCTGTATTGATATTCTTGTCGATGCATCCACCGTTCAAAGCTCCGAAACATCCGAAAGCATCACCCGCAAACAGGATTCCGTCTGTTTCATCGTATGTAACCATTGTTTCAGGCCAGTGAACCATAGGAACCAGATAGAAACGGAGGTTGTGATAACCAAGTTTCAGGAAATCGCCGTCATTTACTACATAGCGGTCGCCAGTCACACCATAATATCCTTCCACCATTTCGAAAGTCTTCTTGTTTCCTACAAGAACGATTTCAGGATAATACTGTTTGATAAGAGCGATAGAGCCTGAGTGGTCAGGTTCCATGTGGTTTATAATAAGATAATTGATTTTACGGTCGCCGATAATGCTGCGGATTTTCTTCAGATATACTTCGAAGAATGCAACATCAACTGTATCCACCAATGCCACCATCTCATCATCTGCTATCAGATAAGAGTTGTATGACACGCCGTATGGCAACGGCCAAAGATTTTCGAACAATGCTTTGGTGCGGTCGTTCACACCTACGTAATGTACTTTACCTTTAATTTCCATTTTTATTATGAATTTGTTATTTATATGTTGACTAATTTTTTCCCTTGATACGAATCTCTTTCAATCATCCTCTTCTTCAGCTTCGCTGTGAATTCATGATTCTTCAGTCCCCAGTCAGGAGCAATAAGCAAATCGCGCGGCGACTGTGATATAAACCTTTCCAATACAAGGTCGGGACGCAAATGCTCAATATAATCCAAAACAAGATCGATATACTCGTCGGCAGTATATAGATGAAAGTCTTCAGGGCATTCATCATACTCGTGCGCCATTCTTGTTCCCTTTATCAGCTGCAGCTGATGCATCTTCAGCGTAGTGAGCGGCAACAATGATATATCTTCAGCCTGACATATAATCATGTCTTTGTCCTCACCGGGGAGTCCCAATATAACATGTCCTCCTGTCATTATACCTCTTGAAACGGTACGCCTAACAGCATCAGCAGTACATGCAAAATCATGTCCGCGATTTATGCGTTTCAGCGTGACATCATTAGTGCTTTCTATGCCATACTCAACCAAAAGGAAAGTCCTGCCGTTTATCTCTTCCAGATAATCCAATAGAGAATCCGGCATACAGTCCGGACGTGTACCAATAACCAGTCCCACTACTCCATCTACAGAAAGTGCTTCCTCATACATCGCCTTTAGTTTTTCCAACTCAGCGTATGTATTGGTATAAGCCTGGAAATAAGCAAGATATTTCATTTCGGGATACTTTCTTGAGAAAAACTCCTTTCCCTCTTCAAGTTGCTGTCTCACAGACTTCTCAGTCCGGCAATAGTCTGGGTTGAAAGTCTGGTTATTGCAGTAAGTACACCCTCCAAATCCCTTGCTACCGTCACGGTTAGGACATGTAAAGCCTGCATTGACTGAGATTTTCTGAACCTTATACGGGAAGTGTTTTGCCAGAAAACACCCGAAATCATTATATCTTATCTTATTATCCATCTGACTAAAAATACAATGCAAAGATAATATTTTTCCGCCGAAACGACAATAAATGAAAAAACAGATTTTTACATGTTATTTAATGAGCAATGCCATACGAAATAATAACAGTTACTATACATCTATTAACTCCGATTAATCTACTTAATTAATTCCTATTACACAGTAAAAAAAAACTTTAGCACATAATTATATTCCGATTTTATTATTTTACTAATCGCAAACTATTTGTTATTCATAAAACTTCGAAAATGTGATATAATAATCTATCTTGGAATTGGGCAATGTAAAATGTAGAAAATTACCAAAATATACATCAGGACAGCCCGTTTCTCCTTCCACACTCGCAATGCCTAAATTTTTCACTGTATGAGCAAAAGTTGAAGCACCAGAATATGTTTTGTTGTTTACAAGAACAGTTATCTTTCCATGATATAGATTTGCTTCTTCCAAATTATCTTTAACAGGTGTATATTCTATTACAAAAAGTTCTCCGTCCGACAAATTGCAGATTTGATTATATATTTCCGGATGCCTTTCTTTATTATAGGCTTTGGAATATGCACTGACCTTCAATTGGCTCTTAGAATATAGTGAATAGTCCGGATGTGGGAAATATGAAATCAGCCTTTCCACACACTGACTAGAACCGCCTGTATTATTTCGCATATCTATTACTATTTCCTGTATTTTCCTGTGATTTATTTCTTTAAAAACAGAATCACAAAAAGTCTTTAGTTCCGTTTCTTGGAACACATTGCGAATGGTAAGGATTGCCTTTGTATTATCAGAAGAAAAATTACAACTGAAACTTTCATGCTTATTTTTAGATTGTCTTTCCTTGATGGCCTTCAAAGCAACACTTTGAGGTACTCCTTCCAAACTTATCTTTTCTATTTTATCACCATGTTTTATAGTAAACACATACAACTCGCTCCACCTGTACATGTACCATAACAACGGAGAAAAATAGGCGTTTACACTGCCTTCCTTAATACCATTATCCTTCTCCGAGCCCCACAAGCCATACATCAGTTCAAGTATATCTTTTGACTTGATACCATTTATACTGAGAATCGTATCACCTTCGCTAATTCCGGAATTATCAATCACCGGATAATCTACAATAAATATATCTCCAGCTGCTTTAATTCTCAATGGAATTGTTCTGCCATCCTTCTTTGCATGAGAAATAAGGTCGTCTGTAATAGGCGGCAGCAGCATGCTATGGCCATCTTTGATATTAGCCATAAAAGGAGCTATTTTCAGATAAAAGTCGGATATACTGATAGAATCAGTCAGGGATGCCTTCATCTTAGCTTTATTTCTTTCATACTCTTCCCTTGATTGATAGAGATAAAGATCCGGATGCACACATTCCAATTTTGCGCATAAAGTGTCAAAATCGGCCATTTGCTGAGCAGGACTTAATTGTTGTCCGAAAGAAGATTTGCAGATAAAAGTTATAAGTATAGGAATAATTAAAAGTATTCTCATAATCAACTATTAAGACAAGTTATTTCCTAACGTCATCAAAATGCTTTGATGATGAAAACTTCTTGGGAAGTCTTTCAAAAAGTTTCTGAAATGTTTCTTTGTTTATTGAATGTCTGCTTATGTATAAGCAATAAGCCCCCACAATATTATCAATATTACGTTCTATTCTTTGAATATTGAGAATAGAATCTTCTTTTATGAGTTCATTCATTTTTAATGTTATTGAATCCTTCTGTTCTTGTGTCAAAGTAGAATTCTTCAAACGGAGATTGTCAAGATGTCCCAACACATGACTTATTGAATCTGTTTTAAAATTTTCTATACGGAACAAATCATTATATGGAGAACCATACATATCGAATATGCCGTTTTGGCTATCTCTTATATATAAAACTTCAGAATCTTGTGTAAAAACCATAGCTACACTTGGTACATTGCCCACAGCAGGAACTATAACTTTAGGCAAAAAATCTTCTTCTGAAGCCTTCGGTAACTTGAATGTAAATTTGCCATTCATAACTACAGCTGAATCAAGATATGTATTGTCAAGATATTCAGTTATATACATATAATCACCATCTTCTACATCAGTTGTTGTACCATGAATTATACATTGCTGTTCTGTACACGATACAATAAAAGAGAATAACATCAGTATTCCTAATAAATGTTTTGTTTTCATGTTACTTTGATTAAATTTATAT
>NZ_JACJLE010000150.1 GCF_016901995.1 Bacteroides caecigallinarum | reverse complement strand
GCTTTCGAGAGGGAGAGCGGTTAAGTTGACATGCTGAAGCTGAGTAAGGAGATATGAAAATCCTTTTGAGTATCTTACCTTGTAGTAGCAAGGGAGCGAGAAAGAAAGTTTGGTTTTCAAACTGAAAAAAAACTTTTTCAAAAAAAACTTTCGAAAAAGTTTGGTAGCTAAAAATAAATCCCTTATCTTTGCAAACGCTTTCGCTTCCAAAGCGAAAGAAAGTTCTTTGAAAGATTTTAAATAAACAAACAGAATGTAGTACAAGCGTCACATTATAATAATGTGATGAAAAGTAAGAATAAACCGTCAATTAAAGATAAAACGGTATCCTGAACAGAGACAAAACACATCCTTAACGGATATATAAGATATTTTACAATGAAGAGTTTGATCCTGGCTCAGGATGAACGCTAGCTACAGGCTTAACACATGCAAGTCGAGGGGCAGCGGGATTGAAGCTTGCTTCAATCGCCG
>NZ_JACJLE010000149.1 GCF_016901995.1 Bacteroides caecigallinarum | reverse complement strand
AATGAATATTTGAAAAATGCTATTTTAATATGCTCATACCAAAACGATATAATTAAAAAGGCCATATCTGGTCCAATAACTAAAGCACTGGAGTATATAAAAGAAATAGCAAAAGAGAAGACCAAATTGGAAATAAGTTTTGTGTCCAATGAATTCTATGAAAAAAGTGGTAAATTGGATTGGGGGTTCAGTTATTATATTACTAAAAATCAAAAGACAATTCGGTTGAGTTATATATTCGATAACTGGGGACTAATGAATTTATATTATGGAATTTTTAAAGATGGAACCAGTCAGGGAATTGCTGTGACCTCTATTTTTAAAAATTCCAATGAGAACTGGCCTTGGGGATGGGATTGGGTATCGGATAAATATAAGAATTGGAGTGGAGAGTCTCTTTATAATATAATAGATGAACTATCCGATAATACCTATGACTCTTCTTCTTTTTGTAAAATCATACTTGACAGTATTCTAAAATC
>NZ_JACJLE010000148.1 GCF_016901995.1 Bacteroides caecigallinarum | reverse complement strand
CAGGTACTATTTCACTCTTCTGTTCGAAGTGCTTTTCACCTTTCCTTCACAGTACTGGTTCACTATCGGTCTCTCGGGAGTATTTAGCCTTACCGGATGGTCCCGGCTGGTTCACGCAGAATTCCTCGTGTTCCGCGCTACTCAGGATGCCACTATGCTTCGTTTCGCTTCGAATACCGGACTGTCACCGTCTGTGGTCGAACTTTCCAGATCGTTCTTCTCACGAAATTTCTTGCAACGTTGTGGTCCTACAACCCCGCTTATGCCGTAACATAAGCGGTTTGGGCTCTTCCCCGTTCGCTCGCCACTACTGGGGGAATCATTGTTATTTTCTTTTCCTGCAGGTACTAAGATGTTTCAGTTCCCTGCGTTAGCCCCTTACATTAGTAAGGTGATATCCCTTCAGGATATCGGGTTGTCCCATTCGGAGATTCACGGATCAAAGGTTATTTGCACCTCCCCGTGACTTTTCGCAGCTTATCACGTCCTTCATC
>NZ_JACJLE010000147.1 GCF_016901995.1 Bacteroides caecigallinarum | reverse complement strand
AGACGGGTACGCCTACTTTCCTAGTGGAGCTGATGAAGGGATGCGGATATAACCTGAAGAAGCTGATGAGGGAGTATGCTACGGCGGACTCGCTGAATGGATTGGAAACTTTCAGGAAGAACCCCGTGCCGATTTTGTATCAGAGCGGGTATCTGACAATCAAGGATTATGACATGGAGTTCAGAACTTATATACTGGGATTTCCGAACAGTGAGGTGGAGAACGGATTCATAAGGTTCCTGTTGCCGAGCTATACGGGAATGGATAATTCGGACGCTACGTTCGGAATCATGAATTTCGTCATGGATGTTCGTAACGGTGATACGGATTCTTTCATGAAACGCCTGACGACTTTCTTTGCCGACACTCCGTACGAGCTGGCTCGTGACCTGGAGCTGCACTACCAGAACGTGATGTTTATTCTGTTCAAACTGCTGGGATTCTATACGCAGGCGGAATATCATACCTCGGAGGGAAGGATTGACATGGTGGTGA
>NZ_JACJLE010000146.1 GCF_016901995.1 Bacteroides caecigallinarum | reverse complement strand
GCAAGAATCCGGATGAGTATTCGCTTGCGACAAGATTTGAGGGGGTAATACGAAGAGCGGCGGAAAAGACTGGAAGGAACACTGTAATCCTGGTAGATGAATATGACAAACCGATGCTGCAGGCTATAGATAATGAGGAGCTGCAGGATGAATACAGGAGCACGCTGAAGGCTTTCTATGGGGCGCTGAAATCGATGGACAGGTATATACGGTTCGCTCTGCTGACGGGAGTGACGAAATTCGGAAAGGTGAGTGTGTTCAGCGACCTGAACAATCTGAGGGATATTTCGATGCTGAAGGCATACGAAAGGATTTGCGGTATCACGGAGGAGGAACTGCACTCTGTATTCAAAGATGGCATAAAGGATCTGGGTACTGCAAATGATATGACAGAGGAGGAGACAAAGGCGAAACTCAAGGAATTGTACGACGGGTATCACTTCAACGAGGATTGTGTGGATATTTATAACCTGTCAGGTTTAATGATTACTCTGGATTCTA
>NZ_JACJLE010000145.1 GCF_016901995.1 Bacteroides caecigallinarum | reverse complement strand
AGCGGAGTAAAGCTTGCCGTGAGAAGTCAGCAGATGTCATAGTAGCAAACGTGTCGATAAGTTTGTGAAGGACAGAACTTTATTTAAACGATAATAATTGAAAACTACCGTATGTTGGATAGAATGCACAAAACTGTAACTGAAGTTTTAGGCTGCCCTCAGAGAGCTAAGACGGAATCTGAATGGTATGTGGGAGCGCAGACCTTCATATGGATGGTTGAAGACAATGTCGTGGAAGTACCATTTGACAGAGAGCATCTTCTGGAAGCTATTCTTTCACCCGATAATCTGAATAAGGTTATAAGACTGTAGTCAGAAACAAAGGGTGTGGCGGTATCGACAAGATGTCATGTGACGAACTTTTCCCATGGCTCCTCGCCAACAAGAAAAGCTTGATACGCTCTTTGCTTGACGGCAGCTACCGTCCCAATCCTGTCCTTAGAGTGGAAATTCCTAAGGATAACGGCAAGATGCGACAGTTAGGAATACCGACCGTTGTAGACCGACTGATACAGCAAGCCATCACCCAAGTACTG
>NZ_JACJLE010000144.1 GCF_016901995.1 Bacteroides caecigallinarum | reverse complement strand
CGTGCTCCTGTACTCATTCTGCAACTCCTCATTATCTATAGCCTGCAGTATCGGTTTGTCATATTCGTCCACCAGGATAACCACCTGCTTCCCTGTCTTCTCATACGCACGACCTATCACGTACATAAATCTCTCCTCAGGCGACCTGTCTTTCTTCTCGTCGCCGTATTCAGCCTCCCACATCTCAAGGTGCATGTTCAGAATTTCCAGAAGCGAAGCCTTATTCTCATATCGCTTCGTATTCAGGTCCAGATGCAGCACAGGATATTCCGTCCATTCCTTCTCCAGTTCCGCAATCTTCAGCCCCTCGAACATCTCCCTTTTTCCACTGAAATAAGTCTCCAGCGTGGAGATAAGCAGACTCTTTCCGAATCTGCGCGGACGGCTCAGAAAGTAATATACACCGTTATTTACCAGGTCATATATCAGATCTGTCTTGTCTATATAAAGATAACCGCCTTCGCGTATCTTTTCAAAATTCTGTATTCCTATAGGGTATTTCATGTAAGTCAATTAAAAATTAAAAATTAATAACCAACGGT
>NZ_JACJLE010000143.1 GCF_016901995.1 Bacteroides caecigallinarum | reverse complement strand
CGCCGGCGATTGAAGCAAGCTTCAATCCCGCTGCCCCTCGACTTGCATGTGTTAAGCCTGTAGCTAGCGTTCATCCTGAGCCAGGATCAAACTCTTCATTGTAAAATATTTTTATATATCCCTAAGGATATCTTTTGTCTCTGTTCAGGATACCGTTTTATCTTTAATTGACGGTTTATTCTTACTTTTCATCACATCATTTATATAATGCGACGCTTGTACTACATTCTGTTTGTTTATCTAAAATCTTTCAAAGAACTTTCTTTCGTTTTGGAAGCGAAAGCGTTTGCAAAGGTAAGGGATTTATTTTTAACTACCAAACTTTTTCGAAAGTTTTTTTTGAAAAAGTTTTTTTCAGTTTGAAAACCAGACTTTCTTTCTCGCTCCCTTGCTACTACAAGGTAAGATACTCAAAAGAATTTTCAGCTCTCCTTACTCTGCTTCAGCATGTCAACTTAACCGCTCTCCCTCTCGAAAGCGGATGCAAAGGTACAGACTTTTTTCATTCCTGCAATAGTTTAAACGACTTTTTTTCAAAAAAAATATCA
>NZ_JACJLE010000142.1 GCF_016901995.1 Bacteroides caecigallinarum | reverse complement strand
CCTCTATCTGCTGAAGCGCCTCTTGGGCCGTACCGTCCAGTTTGAACTCAAAGATATATACATATTCTGATGTTTCCACTATGCAGTCCACACGTCCCTGGCTCTGTACCTTTTCGGCATAGACAGTATAAACACTCACCAGACGCATAATGAGGTAAAAGGTATATTGGAAATACCGTTCACGTTCCACCTCGTTTTCCTTGCGGCGCATTGTGTAAGGTATTCCGGAGAGGAAAGAAGTGAACAGCTCGCGTACCTGCTCCACTTCTCCTTTGCGCAGAGCTACAACAAGACTTCTTATCCACCCGCCGGTTTCCTCAGTTGGTTGCAGATATGATGAAGCCACCATTGTAAGGAATCCCCCCTTTACTTCATTGTTCGGGAAATCAAGAAGGAATGTATTGAAATCTCTGTCGTAAGCCTTTATTGTAAGATATCCGCTTTGATATATCATAGGCAAGGGACGTTCCACGTCGGCTTTGTAGTCGATAAACTCTGCCGGAGTGTAATATTTTCCGGTAAATTCGTTCATTCTCTCATGCGAATGGTTAAGCAGACGAATAAGATATGTGGGAGTTC
>NZ_JACJLE010000141.1 GCF_016901995.1 Bacteroides caecigallinarum | reverse complement strand
AGTAGGGTAGTGAGCAGTCCTTCCAGTACCTGAAAGTTAGCCTTGTCCCTAAGCAGGCGTTTCATTGCCCAGTCGAATCTGATATAATTTCCCATAATTTAAAATATTTGATTTGTGCAAAAGTATTATTTCAAATCTTGTTGATTTCCTCTTCCGTCATTCCTGTGATGGCAGCAATAGTACCTACATCCATCCCCATATTCTTCATATTACGTGCAATTTCCGTCTGTTTGAGCTTTTCTCCTTCCGCTCTTCCTTCCGCTCTTCCTTCAGCCCTTCCTTCAGCCCTTCCTTCAGCCCTCTCGGTATTTATATTGTCTCTCAGAATCACGATATTGTCAAGATGTCTGTAGTATGCCTCTTTCTCAACTTTTGTCATATTGTCTATTTTGAGTTTTTCTCTCACCACGTCCAAACCTGGAGCATTTGCCCCTTCCGGTATTTCTCCTGTGTTCAGATAATAAATCCATTCTTCTAGCGGAGTTTTTGCCACTTTATTGAAGTCGTTTACTTTCAGGATATAATATTCCGGATAAAGTTGGCTTACTTCATCTACCTTGAATGTCTGCTTTTGGAACGGAC
>NZ_JACJLE010000015.1 GCF_016901995.1 Bacteroides caecigallinarum | reverse complement strand
ATCAGATTGTCTTTTTTACATAGTATATTATATAGTTAGATACAGAAGGAGGATAGTACGTAAGAATATGATAGAATCATTCCCTGAGAAAAATAAACAAGAGATAATAGCTTTAGAGAAAAAATTCTATCGTTTCTTTACGGATAATATTCTTGAAAGTTGCAAAATGGCCACAATCTCAAAGCAGGAAATAGGTAATCGCATGAAATTTAAAAACTTTGAGGACCTGAACGCTATACTTAGGGATGGCAAATCCGTATCACTTTATTTGGGACATTATGGAAATTGGGAATGGGTATCATCTATACCTTTGTACATTGAAAAAAAAGGAATAGTAGCTGCTCAGATATATCATAAATTACGGAATAAGTATATGGATAAGTTGATTCTTCAGAATCGCGGTCGAATGGGTGCTATAAATGTAGAGATGCATAAGACAGCACGATATATAAATGAGTTAGCTATGGGAAATAAAGTATCTGTAATAGGGTTTATAGCTGATCAGTCACCAAGAAAGATAGAATCGCGCTATTTTATACCATTTTTAAATCATAACGTGCCTGTATTGACTGGAACGGAAAAAATAACCAAACACTATGGCTTTGAAGCTGTATTCATTAAAATGAAACGTGTAAAGAGAGGTTATTATGAAGTTGAATTTGTAAGAATGCATGATAATCCGAAATCACTTCCAGATTTTGAACTAACTACTATATATTTCAACATGTTGGAAAAAATGATTAAAGAAAGTCCGGAACTTTATTTGTGGACGCATAATCGTTTTAAACATGCTAAATAGTCATAGAAGAAATATTGATTAAGAACCAAATGAAAAACCATATAAAAATGGATATAGATTTTGTAGTCACATGGGTTGATATGGATGACCCAAAATGGCAAGCTGAATTTGCTAAATATTCTGGTAATAAGGAAAACACAAAGAATGGAGTATCTAAAGCTAGATTCCGAGACTATGGCTTTCTTAAATATTGGTTTCGTGGGGTTGAGAAATTTACCCCTTGGGTTCGTAAAATACATTTTATCACTAGTGGACAGAAACCTAATTGGCTAGATGCCAATAATCCAAAGATAAATTTGGTAAATCATAAAGATTATATACCTGAACAGTTTTTGCCTACATATAATTCGGTTGTTATAGAAAGGTATATACACAGGATACCTGATTTGGCTGAACATTTCGTATATTTTAATGACGATTTTTATATAATAAGTCCAACTGGAGAGGAACGTTTTTTTCGTAATGGTTTACCATGTGATATTGCCACCTTTCTATACAATCCTTCATGGTCGCAATGGTATATAAGAATTAAAAATAATATGAGGATTATAAACCGTTATTTTGATAAGAAAGAAGTGATGGCTCGTGATCATGATAAGTGGTTTAACTCAAGTTATGGGTCACGTGCCTGTTGGAATTATATACTTAAGCCATACGGGAAATTTATCACCTTGCGTACACCGCATAATGCACAGCCATATTTAAAGAGTACATTTAATGACGTATGGGCTGTGGCTGAGAAAGAACTTACAGAAACCTCAGTCAATAGGTTTCGTTCATTAAATGATTATACGCCGGAGTTGTTTAGAACTTGGCAGATATGTAGCGGGAACTTTGAGCCATATAACACATATAGTGATACAAAAATGTTTCCTTTGATGGTAAAGCCTAAGCAGGCTGTCAGAGCGATATATAATCAGTCATATAAATTAATATGTCTTAATGATAATGTGCATATTCGTAATTATGAACAGGTCATGGAGAATATAAAGAATGCTTTTGAGTCAATTCTTCCAGAAAAGTCAAGTTTTGAGCTTTAATATTAAAAAGTAAACATATTTACGATGAATAAAGTATTGGCAGAAATTATAGCAGGAGTGATTCCTAATAAGATGGAGCGCAATAGATGGCGTGGAATCCTTCGCTATGGGCTTTTCAATGCAATAAGATTAAAATATAGGATGATGCATGATAAAACTGTTCCTAAGTATTATCTGACAGTTTGTGCAATAGCTAAAAATGAGGGGCCTTATTTCAAGGAATGGATAGAATGGCATAGTAAGCAAGGCGTAGAGAAGTTTTATATCTATGATAATGAAAGTGATGATTGTACAAAAGAAGTGCTTGCTCCTTTTATTGAATCTGGTTTGGTTGAGTATAATTATTGGCCAGGTCATAAGCAACAACTTGCTGCCTATGATAATTGTTTTGAGAAGCATCGCACGGAGGCACGGTGGATTGCAGTTATAGATTTGGATGAATTTATAGTCCCTGTAAAAGATAAAAATATTCGGGAATTTCTTCAGCGTCTGGAGAGTTTTTCATCTGTTGAGATAAATTGGTTAGTGTATGGTAGTGGGGGAGCTAAGAAACATGAGCCTGGAGGTGTTATGGAGAGGTTTAGAAAGCATTCAGTTCCAAACCATAAGCTTAATACTCATGTGAAAAGTATAGTTGATCCGAGACGTGTCTGTACAATGGTGGGCTGTCATGAAGCTGCACGAATATCCGGACGCGCTGCTAATTCACATGGAGTGTCATTGAAGAAAGGATTTCGTGATCGTGAGCCTCAACAAGATGTTATTCGTATTAATCATTATGCTGTAAAATCTTATGAGGAATTCTTGGCTAAACGTGCTCGTGGACGTGCCCGTATTAATACTTTGCGTGATTTTGGCTACTTTGATTTATACGATTTAAATGATATTGAGGAATAGAGTCATGACTGTTTATGATCGTTTTTCTAATAAGATAAGATTGAAAAGTAGTTTAATTTTTATAATGCAAGCTCTAAAAATATAGTATTGAGAGCTTGCATATTTATTATCTATTGCTTTTTGGTGGGGGCTAAAGTTCTTTTAGTCGTGAGCTAGCTTCAGAAATAGCTGTTTTGCAATACCAGCCTTCTGATAATCTATAACTTATTCTTAGTACGTTATCACACATTTTCACATATTCATCCTTTGTTATATTTTTATATATGTTATTGATGTCTTTTAATGAATCTACACATATTCCAATTCCATTTTCTTCGACAAATTGTGCCATTGCAGCTTTTCGCCATATTATAATCGGTAAGCCACAGCGTATATATAATGAAACTTTATGTGGCGTATTTATTTTGAGGTATTCCCCCCAATTACCATCGCACCTGTTAATATCTCCTCCGTCCCAAACGAGTCCAAAATCACCTTCTGCGCAGCTGATTAATTTGTCTGGTAGCATAAATCCTTTTATGTCAAACTTCTCAGGACATGTTGCAATGGATTTATCAAATCCTTTTCCGTAAACATTCATAGTATAGTCTTCTATATAGCTTCCTATATCATATAAGAATTTGTTTTTTATAGGTGCAAGCTGTCCAGCGTATGTAATACTGTGTGAAGGCCATCTTTTTTGTTTGTCTGTGCATTGAGAATCTGATAGGAAATCGAATACATTAAGTGTAACTAAAATACCTTTTCCATTGTATCCTTTGAAACCATTATCGCATAGCCATTTGTTCATTGTCGGATTATGGCATATTATGGCATCAGACATGTTCATTAATTCTATTTCTTTTCTTACGGAATTCCTTTTTTTACGGAAACATTCTAAATCATGTATTATTGTAATTACTTCTGCTTTTCTTAAATGAACTAGAAAACATAGTAAACGATAGTATTTTACTGGATATTGTAAGATCAGTATGTCTCCTTTTTTAATGTACATTGGCATTTGTACAACCGTAATTAATGTTTGTATGAAATGTATTAGACGGTTTTTACTTATAGCTTTATGTTTACCAGTTGGAATATAACCTAATAAATCCATTGTCCTTTCTATATCAATTCTGGCTTTACTGCCTGCGTCATTAATACGTTTGAATTTGTAGTTTTTTGGTAAATAGTATATCATGATATCAAATAATTAATATTATTTTGTCTCAAAACCAATTCTCTTTCCTACGTTAGGAAATTCTTTAAGAATAGCAGCCAAGGCTGCGGCATTTCTATCAATGCCAGATTTAAAATTTGTAGTTTTCAATGATAAATTTCGTGGCTTATTTAGACTTTTGGGCTTGTTATAACCAAATGGTACAGGTATGACTGGCACATTGTTAGCAACTGCTGCAGCCCAAAACCATATATCGTCTGTTGTAGGTGCTATTTTGGTAAATAAATTAACATCAAGCATTTCGGCCTTTAATGAATGTGGGGGATATAATACTCCACCTACTCCGGTTTGTATATTCCTGAAATCGGAGTGTATTTTCTTGAATAAGAAATTATACCATCTGTACTTCTTCCATTTGCGATATGGTTTTCCCGGATTCATAAGTTTTGCTCTATGAGCGAATATAGCTTTAGGATATTGCATGTGAAATTGCAATAAGTCACGTAGCATATTTTTGTTATATGCCACATCGTCATCCACAGTTACTATAATAGCGTCAGGAAAATCTGCTAATGCAGGAATTAATTTTCTATATGAACGTATGTCTTTGTCATAATTTCGAATCTCAAACTTAGGATTAATCTGCGATAGGTTCAATAACTGTTGAGGTATCCCTTTCTCTCCAAATTGAGAGAAAGTTAGATAGAGTATAACTTTATCAGGAAGGACAGAACCATTTAGGATTGATTCGACAGCCTTTTGTGCGTATGGTATTGCTGCGGGAAATGAAGTCATTGAAACTATGACTTGCTGTTTTGATGTATTATGATTCATATTTCAGAACTTATCGTTTGTTTTTCATTTTAAGTATATAGCAAAGATAGGCATGTTTTTAATAATATGTAATAATACAATTATCTTTTATGACACATACTTACTGTATTCTCACCAAAACATATTTGCCATCCAGTATCTCAACCTGCTCTTTGCCGTCGATATATGATTTTATATTTTCCTCTTCCTTATATCTTCCGTCTAGAATCAGAAGGCTGTTATTGATGTTCTTCAGTGAGTCTGCTTCATGACGTGAATAAACGGTAAGTCTGTCCGGGAAATATACATCCATGTTTTGGGCTCTCCATACTCCGAGCGTTGTAACTCCCGAAACATTCCATTCCTTTTCTTTTTCCTGAGCCTTACGGCATAATTCGCCATATCCTATTTGCGGATTGAACTTAGGCATGGCAAAACCTGCTAAAAAGGCTGTAATCAGGAATCCTGAGCAGAATGTAACTATGGTCATTCTGATGTTTCTGTCTTTCCATGCCATGACTATTGATATCGCTCCTGTAACCGTAAGCAGTATTGAGCATATCATAAGCAGTGGAGATGTAATTTCAGGTATAAACCTTGTTGCTACTATATAGGCCGGCAGTGCCAACAGAATTACAAAACCAGGGAAACTGGCTGCAAAAGCTTGCCATTTGTTCCATTGTAGCTTTTCCATGCACATCAGACTCAGATAAGTCATAAATGGGAAAATAGGAACCAGATATATTGCCAGTTTGCTTCCGAAGCAGGAAAGCATTACGAAGGTTGACAATATTTCTATGATGAACAGTTTCTGCAAATCGCTTTTGAACATCTTGTTTTTCATACCCCATATTATATTCCCTACATAAAGGAATGTCCATGGCGCTACTCCATAACTTAGGAATATGATGTAGAAATAGAATGGATGTTTGTGTACTGATACCTTTACGGAACGGCTTACAGTCTGTCCTACAGTAAGATTATAGAGATATTCGCTTCCAGCTTCCACCCATACCATCACGAACCATAATGCGATACCTCCGATTACTATGCTCCATACCTTCCAGTTCCAATAGCGGAAAAATGTTTTTACTTCCTTTTTTGTGATAAGGAAAACCAGAGAAGTCATCAGTGGTATCAATACGCCCATGAACGCTTTGGAATAGAATCCCAAAAGAATGTATATGCCGAAAAGTATCTGATGACGTTCGAATTTTCCTTCTCCGGTGTACATACGGTAGAACTCTCTTAGGGCAAGTATGATAAACCATACCATAAGCATATCCATACGCAGTACCATAGCTGTACCTACAAAATATCCTGTAGTTATAAGCAGGAGAGGTGCTATATTCCTATATCCTTTACCAAGTTCCTTTTCACACCATTTATCCATGGTGTACATACATCCCAAGGCAGGAATTATTGAGAACATCATAAGCAGCCATATATGATATTCGCCTGTTATCATCTTGCTTATCATAAGCAGCCAGAAATAAAATGGCGGTTTGTCACTGTATGGCTCACCGTTGTTTGTCAGCATGAACCAGTGTCCGTTTCTTATTGCTTCGTCTGCAATGCTTATGTATCTCAATTCGTTAGCCGGAGTAAAATCGCGTAAAGCACTTATAGGTATCAGACAGATGAAAATAAACAACATCCATTTCAGAAGACTGATGCTGTCTATCTTCTCCGTAATGTTTTTGACATTGTACATCTTTATTTGTTTTCTAAGTTTACAGATTTGTTTTTTCTTACTCCCAAGATTATATTCCTTATATATGCTATAAATCCCACAGACTGTCCTAAAATGAGTACAGGGTCAAGGCGGAAAATACCATAGCTTACTATAATACTGCTGCCAATGAGACTTATAATCCAGAATCCTATTGGCAGTTTCGACTCATGTTTGTGGTATGAGTATATCAGCTGATATATAAATCTCAGGGTGAATATAACCTGTCCTGCCGAGCCGAATACGAGTAGCCATATTGGAATATCCTCGTTTCTGAAGAATTGGCTTATAAACTGTTCAGGTGATTCCAGAAGGAAAGCACAGGCCACTACAGGTGTTATGAAGAGTATTATTCTCAATATGATATTTATGTTTCTCCATATCCCTTTGGCATTCAGATTCCAGATATAAATATAATAGGAAATGATTTGTCCAAGTATTATCGAGAAATCATCCCTGCACCATCCGTATATAAACAAAAGGTATGATCCGGCAATACTAAGTACCCAGAAGATAGATGGGGATACAATTTCTTTTGCTTTTTCCGACAATATCCATTGTACAAGAATTCTTGCCGAAAAAAATATCTGTGCCAAAAAGCCTATTATATATACAATTGTCATTAGGAGCGGTTTAGTTAGATATTGTTTTCTTTAATATGGTAGTTTATGTATCTGTGTTTCATCCATCTGTAGGCGAAGCAGTCCTTAAATGGTGATATAAGTCTGTTCCATAGGTTAAATTTGGATTTTCCTGCAACTCTTGGGAAGTGTCTTACTGGAATTTCCTTAAAGCATCCTCCATCCTGAAGTAATATAAGTGCAGGAAGGAATCTGTGCATTCCTGTGAAGAAAGGAATACGCTTTGCGTAGTCTGTATGGAGAATCTTTAGCGGACAGCCTGTGTCTGTGGCACCGTCGTGTGTCATCATTCGTCGGAAACTGTTGGCTATTTTGGATTGCAGACGTTTGAAACCAGAATCCTTTCTGTTTGCACGGATACCCATCACCAGTTTGAAGTCATTGATATATTCAAGCAGCAGGTTGAAATCGTCCGGAGCAGTCTGCAAATCGGCATCAATATATCCTACATATTTTGACTGTGCTGTGTCAAAGCCTGCTTTTATAGCTGCGCTAAGTCCTGCATTTTTTAGAAAACTGATATAGAAGAAGTCATTGTGTCTGCTGCAGATATCCTGTATCCCTGCCAGACTGTTATCTTTTGAACCATCGTTTACGAATAGGATACATGCCGGACACTTGGCAATGGCTGTAAATGCCGACAGCTTTTCTTCCAGCATTTTCATGTTTTCTTCTTCGTTATATACAGGCACTATGACAGTCAGGTCATAATCAGCTGTCTTGTTGATAGCAAGTAACTCTTGCGCAAATTCTTTCATAATGTAGTGTGATTAGTGATTTTGCAAAGTTATCCAAAACTTTCAGAAAACAATTATCTTTTTATTCTTTTAAAGGGTTGCTCTCTGATTTATACCATTCAATGAACTTTGTGATGCCTTCGTGAAGACTGATTTGCGGCTTGTATCCGGTTTCATTTTCCAGTTTTGTGGTGTCGGCATATGTCTGGAATACATCTCCCTGCTGCATCGGGAGATATTCCTTGATAGCCTCTTTACCCAAAGCCTGCTCCATTTCTTTTATGAAATCCATGAGCTTGACCGGTTCCGAACAGCCTATGTTGTATATCTTGTATGCTACACCGTTTTCGCATTCTTCTGCTTTCGGGATGCTGTTTATCACTCGTATCGTACCCTCTACAATATCGTCAATGTATGTAAAGTCTCTGCTTAGATTTCCGTTGTTGAATATTTTGATAGGTTCGTTTCTGGATATGGCTTTTGCAAAAAGCATAGGGGCCATGTCAGGGCGTCCCCACGGGCCATAAACAGTGAAGTATCTTAATCCTGTAACAGCAAAACCATATAGCTTGCTGTAGGCGTGTGCCATCAGTTCGTTCGATTTCTTGCTGGCTGCATAAAGACTTACCGGGCTGTCCACCTTGTCGTCTTCAGAATAAGGAGTTTTTGAGTTCAGTCCGTAAACCGAGCTTGATGATGCGAATATAAGATGTTTCACTCCATAGTTTCTGCATGCCTCAAGTATATTAAGGAAACCTACTATATTGCTGTTAAGATAAGAATACGGATTGGTTATCGAATATCTTACACCGGCCTGTGCTGCAAGATTCATAACCTTGTCGAATTTCTCCTTTTCAAACAGTTTGTCTATTGAACCCTTGTCGTCTATTGACATCTTTATGAACGAGCAATTATTGAAAACAGTGCTTTGCACTCTTTCATTATAGATGTAAGAGTTGTCAGGAACAGCTATTCCGCATTCTTTTAACCTTGCAAATTTAAGACGAACGTCGTAGTAATCATTTATTTCGTCAATGCCTACTACTGTATCACCTCTTTTTGCCAGTTGGTACATTAATTTTGATCCAATGAAACCTGCTGCACCTGTAACCAATATTTTCATAATTGCTTTGTTTTTAGATGTGAATCCTTAATGATAGGATATGATTGTTTTCCAGATATAAAATTCAAGGATTGTCAATAATAACAATTCCATTGGACTTATGATTTGTCCAATGGAATTTGTTTATGTTCTTTATTGTTTATCAGTTCTTGTTTGCACGCTTGCGTTCTGTTTCGTCAAGTATTATCTTACGCATACGCATACTCTTAGGAGTAACTTCTACGTATTCGTCTTCCTTGATGTATTCCAACGCTTCTTCAAGTGAGAATATTACCGGAGGAATGATACGTGCCTTGTCGTCTGAACCGGAAGCACGCATGTTTGTAAGCTTCTTCGATTTTGTTACGTTGATTACCAGGTCATTCTCATGTACGTGTTCACCTACTACCTGTCCTGCATAGACCTCATCCTGCGGATAGATAAAGAACTTACCTCTATCCTGAAGCTTATCTATTGCATATGCAAATGCTGTACCAGATTCCATGGCTATCATTGAACCGTTTGTACGGCGGTCTATCTCACCCTTATATGGCTGGTATTCCTTGAAGCGGTGTGCCATGATAGCTTCTCCCTGAGATGCAGTAAGCACGTTTGTACGTAAACCGATGATACCGCGTGAAGGCATATTGAACTCAATGTTTACACGGTCGCCCTGAGTTTCCATTGATGTAAGTTCACCTTTACGGCGAGTCACCATATCAATCATCTTGCTTGAGAATTCTTCAGGCACGCTGATTGTAAGCTCTTCGATAGGTTCGCATTTCACTCCGTCTATTTCCTTATAGATAACCTGTGGCTGACCTACCTGAAGCTCGTAGCCTTCGCGACGCATTGTTTCGATAAGCACAGACAAGTGGAGCACACCACGTCCGGAAACAATCCACTTACCGTCTTCGTTCTCTGTCTTTCTTACGCGGAGGGCAAGGTTCTTGTCCAGTTCTTTCATCAGACGGTCGTGAATGTGGCGTGATGTCACAAATTTACCTTCCTTGCCAAAGAAAGGCGAGTCGTTTATTGTGAAAAGCATACTCATTGTAGGCTCGTCGATAGCGATTGGTGGAAGTGGTTCCGGATTTTCGAAATCGCATATAGTATCACCGATTTCAAAACCTTCTATACCCACTATTGCGCAGATATCACCAGAAGAAACCGATTCTACTTTTTTACGTCCTAGACCTTCGAATGTATGTACTTCTTTTATTTTTGATTTGACCAATGTTCCGTCACGTTTGGCCAATGTTATATTCATTCCTTCTTTGATTGTACCTCTGTGTACACGTCCTACAGCTATACGTCCTGTGTAAGAAGAATAGTCCAATGATGTGATAAGCATTTGTGGAGTTCCTTCAAGAATCTGTGGAGCAGGAATATATTTTACGATTGCATCAAGCAGCGGAGTGATACTGTCTGTAGGAGTTTTCCAGTCTTCACCCATCCAGTTGTTTTTTGCCGAACCGTACAGTACTGGGAAATCGAGCTGGTCTTCAGTTGCGTTAAGGCTGAACATCAGGTCGAATACCATTTCGTGTACTTCTTCAGGACGGCAGTTTGGCTTATCTACCTTGTTTACTACTACTATTGGTTTCAGTCCTATCTGGAGAGCTTTCTGCAGTACGAAACGTGTCTGTGGCATAGGACCTTCGAAAGCGTCCACCAAAAGAATACAACCGTCTGCCATGTTCAGCACACGTTCCACTTCACCACCGAAATCGGCGTGTCCCGGAGTGTCTATGATGTTGATTTTAGTACCCTTGTAATTGATTGATACGTTCTTTGAAAGGATTGTTATACCTCTTTCACGTTCCAAATCGTTGTTATCCAATACCAGCTCACCGTTTGTCTGGTCTCCGCGGAACAGGTGTCCCGCCAGCATCATCTTGTCCACTAACGTTGTCTTACCGTGGTCAACGTGGGCAATGATGGCAATGTTTCTAATGTCTTGCATACTATATACCTATATATTATTGGCTGCAAATTTACTATTTTTCATTGAAAGACAGGTATAATGCGTTATGGTTTTTATATTTTTTAGAAGTGAATATTGCTCAATATGGTATTTGTTTTTTAGAAAACCATACTGAATGACGCTCCCAAAGATTTGGTGTCAGGCTGATAATAAGGAACGGCTACCAGCGTACGGTTTTCCTTATTATCCCATCCGAACAGTTTTTTCTCTAAAGGTAAAAGCCAATATCCGATACGTGCACTGAGTATCCCCACACCGGCTCCGGCTATAACATCACTCACCCAATGGCGGTTGTTATATAGCCTGAGAAATCCTACTCCTGTTGCAATGGTATATGCTCCTATACCATACCACGGTGACGCGTCTTTATATTCTGTTCTTACAAGTTCAGCTCCCATAAATACGGTGGCAGTATGTCCTGATACGAATGAATTCCTCTTTGAGCTGTCAGGACGTAATTTCTTGACAGTATATTTAGTACCGTTAACAATTATGCCAAGAGCGATATACGATGTGGCTATCACCGCTATACGTTCTTTATATGATGTCTTTGCTTCTACACCACAAGCACTCAGACCAAGATGTGCCACTAATGGTAAGTATTGTATATAGTCGTCAGCCTTAAATCTTTTATCTCTACGCCAATCCTGTAATCTGTCTTTTACCTTGGTATTTATGTTTTTGTGAAACCATCCTTTGTTGCACACTCCCAAAGAACCAGCTGCTATAAGTATGCCCGGAGCTATTAATTGCTTGGCATTGAATTTAAATTCATTTTCGTTATCGGGACGGAAATCTTGTATTGTATCATTATAATCTGGCGTATAGTTTATTGCATTTATGTCTAATATTGGCAATATTACTATCAGTATGATTGTTATGAATTTGTGCATAATGGCGTTTCTCTTTTATTAAACATCGTAAAGATATTGAATATATTTTAATTAATAGGCGGACATATTCGTGTATTTTATTCAGAAACAGGAAAAAAAAGTCCATTATATTTTGTCTAATATAAAGATTGTTAGTATCTTTGCACCCGCAAATCAAATTTATACATTTTAAAAACAGTCAAAATTATGTATTTAGACGCAGCTAAAAAACAAGAAATCTTTGAAAAGTACGGAAAGTCTAACACTGATACTGGATCAGCTGAATCGCAGATAGCATTGTTTTCATACCGTATTTCTCGCCTGACTGAGCACATGAAGCTCAACAGAAAAGATTATAGTACTGAAAGAGCTCTTACAACTTTGGTAGGTAAGCGTCGTGCTTTACTTAACTACCTGAAGGATCGCGACATCGAAAGATATCGTGCTATCGTTAAAGAGCTTGGCTTGCGTAAGTAATTATTACTTGCTGCACGGAAATTTAGAAATGAGTTATCTTCCGAACTAAAATGGGTGATAACTCATTTTTTTTAACGCCCTGTCGTTTTGATTAAAACGCTTTGTTATTTTAATTAAAACGACGAGGCGTTTTTCTTATTAATATTATCTTTGCCTAAAACAATAAAAAACGTGCTATGCAAAGTATATTGATAGTAGAAGATGAGAAGCGTGTAGCCGACTTGCTGAAGGCCGGGCTTGAAGAGAATGGCTATAGTGTGATGGTGGCATATGATGGAGAGATGGGTTTACGTCTCTTCCGCTCAAATGAGTTTCATCTGGTGATCTCGGATATCGTTCTTCCCGGGCTTGACGGTTTCGGTTTATGCAAGGAGATAAGGAAAATAAATCCGGATGTACCGGTGCTTATGCTTACGGCTCTTGGTTCTACCGATGATAAACTTGACGGTTTTGATGCCGGAGTAGACGACTATATGCTGAAACCATTCGATTTCAGGGAACTTAACGCACGTATCAGGGTATTGCTGAAAAGATATTCATCGCCACAGACTGTAAGGCAGGACTCTGTGTCATATTCTGACATATCAATCAATCTTAATACATGCGAAGTAACAAGAAACGGTGTACAGATAAAATTGTCTCCTAAAGAATATAACCTGCTTGTCTATATGGTGGAAAACCCGGAAAGGGTGATAAGCCGTATGGAGATAGCCGAGAAGGTTTGGAACACTCATTTCGACACTGGAACAAACTTCATTGATGTCTATATAAACTATCTGCGCAAGAAGATAGACAAGGATTTCGATACCAAACTTATACACACAAAACCAGGAATGGGATTTATTCTGACTGATAAACCGCTATGAAGATAAGAACCGCACTAACTCTTAAAAATTCGCTTGTAACAGCAGCTGTTTTCGCGCTATGCTTGTCATTGGTATATGTGGCGAGCGAGCATATCCGGAGCAAAACTTTTTTTCATGACCTCAGGAGCGAGGCTGTGACAAAGGCTCATCTTTTCTTGGGAGGGCAGGTGGACTCGGAAGTGATGCAGTCTATATATCTTAATAACCGCAAGTTTATCAATGAGGTGGAAGTGGCTGTGTATGACACATCATTCCGTATGCTCTATCATGATGCAGTGCAGAACGATATAATAAAGGAGGACAGCGCTATGATACAGACCATAGTGACTGATGGCGATATGGAGTTTTATGTTGACGGTTATCAGTGTATAGGTATGCTTTATGACTATGGAGGAAGAAAGTATGTGGTTACAGCAGCTGCGTATGACGGATATGGATATGATAATCTCTCCTCTCTTCTTAATGCACTTATAGTATTGTTTGTTATCGGACTGAGTCTTTTGTTCGTTTCGGGATATTATCTTTCGCGTGCGGCATTAAAGCCAATCCGTGATATTGTGTCAGAGGCAGAGAATATCTCAGCTACAAGTATCAGTCGCCGCTTGCCTGTCAAGAACGAAAAGGATGAACTTGGCGAACTGGCAACTACATTCAACGATTTGCTTTCAAGGCTTGAAGAGTCTTTCAATTCGCAGAAGATGTTTGTAAGCAATGTGTCGCACGAACTGCGTACTCCGCTTGCGGCTTTGATGGCAGAGCTGGGAATAACACTTCAGAAAGAGCGTACTCAGCAGCAGTACAGGGATGCACTTGACAATGTGATGAACGATGCGCGCAGGATGAACAGTCTGATAGACGGACTACTTAATCTTGCCAAGGCTGATTATGGTAAGGAGCAGATAAGTATGCAGGAAATACGTCTTGACGAACTTCTGCTTGATGTGCGCGAATGTATTCTCAGGGCGCACCCTGAATATAAGATTGAACTGGTTTTTGATGAACAGGAAACGGATGATGACCGTTTTGTCACCGTCAGCGGAAACTCATATCTTCTCAGTATCGCTTTCTCAAATCTGATAGAGAATAATTGCAAGTACTCACCGGACAGGACTTCATTTGTGCAGATTTCGTTTTGGAACAAATGGACAGTAGTCCGTATGTCCGACAATGGAGCGGGACTCTCCGATGATGAGCAGCAGAACATGTTCAAACTGTTTTACAGAGGTAAGCAGGAACATGTTGCGGTAGGTCATGGTATAGGTATGGCCCTGGCCCAGAAGATAGTAAATCTTCATCAGGGTAAAATAAACGTATTGTCCGATGAGGGAAAGGGAACAACATTCGTGGTCGAAATGGAGCATCTTTAAATATTGTTCTAATGGAATTCTAATACCGTTCTAATAGTCTTCTAACACTGTTCTAAACGTCTCCACACTACCTTTGCAGCGTGAAATTTAACCATGATGTGTAACGCTGAAAAAAGAAAGAACAATGTTGAGGAAGAAAAAATTCGGACCAAATTCAGCTTTTAATGCAGAGAAAGTATTTCTTGCTGCTTCACAGCCTGTAGGCTCAGTATTCAACTATTTTCAGACCAACCCGCGAGGGCTCTCTGCTGAAGAAGTGGAAATCCGCCGTTTCGAGTATGGAGCGAACGAGGTGGAACATGAGAAAAAGAAAAATCCTATATCAGTTTTTGTCAAGGCGTTCATAAATCCATTTATAGGTGTTCTTACCATATTGGTCATTGTTTCGTTTATTCTTGATGTAGCTCTTGCTGCTCCGGGTGAGCAGGACTGGACTGCCATAATAATCATATCTGTAATGGTTGTATCAAGTTCGATACTTCGTTTCTGGCAGGAGTGGAAAGCAAATGTCTCGAGTGAAGCCTTACTGAAGATGGTAACCAATACTTGCAGTGTAATAAGGCAGGACGATGATGATACATGTGAGATAAGCATTACTGAACTGGTTCCTGGTGATGTAGTGAGAATAGCTGCCGGAGATATGATTCCAGCCGATGTGCGAATTGTTGAGGCTAAAGACCTGTTCGTAAGTCAGGCATCGCTGACTGGAGAATCGGATCCTATAGAAAAAACACCGGACTGTAAGGGCGCAAAAAGTGGCAGTGTGGTGGAACTGGGTAATATCTGTTTCATGGGCTCTAATGTGGTGAGCGGTTCCGGTGTAGGTATAGTCATTGCTACAGGAAATAATACATATCTTGGCACTATTGCGCGCAGTATAGCAGGACATCGTGCCGCTACAGCCTTCGACAAGGGGATCAGTAAGGTCAGCTTCCTGCTCATACGCTTTATGCTTGTGATGATTCCTTTTGTTTTTCTTGTTAACGGTATTACCAAAGGCGATTGGCTTGAGGCTTTCATATTTGCAGTATCTGTGGCTGTAGGCCTTACTCCTGAGATGCTTCCTATGATTGTTACTGCCAACTTGTCTAAAGGAGCCGTTGCTATGTCGAAAAAGAAAACCATCGTGAAAGACCTTAATGCCATTCAGAATTTCGGAGCAATGAACATTCTGTGTACGGACAAGACAGGTACATTGACTTGCGACCAGATAGTCCTTGAAAAATATATCAATGCCGATGGCAGCAACGACGAGAACAAGCGTATCCTGCGTCATGCCTATTTCAACAGTTTCTTCCAGACCGGACTGAAAAACCTTATGGACAAGGCTATTCTTTCGCACGTGAAAGACCTTTCGCTTGAATATCTGAAAGATAATTACCGTAAAGTAGATGAAATACCTTTCGATTTTACACGTCGCCGCATGTCGGTAGTGGTGGAGGATACTCAGGGAAAACGTCAGATTATAACCAAGGGAGCCGTGGAAGAAATGCTTGAAATATGCTCGCATGCAGAATTTGCCGGTGACGTACATCCGCTGACTGTAGAATTGAAGGATAAGGCACGCGAGATAAGTGAGAGAATGAACCGTCAGGGAATGAGGGTTATTGCTGTGGCTCAGAAGAGTTTTCTCGATAAAGAATCTGATTTCTGTATTGACGATGAAAACGATATGGTTCTGATAGGATATCTGGCTTTCCTTGACCCACCGAAACCATCGGCTGCTAATGCTATCCGTCAGTTGCATGAGCATGGTGTGGAGGTGAAAGTCCTTTCCGGAGATAATGATGCCGTTGTGCGTACCATCGCCCGTCAGGTAGGTATTGATACTGCAAACTCTGTTACCGGACCGGAATTCGATTCAATGTCAGATGAAGAGCAGAGAACTGCCGTAGCCAAAGCTACAGTATTCTCAAAACTTACACCGATGCAGAAGACACGTATTATAACTCTTCTTCAGGAGCAGGATAATACGGTAGGTTTCCTTGGAGACGGAATAAATGATGCGGCAGCATTGCGCCAGTCGGATATAGGTATATCTGTTGATTCCGCTGTTGATATTGCCAAGGAGAGTGCGGATATCATTCTGTTGGAAAAAGATCTTATGGTACTTGAAGACGGAGTGCTTGAAGGCAGAAAGACTTTCGGTAATATTACAAAGTATATAAAGATGACTGCAAGTTCCAACTTCGGTAATATGTTCAGTGTGATGGTTGCCAGTGCGTTTCTGCCTTTCCTGCCTATGATGCCTATTCATCTGCTGATACAGAATTTGCTGTATGACGTGTCGCAGACCACAATACCTTTCGATAAGATGGATGCGGAATATCTAAAGAAACCTCGTCGTTGGGATGCTTCTGATTTGAGTCGTTTCATGATGTACATAGGGCCTATAAGCTCCATATTCGATATACTGACATATGTAGTGATGTGGTATGTTTTCGGATGTAACTCTGTGGAACATCAGGCATTGTTCCAGTCAGGCTGGTTTGTGGAAGGACTGTTGTCGCAGACTCTTATTGTACACATGATAAGAACCCGCAAGATACCTTTCATACAGAGCCGTTCATCATGGCAGGTCGGATGCCTTACAGTGATAATTGTTGCCATCGGTCTGTTCATACCTTTCAGCAGTTTCGGAAGTGCCATAGGATTACAGCCGCTGCCTTTGAGTTATTTCCCATGGCTCTTTGGAATATTGTTGTCCTACTGTGTTCTCACACAGATGATAAAGAATTGGTATATAAGAAAATTTGTAAAATGGTTATAAAAAATAATTGTCACGATTATATGTTCACTTATTTGGTGAATATAAATAAAACAACTATCTTTGTGTCAGACAATAATATAAAGATTAATGTATATTGAGTTTGACAAGGAATATCTGCGTGAATTATTTGAAAATGGTCATACGAATGATAGAAAACATCGCTATCAGCCAGAGGTCATAAGAGGATACCAGAAAGCTGTGTTTACTATTATTTCAGCTAATACCATAACCGATTTATTCCGTTTCAATGCTTTAAATTATGAAGCATTGCATGGAGATAAGGAAGGTATTTCGTCAGTTAGAGTAAACCGTAAGTATCGTCTTGAGTTTACTGTTAGAGAAGAAATGGGCGAGCAGATAATAACTGTATGTCGATTATTGGAAATAAGTAACCATTATAAATAAGTAAATATGGATACATCAAAGAAAATCTATGCCCCATACGAATTGGTTCCATCTATGCCAGTACATCCCGGAGAGATGCTTAAAGATGAACTTGAGGCACGTGGCATTTCGCAGCGTAAATTCGCTGCTATTATAGGTATGGCATATACTGCATTTAATGAGATTATAAATTGCAAAAGACCTATAACGACTGATACGGCTCTTAAGATAGAAGCAGCAACAGATATTCCTGCTTACATTTGGATTAATATGCAGTCTGCATATAATATGCAGATGGCCAGACATGATAGCAAGTTGTCTGCCATTTTGGATAATATACGAAAATCTGTAGCGGTATTTTAAATTAAAGCCGTTCAGTGAACGTTTAGTGAATGTTCGCTGAACGGCTTTTTCTCATTATGCAGGATAATTCAGATTCTCCTCAGTTGCCTTTTCCAGTACCTCTTCCAGATATTTCTTTGATTCCCATTTTGCCATAGGAAGATTCATCATCAGATAGTTACCGCAGTCTTTGGCTGTAGCTCCCGGAACATCACCCTCATAATCGGCAATGAAACGGAAAGTTTCTATCATCAGCGGAAGTATATCTGCCGATTTCAAGTCACCTTTTACTACAAGATAGTTACCTGTGAGGCAGCCCATAGGTCCCCAGTATATAATCTTGTCTGCCCATACAGGATGGTTGCGAAGGAATGTTGCAGCCAGATGCTCAATTGTGTGGATAGCCGAAGGACTTAATGCAGGCTCACGGTTAGGCTCTTTCATGCGTACATCGAATGTAGTTACAGTTTCTGTTCCTACCTGGTCTTTTCTTGATACATATATTCCGCGTAGCAGACGGATATGGTCTATTGTAAAGCTTGGTATCTTTTCCATGAGTGAAGAATTAAAAAATTAATAATTAAAAATTATCCAATTTTGTTAGGCAATGCCTTAAGGAATGTCTCTGTCACCTTGAACGAACGGTTAGCCATTTCTCCCCAGAAGTTCAGATACTGGTCGAAGTGGTTTTCTGCTCCCGGAGTATCGCTTATTATTCTGAAGCTGATGAACGGAACTTTATACAGATAGCAAATCTGAGCTATTGAAGCAGATTCCATATCTACAGCCAGACCTTCGTGGAAGTTTGATTTTATTTCGTCCAGTTCCTTGCGGTCGGTGATGAATTTGTCGCCGGTACAGATGAGGCCTCCGTGGATAGCTGTTTCAGTATCAAGAGACATTGCTGTATTGTAGAGGGTTTCGTTACCTTCGAAGAAAGTAGGCAGTCCCTGAATCTGTCCGTAGGCATTACCTTCGCCGCACCATACATCGTGATATACAATATTGCGGCTTACAACTACGTCCATTATCTTCAGACAAGTGTCTATACCTCCTGCCACACCGGTACTGATGATACAGTCAGGCTGGAAGTTGTTTATCATTTCCACTGTTCCGGCAGCTGCATTTACTTTTCCTATACCGCACTGCATCAGTACTATTTCGTTGCTGTTGATTTTTCCTTCTATGTAGCTGAAAGGACCTTTACTTGATTCTTTTATCTCTGTGAGTTGGTTTGCCAGTTGCTTCTGTTCGGAAGACATGGCTGTGATAATTCCTATTTTCATTCGGTAAATTTGTTCTAATTTTGATTTTCGCCGGCAAATTTACAACATTTCAAGCAGTATTATGTTATCTTTGCCGACTGAATACTAATAGTTTATTTAATTTTTCAATTCTTTGATATAGTATGAATTTATTCAAGAAACTTATTCCGGACATTGTGGCTGTGGTATTGTTTGCGGTAATATCGTTCGCATACTTCTTTCCGGCAGTCACTGAAGGACGAATATTGGCCCAGCATGATGCCGTAGCGGGTATCGGCTCTGGTCAGGAACAAAAGGAGTATCTGGAAAAAACAGGTGAGCGTACCCGTTGGACAAACTCTATTTTCGGAGGTATGCCTACCTATCAGATGTCTCCAAGTTATGATTCTACCGAAGCTTTGGGATTCATCCAGAAGGTTTATCATCTGTTCCTGCCTACATACGTGTGGTATGTGTTTGTGATGCTCCTAGGTTTTTATATCCTGCTTCGTGCATTCAACTTCAAAGTATGGCTTTCTGCTCTTGGCGCAATAATATGGGCTTTCTCATCCTATTTCTTTATTATCATTGCGGCTGGACATATATGGAAATTTGTTACTCTGGCTTACATCCCGCCTACAATAGCCGGTATGGTGTTGGTTTATCGTGGAAAATATCTTGCCGGAGGATTGCTCACGGCATTGTTTGTCGCACTGCAGATAGTTGCAAATCATCCGCAGATGAGTTATTACTTCCTGTTCGTTATGCTGTTTATGGCTGTAGCCTACGGTGTGATGGCTTATAAGGAAAATAAGCTGAAAGATTTCTTCAAGGCAACCGGAGTGCTTGTCGTTGCAGGTGTGATAGGTGTCTGTATTAATCTTTCCAATCTTTATCACACATATCAGTACAGCAAGGAGAGTATGCGAGGCAAGAGTGAACTTGTGAAGAAGAACTCTGCCAATCAGACAGGAAGCGGACTTGAACGCGATTATATCACACAATGGAGCTATGGTATAGGAGAAACATTCTCGCTGCTTGTTCCTAATGTGAAGGGTGGAGCGTCTGTACCTTTGGCTGCAAATGAGGATGCGATGAAGAAGGCTAATCCGATGTATCGTGGGCTGTACTCGCAGTTGGGACAGTACTGGGGCGAACAGCCGGGCACTTCAGGTCCGGTTTATGTCGGTGCGTTTGTGATGTTCCTTTTCATCTTGGGATGTTTCATTGTGAAAGGGCCTATGAAATGGGCTCTTGTAGTGGGTACAGTCTTCTCTATTGTGCTGTCGTGGGGAAAGAATTTCATGGGAGTGACAGACTTCTTTATCGATTACGTTCCTATGTACAATAAGTTCCGTGCCGTTTCGTCTATTCTGGTTATAGCGGAATTTACTATTCCTCTGCTTGCCATCATGGCATTGAAAGAGATAATGGAACGTCCTTCCGTAATAAAGGAGAATGCGAAAGGATTTTATACCAGTCTGGCACTGACAGGAGGTTTGTCGCTTCTGTTTGCTTTGGCTCCTCAGGTGTTCTTCCCTTCGTATATTTCCACAATGGAGATGTCAGCTCTTCAGAATGCTATTCCTCAGGATCAGCTTGTTCCTATATTGACAAATCTTGAAGAGGTTCGTGTTTCAATATTTACTTCCGATGCATGGCGCAGCCTTGTAATTATTCTGATAGGTGTAGCTTTGATATATGCTTATTCGATTGGAAAACTGAAACCGAAGGTTACGGTAGCTCTTATAGCTCTGTTGTGTCTTGTGGATATGTGGAATGTGAACAAACGCTATCTGTACGACGAACAGTTCGTGGCAAAAGGAACTGAGATGAAACCATATCTGGAACCTTCGGAAACGGATAAGGAAATTCTGAAGGACAAATCTTTGGATTACAGAGTATTGAACCTGGCTGTGAATACATTCAATGAGAACAATACAGCTTACTGGCATAAGAGTATCGGAGGATATCACGCAGCTAAACTTCGCCGTTATCAGGAGATAATTGAGGAACATATCCATGGTGAAATGAATGGTATATTCTCTAAATTATCAGAGGCAGGTGGTGATATGGCTAAAGTTGACAGGAATGCTTTCCCAGTTCTGAACATGCTTAACACAAGATATTTCATCCTTCCGCTTCAGGACGGAAAAACTGCTCCGGTGTTTAATCCTTATGCTTGCGGAAACGCTTGGTTTGTAGGCGATGTGAAATATGTTGACAATGCAAATGAGGAGATAGATGCATTGCATGATATTAATCCGCTTCACACAGCCGTGGTTGATAAGAAATTTGCTGAACAGGTTAAGATGACTGCCGCTCCAGACTCACTCAGCTCAATTGTTCTGAAAGAGTATCAGCCTAACGCATTGAAATATGAGGTTGATTCCAAGAACGGTGGGGTAGTGGTATTCTCGGAAATATATTATCCGGGTTGGATTTCAACTATAGATGGCGAGGAGGTGGAACACGGACGTGCCGACTATATCCTCCGTGCGATGAATGTTCCTGCAGGAAAACATGTGATAGAGTTCAAGTTCGATCCAAAATCGCTTCATACTACTGAAACCATTGCTTATATAGCATTGACTTTACTTGCCCTTGGGGTAATAGCGGTGATGATTTCAGAATATAAAAAGCGTAAAGTATAATCGTATTTTGCGTCACACGTACGTGTGACTACCGTGACACGAAGGAGTGACGCATGTGACACGTACGTGTGACGAGTGTGACACGAACGTGTAACGGTAAAAATACAGGCGTTTCACGGATTATCTGAAGTGATAGTCCATGAAACGCCTTCTTTCATTTATGTGTGTGATTTTTATTTGTCAGTTTCCTCTATAAGTGGAGTATCCGTAAGGTGAGAGGGTTATAGGTACGTGGTAGTGGCTGTCGTCCTTTATCTCGAACACTACCTCGATAAAAGGATAGAATGAGCTTTTGTCCTGCGATTTGAAGTAAGGTTCGGTGTGGAATGTCAGCTTATATATACCTTTATTATCCGATTTATCATTCTGTGGAAGGAAGTCTTTCACCCTGCCGTTAGTATCAGTAACTTTCTCGTCTATTACAGTCCATTGGCTGGCATTGTTCATTTTTGATAGACTTATCTTTACATCCTTTGCAGGGTAGCCTGTATTGATATCGAGGATATGGCTTGACAACTGATATTGTTTCTATTGCGAGAATACATGTATGGTTGATAATAATGCGAACAGTGTGAATAGTGTTAAGATCTTTCTCATAAGTTTTTGGTTTTAAATGGTTAATGAATAGCATATGAGACAAAAATATATAAAATTGTAATCATTACAAATTTATAGACTTGATCTTATTTGTTTTTCGGATTTATTAAGATGTATTTTCAACTTTCGGTTGAAATGTCTGTTTATTTTTTCAAGACTGCTCTGATTACAAACCACATATGATGAGCAATGGTAGATATATATCCGTAATGATGACACATAATATGGAAACGCTCCATGAGTGAAGCCTTATGGTTTCGTGTGGTCATACCTTCGCTTAGATAGTCTATAACTGTAAGTCCTGAATTATGTATGCTCTTGCTTTTCTTCATTATGCGTATGCACCAGTCAAAATCGGCAGAGAAACGGTATTTCAGATTGTATGGTTCGTTTACAGCCAGTTCGCGGCGTGCGAAGAAAGCCTGATGGCATACAAGCATACCTTTCTTGAAACTTTTCCACGTGAGTACTTCCGGAGCCGAGAGACGCCGCATCCTGATGAAATGTCCGTTTTCGTCAACTATCTGTGTCTCGCCATAAATCACGTCGGGCAGGGTATTGCCTTTTATGCTGTGTACCATATAGAACAAAGTATCATCCTCATGCAATTCGTCACCGGCATTGAGGAAACACAGATAGTCGCCGGTAGCAAGTCTGATTCCCTTGTTCATCGCGTCATACAGTCCTTTGTCAGGTTCGCTTACCAGGTGTGCTATGTGCTGTCTGTATTTTTCTATTATACCTAGTGTTCCGTCTTTCGAACCGCCGTCAACAATGATGTACTCCACATTCTTGTACGACTGTGTGATGACACTCTGTATAGTGTCCTCCAATACCTTTTCGGCATTATACGTCACTGTGATAATGCTGAACTTAGGATGCTGGTGCTGTATGTGGTAATTTGGAGCGGTGTTATGCATTTTTGCCTGTCAGCTTGTTATAGATTTGCAGATACTGGTGTGCGACAACAGATTCGGAATAAGTGTTTACTGCCTTACGGTGGGCTTCCTCGCTTAGGGTCTGATAGTTACCGTCGGTAAGCACCCATTTTATGCCGTTGGCGAGGTCGGATGCCGACTTATATTCTGCTACATATCCGTTGTGCAGATGGTCTATCATCTGCGGGATACCTCCTGTTTCGAATCCTACGCAAGGGATACCGCACGACATGGCTTCCACTATAGTATTGGGCAAATTGTCCTGCAGTGACGGCGTAACGTATATATCAACTGCATTGTATATATCTACCAGATCTTTTTCACTCTTTACATAGTTCATCGTATATATAGGGAACGGAAACAGTGAAGAATGTTGTTCCGGATGCGAGCCCAATATCACAACTCCGAGTTCTTTGCTTAGTTCCGGATTGCTTTGTGTCAGTATCTTGCATGCCTCTATCAGATAGTCTATACCTTTGCGCTTGTCAGTAATCTTGACCGATCCGAAAAGCAGAAGTTTTTTGTCCTGAGGTAAGTTAAGTTTCTCTCTTGACTGACGTTTGTTGCGTGGCATGAACAGGTTGGTGTTAATGGCATTAGGAATGCTTGTGATGTTCTGTCTTCCTATAAGTGCACTGCTCTTTGCCATTTCCTCCAGCCAGTGACTGCATGCTACGAAGGTTATTTTCGAGTTTGAGAAAATCCTTTGTTTCTTTTTGAATGTTTTATATGAAAGATCTTTCTTGTGAGGCTTTAGAAGAAGCTCACAGTTGTGACAATGCTCTTCATATTTCTTACATGAGCCTGCATAATGACATATTCCGGTGAATGGCCACATGTCGTGCATGGTCCATACCACAGGTTTTCCGGATTTCAGGATTTTGTCGATGTCGTTAAGCGAAAGCATTCCCTGGTTAATCCAGTGCAGGTGTATTACGTCTGCCTGTACGAATTCATGCAGTTTTGTGATGTCTGTTCCTGTATTTGCTATATCTACAGCAAAGAGATTACGGCGTGTAAATCCGTTGGCTATCCATATTACGATACGTTCCCAGGCGAACTGCCATATTCTCCTCCATGAGTTTTTCAGAGGAATAACGGTTAACTGCTCTGTCTGTTTGTTACGGACGAGCATTTTTGTTTTTATACCATTGTTCTTTAGTGCGTCCATCAGTCGGCTGGCTGCTATGGCTGCACCTCCTATACGTTCTGCCGTGTTTATGATAAGTATTCTCATGGTCGGGAATTTTTTTTGCAAAGATAATGCTTACTGACCTTTTTTATCCCAATTGATGCATGAATAATTAATGATAATATAGTTAAAAACGACGTCTGAGGCCATTTTATCTGCCAAAATCACCTTTTAGCGTGCGTTTTATCCTTCTGATGGCTTTAGCCATGAATGAATTGGTGCGTGCATAGTATCTCACGTATGCCTGTCTTGCTTCTTTGTTTTCCACTGCAGGAGTAATTCTTTTCACCGCAATCCTGTCCATGAACAGGTTTGAGGAATATAGTCCGCCACCTCCACAGTTTGTGCCGCTACCGTCGAAACCTTCGTTTTGTACAAGTGATTTTCCTACATTGAGCGATAGAATGTCATTGAGGAATAGAGAGGCATTCCATCGTATAGCCCAGGAATTGTTTTTCCCTTCAATCTGACGGCGGAGCATACGTGTGTAACCGTATTTACCGTCGAAGTCGAAGGTATATGTCAGCTTTCTGTCTTCAAGTTCTTTAAGAAGGGCCTTTCCGTCGGGATTGAAATACTTCCATGCCCGTTCCCATGTAGCCCATCCCCAGCTTCCAGTCCATTTTATGAGGAAAGTATCGGGCAGGGAAGGATCTTGTGTGAAGTCGCATCCCTGTATGTGGCCCACTTTTTCTTCGTCTTTGTAAGTCTCCAGCGCATCATTCATGAACTGAAGAAAGTACGGTGCGGTGATAAGGTCATCTTCCAGCACGATTACCCTTCCGTATTCTTTTACGCGTGTGGTTACACCATCTATTATGCTTCTGGCAAGTCCCCAATTCTCTTCTCTTTCAATGATGTTTATTTTCTTGAATCCGTTTATGGTGTGTATGTATTTTCTTACTTCGCTTACTGTTTCGTTCTGTTCTGGAGTGCGTGCCGCATCGGAATATATGTATAATATGCTTTCAGTCGCAAGAGTGTTGCGTTGCAGAGCTTCTACAGTCCGTCGTACATGATCCGGACGGTTGAATACGAAGAGGAGTATAGGGGCATTCATGTTAGTTTTGTCTTTTATTTAATGAAACAGAGTCTGTCTGCTATTTTGTTATACCATTTATAAGGTTTTGCCTTCCCGGCTTTTCTTTTTTCTTCAAGACAGTTGGCGAGTGATTGTACCGGTGCATCGAAGAATAATTCTTTCAACACTTTACGCTGTTTGGCCAATAGTTCCTGATACAAATCCGGATTGTTTTCCAACTTGTTTATCAGGCTAACCATTTGATCCATAGTTTTCACGTCACATTCGTCAATTATCAGTTCATGGTGTGTCACTTCGTTCTTGTCCATTATAGCCAGTGTCCCTAAAGAAACAGCTTCTGCCACAGAGTTTCCGCGTATATGTCGTCCACCCATCTTTACGAAATACTTCGCGTCGTATATGCTTTTCAGATTGTCGAATATACGCTGCTTGTGGAGAATTATTTCGTATCCGGCATCTATGAGAGGCTGGAAATGTGCGGGTGCCTTTGTTACGGGACGTTCTGTAGTGGAATTTATTTCCATGAAAACACCCTTGTTTTCCGATTCTCTGCCAAGGTGATTTCGCATGATTTTCTGCAGAGTGTCCGAGCTGAGGAAAGTATATGGGAAATCCATAATGCCGCATTTCTTGGAAACTATTCCTCTTGCCATCTGGTTCATGGTGACATCGTATCCGAAGTGTACGCTTCCCGTAGCCATGTTGGCTTCGCCTATCATATATGCGAAGAGTGTCTGCGGGTAGCTTCTTACGACAGACGTAGGAAGGCTGACGTTAATGGAAATCACAACATCGTATTTTCCCCAGTCTATATCGTGGCTGTCAATTGCGAATTTACCGTTCGGAAACGGACTCCCCGGCTGTTTGAATTCCTGTCCCGGAATCTTGTCGAGTGTCTCAGTCTTGAGCAGATAAAGATGTTTGGAGATATGTGGTATCACTTTGCGGTAAATCTGTGTTTCGTACTCCGGTTCTTCCTTCACTATATAGAAGTCGGCACCAAGTTCTGCCATAAGGCCGATAGGGCCCACTCTTCCCATTGACGAGAAGAGAATGTTTGCCGCGTTTTTCTCTGTTACCGGGCAAACGTAAAGATCCTGATATACTTCTTGTTTGACTAATGCTATTTTCATAATTGAATGTTTATTCTCCAAAGACTTTGTTCATTGCTTTTTTCAGAGCCTCAAGGTATCCTCTTCCGAATTTTAAATCGGGTTCCATATAATTACCTTCAGCCCATTCGTTCCATGATTTCAGGAAAACGATTCTTTCTTCTTCAGGCTTGTCCTTCACATTATTAAACGTCTGCTCCGCATGCTTCTCAAATTTATCCGGAGTTGAGTTTATCAGTATGTGTCCTGCTCTTCCCGAACGGGGCGAGTGATCCCAGTTTGGTATTAGAGTAGGATAACAGTCTGTATTCTTGTCTTCAGGTCCGCAGAAATATTTTGCGGCTTTTGAATAGTCTATTCTTCGTCCCTGTTTGAAAGCAATACGCTGGAATTTGGCGTTTATGCGTTCCAATAGGGAAAAGTCGTGCTTGAAAACATCGAACAGTCTGACCATTATTGTAGCTTTAAATCCCCATTTCTTATACTGTTCCATTTCTTCGGGTTTTGAGGTATGTGCCACAAAATGTATCTGAAAACCATGTGGTTTTGCCAATTCCTGCCATAAACTGATGAAATGAGCCGCATCAGGTACATTCATAGGTGAATATATTACGAAAACAGGATTACCGTTCACACGGATGTATCTATGATCCTTAAATGCAGGAAGAACAGCATTGAAGTGTGCTATATAGTCTTCGTCTCCAGGATAAAGCTGTTCCATGAGCATCTTATGGCCTCCGTCCTTACTGAACTGCTTGTCTTCCCAACTGTGATTTGCCCATGCCAGACAGAAAGGGAAATCCGGCTCACCACTGTTCAATACTTCGTTGAAAGGCCTTTCAAGAAGACGTCTTCCGTTGCCGAACCAATAATGCCAATAGCAGAAACCTTCTATACCATATTCCTTGGCCATATCAGCCTGAGCTTTTCTTGTCTCCGGTACTCTAAGGTCATAATATCCTAGGTCCGCCGGAACTTTAGGCTGATAGTGTCCCTTGAACAAAGGTTTGGCTTTGCCTACATTTGTCCATTCTGTAAAACCTTTACCCCACCATTTGTCGTTTTCCGGTGTAGGATGAAACTGTGGAAGATAAAATGCTATAACTCGTACTTTATTTTGTCTGTTGCTCATGTTCCGCTTGTTAAATATTGAAGTGTTTACGGATAAATCTTCTTAAACTGTATTTTTTTATTTTTTGCGCAAAGAATTTAGGCTGGCTATAGATATATTCCCATAAACATCCGGCCTTGATCATTGCTTTTAACCATTCCATTTGTTTTGTCACCATTATACTGTTCCATGGTTTGTCGGGGCCGGCGTAATGTATTTGTACTGGGTTGTCCAATGCTGATTTGAAATGTTCGGCAGCTTCTCTGTGCGGGCAGTCGAAATCCGGAGTCCCTTCATAGAAATGAAATTTGTCTATGTCTATTTTATAAAATGAGTTTATAACAACAAACTTGGTTGGTATGTATCTCACTAAAGGCCAGCATGTAAGGATCATACAATCCTGTTCGGGCAGTAAAAGTCTTTCGTAGTTGTTGATGTAGAAGTCTGTCATCTCTTTCTGCTTGTCATGGCGACGTATCGCCTCTAGATTTAGCAGAAGAAAACCTGCTCCAATCTCATGTTCCAATATTGCCAGTTCGTCTTTTGAAAATTTATCCATATATTTAGGCATACGTCCCGAATTGTTTGTAGGCCCAACTCCTGCATAGATGAAATCTTCATTGGGGAACATGAAAAAGGCTTCTGATATGTCTCCTGTGAATATAACATCTACATCAGTACATAAAATTCTGTCATATTCCGGAAAAATGTCGGCGGCAATCAGTTTGTAGAATATTTCTTTTGAATAGTGTGCCTTGCCATGCAGTCCTTCTATCTTCTTTTCGTATTCAGAAACATTGATGAAATGAATTCCGGCGTTGAAATCTTCTGTTACGGATCGGATGTTTCTATAGTCGTTGTCATCAAGAGAAGTATGCAGAATATATAATTCATACTTATAATCTTTTGATGCATGAACCAGCATGGAGTGGATAGCCACTTTTGCTGCCAGAACATAGTTCTTGTCGAAAGTGAAAAATACCGGTATTGTTTTCATTTCCTATTTCCTTAAAATATATTGTCCGTAATCCCGTACAAAAAACAATGGAACAAAGAAAGCCCTTAAACTTTGTTTTATTCCGCTACACTCTGTTATGAGTTCGTATCTATGTTTATAGCAAAGGTAGCATATACCGATAAAATTTACAATGTTTATTCTGCTCATTTTATCAGCCAATTTTCTTGCTGTTTTGTCTGCCACAGGAATTGAACTGTATAACTTGAAGTAGCTTCGCGTAGTATTCATGTTCGACGTTCTGAATAATGCTTTTGCAGCATTTATGTATCCATGGATTTTTCCTTCGCCTTTCTTTTCTGAATATGTTGATGCACTCTCGTGTCTTCTCCACCTGACGAGCGGTGTATCAATGTATCTGATTTTTCCAGTAACCCCGCTCAGACTGTATATGAAATAGTCATACGAAAGGTTTAGTGTTGCGAACGGTATGAGTAATTCCTGTATATCTTTTCTGAACATAATCTGGTGTCCGTAACTACGGGGAATCATCAGGGCGTTTATGCTTGATGGAAATTCGCACAACGGTCTGTTGTGAAGTTTTCCTATAACTGAGTTAGAATTGAAAAGAACGGAGTTGTGGAATATAAGTGATGCGTCTCCTATATTCTTTATCATCATTTCCAGCTTGCAGACTTCCCATATGTCGTCCTGGTCGCAACATGCTATGTAGTCTCCTTTTGCTTTCAGTATTGCGCTGAAAAAGTTTCTGTTAAACCCCAGATTTATGGAATTCCTGTATAACCTGATATTCAACTCCGGATGACGTTCTTTATATCCGTTTATGATTTCTATTGTTTCATCATCCGAACCGTCATCCTGGATAATCAGTTCCATTATAGGATATGTCTGTCCGGCAAGAGAATCAAGCTGCTCGCGCAGGTATTTCTCTCCATTATATGTACACATTACTACAGAAACAGTTTTCATCTTTTCTTTTTTATTAGATATTCAAAACTTTCTTTCAGAGTGACAGAGCCGCATAACCATACCGACGATAGGTATAATATACACGCTATGATGATTTTTGATATTAATGCCAGATAAATGTTTGAGATACTGTTTTCAACTATATATGTAGTAACAAACATTGTTATTGCCGCTATTGACAGGTATGGCATAATATCGCGCAATGCTTCCATAATGCTCAGTCTGATTTCTTTCCATACGAAATACTGCCATACGGCAAGCCATGCAATGTTTATGCAGACATAAAGTTTTATCATTACAGGTATTCCGTATGGATGGCTGATTACCATTATTATGGTCTGTGTAATTCCCTGGAATATGGTATTCCACATGAAAATCCTTGATTTGCCTTTACTGATTATCAGATTGGAGTAAAGATAGGATATGCTTGTGAATGCGCTACCTATACATAATATATGTAGGATATATGCACTTTCTGACCATTTGGAAGTGATGGCTATTGTTATAAGCTCATTTGCTGTGATGGACAGTCCGAACATGACAGGAAATGTGACGAGAGATGTGAAACGCAGCATTTTCCTGAAAATCCTTTTTTGTCTTTCCTTCTCGTCGTCAACCCTTGATAGTACCGGCTGCGCTACACCATATATAGTTCCTGTAATTACAGAGTAGCCCATATAGTTCCATTTGTTAGCCTGGTTGAAATCGCCGACTTCCTGACCAGAATAGAATTTACCAAGAATAACAGACAGTATATTATAGTTTATATGACCAAATATATTTGTAAGAAGCAGACGTCCGCTGAATGAAATCATATTTTTCAACGGACTGAAATCTATCTTAAGGCTTGGGCGCCATGGAGAAAAATACCAGTAGAAACATGTTACAGATGACACGTAAACCAAATTCTGTGTGGCTATACCCCAATATGCATATCCGTTAAGTGCCATTATCACACCGGTAATGCCTGATATTGCCAGACTTATGTTCAATGCTATGGTGCGTTGTCTGATCATCAGATTACGATACATGTATGCGCTTTGTGCCGTGCCAAGACTGGATATGAATATACAGAGGAATGAATATCTTGACAATGATTCCAGTTCGGGCGTATCGTAAAAACGCGAAATAAGTGGGGCGCACATTGACAGTACAAGATAAAGGAACAGTCCCATTAAAGAACTGAACCAAAATACGGCATTATAATCTTTATGCTGTATATCTTTTTTGTTTGTCAGTGCTGCAGTAAATCCGCTCTCTTGTATGGATGATGCAATGAGTGAGAAAATGCTTAACATCCCAATCATTCCATAATCTGTACGAGACAGTATTCGTGATAAGAATATCCCGAAAAAGAGGTTGAGCAGTTGTTGCATACTGTTGCTGAGCCCACCCCATAGAAGTCCTTTCGCTGTTTTTTCCTTTAGAGAATTGTTTGACACGTTTCTGTCTTTTATGAAAAAGGCGGGACATCCATATCCCGCCCTTTTATTGTTGATTTGTGTTGATTAATCTGTTAGCAAACTTGGCTTCCCGGTTTTACTTCTTTAAGCAGTGAAGTAACAGCCAAAGAGCCGTCGAAGTTTTCTGCACTCAGAATCATACCTTCGCTCACCAGACCGTTCTTGAACTGACGTGGAGCAAGGTTGGCTATGAACAATACCTGTTTTCCTACCAGATCTTCCGGTTTGTAGTGCTGTGCTATACCGCTTACGATAGTACGGTTTTCAAGTCCGTCGGCAATCTTGAATTTCAGCAGTTTCTTCATCTTAGGCACTACTTCGCATTCCAGAACTGTACCCACACGGATATCAAGCTTTTCGAAATCTTCGAATGCTATTGTCGGCTTGATAGGGGTAGCCTTGTAAGCTGCAGCTTCGTTGGCTTTCTTTGTGTCAAGAAGTTTCTGTACCTGTGCTTCGATGGCGCTGTCCTCAATCTTTTCGAACAGAAGTTCTGCTTTACCAAGCTGGTGACCTGTAGCAAGAAGGTCTGTACGTCCCAGGTTATCCCATTCGAATGAATCCATATTAAGCATTGTGCGTAGTTTTGCAGAGCTGAATGGCAGGAACGGTTCGAATGCTATTGCAAGGTTGGCAACAAGCTGAAGAGCTATGTTCAGGATAGTAGCCACACGGTCCATATCTGTCTTGGCAAGTTTCCAAGGTTCTGTATCTGCAAGATACTTGTTACCGATACGTGCCAGGTTCATTGCTTCCTTCTGTGCATCGCGGAACTTGAACACGTCAAGAAGTTTTTCCACTTCAGCCTTAACGTCTGCAAATTCTTTCAGAGTTTCACGGTCGTAGTCTGTCAGTTCGCCTGCAGCAGGAACTTTACCGTCGAAATATTTGCCTGTAAGAACGAGTGCGCGGTTTACGAAGTTACCATACACGGCAACAAGTTCGTTGTTATTGCGTGCCTGGAAATCTTTCCAGGTGAAGTCATTATCCTTAGTCTCAGGAGCGTTAGCTGTGAGGACATAACGCAGAACGTCCTGCTTGCCAGGGAAGTCTTTCAAGTATTCGTGCAACCATACAGCCCAGTTGCGTGAAGTTGAAATCTTGTCGCCTTCAAGGTTCAGGAACTCGTTTGAAGGAACATTGTCCGGCAGGATATAACTGCCTTCAGCCTTCAGCATGGCAGGGAAAACGATACAGTGGAACACGATGTTGTCCTTACCGATGAAGTGTACAAGACGTGTTTCCGGATCTTTCCACCATTTTTCCCATGAATCAGGAAGCAGTTCCTTAGTGTTTGAGATATATCCGATAGGAGCGTCGAACCATACGTAAAGCACTTTTCCTTCTGCTCCTTCTACAGGAACAGGAATACCCCAGTCAAGGTCACGGCTTACGGCGCGTGGCTGAAGTCCCATATCAAGCCAGCTCTTGCACTGACCATATACGTTAGGACGCCATTCCTTATGGTCTTCAAGAATCCATTTGCGCAACCATCCTTCGTGTTTGTCGAGTGGCAGATACCAGTGTTTTGTTTCCTTCATTACAGGCTGGCTACCGCTGATGGCACTCTTAGGATTGATAAGCTCAGTAGGAGAGAGTGTACTACCACACTTTTCACACTGGTCGCCGTATGCACCTTCTGCATGACAGCGAGGACATTCGCCGGTGATATATCTGTCGGCAAGGAATGTTTTTGCCTCCTCGTCGTAGTACTGTTCAGAAGTCTTTTCTATGAACTCGCCTTTATCGTAAAGCTTGCGGAAGAAATCTGAAGCTGTCTGATGATGTATTTCTGATGAAGTACGTCCGTAAACATCAAATGAAATACCGAATTCCTTGAATGAGTCGCGTATAAGTGTATGATAACGATCTACTACATCTTGTGGAGTAACGCCTTCTTTCTTTGCGCGGATAGTGATAGGCACACCATGTTCGTCTGATCCTCCGATGAAGATTACATCTTCTTTCTTGAGGCGAAGATAGCGGACGTAAATATCGGCAGGAACATAAACTCCGGCCAGGTGTCCTATGTGTACAGGACCGTTGGCGTATGGAAGTGCCGATGTTACGGTTGTTCTTTTGAATTTCTTTTCCATTTGCTATATAGTTATATTTTGTTGTAACTGGTTTAAGATGAGTGCAAAGATATACATTATTTATCAGCTGTGCAATTGAATAGCTTAAAGATGGTTTTATACGTTTTGAAAAAAAGAAAAGACGTTCGCTTTCGAATGACATAGCATTCTGTTTGGTATGACAGTACGTTTTATTTTGTAGTATAAATAGAGTTTTTAGTATGGTTTTTAAATCATTAAAACACTATATGAAAAAGCTGATGGATTTATTATTCTAATTATATCTAATATTTATAACTTTGCGGACCAATTAATACATTTGATATATGAATGAAGAACAGATAAAACTCAAGGTCCAGAAACGTATAGTCCTTATTTCTGGACTTATACTTATAGGTAAATTCATTGCTTATTTTGTTACTAACTCTGTGGGAGTATTGACTGATGCCATGGAGAGTATAGTAAATGTCGTGGCTGGGCTTATAAGTCTGTATTGTCTCAGATGGGGAGCCAAGCCGGGTGATAAGGAACATCCTTTCGGACACGGAAAAATAGAGCTTATATCAGCATCGGTAGAAGGAATCCTGATTAGTGTGGCTGGAGCCATGATTATATACGAGGCTATTAAGAGACTTGTTGTTCCTGCAGAAGTAGAGAAACTGGACATAGGTATAGTAATTGTTGCAGTGTCTGGTGTATTGAATTATCTTATGGGATATTATAGTATCAAGACTGGTAAAAAATACGGTTCTATGGCACTGGTGGCTGGAGGAAAGCATTTGCAGTCGGATACTTATTCTACTATCGGACTTGTAGCCGGACTGTTAGTATTGTATTTTACAGGTCTTGCATGGATAGATAGTGTGTTGGCTCTTATCTTCGGATCGATTATTATAATAACCGGAGTTTCTATATTGAAAAATACTATTGCAGGATTGCTTGATACTGCAGATGACAAACTGTTGGAAGAGTTGGCAGAACTGCTTAATGACAACAGGCAACCCGAGTGGGTAGATATACATAATACCAAGGTTATAAAATCCGGAAACTGTATATATATAGATTGTGACCTTACTGTTCCATGGTATTATACTGTATCGGAGGGACACAAGTCTGGTGAGAAACTAAAGAGTGTACTGACGGACAGATATAATGAGAAGGTACAGCTGACATTACATCTTGATCCGTGTGATATTTTTGAGAAGCCTAAATGCAGTACATGTATATTTGAATCATGTAAATACAGAAAAGCTCCTATGGTTAAGCCGGAGAAAATAACATTGTCTAGTTTTATTCTCAATGAAGATGAGATGAAAGCCTAATAAAAGCTCCGGATTAGGTCTTATCCGGCCCAGTTTTCTCTGTCAAGATTTCTGTAGCTTATAGCTTCTGCTATATGTGATGACAGTATTTCCTGACTGCCTTCAAGGTCTGCAATTGTTCTTGATACCTTAAGAATACGGTCGTAGGCACGTGCTGACAAATTCAATCTTGTCATTGCATTTTTCAGCAGGTTAAGACCTTGGGCATCGGGTTGTGCATGTATATGCAGGAGTGATGAGGTCATCTGCGCATTACAGTGTATGCCCTTTTCCTTTTCAAACCTTTTTTCCTGGATTTTACGCGCCTTAATTACTCTTTCCCTTATAGCTGCACTACTTTCACCTTTTTCACGTTCGGAAATCTTTTCGAATGGGACAGGAACTATTTCTACCTGTATGTCTATTCTGTCAAGAAGAGGACCGGATATTTTGTTAAGATATCTCTGTACCTGCCCTGGTGAACATACACAGTTGCGCGTAGGATGATTATAGTAGCCGCACGGGCATGGATTCATTGAGGCAACAAGCATAAAACTGGCAGGATAGTCCAATACATATTTGGCTCTTGATATTGTGATATGTCTGTCTTCCAACGGTTGTCTTAGAACCTCCAATACGCTTCTGTTGAATTCAGGGAGTTCGTCTAAGAAAAGAACTCCGTTGTGTGCAAGGCTGATTTCTCCCGGATGAGGGTTAGTACCCCCACCTACCATTGCCACCTGTGATATGGTGTGATGAGGACTTCTGAAAGGCCTTGTTGCTATCAGTGATATGTCTTTGCCTAATTTACCTGCAACGGAATGTATTTTAGTGGTTTCAAGACTTTCTGATAAAGTAAGTGGCGGTAATATGCTTGGCAACCTTTTTGCCATCATTGACTTTCCGCTACCTGGAGCACCTATCATTATGATGTTGTGTCCTCCAGCGGCTGCTACTTCCAGAGCACGTTTTACGTTTTCCTGTCCTTTGACATCAGCAAAATCGAATGGAAAATCACTTTGGTTTTGGTAAAATTCTTCTCTCGTATGTACTATTGTTGGTTCTAAATTATGTGTACCGTTGAAAAAGTCAACTACTTCTTTTATATTATCTACGCCGTAAACATCCAGATTGTTCACTACGGCGGCTTCGCGTGCATTCTGTTTTGGTAGTATAAAGCCTTTGAATCCTTGAGCTCTTGCCGCTATAGCTACAGGCAAGGCTCCTTTTATAGGTTGAAGGCTTCCGTCCAGACTGAGTTCTCCTATAATTAGATACTGTCCAAGCTTTTCAGACGATACGATACCTGTTGCAGCCATTATTCCAATGGCCAATGGAAGGTCGTATGATGAACCTTCTTTTCGGATGTCTGCCGGTGCCATATTGACAACTATCTGGCATCCGGGAATCTTATATCCGTTTACATTCAATGCCGACATGATTCTTTCGTGACTCTCTTTTACGGCAGAGTCAGGAAGTCCTACAAGAAAGAATTTTATTCCCCTTGAACTGTTGACCTCTATTGTTACTATAGTTGCGTCAATGCCTTGAACTGCGGCTCCGTATAGCTTTACAAGCATAATTGATTATTTCTTTTTCTTGTTTTCCTGTATCAGATCCTTAACTTTTTGAACAAGTTCATCACCATATATGCATGAAGTGATGATCTTTCTGTTCTTTGTAACCAGTATATTGTATGGCAGTTTGGATATGTTCATTTGTTTCACTATAACATTTTGCCATCCTTCAAAGTCGCATGTTTCAATCCATTGTTCATTTTCCTTCTTACAATGTTTTTCCCATTCTGATTTATCAAAGTCGATTGATATATTCAATACTCTGAATTCTTCTTTAGGCAGTGATTTTATTTTTATGTATAGTGAATCTCTTATAGATTTGCTTTGTTCGTCCCATGAAGCCCATACATTTACTAGTGTGTAAAGCTCTTCTTTGCTGCTCCATGATACATATTTGCCGCTCCTGTCTTTGCAGGAAAAGTAATTCAGATATTCTGATTTCTCTTCCTTATTATCGGATAATATCTTTTGTGTTATATCTACAATTCTGCAGTCTTTTATATGTCCATCCATCTGCGTTATGATTTCGTTAAGCTTTTGCAGGTCAGGATTAGGACTTTGTATGAAATATTGGTTGAATATATATGCTGATGCATATGATTCTCTGTTTGATAGAATGAAATCTTGAGCTTTGGAGCTTATGTCTGTTGTGTCTTTATTGATAAGATTTCTGAAATTCTGAAGCTCGTCGTTCGGACCGTTACCAGTAATCTGAGGCTTTGAGAAGCTACCTTTAAAGTTTACTTTCCATCCTTTATCGGCAAAAACAGGAACATAGAGACCTGAGTCATTTACAAGTCTCATTAATGTTATCGTATCTGGTAAGAATGTATATTCGAATTTTCCTTCATTTAATTTTATGGTATCTATTTTAGCTATAGGATCATCATATATGGCGTATATGTTTTTTTCTTCTTTATTATTTAATTCAATATTTAATGTAAACATGTCGCCACCACCGCATGATGTTAATACGATAGGAGTGCATAGTAATATAGCTTTGTAGAGTATTTTCATAAAATTATAGTTTGTTTTCTGCGAAAATACATAAAAATGATGTAAAGTCGGAATTATACAGTATTTTATTTACAAAAAAAAAGGCTGGAACAATTGGTCCCAGCCTTAATAATATAGATTTAATAATTATCTAATTATTTGATTTCGTTTGCATATTTAGCAAATTCACGGTCGTTTGCAGCTTTAGCAGCAAGAGCAGCGTCTTTCTGAGCAACCTTAGCCATGCTAGTCTTAACCAAGTCAGCATTGTTAGTTCTAGCACCAACGATAGCCATCAAATAGTCAGTGTAAGCATCTGGATTCTTAACTGCAGTCAAAGTATTCTTAGCTTTGTTGTAGTCTTTAGCCAAGATCTGAGCCAAAGCAGCTGAGTTAGTCTTAGTATCACCGAATGCAGCTACAGCCTTGTCATACTGACCCTGTTTGATATACAAGTTACCAAGAGCTTCGTTAGCTGTGTTAGCACCTGTAGCCTTAGCAAGATAAGTTTCAGCGTTAGCAACATTACCCTTAGACAATTCGATCAAACCAAGGTTAGTGTTAACTTCAGGAGCGTTAGCGTTTTTGCTAGCAGCCTGTTTGAAGTATTTTTCAGCAGTAGCTTTGTCTGATACGTATGCCATTTCACCAAGGTTGTTGTATGCACGATAGTCGTTAGGATACATTTCGATAGTCTTCTTGTAGATAGCTTCTTTGCGAGCGTTGTCGTTAGTCAAAGTAGCAGCATACAAAAGTTCTTCTACGCTCAATACTGATGCATCTGAATCGAATGCAGCATTGATTTCTTCGTCGCTACGGCCGATAACATCATAGTTAGCAGTCAAGCGAGCACGACGTAACTGAGGAAGGATTTCGTCAGCCAATGTCTTGTAAACTGAAGAGATGTTCTTGATTTCAGTTTCACGCTGTTCTGGATCCTGATACATTGAAAGAACACGCAAGATAAGATCTTTGTCCTGGATGTCTGATTTAGAAACCAATTCCTGGAAACCTTCCCAGTCCTGAGCTGTGTATTCAGTGTCAACTGTAGTTTCAATCTTACCTTTCTTCAACTGCTGTTTCATGTATTTTTCAGTGTTATTCTGACGGTTTTCAGCCAATCCTGTGTTCAGTTTAACACCACCATCAGGTGAAGCGTAAGCAGAAATTTCGATGTTGTTAAGTTTATAGTTCTTAGTGTCGCCAGCAACGATTGCAACCTGTTTGTGGAAATCTTTGATACCTTCTGTTTTCAATTCGCTAGAACGAAGGTTAGCCTGCTGGATCAAGAACATAATCTGAGCTTCTTTAGCTTCTTTGATGATACGCTGGAATGCATCAGCAGCGTTAGCAGCGTTAGCAGAAGCTACTGTAGGAAGTTCTGAGGTAGCGATTACACCATCAGCAATTTTAACTGAAGGGATTGTGTATTCTTTGCTTCCTTTCTTAATCTTGAAATCAAGATAAAGTTCAGATTTAGCCATTTCTGGAACATAGTCGAAAGAAGCTTTCATAGTGTAAGTACCACCAGCCTTGTAAGAAATAGTCTGGTTGTTGCCTTGTACTTTTTCTCCCTGGAACATAGCTGGCTGACCTTTAGCCTCGCCACCTTCCCATCTTAAAACTGGAGTAACTTCAACAGTTGCACTTTTCTTGAAATACTTTTCAGGGAACTTACCTGTGATAGTTACAGGAACTTTACCTCCAACAGCTTCCAAAACTTCAGGATTTGTAGTGAAGTAGTCAGAAGACAATTCTCCCATCTTGCTACATGAAGAGAAAGCAAGAACTAATAATGCCACGATAGGCAAATACAACTTCTTAATCATGATCTTTAAAAATTAGGTTTGTATAATTATATAAATTTGTCTTTTTAATATGTTCAGTCGCCACAAAGATACGAAAAAAGATATAGTGTCGTCCATATTTGTCCTTTTTTTTACTCTATCATGACTGAAAAATGCTTAAAAATGATAGTTTCTACCCCGTTTATAGTAATTTTTTGTTATTTCTGGGATGATGATTTATTATTTCATCCCTAAGTTTTCGTCTGTCAATGTGGGTGTAAATTTCGGTTGTGCCAATACTTTCATGTCCTAACATACTCTGAATAGCTCTTAAATTTGCCCCACCTTCCAGCAGGTGTGTGGCGAATGAATGTCTGAAAGTATGCGGACTTATGCTTTTCTTTAATCCGATTTTATCAGCCAGTTCTTTTATTATATGAAACACCATTATTCTTGAAATGTTTTTGCCGAATTTGCTGATAAACAAAAAATCCTCATATCCCGGTTTTATCAGTCCCTCGTTTCTCGTGATAAAATAATTCTTTATTTCTTCGATGGCTCTTGGGGATATTGGAACAAGTCTTTGCTTACTTCCTTTTCCTTCTACTCTTATAAATCCGTCGTTAAGATACAAATCGGAAATCTTCAGGTTGCATAATTCTGAAACACGAAGTCCGCAACTGTACAGTGTTTCAAGTATTGCACAGTTCCTCTGTCCTTCTCTTGTACTTCTGTCGATGGCACTTATAAGGTTGTCGATTTCTTCTACACTCAGAATGTCGGGCAGATGTTTCCCGATTTGAGGTGATTCTAACAGCTCCGACGGATCTTGACGGATATAGTCTTCAATCAGTAGGAAATGAAAGAATGTACGAATGCCTGACAGTATTCTTGCTTGTGAACGCGGACTGATGCCTATGTCTCTCAGACCGGCGCTGAAGTGTTCTAGGTCTTCAAGAGAAACGTCAAGGATGTTTATTTTTTCTTCTTCAAGATAATATAAAAGTTTGTCCAGGTCGTTGGTGTAGGCCATGACCGTATTGTCTGACAGTGACTTTTCCAGTCTTAGATATTGTCTATACTTTATTATAATTTGTCCGTTAACTTCCTGTTTATTCATTCTTTTTTATTATCTTTGCACCATATTATTACAAAGGTACAAAAAGTTTATATCAAATAAACGATGCGAATACAAATTATCAATGGCCCGAATATAAATTTATTGGGAAAACGTGAGCCTTCCATTTATGGGGCTGTTTCTTTTGAAGAGTACTATAAGAAACTGTCTCAGCTGTATCCGAATGTAGAATTTGACTATTTCCAGTCGAATGTGGAAGGTGAAATGATCAATAAAATCCATGAAGTGGGATTTTCTTATGATGGCATAATCTTGAATGCCGGAGCTTATACGCACACATCAATAGCGCTTCAGGATGCTTTGCGGGCTGTCACTACTCCTGCCATTGAGGTACATATTTCCAATGTCCATACCAGGGAAGAATTCAGACATAAGTCTATGATATCATGTGCTTGCCGTGGAGTAATATGTGGTTTCGGGCTTGACTCATACAGGTTGGCTGTCGAAGCTTTTTTAAATTCGAAATAATGTAAAACAGGTATAATAGTTTTTTTATTATGATGCTTAAACAAACAAAAATCGTTGCTTCCATTTCAGATTTGCGCTGTGAAGTGGATTTTATCAGAGATCTTTTTAATGCGGGTATGAATGTTGTTCGTATGAACACAGCGCATGCCAGCCGTGAAGGTTTCGAAAAATTGATATCCAATGTGCGCCAAGTTTCTAACCGTATAGCTATTCTGATGGATACAAAAGGTCCTGAAGTGCGTACAACTGCAAGCGCAGAAGGTCCTATCGATTTTAAAATAGGTGATAAAGTACAGATCGTAGGAAATCCGGATCAGGAAACTACAAGAGAATGTATTTCTGTTACATATAAGAATTTTGTTCACGATTTGTCAGTGGGCGCTTCTGTTCTTATTGATGATGGTGATTTGGCATTGACAGTTGTCGATAAGAATGAGACAACTCTGTTCTGCGAAGTACAGAACGATGCTACTTTGGGAAGCCGTAAGAGTGTGAACGTACCTGGAGTTCGTATCAACCTTCCTTCATTGACTGAAAAAGACCGTAACAATATTCTTTATGCTATAGAAAAAGATATTGACTTTATTGCACATTCATTTGTACGTAATCGTCAGGATGTACTTGATATTCGTGAAATTCTTGATGCTCACAACAGTGATATAAAGATTATTGCAAAAATCGAAAATCAGGAAGGTGTTGACAATATTGATGAAATCCTTGAAGTGGCAGACGGTGTGATGGTTGCCCGTGGTGACCTTGGTATTGAAGTGGCACAGGAACGCATTCCTGGTATTCAGCGTCAGTTGATCAAGAAGTGTATTCTTGCACGTAAACCGGTAATCGTTGCAACTCAGATGCTTCATACTATGATTAATAATCCACGTCCTACACGTGCTGAAGTTACCGATATTGCAAATGCCATTTATTATCGTACAGATGCTTTGATGTTAAGTGGTGAAACTGCATATGGTAAGTATCCTGTTGAAGCAGTTAAGACTATGGCTAAGATTGCTGCTCAGGCAGAAAAGGATAAAATGGAAGAAAACGATATTCAGATTCGTCTTACTCCTGAAAATGCAGATGTAACAGGATTCCTTGCAAAATCGGCAGTACGTGCTACTAACCTAATGCCTATACACGCTATCATTACAGACAGTTTCAGCGGTTTGACAGCTCGCAGCCTTGCTGCATATCGTGGAAAGCATCCTGTATTGGCTATCTGTTATAAGGAAAAGACAATGCGTCATCTTGCTCTCTCGTATGGTGTAGAAGCTATCTATATGCCAGAGAAGGCAAACGGACAGGAATATTATTTTACTGCTCTTCGTAAGCTGATAAACGATGGAGTATTGTCCGGCAATGATATGGTGGCATATTTGAGTAGTGGTAAGGCAGGTACAAAGACTTCATTCCTTGAAATCAATCAGGTGAACGATGTTCTTGAACATGCAGAAGATTATGTTCTTCCTAACAAGAACCGTTATTTATAATCAATATAATGAAAGAAACGGACGCTCTGGACGATTATATACTTCAGCATATTGATGAAGAAGGAGATTATCTGAAAGCATTATATCGGGCGACGCATGTAAAACTACTGCGTCCCCGTATGGCTTCAGGACATCTTCAGGGTAGAATGTTGAAGATGTTTGTCCAAATGATTCGCCCAAGACAGGTTCTTGAGATAGGAACATACAGTGGATATTCCGCCCTTTGTCTGGCTGAAGGACTAGAGGATGGAGCTATGCTTCACACTTTCGAGATTAATGATGAACAAGAGGACTTTACACGTCCATGGTTGGAAAATTCGCCATATTCCGACAAGATAAAGTTCTACATAGGTGATGCAATGCAGATAGTACCTACACTGGATATAACATTCGATCTGGCATTTATGGATGGTAACAAACGTTTCTATGTGGAATACTACGAAATGATATTGAAACAGCTTCGAAGTGGTGGGTATATTCTGGCAGATAATACTTTATGGGATGGTCATGTTCTTGAGGAAAATCCGCATCACACCGATTTGCAGACTATAGGAATTAAGAAATTTAATGACTTGGTAGCGGCAGACGACAGGGTGGAAAAGGTGATATTGCCAATGCGTGACGGTCTTACAATAATAAGAAAAAAATAGAAATAATTTTATGGAAACAACCAGACAAAATAAAATTGCCAGACTGATTCAGAAAGAATTGAGCGAAATATTTTTGGCACAGACAAAATCAATGCCTGGCGTATTGGTATCTGTCAGCGTAGTGAGAATCAGTCCAGATATGAGTTATGCTCGTGCTTATCTAAGTATTTTCCCGTCGGAAAGGGCAGAAGAGATAGTAAAGAATATTAATGCAAATGCCAAAGCAATACGATTTGAACTCGGAGGACGCGTGCGTCATCAGCTGCGTATAATTCCGGAGCTGAAGTTCTTTATCGACGATTCTTTGGATTATGCTGAAAAGATAGATCAGCTTCTTAAATAATAGAGGCTTGTCGTATTACTGATAAAATTTAATTGCCGTGAATTTCCCTTTTTACATCGCTAAAAGGTATTTGTTTTCGAAGAAATCGCATAATGCAATAAATGTAATTTCAGGTATTTCTGTGTGCGGAGTTGCTTTGGCTACATTAGCAATGGTCTGCACACTTTCTGTTTTTAATGGCTTCCAGGATATGGTGGCAACATTCTTCACTGCATTTGATCCTCAGGTGAAGATAACTTCAGTCAAAGGAAAAGTGTTTGACGGTAGTCTGCCTGTTCTGTCGCAGATTAAAAATATGCCTGAGGTAGCCGTCTATTCAGAGTCTGTTGAAGATAATGCAATGGTGCAATATAAAGGGAGACAGGTAATGGCAGTTATAAAAGGAGTAGAGGATAACTTTGATAAGCTTACTCCAATAGACAGTATATTGTTTGGCCGTGGCGAACTTATTCTTCACGACGAAGTTGCGGATTATGCTATTCCTGGCTTGCAGTTGCTTTCCACATTAGGTACGGGTATCCGTTTCCTTGATCCTCTTGAAGTTTATGCTCCAAAGCGTGGAGCAAAAATAAACATGGCTAATCCAATGAGCAGTTTTGTAAGTGATGACCTTTTCTCTTCAGGACTGACTTTTACTGTAAATCAGGAGAAATATGATGGCTCATATATTCTGACATCAATTGACTTTGCACGCAATTTGTTTCAGTATGATAAAGAGGTTTCGGCTGTCAACTTACGTCTTCATCCAACAGCTAACGAGAAGGATGTAATCTCAAAGATAAAAAGAATTCTGGGCGAAGACTTCTATGTGCAGGACAGATACGAGCAGCAGGCTGATACATTCAGAATAATGGAGATAGAAAAGCTTATTTCGTATATATTCCTGACCTTTATACTCATGATAGCATGTTTCAATGTTATAGGTTCATTGTCCATGCTTATAATTGACAAGAAAAACGATGTTCAGACACTCAGAAACCTTGGAGCTTCCGACAATCAGATAGTAAGGATATTTCTATTTGAAGGAAGGATGATATCATTTATTGGTGCTGTTGCAGGAGTAATCTTGGGATTGATTCTCTGTCTTGTGCAGCAGGAATATGGAATAATATCATTGGGAAATTCCGGCAGTTTTGTTGTCGATTCTTATCCTGTAAGTGTTCATGCTTGGGATGTAGTACTTATATTTATTACGGTACTTGTGATTGGCTTTATCTCAGTGTGGTATCCGGTAAGATATCTTAGCAAGAGGTTACTGTAAAACCAATCTGTTTACCCCAGTGTAATACTCTTCACTGAAACATCCTCATGTAGGAAGATTGATGCTGATTCTTTGAATTTTTCTACAGATTCTGTAGTGAGAAACTGACAATTTCCTCCTTTTGTGCATCTGGAGTTTATTTCCTTATGTCTTTTCAGGTAGTCTTTTAAACTGTCTGCCACGTATTCTCCTTGAGTAATTATTCTTATTCCGTCAGGAGTAAATTCCCTTATTTTGTCTATAAGCAACGGATAGTGGGTACATCCCAGTACTATTGTATCTATTTGATTGTCTTTTTCCAAAAGTTCGTTTATGTACTTCTTTACGAAAAAGTCAGCTCCATCCGAGTCGAATTCGTTGTTCTCTACCAGTGGTACCCACATAGGGCATGCTACACCAGTAACCTTTATATCAGGATACAGTTTCTTTATTTCCATCGGATAAGATTCAGATTTTATTGTCCCTGATGTAGCCAATATACCTACATGTCTGCTTACGGTTGCTTTACCGATACTTTCGGCTGTAGGTCGTATTACTCCAAGCACTCTTCTGGAATTATCAAGATAAGGTAGGTCGTTTTGCTGTATGCTTCTAAGAGCTTTTGCTGATGCTGTGTTACATGCCAGAATAACTAACGGACACCCTAGTTCAAAAAGTCTTATGACAGCTTGTAGAGTAAACTCATACACGACTTCGAACGAACGTGTTCCATAAGGAGTGCGTGCATTGTCACCCAAGTACATAAAGTCATATTCGGGCAACAGCTTTCTTATTTCTTTCAGTATGGTTAGTCCGCCGTATCCGGAATCAAAAACTCCTATTGGTCCTTTTATCTGATTAATTAAATATGGCATGCAAATAAAATTAAAAGGTGAAGAACCTGTAAACACGGCATTTGTGTGAACAGGTTCCTCACCGGTATGTTTAATTTATAAATTCTTTAATTATTTGTTTGTATTGGGAGCTGCTGGAAGTGTAGCAGGAGCCTGTGGCACGTATGGAGTAGCTGTCAAGCTTATTCCAAGGTTAGTCTTGATATCGTTTGTGATATCCTTAGCCTGAGTTTCGTCAACGTAAGGAATATCAGTACGGTTCAAGTCGAATACGAATACATAACCACCTGCCTTACCTACAGCCTGAACAGCTTTTTCCATCTTTTCGTAGATAGGGTTCATCATGTCAGCGTAAGCTTTCTGCAGCTGCTGCTGAGCATCCTGCTGGAACTGCATTCCTTTTTCAGAAAGTTCCTGAAGCTCTTTCTGACGGCGTTCAAGGATGTTCTGAGGAAGGTTCTTCTGTTCCTGCTGGAATTCTGCGAATTTCTTGTTGAACTCGTCAGAAGCGCGCTTGATTTCATCTTCGTATTGTTTCTGCAAAGCCTGGATATCAGTCTGAGCTTTTGCGTATTCAGGCATTACCAAGATAATTGATTCTGATTTGAAGTATCCGAACTTCTGTGCAAATATGCTCATTGGTGCAACGAGCATAAGCAATAATGCTAATTTTTTCAACATAATCTTTGTTTTCTATTTTATTGTTATATTCTTAGTTTATTACGTGTGTTTTTCTTTCGGTTGCAAATGTATAAAATTATTTTGAATATCCTAATTTCAAAAGAACTTCATTACTAATATCAATGCGCGGAGATGCAAAAATCATACTTTGTGCCGAAGCCCTGTCGATTACGGCATCATATCCTTTCTGTGTAGCTATTTCTTTTACAGCATTGTAGATTGCATCCTGTATTGGAGAAATTAGCTCCTGTCTTTTCTTCATTGCTTCGCCTTGAGGACCGAAGTATGTCTGTCTCAATTCAGCAGCTTCCTTTTCCTTGGCAATTATTTCTTCTTCTTTGGCTGTCCTTTGTTCAGTGCTCAAGCCTGATGCTGATTTCTGATATGCTTCGTACAGTGCCTTTGCTTCTTTTGACTTGGCTTCAACTTCTGCTTGCCATTGTTTTGACAGGGTTTCCATTTGCTTGTTGGCCTGTTCGTATGAAGGGATTTGCTTCAGAATGAATTCCATGTCTATGAGTGCAAATTTCTGTGCATGTGCTGCTACTATGCCTGACATAATTATCAGCAGTGATAGAAACAATTTCTTCATAATATTTGAGTTTTTGAGTTTGTTAGTTCTTAAGTTAGTTGACAAGTTGACAAGGTTGCCATCCGGATGGAGAACCTTTCTATCAACTTGTAACTGAGACCTTGTTCTCTTAATATTAGAACTCCTGTCCGATTATAAAATGGAACTGGCTGCCGCTATACTGCATTGAGCCGTTTATCTTGTCGAAACCATATGCCCAGTCAATACCCATCATACCGATCATTGGAAGGAAGATACGAACACCGACACCGGCTGAACGCTTCAACTGGAATGGGTTGAAGTCAGCCACATCTGTCCAGGCGTTACCTGCTTCCACAAATCCTAAAGCATAGATACTTGTTGAATTTTCAAGCATAAGCGGGTATCTCAACTCAGCACCAAGTCTGATGTATGCATAACCTTCGCTACCGTATGGAGTTAATGAACCGTTTTCATAACCACGGAGTGCGATAGTTTCTGATGCGTAGTTGTAGCTATATCCTGTCATACCGTCACCACCCACATAGAATGTTTCGAACGGAGAACGTTTGTATTTGTTGTAATGACCTAAGATACCGAACTCAGTACGTGTCATCAATACAGGACATTTCTGTATAGGCAGCAATGCTGTATAAGTTTTTGCTTTGAATTTCCATTTGTGGTATTCAATCCACTTGTACATGCTTGCAGCTTCTTCGTAGTTATCTTTTCCGTAAGTAGAATAATCCTTTTTACTGAACAGTGAGTATGGCGGAGTGAACGATACCGATGCCGAGAATTCAGAACCGTATCTTGGGAAGATAGGGTTGTCTGTAGAGTTTCTGGCAAGTGTCAGGTTCAGGTTGATGTTGTTACAGTTACCTGTGTTCATATACTGTCCGTTGTTCAGCTTGATGTACAGGTAGCTCCAGTCTTTCAACATGAATCTCTGGTAAGACAACTCAGCCGAGATAGTGAAATAGTCGTCAGGCCATCTCAGACGCTTACCCCAACCGATTGACGCACCGAACATCTTGATAGATTTGTCAGGGTCGTAGTAAGATTCGTAGTTATTATAGTAGTTGCCGTAATAGTTGTTGTAATAGCTACCGTAACCGTAAAGCATGTTATAGTAGTTGTTCATATATGCCGAGTTATAGTAGTTACTGCTGACGTCAGTCTGAACAGAGTAGAATGCCGATACAGAGAAAGATGTAGGACGTTTTCCTCCGAACCATGGGTCGAAGAACGAAACGCTGTACGACTGATAATATCTACCGTTTGTCTGACCACTGATTGTAAGTGTCTGACCGTCTCCTTGAGGAAGGATACCGCGGTAATTGTCATTCTTTCTGAACAGGTTGGCAAATGAGAAGTTGGTGAACTTCAAACTCAGTTTACCGATAACCCCTGTCTGTCCCCAACCTGCAGAGAATTCCACCTGGTCGTTGGCCTTTGATTCCAGTCCCCAGTTGATATCAACCGTACCGTCCTGTGGATTAGGCTGTACGTCTGGCTGAATGTTTTCTGGGTTGAAGTGTCCCATCTGTGCAATTTCACGATATGAACGTTCCAGAGCTTCTTTACTGAAGAGGTCACCCGGACGGGTTCTCAACTCACGACGAACAATGTTTTCATACAGACGGTCGTTGCCGTTTATACGTACGTGGCTGATAGTAGCCTGCGGACCTTCTGTGATACGCATTTCCAGGTCGATAGAGTCACCGTCTATATTTACTTCCACAGGATCGAGGTTATAGAACACATATCCTCTGTTATAGTAGTTGTTACCGATGGCGTCTTCGTCTCCACTGATACGTTCGTTAAGCAGTTTCTGGTTATAAACGTCACCTTTCTTCATTCTAAGCTGTTCGCTCAGCAAGTCCGAAGGATAAACTGTATTACCCACCCATGTAATGTCTCTCAGGTAATATTTATCACCTTCGTATATCTTCATGTAGATGTTTACAGTTTTGTCGTCATATTGGCTGACGCTGTCCATTTCGATAAGAGCGTCGCGGTAACCAAGTTCGTTATATTTGTCTATGATGAGCTGCTTGTCAGCCTCGAAGTTGCTTTCGATGAATTTCTTTGTACGGAAAAGGTTTACTAGTTTGCCTTTTTCGTTTGTCTTCTTCATTACCCTTTTAAGCTTCTTGTCTGTCAGGACAGTGTTACCGTCTATTGTAATCTGGTGAACTTTGATTTTTTCCTTCTTGTCAATGTTCACATCTACATATACCTGTTCTACGTTGGCTGTATCTTCTCTTTCTATGATGTTTACCTCAGCATTTTTGAAACCTTTTTCGTCAAAGTGCTTCTTGATTAGGATTTTTGCACGGTCTATCAGGTTTGGTGTAATCTGACTACCTTTTACCAATCCAAGTTTTGCCTGCAAATCTTCACGCTCGCTCTTCTTTACCCCATAGAAACGTATGTCAGTTATACGCGGGCGTTGTTTCAGCTCGATATGCAGATATATTTTGTTGTCTTCAATCTTGTCTGCCGAGATTTTTACGTCCGAAAACAATCCGTGCCTCCAGTATTTCTTTACGGCTCCAGTAATGTCGTCGCCAGGCACAGTGATGGTCTGTCCAACAGCAAGACCTGAAATTCCTACAAGTACATAATCTTCATAGTTTTTCACGCCTGTAACCTTTATATCCGCAATCTCGTATTTCTTTGGCGAACCGTTGTATAGAATTACAGGTTTATCGTTTTCGGTAGTATTATCCTGGGCATATCCTTTGTCATATACGAAAGACAAGCCCATGGTCATCATAGATATGAGTAAAAGACGGTATCTCATTGCTTAATATTATAATTGTTCACTAGTTTTTCCAAATCGGCGTTCTCTGCTTTGATAATCGCAGATGGCTTTACATAACTCTTCTTCCTTGAAATCCGGCCAGTAGGTGTTACAGAAATAAAGCTCAGAGTAGGCACATTGCCACAAAAGGTAGTTGCTCAGTCTTATTTCTCCTCCTGTTCTGATCAGTAGTTCAGGGTCAGGCATATAATTAGTTGCCAGATGGCTGTCGATGGTCTTGTCTGTTATTTCATCTACAGACAATTCTCCTCGTTTTACCTTTCCTGCAATCTGTTTCATTGCATCTGTTATTTCCCATTTTGAAGAATAGCTTAAAGCCAGAGTCAGACACATGCCGGTATTGCGTGATGTATTTTCAATACATTTTTTCAGACGGTCGAGTACATCTTTCGGAAGTCTTGATGTATCACCTATAATTCTGAAGCTAATATTGTTCTTCATGAAAGTCTCTTCCTCTATCGAATCCATGAGCAGACTCATAAGGGAGGCCACTTCGTCAACAGGTCTGTTCCAGTTCTCTGTCGAGAAAGTGTATAGGGTAAGAAATTTCACACCAAGTCTGGCTGATTCTTCTGCTATTATATGTACAGTCTCCGCACCAGCCTGATGACCGAACGTACGGGCATGACCTCTTTCCTTAGCCCATCTGCCGTTACCGTCCATTATTATTGCTATGTGTGCGGGTATTCTGGTTTTATCTATTTTTTCTCTATATAGCATCTTGTTCTTTGTTTTAATAATCATTCCTTAGGCGTAAGTCTGTTCAGGAGTGCTCTGGTAGCACTTCCGTCCTCCCATATGAACCAGATAAACGAGCCTTTGTTACCATTTTCCTCTACTACAGCAGAGTAGCTTCCGTTTCCGCGGTAAGTTGTAAGCTTGTCTATTCCGTTTTTGTTTTCAGATGGGAACACCATGTATCCGGTTTCCTGATTCCAATTCAGTCCGTTATCGTTTGAAGTATAGAAATAATCGAAATCTTCACCGAATGCATATATTTTGCCGTCGTAAGTAATCATAGAGATATTTCCCTGATTAGGGCATGTAGTAGGGTTGTTTGGCTGATATTTCACCCATTCTGTGTCATTTGAAATGTAGCTGAATACTGTAGCAGTAGAATCTGCTTCGGATGTCCCGATATTGTTTGTCATTACGATGGTTCTCCATAAATCCTTATTGTGAGATGAAGGCATTGATATGGCAGACATACGTCCGTTCAGGTTATTCCCGTTCACAAAATTACTTTCTGTCAGTTCATTTCCTTCAGAATCGATAGTAACTACTTTATTCTCATTACCTTTGTATGCCAAAAGCTTACCGTTGCTGACAGAAATCAGATTAGTCAATCCGGTAGAATTGCCGATTTTAGTGAATTGATTTTCCAGAAAGTATAATTCTCTGTTTGCTACGAAATAAATATTATTGTTGAAAGCTGTAGCTGAATAAATGTTTGTACCGGCAGGAAGTGTAATTTCTGCCCAGCTGGATATATTACCTCTTTCTACTGATGCCTTATTTGCCAGTACGTTTCCATCTGCAGTTTCACCGAATACATATAAAGTTTCGTTAGTGTAAACGGCCTTTTGTCTGGCATAAGTAGTACCGTTTGCAAATTTATTGTTTTCGAAATGTTTCCAAACCAGAGAATCCGGATTCAGTTTATGTACATTAACGCTTACTACGTATGGAGCTCCAAAATCAAACTGGTTAAGTGTAGGATTGAAAGTCATTACCTTGAATGTCACCGGTTTGCTGAAATCCAGTGAGTCGGCGGTTGTCCATATTGTGTCTTTATCATTCTTTACGTAATATACAGCCGCATAATCTGCAGAAATACTTGCCACAACTCTCGTTATGTCAACATCTTTAGGCAAAGAGTCCTTATTATATATTTTTCTGTTGATTTGGTCTATGGTAAAAGGGACATCAGCATAGCTCACTGTATCTGTATATACACTGTCTTCCCCTTTCGAACTTTTCACATAGAATGTCTGGTGTAGTGTACCGATAGAAAATGATGTGATACTAGATGTAGAAGGATACTCTATTTCTTCGTAATCATTTCCCAGACACGAAGATAAAAAAAATGTAGCCGTCATTATGCCGGCAACTAAAGATGGTAATATTCTTATTTTCATTTGCAAATGATTTCTATGTTACAAGTTGCAAAAGTAGAAAGTTTTTTTGTCTAAACAGAACATTTCCGTCAGTTTTATATAAAATTATGGATAAACTCTCCGTTTTTATCGCCCAACAGTGGAATGTATAGTATTTTAAAATGTATTTAAACGCTGTTTAATAGGTTTTTAAATCTGTATATGAACATTTCGGAGAATATATGCTTTTATTATGCTGTCTTTGTTTTTAATAGTTCTCTAGGATTATTATTGTAAATAATAAATTAAAATAGTATATTTGCATATATGAGTTTTTTTAAAACGTTGCTGATATTGGAAATGAATTGAAAAGCACAGAGCCCTGAAAATAATAGTCACTGAAATACTTATTATTTTGTCTTTTTTATGTACAATGGTTTTTTGCTATTATTTTTAATGTAAAAATAACAAGAACAATAATATCTTAAAACCATTTGATTAGTTAACCCTTTATAAATCAAAATCTTTATATTATGAATAAAATAACATTACTTGCCGTTTTGTCTTTTTTTATTTATGCTTGTTCCGGAGGAAAAACAGAAGTGTCTTCACCGGATAAAACAATTAATGTGATTTTTACTGTAAATAATGAAAATAAGCCTACATATCAGATAAAAGTGAAAGACAGTGTTCTGATTCTTCCTTCAGTAATGGGGTTTAGGGACTTGTATGGTGCTTCTTTATCATCTCATCTTAAGATAAACGGTGTAGAACATACTTCTGCTGATGAAACATGGACGCAACCGTGGGGAGAAAATAAAACCATACGGAATAAATATAATGAGATGGCAGTCAGACTTTCAGATTGTAAACAAGTAGATCTGACCATACGTTTCAGGGCTTTTGATGATGGTGTTGGCTTCAGATACGAATACGATGTCCGTGATGTTGACAGCCTGTTTATTATTGATGAACTTACAGAATTCAATATTGCAAAAGATGGCAAATCCTGGTCAATACCTGCCAATTTTGAAACTTATGAATTATTATATAGAAACAAATCGTTAAGCGAGATAGAGAACGCCAATACTCCGATTACCTTTAAGTCCGGAAGTGTTTATACAAGTATTCATGAAGCAGCTCTTACGGATTTTCCTGAGATGACATTGAAACGTATTGAAGGTACAACTTTCAAATCGGAACTTGCACCATGGCCTGATGGGATAAAGGTTAAGATTGCAGGAGGAAAATTTGTAACTCCGTGGAGGACTGTTCAGATTGGTTCGAAAGCCGTGGATTTGATAAACTCTTCATTGATTTTGAATCTTAACGAGCCTTGTAAATTGGAAAGCACGGATTGGATTCGGCCAATGAAATATATCGGTATCTGGTGGGGTATGCATTTAGGGGTGGAAACGTGGTATGAAGGTAAAAGACATGGTGCAACAACTGCCAACGCAAAACGTTATATAGATTTTGCAGCTGAGAATAACATTGATGCTGTTATGTATGAGGGGTGGAACAAAGGTTGGGAAAACTGGGGAGGTACACAACATTTTGATTATACAGCTCCATATGATGATTTCAATATAGAAGAACTTGTGGATTATGCTAATAAAAAAGGAGTTAGGATAATAGGACATCATGAAACAGGTGGAAACATATTGAATTATGAGCGCCAGCTTGACAATGCCTATAAATGGTATTCTGACATGGGTATAAACGCTGTAAAGACAGGCTATGCCGGCGGACTTCCTAATGGTCATAATCATCATGGACAGTTTAATGTACGTCATTACCGTAAAGTTGTGGAAACAGCAGCCAAGTATCATACCACACTTGACGTGCATGAACCGATAAAAGATACCGGTATTCGCAGGACATATCCTAATATGATGACTCGTGAAGGTGCCAGAGGTATGGAATGGAATGCATGGAGTGATGGCAATCCTCCTTCACATCATGTTATATTGCCATTTACCAGATTGCTTGCAGGGCCTATGGACTATACTCCGGGAATATTTGATATTACTTATGAGCGTATAAAAAACTCTCCTGACAGGAAAAAGTGGAATATGAAAGACAGTAAAGACTGTCGTGTAAATACTACATTGGCAAAACAGATAGCCAATTGGGTTATATTGTATTCGCCACTTCAGATGGCTTCGGATATGATAGAGAATTATGAAGGTCATCCAGCATTCCAGTTTTTCCGTGATTTTGACCCGGACTGTGAATGGTCTAAGGCTTTAGACGGTGAGCCTGGCGAATATGTAGTAATAGTGAGGAAAGCTAAGGATAAGTTTTTCCTTGGTGCTTCCACAAATGAACAGGCACGTGATATAGATATAAAACTAGACTTTCTGGAAGATGGATATTATTATGATGCTGTGATATATGCAGACGGCGATGATGCCGATTGGGAAACAAATCCGTCTTCCTACAAAATAACTCATTGTAAAGTGAGTAATAAAGACTCCTTGCATATAAAGATGGCGCGTGGAGGTGGACAGGCTGTTTATTTTAAATTGCTAGACTAGATTATGTTTTATAATGGCATTTGACTTCTTTTCAATGACCGTTTAAAACGTAATTATATGTAATTGTTATTAATGTGATAACTGTAACTTTATTTATATGAAATATTTGACTATTATATGTGTGGGTCTGGCTTTGACGGCTGTAACAGTTTCGTCATGTAATGAAAAAGAGAGTAATCAGATTTTAGATTATACTCAGTTTGTGAATCCTTTTATAGGGACGGATTTTACAGGTAATACTTATCCGGGGGCACAGGTACCCTTCGGAATGGTACAGCTTAGTCCCGATAACGGTTTACCTGGATGGGACAGAATAGCCGGATATTTCTATCCGGACAGTACTATTGCAGGTTTCAGTCATACGCATCTTTCTGGCACGGGAGCCGGAGATCTTTATGATATATCGTTTATGCCTGTAACTCTGCCATACAATGAAGCCGAACAGCCTTTAGGAATTCATTCCAAATTCTCACATGAAAAAGAAAGTGCATATGCAGGATATTATCAAGTGTTCTTACAAGATTACAAAATTAATGTGGAATTGACTGCAACAGAGAGGTGTGGCATACAGAGATATACATTTCCTAAGGCAGAATCTGCTATATTCCTTAACCTGAAAAAAGCTATGAATTGGGATGAAACACAGGATTCATATATAGAACAGGTCGATTCGGTAACACTTAAAGGTTACAGATATTCCAATGGTTGGGCAAGAAACCAGAAAATATATTTCTATACCAAGTTCTCAAGACCGTTTGACAGTTTGCAACTCGATAAGTCTCCGATAATTAAAGATGGCAAGGAGAACGGTCATGGATATGTTGCCAGAATAAATTATAATACTTCCGAAAATGAGCAGATTGTGATAAGAACAGCTATTTCCGGTGTAAGTATGGAAGGTGCTGAAAGAAACTTTATGGCCGAAGCACAGGAAAGTGATTTTGACTCATATTTGTATAAAGCCAAAAAGCTGTGGAATGATGCTTTGGGTAAAATAGAAGTTGAAAACAGCGATATGGATGAAACTGTAACATTCTATACAGCTCTTTATCATAGCATGCTGGCACCTACAATTTATGGGGATGTGGATGGTAGCTATTACGGACCTGATAAAAAGATACATAAGGCTGATGGATGGACCAATTATAGCACATTCTCTCTTTGGGACACTTATAGAGCGGCACATCCGTTATTTACTATCATACAGCCAAAAAGGGTAAATGATATGGTAAAATCCCTTATTGCATTTTCTGAGCAGAATGGAAGGTTGCCGGTGTGGAACATGTTTGGAAGTGAGACTGATATGATGATAGGTTACCATTCTGTTCCGGTAATAGTTGATGCATACCTTAAAGGTATAGGTGATTTTGATGCAGAATCGGCATTGAAAGAGTGTGTGAAAACTGCAAATCTTGATGATTACAGACAGATAGGGCTTTATAAAAATATGGGGTATATACCTTATGATGTTGTAGATAAATACAATAGCGAAAATTGGTCGTTGTCAAAGACTTTAGAGTATGCATTCGATGATTATTGTATAGCCATAATGGCAGAAAAGATGGGCAAGGAAGATCTTGCAGATAATTTCTATAAAAGAGCCTCGAACTATAGAAATGTATTCAATGAAAATTCTTCGTTCATGCAACCAAAGGACAGTAAGGGTAATTTTATATCAGGGTTCAAACCAGAGGAATATACACCGCACATTACGGAAAGCAACGGATGGCAGTATTTGTGGTCAGTGCAGCATGATGTAGATGGACTGATAGAGTTGATAGGTGGTAAAAAACGTTTTGAAGAGAAATTGGACAGTATGTTTACACTTACTCCTAAAGAAAATGAACAGCTTCCTATATTCAGTACAGGTATGATAGGTCAGTATGTTCACGGAAATGAGCCTAGTCATCATGTGGCTTATCTATATAATTATACTGACAGCCCGTGGAAAACGCAGAAATATGTTTCTGAAATAATGCATGAATTATATAAGAATTCGCCTGACGGATTATGTGGAAATGAGGACTGCGGACAGATGTCGGCTTGGTATGTAATGAGTGCAATGGGAATTTATCCTGTCAATCCAGTATCTGGGGAATATCAGATAGGTACTCCTATGTTCTCGGAAATGAAAATAAGGTTTGCTGAAAATAAGGTTTTTAAGATATTAGCAAAGAATGTAAGTCGTGAAAACTGCTATGTGAAATCTGTAAAATTGAATGGTGTCGCTTTAGAGAAACCGTTCATCAACCATAAAGATATTATGAAAGGTGGTGTCATAGAGTTTACTATGACCGACAAACCTACAAAATGGGGCGTGATTGCAGAAAAATAATTATAAACTTAATATATCAATAACCATGAAAAAACTTTTGCTGCCTATATTTCTATTATGCATAGCATTTGCAGCATATGCAAGTAATTATGCGGACTATGTAAATCCATTGGTAGGAACCCAGTCGTCTTTCGAATTGTCAACAGGTAATACTTATCCGGCTATAGCCAGACCTTGGGGTATGAATTTCTGGACACCTCAGACAGGAAAAATGGGTGACGGATGGCAATATACCTATAATGCGTATAAAATCAAGGGCTTTAAACAGACACATCAGCCAAGTCCTTGGATAAATGACTATGGACAATTCTCTATAATGCCGGTTGTAGGCAAACCTGAGTTTGATGAGGAAAAACGTTCCAGCTGGTTCTCTCATAAGGGTGAAGTGGCTAAAGCTTATTATTATAAAGTGTATTTGGCGGAACATGATGTAGTGACGGAGTTGACTCCTACTGAGAGAGCTGCAATGTTCAGATTTACATACCCAGAGAATGAAAAATCATACATCGTGGTTGATGCATTCCATAAAGGCGAATTTAAGGAATGCCCATATATAAAAGTTGATGCCGATAAGAACAGGATTATAGGATACACTACAAGAAACAGCGGTGGAGTGCCTGATAATTTCAAGAACTATTTTGTTATAGAGTTCGACAAACCTTTTACCTATACTGCTACAGTGGCAGATGGAAAGCTGGACGAAAAGGCTAAAGAACAACATGCTGACCATGTGTATGCCGTTATTGGATTCAGTACTAAAAAAGGAGAGAAGGTTCATGCCCGTGTGGCTTCATCGTTTATAAGCCACGAACAGGCAGAAATAAATCTGAAGGAATTGGGTAATGACAGTTTCGATACTATCGTTGCCAAGGGAAAAGACGCATGGAATGATGTCCTTGGAAGGATAGAGGTAGAAGGTGGAAACCTTGACCAGTACAGGACTTTCTATTCATGCCTTTACAGATCATTGCTTTTCCCTAGAAAGTTCTATGAGATAGATAAAGACGGACAGGTGGTTCATTATAGTCCTTATAACGGTAAGGTTCTTGCAGGATATATGTACACAGATACAGGCTTTTGGGATACATTCAGATGTCTGTTCCCTTTGCTTAACATGATGTATCCGTCTGTCAACAAAGAAATTCAGGAAGGATTGATCAATACTTATAAGGAAAGTGGATTCTTCCCTGAATGGGCAAGCCCGGGACATAGAGGATGTATGATAGGAAACAATTCGGCTTCTGTATTGGTAGATGCATATATGAAAGGTGTGAAAGTGGAAGATCTGGAAACACTCTATAAAGGATTGATTCATGGTACAAATAATGTACATCCTGAAATCTCTTCTACAGGACGTCTGGGATATGAATATTACAACAAACTGGGATATGTACCTTACGATGTAAAAATAAATGAGAACGCTGCACGTACTTTGGAATATGCTTATAATGACTGGTGTATCTATAAACTGGCAAAAGAATTGAAACGTCCTAAGAAAGAGGTAAATCTTTATGCCAAACGTGCAATGAATTACAAAAACCTTTTTGATAAGGAGTCTTGCCTGATGAGAGGACGTAATGAGAATGGAGAATTCATGAAACCTTTCTCTCCGCTGAAATGGGGTGATGCCTTCACTGAAGGTAACAGCTGGCACTATTCATGGTCGGTATTCCACGATCCTCAAGGATTGATTGATCTGATGGGAGGCAAGGAACAGTTTGTCGTTATGCTTGACTCTGTCTTCTCTGTACCGCCATTGTTTGACGAAAGCTATTACGGTCAGGTGATACACGAAATTCGTGAGATGACTGTAATGAATATGGGTAACTATGCACATGGAAACCAGCCGATACAACACATGATATACCTGTATAACTATGCAGGTCAGCCATGGAAGGCACAATACTGGTTGAGGGAAGTGATGAACAGAATGTATTCTGCCACTCCTGACGGCTATTGTGGGGATGAAGACAACGGACAGACCTCTGCATGGTATGTGTTTACTGCACTTGGATTCTATCCTGTATGCCCTGGAACAGATGAGTACGTATTGGGAGCTCCATTGTTTAAGAAAGCAGTGCTGCATCTTGAAAACGGCAATGAAGTTGTTATCAATGCGAACGGAAATAACGATGATAATAAGTATATCCGGAATATGAAGTGGAACGGCACTGATTATTCGAAGAACTATATTAATCATTCGGAACTTATGAAGGGCTGTACCATTGATATTCAGATGGATAGTAAGCCTAATCTGAAACGTGGTATAGAATTGACAGATGCTCCATATTCATTCTCAAACGAAAAGAAATGATTGTTATGGATAATAGTAACACTAAACGTAGAAGTCCTATAACGTGGGTTCCGTCGGCGTATTTTGCTATGGGACTGCCTTTTGTAGTCCTGAATATGGTGACGGTACTCATGTTCAAGGGATTGGAAGTAGATGATAAGCTTATAACATTCTGGACATCATTGATACTTCTCCCGTGGACATTGAAACCTTTGTGGAGTCCTTTCCTGGAACTTTTCAAGACCAAGAAGTTTTTTGTAGTGGCAACCCAGCTGACAACGGGTATCGCATTCGGTCTTGTAGCCTTGTCGCTGAATTTGAGCAGCTTCTTTGCTATATCCATAGCATTGCTTGCTGTGATAGCTTTCAGTGGGGCTACACATGATATTGCGTGCGATGGCGTTTATATGAGCGAACTATCCAACTCAGAACAGGCTAAATATATAGGATGGCAGGGCGCGTTCTATAATATCGCTAAGATTGTGGCTACAGGAGGACTGGTCTATCTTGCCGGATATTTTATAGAGAGTTATTCGGAAGCAGGTTCGGTGCTTGAGGCAAACAAGAAATCATGGATGACAATCATGCTTATACTGTCTGCCGTTATGATATTGCTGGCCTTGTATCATATATTTGCATTGCCATCGACAAAGGTGGTAAAGAATGAAGGTAAGAGAAGCGGAAAAGAAATCTTATCAGAGTTGTATAATGTATTGTCGGATTTTTTCCGTAAGACTCATATAATATATTATATTTGTTTCATTATTCTATACCGATTTGCGGAAGGCTTTGTGATGAAGATTGTACCATTGTTCCTGAAAGCTGCCAGAGAAGCCGGAGGATTAGGACTGTCTGAAAAAGAGATAGGCCTTTATTATGGTACATATGGTGCTGCAGCCTTTGTATTAGGGTCATTGCTTGCCGGATATTACATTTCTGCAAAAGGGTTGAAAAATACTTTATTCACTTTATGCTGTATATTTAACTTACCGTTTGTGGTATATGCCTTTCTGGCTTTCTTCCAGCCGGAAAGCGGTTTGATAATATGCAGTGGAATAGTATTCGAGTATTTCGGATATGGCTTCGGTTTCGTAGGCCTGACATTGTTTATGATGCAGCAAGTTGCTCCGGGCAAACACCAGATGGCGCATTATGCCTTTGCCTCAGGAATAATGAATCTTGGAGTGATGATACCGGGAATGATGAGCGGATGGGTTTGTGAGACATTGGGTGAATGGTTCAACAGACCTGGAGGTTACGAACCATTCTTCATATTCGTTCTGATTGCCACTATACCGGCATTTTTGATAACTTACTTTATACCGTTCAAATATAATCAGGATGGTACACTTATTGAAGGAGAGAGTAAACTTATTATATAACATTTAAATCTAATAATTATGACAGAAAAATTTATTATGCCTTGGGAAGAACGCCCGGCAGGTTGCAACGATGTAATGTGGAGATATTCAAAGAATCCTGTTATCGGAAGATATCATATTCCGACTTCTAATAGTATATTCAATAGTGCTGTTGTTCCTTTTGGAGATGGGTTTGCCGGAGTTTTCCGTTGTGATAACAAAGCTGTCCAGATGAATATTTTTGCAGGTTTCAGTAAGGATGGTATAAACTGGGAGATTAATCATGAGCCTATTAAGTTCAAGGCGGGAAATACTGATATGATAGAGTCGGAATACAAGTACGACCCTCGTGTCACTTGGATTGAAGACCGCTACTGGATTACATGGTGTAACGGTTATCACGGACCAACTATCGGCATAGCCTATACTTTCGATTTCAAGGAATTCTTCCAGTGTGAGAATGCTTTCCTTCCGTTCAACAGAAACGGTGTGCTGTTCCCACAGAAGATTAACGGCAAGTATGCCATGCTGAGTCGTCCTAGTGATAATGGACATACTCCATTTGGTGATATATATATCAGCTACAGTCCTGATATGAAATACTGGGGAGAACACAGATGTGTGATGAAAGTGACTCCTTTCCCTGAAAGTGCATGGCAGTGCACAAAGATAGGTGCAGGTTCTGTTCCGTTCCTTACAGATGAAGGCTGGCTTATGTTCTATCACGGAGTTATTACTACGTGCAACGGTTTCAGATATTCAATGGGGGCTGTGATACTCGACAAGGATAATCCGGAAAAGGTATTGTATCGTACTCGCCCTTATCTGCTCGCTCCTGCCGCTCCTTATGAACTCCAGGGAGATGTGCCTAACGTAGTGTTCCCATGTGCCGCACTCCAGGATGGCGAAAGGGTAGCCGTTTATTACGGTGCTGCCGATACAGTGGTAGGTATGGCATTCGGGTATATCTCAGAGATAATAGATTTTGTAAAAAACAATTCTATAGTATAAGGAAATACTGACTTGTACTGTAGTAGTTATATATAATTATGAAAAAACTACTATTATACACCTTATTCTTTTTCTCTGCCGGAACTGCAATGTCGCAGCAGCCGGCAGATTATGTTGATCCGTTTATAGGTACTACCAATTTCGGAACATGTAATCCCGGTGCCGTTTGTCCAAATGGGATGATGTCCGTAGTTCCGTTTAATGTTATGGGTTCCGCCGATAATGTGTATGACAAGGATGCGCGTTGGTGGTCAACTCCGTATGATTATACGAACAGTTACTTTACCGGATTTTCTCATGTAAACCTCAGTGGAGTGGGATGTCCGGAGTTGGGATCTTTGCTTTTGATGCCTACAACCGGCGAACTGGATGTCGATTATAAGAACTACGGCAGTAAATATGAAAAGGAAACGGCCAATCCGGGATATTACAGCATCTATCTGAAAAAGTACAATATACTGGCAGAGGCGACTGCTACCATGAGAAGCGGACTGACACGTTTCACTTTTCCTGAAGGAAAAAGCAATATACTGCTTAATCTGGGCGAAGGTCTGACCAATGAGACAGGTGCTTTCGTAAGAAAAGTCAGTGAAACCGAGATTGAGGGAATGAAGCTTCTTGGTACTTTCTGCTATAATCCACAGGCTGTCTTTCCGATATATTTCGTGATGAGAGTCAGCAAGGCTCCTGCCGAGTCCGGATATTGGAAAAAACAGAGAAAAATGTATGGCGTTGAGGCAGAGTGGGACAAAGACAACGGGAAATACAAGATTTACGATAAATATGGAAAAGACATTGCAGGCGACGATATAGGAGTGTGGTACACATTCAATACCTCCGAAGGTGAAGAAATAGAAGTATCCATAGGCGTATCGTTTGTAAGTATTGCAAATGCCAGAGAAAATCTTGATAAGGAACAAGCCGGAAGACATTTTGCCGAAATACATCAGGAAGCAAGAAACAGGTGGAATGACGACCTGGGCAGAATAATGGTGGAAGGAGGAACAAAAGAACAGAAGACAGTGTTCTATACAGCCCTTTATCATACACTTATTCATCCGAACATCCTGCAGGACGTAAACGGACAGTATCCTTCGATGGAAGGTGATGAGATACTTTCTACTAAGGGCGACAGATATACGGTATTCTCTTTATGGGATACATACAGAAATCTACATCAGCTGATGACACTCGTTTATCCTGAACGTCAGATTGAGATGGTGAAAACTATGTTGGATATGTACAGAGAACATGGCTGGCTTCCAAAATGGGAACTTTATGGAAGGGAAACGCTCACTATGGAGGGCGACCCTAGTTTGCCGGTCATAGTCGATACATGGATGAAAGGACTCAGAGATTTCGACATCAATCTGGCATACGAGGCAATGTATAAGTCAGCCACCATGCCGGGAAAAGATAATCTGATGCGTCCTGATAATGACGATTATATCTCAAAAGGTTATGTTCCGTTGATGGAACAGTTCGATAATTCCGTGTCTCATGCACTGGAATATTACATTGCTGATTATGCTTTGTCAACTCTTGCTAAAGAACTGGGAAAGAATGATGACGCAAAGATGTTCTATAAGCGTTCTATGGGATATAAGAATTACTACTGCAAGGAGTTCGGCACCTTACGTCCTATCTTGCCAAACGGAGAGTTCTACAGCCCTTTCGATCCTAAACAGGGCGAAAACTTCGAGCCTAGTCCTGGATTCCACGAAGGAAACGCATGGAACTATACATACTATGTGCCTCACGACGTAAAAGGACTGGCAAAACTTATGGGAGGAAAGAAAAAGTTTGTAGATAAGCTACAGATGATATTCGACAAGGGGTATTACGACCCTGCCAACGAGCCGGACATAGCCTATCCTTATCTTTTCAGTTACTTTAAAGGTGAAGAATGGAGAACGCAGAAGACTGTCAAAATGTTGCTTGAAAAATATTTCAAACCAACTCCCGACGGTATTCCTGGAAATGATGACGCAGGAACAATGTCGGCATGGGCGATATTCAGTATGATGGGATTCTATCCTGATTGTCCTGGAGTGCCGGAATATACTCTGACTGCTCCTACTTTCGACAAGATAACCATAACTCTGAATCCAAAGTTCTATAAACAGAAACAGCTTGTAATAGAGGTCGTGGATGATGAAAAGAATACCGACGGGTATATAAAACGTATCGAAATGGGAAATTCATCATGCGGATATAGAGTGAAGCATAATTCGCTGGTAGAATCTGGAACTTTAAGGTTCTACAAGTAGCAAATGTTCAATTAAAATAAGTTTGTCAGCCGTATTGCTGACACGTGTCAGTATAGTTTCCGACACGTGTCTGTAATGCGGCTGACAGCTGTCTGTAATGCTACTGACACGTGTCGGAAGATGAAACCGTTTTCATAAGTCTTTAATCATGTATGTAATGACTGACACAAATTTTGTCTCTTAATTCAGATTGCATTTTAATTCCTTTAGGTATTACAGGCGATTCCACACCTTCCCCCAATACTTTTTCCGAGTGTTCAACAAACATCTCATCCCACAGACCTGAATCGATGAATGATTGGAGCAGGGTAGTGCCCCCCTCTACAAGCAGAGACTGTATTTTCATTTCATAAAGGACGGTAAGCATCTGTGGTAATATGTCCTTTGAGAAATCTAATGTTATGTATTCCAGATTTTCCTCTCCTGCTTTTTCCTTTTCGGTGAATACCAGTGTCGGTGTAGTGTGGTCGAACAGTCTGAGATTGGAAGGCAGCGAGAGAGTACGGTCTAAGACTAATCTTAATGGATTGGCACCGTACCAATTGCGTGTGGTCAGCGAAGGATTGTCAAGAAGAGCCGTTCTTCTGCCTACGAGTATAGCCTTGTGTTCTGCCCTTTGCTTGTGAACGTACATTGATGTGATTGGGGTTGACAATACTACAGGAGAGCCGTTTTCACGGTTAATGTCGATAAATCCGTCTGCCGATTCTGCCCATTTCAGCGTGATATACGGACGTTTTTGTGTGTTGAATGTCACGAAGCGTCTGATGAGGTTCTTGCATTCATCCTCCAATACTCCTACTGTTACGTCAATACCGGCATTGCGCAGTTTTTGTATTCCTCTGCCTGATACTTGCGAGAAAGGGTCGATACAGCCAACTACAACACGTGGAATACCCTTGCTGATGATAAGGTCGGCACATGGAGGTGTCTTCCCATAGTGCGAGCATGGTTCAAGGCTTACGTATATGGTGGATTCCTTGAGCAGGCCTTCATCTTTCACGGAGCGTATGGCATTGACTTCGGCATGACCTTCACCGCATCTGGCATGATAGCCTTCGCCGATAATTTTTCCGTTGTGTACTATCACTGCTCCTACCATCGGGTTGGGAGCTGCATTGCACAGTCCGTTTGATGCAAGTTCTATACATCTGCGGATATATTTCTCATCTGTAGTCATATTATTGAGCTTTTTTCTTACTTTTGCATATTATGCATCCAATATATACTTATATACGACAAGAACTTTCCGGCTTCTATCCGGATGCCGAGGCTACTGCCATGGCAAAATATATACTGACAGAGAAATACCAACTGTCGGCTCTTGACTTATATGCAGGCAAAGATATGAATTTTTCGTCAGAAAAACTTTCGGAGGTAAATGATATTCTGGCGCGCCTGAAGTCGTACGAACCCTTGCAATATATTATTGGTGAAACATGGTTTTGCGGCTATCGCTTTAAGGTGACGCCTGCAGTTCTTATTCCACGACCTGAGACTGCGGAATTGATAGACTGGATAGTGAAGGACAACAAACGTGAAGGTGCACATGTCCTTGACGTCGGTACCGGAAGCGGATGTATCCCTGTTTCGTTGGCTTTGATGATGGATTCGCCTGTAGTGTCGGCATGGGATATTTCGGAAGAGGCATTGTCCGTAGCGTCTGAAAATGCACGTATTAATAAGGCGGATGTGGCTTTCAGTCGTGTAGATGTGCTTGGAACTGATATTCCCAATATAAAGGTTGACATTCTTGTAAGCAATCCTCCTTATATTACGGAAAGTGAAAAGAAGGATATGGAGAGAAATGTTCTGGAATGGGAACCGGATCTGGCACTGTTTGTACCTGATAATGACCCGTTACGTTTCTACAGACGTATAGCAGAGTTAGGGTTGGATATATTGAATGACGGGGGCATGATATATTTTGAGATAAACAGGGCATACGGTAGTGAGACAGTAGGGATGCTGGCTTCAATGGGATATAAGAATATTGAATTGAGGAAAGACTTGTCTAGTAATGACAGGATGATTAAGGCTTTGAGACCATGAAAGAATATACGGAAAAAGAAATATTGAACAAGGCTGAGGCTTATTGCTCGGCGGTGGAGAGATGCCCGTCGGATGTTGAGGCAAAACTTAAAGGCTGGGGAGCGAGTCCGGAAACAGTTGCTGCGGTTATGGCTCATCTGTTCAAGGAAAAGTATCTTGATACAATAAGGTTTTGCAGTGCATACGTACGCGACAAATATCGTTTCAACCAGTGGGGCAGGGTAAAGATTGCCCAGTCATTGCGTATGAAGGGGTTGACATCGGAAGAGATAAACGCTGGAATGGAAGATATAGACGAAGATGAGTATAACTCCATTCTTCAAAGTCTTTTGAAACAGAAACTTAAAGGTATCAAGGCGGAGACGGATTATGAGCGCAATGCCAAACTTATCCGTTTTGCTGCTGGCAGGGGATTTACCATGCAGGAGATAATGAGATTTGTTAAAGCCGATTTTGATTGATGAACATTCTTGGTGACATACGTGATTTCTTTTTTCCACGCACCTGTGTATGTTGTGGAAAACTTCTTTCATCACAAGAAGAGAGCTTGTGTATTTCATGTATGGTATCACTGCCAAAAACCGGATTACTGAATACTCCAGGGAATGAGATGGAACGATATTTCTGGGGAATATTTCCTGTAGAACGTGCCACAGCATTGTATTATTACGCAAAAGGAGGAATTGTAGCAAATATACTTCATGGAATGAAATATCATGGAAGGAAGAGATTATGCCGACAGATGGGATGTATTATGGGGACTGAATTGCTGGATTCCGGATTTTTTGATGGGATAGATTTTATTTTACCCGTTCCGTTGCATAAAAACAGACTGAGAACCAGAGGTTATAATCAGTCGGAATTGTTGGCAAGAGGTATTTCTGATATAACTTCGATTCCTGTAGTTACGGATGCTTTGATAAGGACCCACAATAATGCCACACAAACTCATAAATCAGCTTTTGAAAGGTGGGGAAATGCCGAAGGATTGTTTGAAGTTACCGAAAAGGCTTATTCATTAAGTGGCAGGCATATACTTCTGATAGACGATGTGCTTACTACAGGCGCTACAATCTCTGCCTGTCTTGATGCGCTGAAAAAGATAGATTTCGTAAAAATCAGTGTTGTAACATTGGCGTGGACAAAATCATAATATATGATGCTTTATGTCGGTTTTTAGCAAAATTAATACATATAAATTTTCAAATACCGATGTATTTCTCTACTTTTGCACAAATGTTTATCAGATATTAGTAAAATTATGAAAGCTTTGGAAAAATTATTCGCAGAGAAATTGCTGAAAGTAAAAGCTATTAAAATTCAGCCGGCTAACCCTTTCACTTGGGCTTCAGGTTGGAAATCTCCTATTTATTGCGACAACCGTAAGACTTTGTCTTACCCTGCACTTCGTAACTTCGTGAAGTTGGAACTTTGTCGTGTTATTCTTGAAAAATTCGGTCAGGTTGACGCTATTGCCGGTGTGGCTACAGGAGCTATCGCTCAGGGTGCATTGGTTGCAGAAGAACTCAACTTGCCATTCGTATATGTTCGCTCAAGCCCAAAAGACCATGGATTGGAAAACCTTATCGAAGGTGAATTGCGTCCGGGTATGAAAGTAGTAGTTGTAGAAGACTTGATTTCTACAGGCGGTAGCAGCTTGAAAGCTGTTGAGGCTATCCGTCGTGACGGTTGCGAGGTTATCGGTATGGTAGCTTCATTCACTTATGGTTTCGATGTGTCTGTAAAGGCATTCCTCAATGCAAAAGTAGAACTTTTTACTTTGACAAACTACAATGCTGTGCTTGATGCTGCATTAAAGACTAACTACATCGACGAAGAAGATATTCCTGTACTTCAGGCATGGAGAGAAGATCCTGCACACTGGACAGGAAAATAATGAATATTAATTTATAATTGAAGACACGGATTCTACTGGTCTCACGGTTCATGATAGCGAATCGTGTCATTCGGTAAAATCCGTGTTTTTTATATTTTAAAGGATATGGCAACATTACAATACGAAAGTACTGTGAAATATGTTCCTTACAGTCAGGAACGAGTATATAACAAACTGTCGGATTTGAATAATCTTGAGTCTGTACGCCAGCGCCTTGATGCAGTAAAAGATAAACTTGAGGGCAAGTTGGAGGATATGACGTTCGATCAGGATTCAATCACTCTGAAGGTGCAGGGTATAAGTCTGACACTTAGAATAATCGAACGTGAACCGATGAAGTGTATCAAGTTTGAAGGTGACAAATCGCCTGTACCTATGAACTTGTGGATACAGATGCTTCCGGTGTCTGACAATCAGTCGAAAATGAAGGTTACAATACGTGCCGAAGTAAACATGTTTATGAAGGCTATGGTTTCCAAACCACTTCAGGAAGGAGTGGAGAAACTGGCTGACATGCTTTCGGCTATACCTTATTAATCTCTTTTTATTTTAGAACTAAAAATCATACAGGAATGGCTCAGAAACTTTGGGAAAAAAATGTTCAGGTAAACGAGGAGATAGACCGTTTTACTGTGGGACGAGACCGTGAGATGGACCTCTACCTTGCAAAGCATGATGTACTGGGTTCAATGGCTCATATAACTATGCTCGAGAGTATCGGACTTTTAAAGTCTGACGAACTGAAAGTGTTGCTTGAAGAACTTAAAAACATATATGCTTCTGCTGAGAAAGGTGATTTCGTGATAGAAGACGGTATTGAAGATGTACATTCTCAGGTAGAACTTATGCTGACAAGAAAACTTGGAGATGTCGGTAAGAAAATTCACAGCGGACGTTCAAGAAATGATCAGGTGCTTGTCGATTTGAAATTGTTTACACGCGCACAAATAAAAGATATTGCTGAGGCTGTAGAAGACTTGTTCAAAGTCCTTATTTCCCAAAGTAATAAGTATAAGGATGTATTGATGCCCGGATATACACATTTGCAGATAGCCATGCCGTCGTCGTTCGGTCTTTGGTTTGGAGCATACGCCGAAAGTCTTGTTGACGACATGATGTTTCTTCAGGCTGCATACAAGATGTGTAACCGCAATCCGTTAGGCTCTGCTGCCGGTTATGGCTCTTCTTTCCCTCTGAACAGAGAGATGACTACACGTCTGTTAGGATTTGACTCAATGAACTATAACGTTGTTTACGCACAGATGGGACGTGGAAAAATGGAACGTAACGTAGCTTTTGCTCTTGCGTCTATAGCCGGAACATTATCTAAGATGGCTTTCGATGCTTGTATGTTCAGCAGTCAGAATTTCGGTTTCGTGAAACTTCCGGATGAATGTACCACAGGTTCAAGTATTATGCCGCATAAGAAGAATCCTGATGTGTTCGAACTTACTCGTGCAAAATGTAATAAGATACAGGCGCTCCCTCAGCAGATAATGATGATAATGAATAATCTGCCTTCGGGATATTTCCGCGACTTGCAGATAATAAAGGAAGTGTTCCTGCCTGCTTTCTCCGAACTCAAGGACTGCCTGCAGATGGCTACATACATTATGGACAAGATTTATGTGAACGAACATATTCTTGACGATGACAAGTATCTGTACATTTTCAGTGTTGAGGAAGTGAATCGCCTTGCAACAGAAGGAATGCCATTCCGCGATGCATACAAGAAGGTTGGACTTGATATTGAAGCAGGAAAGTTTACACATAATAAACAGGTTCATCACACTCATGAGGGAAGTATCGGTAACCTGTGTAACGACCGCATCACAGAACTGATGGATAAAGTTGTGTCAGGTTTTGATTTTGCTGTGGTTGAAAATGCTGAAAAGGCCCTTCTTGGAAGATAACATTGAAACTTGCAAATGCTTTGCAAAGACTTTTAAAATGTTTTGCAAATATACCCTGAAGCTATGCAAAAAGGCTTTTGAATATATTAAAACGGATATTTTTTTAATAAAAACGGGCGAAATGTTTGGAAGTTATACAAAAACTCCATACATTTGCACCCGTTAACGCGGAAATAGCTCAGTTGGTAGAGCATAACCTTGCCAAGGTTAGGGTCGCGAGTTCGAGTCTCGTTTTCCGCTCTCTCTTTGAAAGGATGCTCGAATGGTGGAATCGGTAGACACGAGGGACTTAAAATCCCTTGGCTATTGCAGCTGTGCGGGTTCAAGTCCCGCTTCGAGTACTAATAATACCCTGTAAGTCGTTGATTTACAGGATTTTTTATTTTTATAGGTAGCCAAAGGGTAGCCAAAAACAACACTACTATATATATTCAAACTAATTAAACAGTGCTATAAAATAAAAAAAGCAACCGTTCTGGCTGCTTTATTGTAATACCCCATGACTTTAAAATTTAGTCTGGGTATGAAAGGTGGTTTCAGTGGGTTCTGTGATTATACCCCCTTTTAAAAAAATACCCCGCCCCTGTTGTTATTATTCCGTCTTGCCATAAATCAGTATTTTAAGTTTGTGTTTCAGTTTCTCAATCTCGCCCACAGTATAGTAACCTACATTTCTGCATTTAAGAAACTCACTTCCGTCTGTATCAAACAGCTTTGTTACATCTAACATTATATGTCCGTTACTGTCTGTTGTGATTATATCTTTGTTCTTTAGGGTAGTGAATACTACTGCATCAGTTCTCGTTTTCATATCATTTATCACTTTTTAATCTGTTACCAAATTTTGGGTACAAATACATCTTATTATAAGACTTTCAAATATATGCACCCACGTTTTTAACTTCGTTGTCAAGTTCTTTAATAAGTTCATCAGTAACCGATATATCCGCTTTAGTCGCTATGTCTTGGATTTTCTTTTTCAATCTGGTATAACATTTTCTGTCCTCAAAGGTTCTGGCTTCTTTCAGTTCTTCCAGAAATTCCGTTATTTGAGTTTTGTCGCTCTGGTTGATTAATCGTGCAACCAACACATTAAAAGCGTCTGAAACAGTCTTAATTTCATTCATAACATTTGTTTTTACTTGGTTCTGCTTGGATATTGAAAAATAACAGTCTTGGTATCGTTTCACCATTTGCCGATAAAACTCTTTTTCTGATAATGTTGAGGCTGTAACTTCTGGTACTCCTAATTGTTGGGGTAACCTCTGGTTATACCTCATTTCATATTTCAGTAAGTTTGCATCACTAAAGCCGTCTGGTAGCGTCATTCCCTTAACTGCTGCATCCGCTTTCTTGTCATAAAACGCAAACACTTTAAGCTGTTGTTTCCCTTTGGGTTTATAGTAAAGTGTTCCAACTTCAAAATGATACCTTTGCAGTCGTGGCATATCTCCCAATTTTCTTAAATAGTCCTCTGGTTTGTACCTCATCACAAATTGAGTTCCAAACTCCAGACCTGTTATCTTTGCATCAGAAATATTCAAATGTAGGTTATCAGATAACTTTTCCACCGCTTCCGCTGTGCTGTGCCTGTCAAGTGGATAAATATTGTTTGGATATAGATATTTAGACAAACTGCCGATTATTGAAATACCGCCTGTAAAGATTGAAACCTTTAAGCCATCCAGACTGCCAAAAGTTGTTATCTCGCCTGTGTCGTGGTCTATCTGCTCTTTTGCTCTATCCAGAAACTTTGTAATGTCTGGTGTGTCTCTGGTTCTGGCTGCCCATAGTTTTAACTTATCATACATCGTTACCAAAATTTGGGTACAAACTACATATTATTATAAGACTTTAGCCTGTTTTCTTAATAGATTAATAGCTTCATCAAATCCCCCCATCGTTAATTGTTTGCAGTAAGACGGTATCAATACCTTTGCACCATCTAAAACTATCAGTTCTATAGATGTCGGTCTTATTTGTTCTGGGGTAGTGGCTGCTGTCTGGTCTTGGTGTATGATAAACAGGAAACCGTCATTACGATATTCATAAAAGGGGTTTCCTATTTTCTTGCTACTGTAAACCTTGTCAGCCAAAGGGTAGCCGTATGCAAAACCGCTTAATTTATCATCTATAAAATAATCTTTCAGTCCTGTAAAGTTAAGACTGTCTTTAGCTTGCAGCCTCATAGACGGTACATTTGCCCCATCTTTTAGCTTTTCCATCAGATACATAGATACAAATCCGTTTCTCCCTTTTATGTGTTCCATAGGTTCATAAAAACCTGCTTCCGCTTTAATAACATACTTTGGAGTTTTCTTACTGTTTGTATCGTATTCCATTTTTGCATAATAACGTATGTTTGGAGTTATCATTTCATACCTCCTTTCATGCAAAACGATTGGGCTTTCTGATTTATTTCCGTTTCAGTCGCTACCCTGTTGCTTTGTAGCCATTGTTCCAACTCCAGACGGTTGAAATAACACATCTTACCCATAGGCTTAAAATGTGGTATCTGTTGTTTCATAGTAAGTTTATACAGGTAGCTTTTAGATATACCCATATACTTTGCTGCCTCATCACTTGTTAATACCTCTTTTGTGCAAAAAATAGTGTTTGCTGTTACCATGTCGGCAACCTGTTTTAAATCCTCTGCCATATTATTATATTTTTATAGTCTGGCTTCTGGGGTACAGGTGCAAGGCTGCCCCATCTTTGCCGTGTCTGTTAGTCTTGCACTCCTAACAGCTTTCTATGTGCAAAGATATAGGCAAAGGGAAAACAAAAACAGTGCTTTAAGGTGTCCTATTTGGTGCACACTAAAACACTGTTTTCTATTAATCAAATATCTTATCTACTATCTCATAACCTTTGGGCTTTCCGTTAGCGTTATTGTATATTTGTCCTCTGTACTTTCCTAACCTCTTTTCTTGAAATAACTCATTTAACATTGTTTCTGGGAAACTCATACAGTTGTTTTTGTTGTTGTCGTCACGACAAAACACTAATTCCAAAAAGTAAGCTAATAACACTTTAGTCCTAAATTTTGATTTATAACCTGTGTTTGTTTTCTCCAGATACCCCATTTCTTCTGCTTTGGCAAAATACTTTTTTGCTCTATCTGTTTTTAAGGGTGTTGGTAAATCTAATAAACTTTTGCCGCTCTCTATATTAAACCTTTGTAAGTTTATATCAACTCCTTTTGTCTTGAAGTAATTTAATATAAATCTCATATTATTGTATAACCTAGATAGATTAATAA